>CAZUAI010000189.1:0-1501 GCA_964617875.1 uncultured Planctomycetales bacterium | reverse complement strand
CGAACCCTACGATCCGCCGCGTAAGCCTGTCGAAATATGCAACGCTGGGGTGAACAGGCCTCGCCGACCTCGCGGGCGTCCACCAGCTCGCGGGACAAGGCGATGATCTGCTCGCGCACCTCGGTGGCGCGTTGCTCGGCGGCACGGATGCGGTCCTGAATGTCCGCCATACGGTCGGTCGCCAGGCCGTCCTTCCCGGCCAACTTGCGCAGGTCGTTGTTGTGGCGGTGCAGTTCGCGTTCCAGCGTTCGCTTCTCGACCTCCAGCTTGCCGATGGCTTCCTCGCGCTGGCGACGGCTTTCGGCAAGCGTCTCGGCCAGCAGGTCGGTGTCCTTGCCGATGACCTTCACCTGCTCGACGACGAACCGCTCCAGTTCCGGCGCTGGCACCGACGGCGTGGGGCAGACGTGCCAGCCGCGTTTCTGGGCGTTGGTGCAGCAGTAATAGCGATACACCTTCGTGCCGTTCTTGACAGTGTGGGCCGGGGCCATCGCGCAGTCGCAGGTGACGCAACGCACCAGGCCCTTGAGCAACGCCCCGTGGCGGTTCTTGACGTGCGCCCCGCCCGTGCGGCCGTTGCGTTTGAGCATCCGCTGCGTCCGCTCGAAGATTTCCTCGTCAACGATGGCCGCGTGCTCGCCCTCGTGAATCTCGTCCTTGTAGGTGATCTTGCCCAGGTAGAGGCGGTTGGTCAGCATCTTGAACAGACTGTTCTTGCCCCACGGCTTGCCGCCCATCTCGCGGCCCTTCTTCGTGGTCCACCGCTTGGTGGTCCAGCCGCGCTGGTCCAGTTCCGCCGCCGTGGTGATGAGCGACTGACGGTCGAGGTACAGCTCGAAAATCTCCCGCACGCGGGCGGCCTCCTCCTCGTTGACCAGCAATCGCCCGCCCCGCACGTCCACGTCGTACCCCAACATCGGCATGCCGCCAGACCATTTGCCCTTGCGCCGCGTGGCGGCGATCTTGTCGCGGGTGCGTTCGCTAATCATCTCGCGCTCGAACTGGGCGAACGACAGGAGCACGTTGAGCATCAACCTGCCCATTGAGGTGCTGGTGTTGAACTGCTGGGTGACCGAGACGAACGACACCTTGTGCCGTTCCAGCACGTCCATGATCTTCGAGAAGTCGATCAGGCTGCGGCTGAGCCGGTCCACCTTGTAGACGACGATGCAATCGACCTTGCCGGCCTCGATGTCGGCCAGGAGTCGCTGCAGCGCCGGGCGGTCCATGTTGCCGCCGGTAAAACCGCCGTCGTCATAGTGGTCGGGTAGGCAGACCCAGCCCTCGGACTTCTGGCTGGCGATGTACGCCTCGCCCGCGTCGCGCTGGGCGTCGAGGCTGTTGAACTCCTGCTCCAGACCGTCCTCGGTGCTCTTGCGGGTGTAGATGGCGCAGCGGAACGTGATCGGGTTGGCGGTGGTCTTACTCATCGGCGACTCCGTTCTTGCCGGGCTTCAGGTTGAAGAACTGGTAGCCGTTCCAGTGCGTGCCGGTGACGGCC
>CAZUAI010000188.1:0-1545 GCA_964617875.1 uncultured Planctomycetales bacterium | reverse complement strand
CTTCGACGCCTTGCCGTTTCATCGAGTCGAGCACGCGACCGGCGGCCTCGGCCTCATCTTCGGTCGGTCCACGATGTCCACCAACTCGACCGGCTGCGCCGCCTCGCGCGTCTATCAGCAGGGCGCGAAGTTCGCCAACGGCGAGTTTGTCCAGTTCCACCCCACCGCCATGAAGGGCCACGACAAGCTCCGCCTGATGAGCGAGGCCTGCCGCGGCGAGGGCGGCCGCATGTGGGTGCCGAAGAAAGCCGGCGACCCGCGCCGCCCGCAGGACATCCCCGAAGCGGAGCGTTTCTACTTCCTCGAAGAGTGGTACCCGACCTACGGCAACACCGTCCCGCGCGACGTCGCCAGCCGGGCGATCTATCGCCTGACGCGCCACATGGGTCTCGGCCTCGGTGGCGAGGACGTCGTCTACCTGGATCTCTCGCACAAGCCGCGTGAGTTCCTTGAGTCCCGCCTGGGCGGCATTCTCGAAATGTACAAGACGTTCAGCGGCGAAGACCCCTTCACCGGCCCGATGAAGGTCTTCCCCGCCGTCCACTACAGTATGGGCGGCCTCTACGTCACGTTTGCCAAGGACGAGAAGACCGGCGGCATGCAGCAGGTCAGCCCGAAGAACCACGCGACCACCATCCCCGGCCTCTATGCCGCCGGCGAGTGCGACTTCGCGTATCACGGCGCCAACCGCCTGGGTGCGAACTCGCTGCTCAGTGCCTCGTTCAGCGGCCGGGTCGCCGGCGACGCGGCGGCGGCCTACGTCAAAGGCCTGAAGAAAGGCCGCGCCGACGCCCCCGACGCCGTGTTCGAAGCGGAGCGCAAGCGCCAGGACGAGATCAACACGGCCATCATGGGCCGCACGACCGGCGAGAATGCCTTCGCGCTGCACCACGAATTGGGCGAGCTGATGCAGGAGCACGTGTTCGTGGAGCGCGAGAACGCCGGCTTGGACAAGGCGCTCGCGGGCCTGGCGAAGCTGAAGGAGCGGTCGCAGCGCATCGCCCTCGACGACAGGAGCCCGTGGGCGAACCAGTCGCTGTCCTGGGCCCGCCAGGTGCAGGATATGATCGTACTGGCCGAGGTCATCGCGAAGGGCGCCCGGCTGCGCGATGAATGCCGTGGTTCGCACTACAAGGCCGAGTTTGAGCTGAAGGTGCCCGAAGGCAAGTTCGCGGGCGACCCGGAGTACGAGGCCTACAAGCAGCGCTGGAAGGCCAGCAACGAGAAGTGGATGAAGCACACGGTGGCCAGCCACACGCCCGAGGGCCCGCAGATCGAGTACATCCCGATCGACGCCAGCGTGATGGCCCCCGAGACGCCGAGAGACTACAGATAACCACAGAGACGCAGAGGACACAGAGAAACACAGAGAAAGAACTGTGATGGGGCCGCCAGCAACGGTTCTGGCTGTACTTTGCGAATGAGAGGTACAACCAGCCCCTGGCAATAGCAGTAGAGTACAACAAGACGTGTGGAACGGTGTACGACTTCGAAGGAGCTTCGTCCTGCCTGTGGCGCTGACCATAGTCACCGCTGGGTGCGTTT
>CAZUAI010000187.1:0-1852 GCA_964617875.1 uncultured Planctomycetales bacterium | reverse complement strand
GGCAGTACGTCTGCAAGTGTGTTTTGTCAGAAAGGTGGAAGTCCTTTTCAGGTAGACGCTCTCCGGCCTGTAGCCGAACGGAACTGCGTCGTCGCGAGACGGGGTGGGGAGTACCGGGAGGCGAACGGCCAGTCCGCAACGAAAGTGAACTCGATTCGGCCGGGTGTCTCGGCGAGCCTGCTGCCAAGTGGCGAAGCCCAGACCGGAAACGGAAGCCCGTCACGCTGAGGGGTAGCGTGTCAAAGCGATGGCGGGGAACACCAGGTGGTTGGAGGCGGAATGGTCGGAAGGCAGAACACATGACGCAGAGAGACCTGCCCGGCACCAGACATCGCCGGGCAGGAGTCAGAGGGGCCATAGTAGCGACGAAGCCGGGCAACGCCGGTGGAGCGAAGGGCCCCAGGGAGATGGATGTGGAGTGACCCGACGCGCGGAAGACCCCTCGGCGACAGTGCCGCCGGCTCAACAAGCCGAAGCGGCGCATCCCCTTTGGCGATGCGCCAAACCGTGCGTCTGGACTGCTCGCATGTTGACGACCCTCGTCAAGGGAGTGGAAGGAGGCAAATGGTTTCGACTGTTTGACAAGGTGTTTGCGGAGCGGAACCTGCTGGCCGCGCTTCAGCAGGTCGCTGCGAACGACGGCGCCCCCGGCGTGGACCACGTGACCATCGAGGAATTCGTCCGGCGACTGCCCGACGCGGTTTGGGAAGTCTCGGACCAGCTCAAGACGGACACGTACCGGCCGCAGGCGATACGCCGCGTTCACATTCCCAAGCCCGGCACGACCGACACGCGTCCGTTGGGCATCCCCACGGTCCGCGACCGGATGGTCCAGGCGGCGATCGTGAACGTGATCGAACCGATCTTCGAACGCGACTTCGCGGAGCAAAGCTACGGGTTCCGGCCGGGACGCAGTTGCCGGGACGCGTTGCGGCGGGTCGATGAACTCCTCCAGCAAGGCTACCACCACGTGGTGGACGCCGACCTGAAAGGCTACTTCGACTCGATCCCGCACGACCGGTTGATGGACCGCCTGAAGGAAAAGATCGCCGACGGCCGGGTGCTGTCGCTGATCGAGCGGTTCCTCCAGGCGGACATCCTGGACGGGGCGTCGCGGTGGACGCCCGAGAGCGGGGCGCCTCAGGGCGCCGTGCTCAGTCCGCTGCTGAGCAACGTGTACCTGGACCCGCTGGACCACCTGTTGGCCCGCCAGGGCATCCAGATGGTCCGCTACGCCGACGACTTCGTGATCCTCTGCCGCACCGCCGACGAGGCCCAGCGGGCCCTGGCGCTGGTGCGAACGTGGGTTGCGGAAAACGGCCTGACGCTCCACCCGGGCAAGACGCGTGTCGTAGACGCCCGCAGCGAGGGTTTCGACTTTCTGGGTTATCACTTCCGCGGCACACGACGGGGTATCCGCCATTGGGCCCGCGAGAAGAGCGTCCGAAAGCTGAAAGACACGCTGCGGCCGAAGACCCGTCGCAACTCGGGCCGATCGCTGCCGTGCATCGTCGCCGACGTCAACCGGGTCCTGCGTGGCTGGTTCGCGTATTTCCAACACAGCCGCCCGTTCGTGTTCGCCCCCATCGACGCCTGGCTCCGCCAGCGGCTGCGGGCGATCCTCCGCAAGCGTGTGAAACGTCGAGGCGTGGCCAAGGGAGGCGACTTCCAGCGTTGGCCCAACGCCTTTTTCGCCGACCAAGGGCTGTTCAGTCTGGTAGCCGCCCATGTCTCGGCCCGTCAATCCTCTCGGAGGTAACACCATCGACCGGAGAGCCGTGTGCGGGAAACCCGCACGCACGGTTCGGAGGGAGGGGGGCCGCAACCCAATGCGGCCTCCCTACCCCTATCC
>CAZUAI010000186.1:0-1855 GCA_964617875.1 uncultured Planctomycetales bacterium | reverse complement strand
AATCACCTACCCCAAGACGGCGCCGACCCAAAGCTGGTGAGAAATGCGGGCTAGGGGTTCCCGTCATCAAGGTCCCCAGAGGACTTGCACCTCCAAGTCAAACATCATGCCTGGCACACCACCGAAGATGGCAGGTCTGGCGACCTGCCCTACCGGACTGCGGCGCGCGGTCGCCCGCTACGTGTCTGCCACGGGACGGCCCGAGAGGTGCTCCAGCCGCTTCAGCAGCGACGGGAACGTGTCGATCACGTGGTCGATCTCTTCGGCCGTGTTGAACCGCGAGAGGCTGAAGCGGATGGCCCCGTGAATCAGCGCCGCGTCGAGGCCCATCGCCGTCAGGACGTGCGAAGGCTCGAGCGAGCCGCTGCTGCACGCGGAGCCGCTGCCGGCGCAGATGCCGTGATTGCCGAGTACGATGAGGATCGCTTCGGCTTCGATCGCGGCGAAGCCGAGGGTGGTCGTGTTGGGGAGGCGATCGGCCGCGTCGCCCAGGCGGCGGGCGTACGGAATGCGGTCGAGGATGCCGTCCTCCAGCCGGTCACGCAGGTCACGGACGCGGCCCTGTTCCTCCGGCAGATGTTGCAGGGCAAGCTCAGCCGCGATGCCGAAGCCGATGATGCCGGGGACGTTCTCGGTGCCCGCGCGGAGGCCGTACTCCTGGTGCCCGCCGAGCAAGTCCGGCCGCAGCCGAACACCCTTGCGGACGTACAGCGCCCCGACGCCCTTGGGACCGTGCAGCTTGTGCGCAGCGAACGAAAGCAGGTCCACGGGGACCGCCTGGATATCAACCGGGATCTTGCCGACGCTCTGAGCGGCATCGACGTGCAGCGGGACGCCGTGCCGCCGGGCGATCTCGCTGATCCGGTCGATGGGGAAGATCACGCCCGTTTCGTTGTTCGCGTGCATGACGCTGAGCATCGCCGTCTGCGGCGTGATCGCGGCCTCCAGTTGTTCGAGGTCGAGCCGGCCCTGGTCGTCGACGCCGAGGTACGTGACGTCGTAGCCCTCGCGCTGGAGCTGGCCGCAGAGTCGGAGAATGCAGTCGTGCTCGACGGCGGTGGTGATGATGTGCCGTCGGTCCGGCCGGGCGGCGAGGAGCCCGCGGATCGCCAGGTGGTTGCTCTCGGTCCCGCCGCTGGTGAAGACGATGCGGCGTGGGGCGGCGTGAATGAGCGCGGCAACCTTTTCCCGCGCGAGTTCCACGGCGTAGCGAACCTGTTGCGCGGACGGGTAGATGCTCGACGGGTTGGCGTAGTGCTCGCGGAGATACGGGAGAAGGCTTTCGACAACGCCGGGATCCGGTTGGGTCGTGGCGTTGTTGTCGAGGTAGATCACGGGTGTCGGGGGAAGCTACGGAGTCTCAGGCAACGCCCAATTCGGACAGTTCCGGGTGTCGCCACCGAATCAACTGGCAGACATCGTCGCAATCGAGGATCGATCCCGTGCTGCACAGGACTCCGTCGATGAACATCCCCGGGCCCGCGACCGTGCGATACTGCGCCCGATGCGCGCGGTCGCTGGCCACAAACACGTCCCCCCGCAACCCCAGGCGTGTGACTGCCTTCTGAGCGGACTCGGCCAGCAGCCTCGTGTCGGGCCCGTCCTCACCTACGATCTCGACATGGATCATTCTCGGCCTCCGAGCATTTCATGGAGCCAGTGATAAACTCTGTCCCTGCAGGAACATCCGTCCACCTGGCATCCTTCCCCGTAACGCTCGAATTGCAAGGCCCCTTCTGGACGTAAGTATAGCCCATGTTTGGCGCTCTGGCAAATACAACGGTCGAAATCACCCACCACCTTTAGCCCGCATTTCTCACCCCCCCTATGGAAAAAGGCTGGCCTCTGTGCGATA
>CAZUAI010000185.1:0-1917 GCA_964617875.1 uncultured Planctomycetales bacterium | reverse complement strand
AGGATGAACTCTCGGCGATCCAGCACGCAATGAACCTGCGCTTGCAGGATGAACGCGCGTTCTGGGCCGAGTACCAGAACCAGCCGCTGCCGCAGGACGAGGGCGATTCGGATCAACTCACTGCCGACGCGATTGCCGCCAAGACGAATGGGCACCCCCGCAGTGTGATTCCGATCGGGGCCAGCCACCTGACGATGTTCATCGACGTGCAGGGCAAGTTGCTCTTCCACACCGTCGTTGCCTGGGAAGATGATTTCACCGGGTACGTCGTCGATTACGGCACGTATCCCGACCAGCAGCGCCCCGTCTTCACGTTGCGCGAGGTGCAGAAGACGCTCGCCCGCGTCGCGCCAGGCGCTGGGCTGGAGGGTTCGATCTACGCGGGTCTGGAGAAACTCACCGGCGAATATCTCACCCGGCGCTGGCGGCGTGACGACGGGGCCGAGATGCGGATCGAGCGGTGTTTGATCGACGCCAATTGGGGCCAGTCCACCGACGTGGTCTACCAGTTCTGCCGCCAGAGCGCCCACGCCGGATTGATCATGCCGAGCCACGGACGGTACGTCGGGGCGTCGAGCATCCCATTCAGCGAGTACAAGCGCAAGACCGGTGAGCGGGTCGGGCACCATTGGCGCATCCCAAACGTGCAGGGCCGACGCCAGGCGCGGCACGTTGTGATCGACACCAACTACTGGAAGAGTTTCGTCCATGCCCGGTTGGCCGTGGCGATGGGCGATCCCGGCTGTGTCTCGCTCTTCGGCCACAAGCCCGCCGAACATCAACTGCTGGCCGAGCATCTCACGGCGGAATACCGCGTGAAGACCGAGGCCAGAGGCCGCGTGGTGGACGAGTGGAAGATTCGCGCGGGTGGGCCGGACAACCACTGGTTCGACTGTCTGGTGGGTTGCGCCGTGGCGGCCTCGGTCCAGGGCGCGGTGTTGCCGGGCACGGACGCCAAGGCCGCGCCGGTTCGCCAGCGTGTGCGGCTGTCTGAACTGCAAAGGAGCAGGCGGTAGATGGTCAAGCCAACCGACAACCGCGAACCCGCGCCCAAGCGCGGCCTGGAATGCCCCGACTGTGGGTGCATGCACTTCCGCGTGCTCTACACCCGGCGTGCCTGGGGTGGTCGGGTGCTTCGCCGCCGCGTGTGCCGCCATTGCGGGCGGCGCGTGACGACCTATGAACAGACCGCCGCGACGGCTCGCTAGGCTCCATCGCCGCCGCCAGGTTCTACATGCGTAACGATCTGCCGATTCACCTCTGACTCACCGCCAGTTCTCGATTCCACCGGGTAAGTAACTGAAGGCGACTATGCACGGCTCGCCATCGGAGACTTACGTGGCCGAAAACCTCGACAACACGATCCGCGACAACGCCGCCGGGCCGAAGAAGGCGACCGGCGATTCGGGCAGCGTCGAGCAACACTCGCTGACCGACCAGATCGCGGCCGACAAGCACCTGGCCAGCAAGCAGGCGGCCTCGGGCAAGGGTCTGGGCGTCAAGCTGGTCCAACTCTCTCCCCCGGGGGCAGCGTGATGTGGCCGTTCGGCAATAAGACAACCCGAAAGGCCCGTTCCTTCGCCCGAGTCATGCGGGCGAAGTATGACGCGGCGATTACCAATGCCGACAACATGCGGCACTGGGCCAATGCCGACAGTCTCTCCGCCGACGCGGCCGCATCGCCCGACGTGCGACAGACGCTGCGGAATCGCAGCCGGTACGAGGTCGCCAACAACAGTTACGCGCGGGGCATCGTGCTCACGCTGGCCAACGACTGCGTCGGCACCGGCCCGCGTCTGCAATTGCTCTCGGACGACACCGAGGCCAACTCTCTTGTGGAGACCGCCTTTGCCAACTGGGCCTCGGAAATCCATCTCCCCGCCAAGCTGCGGCTGATGCGGATGGCCAAGGCCGTGG
>CAZUAI010000184.1:0-1929 GCA_964617875.1 uncultured Planctomycetales bacterium | reverse complement strand
CATCCGTACGATCTTCGCTCGTGCGAGGTGCGGATTATGCAACTTGGGGGTGTACGTGGGGTTTGGACCTGTCGGGGCTCAACGGCAACGCGACGTCGGCCGGCATCCACGGCGCCGGCGTTGTGGTGCAGGCATCATTGCCTGCGACCGGGATTCACGGCGCCGGCGGCATCGGCGGGCTGCTCGCCGTCTGCGAGACGCAGGGCACGCCATCGACTTCCGACGACGCGAGCTACTGGTACTGCTACGACGGCAACGGCAACGTCGGCCAGATCCTCGCGACGACGAAGGATGGCCAGGGCTCGATCACGGGCGTGGCCTCGACGCCGGCCGCGCGGTACGAGTACGACCCGTACGGCAACGTCATCGGCCCGGACCCGGACGGCGACGGCGACTGGCAGGAGCACGCCACCGCGTACGCCCTCGCCAACCCGATCCGGTTCTCAACCCGATGGTTCGATCCGGAAACCCGCGCGGGCCAGTGGCCCGAGCGCCACTACCTCCCGCGGCTCGGACGGTGGATGAGCAGGGATCCGATTGAGGAGGCGGGTGGTCTTGGCCTCTATATGGGATTCCGCCACAGCCCCCCAGTTCACACGGACTCTCTCGGACTCGCGGTCACACACAAGGAGTGCTTGCTTCTCCGAAGGCCCAAGCGTGCCCATTGCCTCTGTCTGAGAATGCTCCTTCGGGGATGTACGTGTCCAACGGTGATCTGCAAGTGTTGCGGTTCGGGAGATCCCCAGAATGCTACTGGGTATACCGACACTCACCTGAATATGGTGGTCCTGTGCTACAACCGTGCCGTCGACAGAGACTCTCTCGCGATCACCTACAGTCATGAGTTCCAGCACGCATGGCAGGCATGCAAGAGTAAGCGCTTCTACAACGACTGCGATCGCGCAGCGTGTGCCGAGGTACAGGCAAACTGGTGCTCTGGGCGGTGCGACCCTGGTAGTCCGATTGCGAACGCCTTTCCGAACAAGAAGGAATGTGTGAGATCGTACGCAAAAGGTAGCGTTGAGGCCTCGGGGCTCTGCTCTGGCACCCGGGCGGATGCGGCGATCGGTCATGCCTTGAACAAGGCCGACTGCACGGATTGCGGCGAGGGAGACTGTCCGCCGCCGTGAAATCGTGGAGCCTTGCGCATGTCACAGCTTCGCACGAAGCACCTTCGTTGTACGCCGCTGGTGGCGACGCTCTTGCTGACGGCCTGTGCTCCGTCTATTCCGTCCATGAGTTCGGGAGTGCTGCAGCGCCTACGCCGCGACCACCCGCTCTTCGTCGCCGAGATCGCACGTGTTCGTATGAAGCGGAATGGCGAAACCCAGAGCATCGATTTCGCGCTAGTCCTGCGATCTCGCAAGGAAGCAACGGTAGACTTCGTCCACCTTTCTTGGTTGGGTGCCCACGAGGCGTACTTGGTCGGCGACGACGGAGTCTACTACGACGCGCTTCGCCTCGGCTCTCCGGCGCCAAGTCCGCCCGAGTGGGAACAGGGAATTGACAGGTTGGTGGTCGTGGGGCCCGACCGCCCAGTGTCTGTGAAGGGCGAGGTGTTGATTCGCCGAGGCACTCAACGCGGACCGCGTGTCGTCGCGCACCGACGAGGTCTGTCGCTTGAGGAGTGCGACGAAGTTCCGCCGGGGAGATATCGGCTGTTATGCTACGCGAGCGTGGACTACTATGTCGGCGCGTCACGGGCAGCGACCGCGCCCACAACCGTGCGGCACGCAAGGTGGCTTGTGGAGTATCCTGGGACGGTATGCGTCGGCCGTGATTAATGAGTCGGGGGGTTGAAACGGAGGGGGGAAACGGGGTCGCAGCCCGATTTCGCGAACCGGAGCGATGGCGAAGCCGGAGGCTGTAGCATCGGTACACCCCAGCGTTGCATATTTCGACAGGCTTACGCGGCGGATCGTAGGGTTC
>CAZUAI010000183.1:0-1955 GCA_964617875.1 uncultured Planctomycetales bacterium | reverse complement strand
CACAACATCGGCCTGGGCTGCACGAACGACCCCAAGCTGATCGAGGAGATCGGCCGCATCACGGCGATCGAGATGCGAGCTACCGGCGTTCAGTGGACATTCGCCCCCTGCGTGACGGTCGTGCGCGACGAGCGCTGGGGCCGAACGTACGAGGGCTTTGCCGAGGAGCCGGGCATTGCGTCGCTGCTCGGCGCGGCGGCGACTCGCGGGCTCCAGGGCGATCTGACCGGCCCGCTGTGCGTCGCGGCCTGCGCCAAGCACTACATCGCCGACGGCGGCACCGTACCCGCGGCCCCTCGCGGGCGGCGCGGGGGCGAGGCCGGCGACGGCGTCAACTTCGGCGGCAGCGGCGCCCGCATCTCGTTGAACGCCGGGAACGTGCCCATCGACGAGGCCACGCTGCGGAAGATCCACCTGCCGCCGTACATCGCGGCGGTGAAGGAATGCGCCGCGACGATCATGCCGTCGTACAGCAGTTGGAATGGCGTCAAATGCTCGGCCAGCAAGCGGCTGCTCACGGAGATCCTCAAGGACGAGATCGGCTTCGAGGGCTTCCTCATCTCGGACTACAGCGCGATCGACCAGATCGACCCGAGGGACTACAAGAGCTCGATCGCGATTTCCATCAACGCCGGCATGGATATGGCGATGGTCCCGAACCGGTTCGTCGAGTACATCGCCAAGCTCAAGGAACTCGTGCAGGAAGGGACCGTGCCGATGTCGCGGATCGACGACGCGGTGACCCGCATCCTCCGCGTCAAGTGCGCGATGGGCCTGCTGGACAAGAACCGCTCGCAGTTGGCCGACCGCAGCCTGTGGAAGGACTTCGGCTCCGCGGCGCATCGCGAAGTCGCCCGGCGGGCGGTGCGCGAGTCCCTGGTGCTGCTCAAGAACGAAGGCAAGACGCTGCCGCTGTCCAAGCAGGCGGCGCGGATCCACGTGGCCGGCAAGACCGCCGACAACATCGGCAATCAGTGCGGCGGGTGGACCATCGACTGGCAAGGCAAGAGCGGCAACGTCACCACAGGCGGCACAACGATCCTGGCCGCCATCAAAAAGACCGTTTCGCCCGACACGAAAGTGACCTTCTCCGAGGACGGCGCAGGGGCCGAAGGCGCCACGGTCGGCGTCGTCGTGGTCGGCGAGAAGCCCTACGCCGAGGGCAACGGGGACAACGGCGAGCTGACGCTCGACGCCGCGGACAAGGCCGCGATCGACAATATGAAGAAGACGGGCATCCCGGTCGTCGTGATCCTCGTCTCCGGCCGGCCGATGATCGTGACCGACACGATCGCCAAGGTCGACGCCTTCGTCGCAGCCTGGCTGCCGGGCACCGAAGGTCAGGGCGTCGCGGACGTCCTCTTCGGCGACTACAAGCCGACCGGCAAGCTCTCCTTCACCTGGCCCCGCTCCATCGACCAGGTCCCGATCAACGTCGGCGATCAGCCCTACGCCCCCCTCTTCGCCTTCGGCTACGGCCTGACCTACTGACCGCCGGACTCTCGTGCGTCGAATGAGTCAATTCATCATGTGGCGGCGGGAAGCCGGTGTTTCCCGCCGCCACATGCCTTTCCGGTCCAGGTTCGACCGCAAACGAGTTCCGCCGAGAGACTCGCTTCAGACCCCTTGCGACAGTCGCATAGCGTAGTTGCGGACACCCTTCGGCCACGTGGACACCGGTACCGCAAAACGAGTGCCATGCCCCCCCGCAGCGAGTCCGCCTCACGCCTGGGCCGCGGGTGGCGAGGCGTCGGGGATCTCGTTGGCGTTGATGTCTCCCTGCCAGAGGTATTGCCGCGTTTCGGCGACCACGACGTTCGACAGCACGAAGAGGGAAATGACGTTCGGAATGGCCATCAGGGCGTTCGCGATGTCGGCGAAGGACCACACGACCTGGAGCGTCGAGAGCGAGCCCACCATGACGGCCGCGACCCAGAACCACCGATAGGGCTTGA
>CAZUAI010000182.1:0-2102 GCA_964617875.1 uncultured Planctomycetales bacterium | reverse complement strand
TGCGAACCCTACGATCCGCCGCGTAAGCCTGTCGAAATATGCAACGCTGGGGTTAGGTTAGCGGTCGCTTCGGCCGGACCGGCGACTCGTGCTCCAGGAAAACCCGCCCGAAGGGCTCGCATTAAGTCGCTGCTCTCGGACTCCCCAGCACTCACGGCACGAGCCTCCTCAGAGGATGAGGTTTGGGGCGGCGTTCCCTGGCGCGAAAAACACACCAGCAGATGACGGCGATCAACACAGACGACAGTGCGGAAGGCCAGCCGACGCCGCTCCCTCCTCCGCTGAAGAATAGGCCGCCGCTTGCGGTTTGGCACACCTTGTAAGAGGTGGCGTTGTTGAGTACTGTTTGGATTCTCTGACCTGTAGCTGGATCTCTGAGTATAATAGTCGTAGTAGTCCCTGTGCCGACAGAGCCGACGTATTCGAGGACTTTTCCTCCGACACAGATCGTAGCACGGCCCAACTTCAGTTCGGCTTCGAGAAGGGCGACTATTCCATCTGGTCTCATGCAGGACGTCTGCTGTCCCAATGGATCGACCAGATCAATCGGCGATGAGTCAACAAAAAGGTACAAGCTCGGGCCGCCTCGCTCCTCGATTGGATCCCGATTCAACCATCGTCCCAGTCGCGGAGAGTAGTATCGGTGTCCGTAATAGATGAGCACGTTGCCGGGCAGTGCGATGTCGTGCCACTTGGTGGAGAAGCGCCACGGGTTGGCGGCGGCGTAGGGGCCTGTGGCGGCAATGGTATTGCCGTACGGATCGTACTCGTAGTGGGCGGCCAGGGAGCGGTCGGAGGCTTTGATCAACTGGCCGACGTTGCCGTTGGCGTCGTAGAAGTACCAATAGGAATTCGCCGATCCACCGCCGGCGTTTACGTCCTCGATGGCCAACAGGCCGCCGATGCCGCCGGCGCTGTGGATACCGTCGGCGCCGTCTCTCCCCGTCAGACCGGACAGATCGAGGCCCCAGGTGCATTTGCGAGCGACCGCGTTGGAATCATTCGCATCCAGGACCAGCACGACGTTCCAGTCGTCGTAGACGAACAGCAGGTCGGTGCTCTCAGCCCAGGTGCTGCCGTTGTGCGTGTAGGACGTCTTGCGCACCCGCCGCGATCGGTAGTCGTACTGGAACTCGAGCTTCTTGTCACCGCTGGTCGGCGTGACCGCCGGCTCGACCCGGATCAGCCGGTTCTCGCCGTCCCAGGTGTACGCCCATGCGCCATTGGCCGTGTTGCAATCGGAGGTCGGCTTGCCGTCCTGGACGAGATTGCCATCGGCGTCGTAGCAGAAGTACTCCGTGGGATCGGCTGTGGCGGTGTACTGGTTGAGGTTGTTCGTCGTGTACGTGGTGGCCGTGCCGCCGTCGAGCTGGTAGCTCTCGCGGTTGCCGATCGGGTCGTAGGCGTAGTCGAACGCGCCGTTCGTGCCGTACTGGGTGCCGGGGCTGCCCGGATCGGTACCCTGATGCCGATCGGCTGCGATCAACTCGCTGCGCGGGTTGTAGCCCCACAGGAACAGGTGGTTCTGGCTGAACGCTGAACCGGTGTACACCACGTTCACGCGCCGGCCGAGTGCGTCGTTCTCGTAATCGTACTTCGACACGGTGCCGCTCGTGTCGTTCTGCACGTAATCGATCAGGTCGCGGTCGGCTTCATACGCGCGCCGAATCGTCGCCAGGGTCGTGCTCGCATCCGATTTGTAGCGCGCGTACTCGACAAGATCGCTGTCGGTCAGTCGGCTGTACTCCACGCCATAGGCCGGCAGCCCGGGCCCGACAATCCGCGCGATCCGACCGGCCGCGTCGTAGTGGTACGTGACATCATAGTCCGCGTCCGGATCGCCGCTGGTGCCGATCTGGAACCCAGCCACACGCCCCAAGACGCTGCCGCCGCTGCCGTCCTCGTACTTGTGGGTGATGAGCTTGCTGTACAGCCCGCCGGAGGAACCGTCGATGTCCTCGGTACCGAGCGTCATGTCATCGTTGTGGACAAACGTCCGCGTGCCGACGACGTCGGTGACGGTCTTCTTGCGGCCGAGGCGGTCGTAGGTAAACCCCCAAGTTGCATAATCCGCACCTCGCACGAGCGAAGATCGTACGGAT
>CAZUAI010000181.1:0-2116 GCA_964617875.1 uncultured Planctomycetales bacterium | reverse complement strand
CGATGCCGGCGATCAATCCGTCGCCGCGCGGTACGAGTACGATCCCTACGGCAACGTCGTGGTCTCCGACGACGACGAGGACGGCGACTGGCGCGACGACGCCGGCCCGTACGCGGGCGCCAACCCATTCCGGTTCAGCGCGAAATGGTGCGATGACGAAACCGGCATGGGCTACTGGGGCCGGCGTTATCTCTTGTTCCGCCTGGGCCGCTGGATGAGCAGGGACCCGATGGGAGAGAGGGGTGAGCTGAATCTGCATACGTGCCTTCGGAACGCACCAACCGAATTCGTGGATCCCGACGGTGGCCAAGCCGTGAGGCCGCCCTCGCCACCCGCCCGAGGTAGACCCCCGTCGCCAGAACGACGCAAATGGTGCTATCCCCGATGCGTCCCCACATATAACAGGTGCTTGGGATGCAGGACGCGAAGCTTCGCCCCTACGGGACAGACGGACTCGCAAGCGTGCCGGGATTCGCTGAGAGCCTGCCTAGTTTCCTGCGCGACCACGGGCACCGCTTCCCACTCAGGGCTGACGCTGCGCGACTGCAACCAACCCTGTTGTAGGGGCGGCGGCACCGCTCCGGCGTTGCCAATGCCGGTAGAGGTAGTAATCGGCGTTGGCGGCGAGATGATTTCGGTTGCTGGTGAGCTTGCTGGCGCGTGCGGGACCGTACCCGATGCGCTGCGAGCTACGGTTTGCGAGCGTTACCGGCAGTATGTGATTGACCACCAGAATGCGGCGGGTTGGAACTGCGACGATGACCCGGAGTGCATCTACCTTAGGATTCTCGCTGCGCAAGCGGGGTGCAGCGGCGGTTGATGCGTTCGGATCGAGGCACCCGTGGCGTCGAGTTCGTACCGGCTCCGGTATCTGTGTTGTCGCGGTCCAGGAAAGTCAGATGCGCGGCCCCGTACGTTGCGGACGGTCCGGGGCCGAGATGTGGGGATAGCGTATGGGAATGCCGATTCGTAGCGGTCACGTTCGGCGTGCGTTATGGTTCGCGATGGGCGCGCTGACGTGTTTCGCTCTTCTGCTTGCGGGAACAGCCGGTCGCCGCCTCTATCAAGAGCGTCGGGTTCTGGGGTCCGGTCCCCGAGCCCTCGACGGATTCGCAGCTACATATGTTGGCTCTGCCGGAGGTTTTGATGTCACTGAGGTGGGTGCCCAAGGGGCCAACCACGGATACGAAAAGACCGTGTATCTATACCGGGACGGCGCACGTGTGCTGAGCCTGAATCTCGATGCGCACGGGCGCGCTGAGGGCTACTGGGCCCAATTGGGGCCTGTGGCAATGAGGTATCGATCAGGAGCGAGCCAAGTCGCAGGGGACTGCGAAGTTACATTCGCACTCAGCACCTGCGTGGTGCACTACCGCGATCGCGACCTCGATGGAGTATTTGACGATCGGTGGGTCGCGCCTCTCAGCTCCCGAGTCCCCGATGATGTGCGGACCGCAGAGATTTGGCTGGACGGGCGTTGGGTGCAGGCGAATGCCGCACCGTTTTCAGCGACACGGACGGTGGAGGGGGTTAACGGAATGAACGGCACCGTAGCGTTTCGAGATGGCCGCTGGATTCGGGACGCGGAGGCAGCCGGCAGTACAAGGGGCGCCGGAGCAGGGACAGGTGCGCCAACGGCGACGGCGCCAGGATCGGATGAGGGCGGCAAAGGGGTCGATCGGAAAAGGGGATGAGTCCAATTATTGATCCCTGGTTCCCGGGCGCGACGGCGGCTTCTCGATCGGGACGGAATACGGCGTGACCTACCACTACGACACCGCGACCGGCCAGTTGAACCGGGTAGAAGGCCCGGGGTTGCCGGCGTGGGGCGTCGAGTACGAACGGATGAAGAACGGCACCACACCCGTGAGCGACGCCGTTGCCCACGTGCGCTACCTGGCCGCGCAGAACGGCGACCCCCTCGTACGGACCCAGCGGCAGTACGAAACCTCCCGCGACCTCATCGACTTCATCGACAACGTGGTCGATCCCGAAGACACCAACGTGCGAATCTCGAAGTACGATTACACCAACGACGACCTCGGGCGGCGGATTGACATGATAAACCCCCAAGTTGCATAATCCGCACCTCGCACGAGCGAAGATCGTACGGATG
>CAZUAI010000180.1:0-2267 GCA_964617875.1 uncultured Planctomycetales bacterium | reverse complement strand
CGTCAACTACTTATGGACACCGCCTCGACCCGGTGCGCTTTCGGGAGAAGAGCCGAGTTTTATTTCGGGCTGTGGCTGGAGTTCAAACCCAACGCCTTCGACGGCCGCGACGCCGAGTACGCCGGCAGGGAGGGCCAGGCCCGGAGCGGCAACTACTCGCCGTATGTGCTGCGCAAGGACGGGGTGATCACGCTCAAGCGCGACGCGGAGTACGAAGAGGACAAGGACAACGACTACGTAAGACTCCCGACGCTGTCCAGGCGGGAGTGTTTGATCGACCCGTATGTCGATCCCCAGGCCGGCAACGTGGCCATGACGAGCGCCTGCGTGCCCATAGTCGAGAACGGCGACGTCATCGGCGTCGCCGGCGTGGATCTGGGCCTCGGCTCAATCAGTCAGCGCGTCCGCCGGATCAAGCCATACGGCGACGGCTACGCATTCCTCGTGGGCAACAACGGTACCTACGTCGGCCACCCTGACGAATCGCGGACCGGCCGGAACCTGGCCGAATTCGGGGCCTCGCCGCGCGTTCTGGAAGCCGTCAGGGGCGGCCATGAGATCGACGAAGTGCAGAAGTCCCCCGCCGACGGGCGAGTCTACCTGGTGAAGTATTCCCCCCTGCGCGTCGGCCAGACGGCGACGCCGTGGTCGCTCGGGCTCGCCGTGCCCATGGACAAAGTGCTCGCCGAGGCCACCGCTCTTCGGCGATGGCTGGTGGCGATCGGCTTGTCCTCCGTGCTGGTCATGGTGGTCGCCGTGCTCGCCATTGCGCGTCGGATTGTCCGTCCGATCCGGGAAATGGTGACCAACCTGCGGGACATCGCCGGCGGCGAAGGCGACCTCACCCGGCGTCTGGCCGTCTCCGGCACGGACGAAATCGGCCAACTCGCGCACTGGTTCAACGCATTCACCGAGAAGTTGCAGGACATCATACGCCGGATCGCCGCCAACGCCGTCACGCTCGCCGGGGCCTCGACCGAGCTGTCCGCCACCGCCGCGCAGCTTTCCGGCGGCGCGGAAGAGACCACGAACCAGTCGTCCACCGTCGCCGGCGCCGCCGAACGGATGGCCGCGAACTTGCGCAACGTGGCCGCTTCGTCCGAGCAGATGTCGGCCAACGTCAAGACGGTGGCCGGGGCCGTGGAGGAGATGACCGCGAGCATCACCGAGGTCGCCAGGAACGCCGCGCACGCCGCGAGCGTGGCGGACCAGGCGGCCGCCCTGGCGGCAACCGGCAACGAGAACATCGGCCGTCTCGGAACCGCCGCCGACGAGATCGGCAAAATCATCGAGGTCATCCAGGACATCGCAGATCGGACCAACCTGCTTGCCTTGAACGCCACGATCGAAGCCGCCCGGGCCGGCACGGCGGGCAAGGGGTTCGCCGTCGTGGCGACGGAGGTCAAGGAACT
This sequence comes from uncultured Planctomycetales bacterium, assembly GCA_964617875.1. GTDB lineage: Bacteria > Planctomycetota > Phycisphaerae > UBA1845 > PWPN01 > CAZMVY01. The sequence goes on along the minus strand of CAZUAI010000180.1, from coordinate 855 downwards.
GGCCCGGCAGACGGCGGGGGCCACCGAAGACGTCCGCTCCCGCATTGCAAGCATCCAGAACTCCACCGGCGACGCCGTCGGCTCGGTCAACCGGATCAGCGAGGTCATCCGGCAGGTGAACGAGGTCTCGCGAACGATCGCCGCGGCCGTCGAGGAGCAAAGCATCACGACCCGGGAGATCGCCCAGAACGTCGCCCAGACGGCCGGCGCGGCCCAGACCGTCTCGGAGGGCGTGGCGCATGCGTCGTCGGCCGGTGAGGAGATTACGGGAAACATCATCGGGGTCACCGAAGCGGCCCGGCAGACTTCCCGGGGAGCGGTCCAGACGCATGTCGCCGGCGAGGAACTGTCGAAGCTGGCGGAGGAACTTCACAGGTTGGTGAGCCGGTTCAAGGTCTAGCGCGGTTTGGGTTGTGACGCGCGACGCCCGGGCTTCGTGCCGCCGCGGGCGGCCCCCGGAGAGTGATGGGATGAGCCGCAATTGCGCCTCATCGGGTGTGCCAGGCGCAAGCCTGCAAGCTTTGAAAGGTCGAAAGGAGATCGTTCATGTACAAGATCGAGAAGACGCGGTACGGCGTGAAACTGACGTTCGACGGCTTTATTCAGGCCGCCGAGATGGCCCAATGGCTGGCGCAGTCCGGGGAGGTCGTGCCGACGCTGGGCGCCAGGTTCGGCGTCCTTGTGGACATGCGGAGCCTGAAGCCGCTCCCCAAGGACGCCCAGGCGGTAATGCAGGAAGGACAGAAGCTCTACAAGCAGGCCGGGATGCAACGTTCGGTCGTCATTCTGAACGACGCCCTTAGGCGCCGTCAATACATAACATATACAACTACAGTCCTCGTCTTGGACGGATGA
>CAZUAI010000179.1:0-2355 GCA_964617875.1 uncultured Planctomycetales bacterium | reverse complement strand
TCATCCCCACCGAAGACGGCCTCGACCAGATCGACTGCGCCAGCTTCCCCCTGGCGACCCGCCTGACGGATGTCGAGTCGGCGCTGCGGTCGCTGATCCAGGAGAAGCACGACTTCGAGACGGTCGTCATCGACTCGGCCGACTGGCTCGAACGCCTCGTCTGGGACGTGCTGTGCGAGCAGTACGGCGTCACAAGCATCGAGAAGGTCGATGGCGGTTACGCCAAAGGCTACACGCACGCCCTCACGCACTGGCGGAAACTGCTCAATGACCTCAACACGCTTCGCAACGAGCGCGGCATGTGCGTGATCCTCCTGGCCCACGCCAAGGTCGAGAAGTTCGAGGACCCGGAGTTCAGCGCCTACGACCGGTACTCGCCACGCCTGCACAAGCACGTGACAGCGCTGCTGACCGAGTGGTCCGATGCAGTGCTGTTTGCCACGCGGAAGATCATCACCAAGACCGAGGACGGTGGGTTTGGGCGCGAGCGCACCATCGCCGCAGGCCTCGGCAAGGACGGGGGCGAACGCATTCTCCGCACCGTCGGCAGCCCGGCGTGCGTGGCCAAGAACCGCTACGGCCTGCCCGCCGAGCTTCCCCTCTCGTGGCCCGCGCTGATGCAGGCCCTCACCAGCAACCCGCACCCCGCCCGACCGCACCTGCGTCTGGTCGGCGCTGCCCCCGAAACGTCCACCACCAACAGCAAGGAGAACTGAACATGGCGAACCTGAACGGATTCAACGCGAGCGAAGTCGAACCGACGAGCAGTTTCGAGCCGATCCCGGCGGGCAAGTACCTCGCCGCAATCACCGAGAGCGAGATGAAGCCCACGAAGAACGGCAGCGGCAGCTACCTGCAGATGACGTTCACGATCATCGAGGGCGAATTCAAGAACCGCGTCCTTTGGGCACGGCTGAACCTCAACAACCCCAACGCCACGGCGGTGAAGATCGCCAGGTCGGAGTTGTCGGCCATCTGCCACGCCGTGGGTGTCATGCAGCCGCGCGACAGCGTCGAGCTGCACAACCTGCCGCTGGTGATCACCGTGAAGCTCAAGAAGCGAGAGGACACCGGCGAGCTCACCAACGAGATCAAGGGGTACGAACCCAAGGCCGCCAGCACGGGCCAGCCGCAGCAGGCCCCGGTGACCAGCAACACCCCGCCGTGGAAGCGATAAGGAGGTCGCCGTGGTGATGACGCTGCCGTACCCACCCAGCGTGAACCATTACTGGCGTCGGGTCGGGCCGCGCACCTTGATCAGCCGGGAGGGCCGGACGTTCCGCACGAACGTCTGCGCCCTCCTGGCCCGAGGCAGCGGCAACGGCCCGCGCAAGCCGCCCTCAGGCGGGCGCATCGCGCTGTGCATGGATGCGTTTCCGCCCGATCGGCGTCGCCGGGATCTGGACAACCTGCAAAAGCCCGTGCTCGACGCGCTGCAGCACGCGGGCATCTACGAGGACGACAGCCAGATCGACTTGCTGATCACGCGCCGCCGCGAGGTGGTGCCGGAGGGCCGGTTGCTGGTGGATGTCATGGACCTGCCCCTGCGGCGCTGTCCGGTCTGCGGGGGCGAGATGCACTCCTTCAATCCGGAATTGAACTGATATGCAGAAAGTCTTCCCCACGCTGCTGATCATCCTGGACGTCTGCGCCGCAGCGGCTTACATGCCCAGCGGCGACTGGCGCAAGGTCGTCTATTGGCTGGCGGCGGCAACATTGACGGCGGTGGTCACATGGTGATGCAGCTTCGGCCATACCAGACCGAGGCGGTCGCCGCCGTGTATGACCACCTGCGTCGTCGGGACGATCACCCGTGTGTGGTCATCCCGACGGCTGGGGGCAAGACACCTGTGATGGCGACGATCTGCCGCGACGCCGTGCAGCAGTGGAACGGCCGCGTGTTGATCCTCGCGCACGTGAAGGAACTGCTCGAGCAGGCCGCCGACAAACTGCACGCGATGGCCCCCGACCTGTGGAACCGCATCGGGGTCTACTCAGCGGGCCTCAAGAGCCGCGACACCGAACACCCGATCATCGTGGCCGGGATTCAGAGTGTCTATCGGCGTGCCGCCGAACTGGATCGGTTCGACCTGATCCTGATCGACGAGGCGCACATGCTGCCGCCGGATGGCGAGGGCATGTACCGCACGTTCCTGTCCGACGCGCGGTTGGTGAATCCCAACGTGCGACTGGTGGGCCTGACGGCCACACCGTATCGCATGACGACCGGAATGATCTGCGGCCCGGGGAACCTGCTCAACCACGTCTGCTACGAAGTTGGTGTGCGGGAATTGATCGTCCAGGGCTACCTCTGCCCGCTGAAGACCAAGGCCGGTCGGCGCAAGGTGGACACGT
>CAZUAI010000178.1:0-2455 GCA_964617875.1 uncultured Planctomycetales bacterium | reverse complement strand
GTTCGGGACTGTCGAGGTGGCTCCGGATGGGTCCGCGAGATTCCTGGCGCCGGCCGGCAGGGTGCTCTACTTTCAAGCCCTCGACGCGGACTACAACGAGATCCAGCGGATGCGCAGCGTCGTCCAACTGCAGCCCGGCGAGCAGCGGGGCTGCATCGGATGTCACGACGACCGCCGGGCCGTCCCCCGGTCCCGCCGAGCAGGGATGGCGATGGCTCGCCCGGCACAGCCCCTCGCGCCGCCGCCGTGGGGCGCCGGCCCCTTCGACTACCAGCGAGTCGTTCAGCCGGTTTTGGATCACCGCTGCGCCGCCTGCCACGACGGCCGGCCGGAGTTCCGCCCCGATCTTCGCGGCGTGCGGGACGCCGAGCGAATCCCGGCCTCGTATCGCTCGCTCATCTCCGGCGGCTGGGTCGACTACTTCGATTGGGCCTGGGGCTCTCGCCATTTCAAGGCCGAGCCGCTGAGCTTCGGCACGCTCCGCAGTTCCCTGTTCACCGCCCTCAAGTCGGAGGCGCATCGCGATGTTCGGCTCGAGCCCGACGAGCTTCGGGCCTTGGAGGAATGGATCGATCTGAACTGTCCGCTCTGGCCCGACTATCGATACCGCCTCGATCGGCCGGAGTGATCGGGAGAGTGCCGTGCGATCGGTGGCTCGCAGGAGCGAGCTCGCCCTTGGCGTTTCTTGCCCGACCGCGGGGACAAGGGTATCCTGGAATCGTTCGTGGCTCTGAGAGCCGGCTGGTGAGGATGGCAACGATCAGGAGGATTTTGTATGCCAAGACGTGAGAGCATCTGTTTGCCTCGGTTGTCGGCCAACTTGTTGGCTTGTGCTGCGTGGTTGTTGCTTGTCGCGGGCGGCGTCTTTGCCGCTCCGCCCGAGGCCTCCCGGCCGGACGTGTCCGTGCCCGGCCGCATCGGGATTTCGGCGGGCGATCTGCGGATCATCCTGGAGAACGTCAAGGGGGGTCTGCGCATCGCCGGCCTTCACGACATGGGCACGGGTCAGGAACTGTTGGCCGCTGAGCCCTTGCCGCTGTTCTCCGTGGTTTTGCGCGATGCACAGACCAAAGAGCAGCGAACGTTGACCGCCGACTCCGGCTGGAAACAAGCCCTGGCGACCTACAGCGAGACCAAGAACAGGCACACGCTTGCGTTTCAAGGACCGACCGACGATCGTCTGGCGGGGATCGGCGTCGAATTGACGCTCGACGTCGACGCCGGCGCCGGCGCGTTGATCTGGGGCCTGAAGATCACGAACGAGAACTCGCACTGGGCCCTCTGGCACGTCGTCTTCCCCCAGGTCGCCGTGCGGGACCTCGGCGAGGGCGCCAAGGTGTTCGCCCAGGTCACGTCGGGGGTCGAGCTGTCCACGATGTGGACCAAGGGCGACAAGCGAGGCGGAACCTACCCCGGCGGTTGGACCGCCATGCAGTACATGGCCGCCTACAACCCAATCCGCGGTACCGGTCTCTATCTGGGCATGCACGATCCCTGGGGCTCCACGAAGGACATCTTCGCACAGGGCCGGCCGGAGAAGCAGGCGGTCGCTCTCACCTTCGACCATCCTGTCCCCAATATGGGCAAGCCCGGTGTCGGTTTCGACCTGCCGGGCGTGGCGCGATGGCAGTTGCTGCGGGGAGACTGGTTCGACGCCGCGATGATCTATCGCGACTGGGTCGTCAAGGAGGCGAAGTGGTGGCCTTCGCTCGGGCCCAACGGCCGCGAGGACACTCCCCGCTGGATGCGTGAGCTGCCGGCCTGGGTCATGACGGGCGGCCCGGCTTCAGACTGCGTGCCCAAGGTCAAGGCCTTTGCGCAGGCGACGGGGTTGCCCACCGGCTTTCACTGGTACAACTGGCACCAGATTCCGTTCGACAACGACTACCCCCACTACTTCCCGGTGAAGGACGGATTCAGCGAGGGCGTCGCGGAATTGAAGGCCGCGGGCGTCTACCCCATGCCCTACATCAACGGTCGGCTGTGGGACATCCACGACAAAGGCGCGGAGGATTGGGAGTTCACGAAGACGGCCCGCCCGGCCGCTGCGAAGGACGAGGACGGCGCCCCATGCACGGAGAGCTACGGCAGCAAAGAGACCGACGGCAAAGAGGTCACGCTGGCGGTCATGTGCCCGACCACGCCGCTGTGGCAGAACCAGGTTCGCGACATCGTGCTTCGCCTCTTCAATGACTACGGCGTCAGCGGCGTCTACATCGACCAGATCGCGGCCGCCGCGCCGAGGCTGTGCTTCGACGCCTCTCACGGCCACGACCTCGGCGGCGGTCACTGGTGGACGGAGGGCTATTGGAAGATGCTCGACGCCATCCGCGCCGCCAAGCCCGCCGACCGCATGCTGACGACCGAATGCAACGCCGAGCCGTACATCAAATGGCTCGACGGCTACCTGACTTGGCACTGGCAGAACCAGGACATGGTCCCGGCGTTCTCGGCC
>CAZUAI010000177.1:0-2493 GCA_964617875.1 uncultured Planctomycetales bacterium | reverse complement strand
CATCCGTACGATCTTCGCTCGTGCGAGGTGCGGATTATGCAACTTGGGGGTGTACCAGCAGCGGCAGATTGGCCGGATCCGCGAGCAGTTCAAACGCCTGGCGGTAGGAACGCACATTGTCGCTGACGGTCCGCACGTACGCCGGGGCCTGAACGCCGGCATCCGGCGAGCGGACCGGGAGCAACGAGACCGCCGCCTTCTCAAACACGCAGAACGCATCGCCGCCGAACAGGGGCGACGGGGCCAGCCGGTTGCGGAAGTCGATGACACGGCGTACGCCAAGCGCCGCGAACGCGTCGCAGCCCGCCGGCGTCAGCCCCGACAGCGTGCCGGAGCGGTACACGGTTTTCCATCGCACGCTGCGGCCGTCCGCCGTGCGATAGCCGCCGATGTCTCGCGTGTTGTTCGCACCCTCGAGAAGCACCCAGCGACCCGGAACACCGTTCGCCGGCGGCGGGATCGTCGGTACGGGCTCGTGGCCGGCCAAGGCACCACAGCCGGCGAGCAGGAGCCATGCAGCCCCGTGAAGGCAGGCCCGGTACGCCGGCCGGCCGTTCCGTCGCGTTCGTCCGCTTTGATCGCCGGGGCTCACGGCTGGCTCGCGGTCCCCCGTCTGGCCAAGGCCGCCAACGCCTCGCGCACCTCGCTCTCGAGGCGGGCAACGGCGGCCGCCCTGGCCTGCTTGGCGGTTCGCGGCCCGGCAATGTCCACGGCCCCGGGCAGGCACGTCTCCTCGCGCATCGCCTCACCCTCCGCCGTCGCCAGGATGAAGCCCGAGCGTGTGTCCACGAGCACGGCCTGGCACACCGTGCAGTGCCCGACTGTATTGCCCGGCACCGTGAACAGCCCGATCAGCGTCCAGTACGCCATCGCGTTGGGGTTTTGACCCTCCTCGTGGCTGTTTACCTCCATGTACGCCAGCAGGATTGGAGCGTGGACCAGGGCGGCGGCGTCACGGAGGCCCTTGAGCGAGAGCTTTCCGCCGACCAGCAGCATGTTGATGAAGTGAACCCGCTCGATGACCTCGTCCTTGCCGTTGACCTTGAGCGAGGTCAGTTGCCGCCAGCCTTCGGCCTCCTCGCCGCTGAGGACCTGGAGCACCGGCTCGGGTGTGCCCGCGTGGTAGTGACGGTCGTATTCGCCAGACGGCCCGGCCAGCTTCGCAACGGCCAATGCGCAGGGAAAGACGGGACGCGCATCGCCCTTCAGGTACGTCTCGATCTTCGCATCGCTGAGGTTTTCCAGTTCGGGCGAAAGCACGCTCATTCTGGCGACGGGCTTGACGACGCCTTTGTAGGCCTCGGCGCAGCCGCCCAGCAACAGCGATGCCGCGACCATTCCGCCGACCCTCCAATGATTTCGCACGTCTCTGCACACCGCCACGGACCTCCATCGATGATCGTTCCGCGCCGCCTCGCCGCTTCACGCCGGGAAGTATACCGCCGGGCGGCACTTGCCGAAAACGCCGTCATCCGCGACGATCCTGCCGACGCTGCCCGGCCGGACCCGCGAGGGCGGCCCGCGAGCCTCCGACCGGGCGCGCGAGCCGTCACGAACACGGGGCCGCATGCCACAGGAGTCGAACCATGAGAACGCTGCTCGTCCGCGTGATGATCCTTTCCGCGAGTCTGCTGGCCGGCACGACCGGTTGCGCCGAGAAGAACGGCTGCATGCAGACCACGGGACAGTGCTGCAAGGCAACGGCCACGGCGAAGGTCCTGCGGCACGTGGTGCTCTTCAAATTCAAAGAGGGGACAACCAAGGAACAGATCACGCACGTCGAGGACGCCTTCCGCGCGTTGCCGGGCAAGATCAGCGCCATCGCGGATTTCGAGTGGGGCACGGACGTCAGCCCGGAGGGCAAGGCGCAGGGTTTCACGCACTGCTTCTTCCTGACGTTCCGCAGCGAGGCCGACCGGGACGCCTACTTGCCGCACCCGGCCCACAAGGAGTTCGGCAGCACGCTGCGCGGCATCCTCGACCAGGCCCTCGTGGTGGACTACTGGACGCAGCGATGACGACGGGGCCGTCCACAATCGCCCCCGCCCTGACCTGACGCAGCCCGATCGAAGAAGGACCCGCGACCGCGGCCGCGCAGGGGAAGTCGCGTCGCCTTGCCGGCGGCCGAGGATGAAAAAGCAAACGCCCGGTACACGCATGGCATACCGGGCGTCTGGTATCAAGCAACAGTGTTTCGCCGGGCGGTCGATTGCTCGTGCCGCCAACCCGCCGAAGCGAGTCCGAGAGTGTGCTGACCTATCCACGGCCCGAAGGCCGCGCTAGATAATCCTCTAGAAAGGAGGTGATCCAGCCGCAGGTTCCCCTACGGCTACCTTGTTACGACTTAGTCCCAGTCACCGGGCTTTCCGTCGGCACCACCGAAACGTGGCGACTTCGGGAACTCCCAGCTTCCATGACTTGACGGGCGGTGTGTACAAGGCTCAGGAACATATTCACCGCGCCATGGCTGATGCGCGATTACTAGCGATTCCA
>CAZUAI010000176.1:0-2548 GCA_964617875.1 uncultured Planctomycetales bacterium | reverse complement strand
ATGACGGGGACGTGGACCTGGCGGATTTCTCGGTGTTCCAGGGTTGTTTCAACGGACCCAACCGGGCTCCCGCGTGCGAGTAGGGTATGGTGAGTGCTCGATGATGCGTGACGACTGCGGCGCGCCGCTGCGGAAAGGTACGGTTGTTGTGAGGCGAGCGGTTCATCTCGGTGTTGTGCTGGCGATGCTGGGAGGGGGGCCGGGGGCGCTTGCGCAGTGGGTGAGCGTCGGGGATGGGATCGAGTATCGGGAGTTCTCGGCGGCCGGGCCGAACAACCTGTTTGTCGCCCGAATGACCCGGAGCAACCCGAACGCCACGATTGATACGACCATCGCGTATGACAAGATGGCCGGCGCGCGGGAAATCGTGCGAAGCCAGGCGGCGCGGCAGGATGATTCGATCACGTGGTGGGGGGGCAGTTGGGGCGCGCGGAATCGGGTGGTGGTCGCCATCAACGGCGGCTTCTTCGATATGAACACGGGCGTGATCGCGGGCGGCCAGATTCAGTCCGGGTGGTATGCCCATTGGTTCGCCGACCGGGGTGCGTTCAGCGGGTTCGCGTGGAAGACGGACCGGACGGCATTCCATGGCGAGTGCGTGGACCATACGGCGGCGAAGGTGTTCGTCCGGTTCGTGTCGAACGGCAACACACAGGCGATCGACGGGATCAACTGCGACCCCGGCACGAGCGATCTGGTGATCTTCACTCCGCAGTATGACAAGCAGACCCCCAGCGGATCGCGGACGGAGGTGCTGGTGGAGATGAGCCGGCCGAACCTGACGACGTCGGGCGGCGGCTATTCCAGCGGCACGATCCGGAGCGTTGCATCGAGCACCGGGTCCACGTGGATCCCGTTCGATCATCTTGTGTTGTCGGCGGCCGGGAGCGAGGGGACGACGCTGCGCAACAACTCCACCGTCGGCGCCGAGGTGCGGATCTTCCAGGAACTTGTCGAGACGAACGAGCCGGACGTACAGGGCAACAACGCCTGTCAGACGGCGACGGGGAGGAACTGGGCGAACGTCTTTGCGTCGATCAATACGAACTATCATTTCCTGAAGGACAACGTGGTGCGCGTGCCGGACGCGGTCGCGCATCCGGGATACCTGGGCTACGTGAATCTGAATCCGCGGACGGCGATCTGCTGGAACGCGACGTACGTGTTTTTCGTCGTCTGCGACGGCCGTTCGGCGCAGAGCGTGGGCATGTCGTGCGCGACGCTGGGGGAGTGGGCCAAGGCGACGCTCGGGGCGACGGACGGCGTCAATCTCGACGGCGGAGGCTCCTCGACGATGGTCGTCAACGGCACGGTGATGAATGTGCCCTCCGACGGATCCGAGCGTGCGGTTGCCAACGGCGTCGTGATGGTGAATGTGATTCCGAAGACGCAGTCCGCGGCCTTCACCGCCGGCCAGACCGTGATGGCCTCCGGCAGCGCCAATCTCCGGCTCGGCCCCGGCACGAACTACGCGGTCCGGGCCACGATCGGCGCGGGGACGCAGGGCACGATCGTGGACCACACGATCAAGGGCGTGTACGCCAAGGGCTTCTACTGGTGGAAGACCAATTTCGGCGGGACCGTGGGATGGGTCGCCGAGTCGCTGCTCAGTGTGCCGGGCGCCCCGGTAATCACGCAGCAGCCCCAGGCTCAGGGGGCCTGCCCGGGCGGTACCGTCGCGTTCACGGTCGCGGCGACGGGTTCGGGGACGCTGACCTACCAGTGGCAGAAGAACGGCGTGAACCTGGCGAACGGCGGTCACTATGCCGGCGTGACCACGACGAGCCTTGTTGTGTCCGGCGTGGACAACGCGGATGTGGCGAACTACCGCTGCGTCGTGACCAACGCCAGCGGCAGCACCACTTCGAGCGAGGCGGCGCTCACGCTCAGCGGCGGCGCCGGCTCGGAGTTCATCGTGGAGAGCCGGGCGGGCGGCGTGAACCACGCCAACTACGCCGAGGCAGGCACCTGGGCGGACAGCACGGCCAAGAGTACCGCGGCCGGCTGTACGCCGGGGCTTGGGAGCCGCTGGTGTACGATCGGCACGAGCGGCGCGACGGCCGTCTATCGATTCGCGCCGTGCGTATCCGGGACGTACGAGGTCTTCACGACGAACTGCAACACGTCCAACAGCGGCGACCCGTTGGTCCATCTCGTGGCTCATGCCGGCGGCACCACGTTCGTCGGGGTGTGCCAGAACTCGACGTGCGGCAGCAACGCCGTCAACAAGTGGTACTCGCTTGGGCAGTACGTTTTGAACGGCGGCACGGAATACACCGTGACGCTGGACGGCTCGACCGGTGCGGGCTCATTGCCGAGCGGCAACGCCGGCCGGTCCGACGCGATCAAGTGGACGTGCCTGACATCCACGGCGACGCCGCCGAGTATTACGCAGCACCCTGGCGATCAGTCGGTCAGTATCGGCGGGACGGCGGTGTTTACGGTTGGTGCGACGGGGACGTTGCCGTTGAGTTACCGGTGGCAGAAGAATCAGTCGGATGTGAGCGACGGGGGGCATTACTCGGGGGCGACGACGGCGACGCTGACG
>CAZUAI010000175.1:0-2578 GCA_964617875.1 uncultured Planctomycetales bacterium | reverse complement strand
CACGACCGTTTCCGGAGGACCGAGTTTGAGAGCTGCGTAAACGCAGTCAAGCGTATGCACGCCGCGGTCGCCCATCATACCGCAGCCAAAATCCCACCAGCAGCGCCACACCGCCGGATGATACGCGGGATGATAAGGCCGCTCCGGCGCCGGACCCAGCCAGAGATCCCAGTCGAGCCCTTCGGGAATCGGCGGCGTATCCTGCGGACGGTCACTCCACTTCGAACTCCACCCGGCGTGGCCAAACGGATAGTAGGAGAGACTGCACCACGCGTCGACCTCTCTGATCTCGCCGATGGCTCCGTTCCAGATCCACTCGCAGATCAGACGAATGCCCTCGCCGGAATGGCCTTGGTTGCCCATCTGCGTCGCGACCTTGGCCTGGCGCGCCGCTTTGGCCAGTTCTCGTGCCTCGTGCATCGAGTGCGTCAGGGGTTTTTCGCAATAGACGTGCTTGCCCATCTTGATGGCCATCATGGACGCCACGGCGTGCGTGTGGTCGGGCGTCGCCACCACGACAGCGTCGATGTTCTTGGCTTCCTTCTCAAGCATCACCCGAAAGTCAGCGTACTGCCTGGCGTTCGGGTGCCGCTTGAAAGTCTCCGCGGCCTGCCTGCGATCGACGTCGCACAGGGCCACGATGTTCTCGCTGGCGACGTTGGCGATGTCTCCGGCGCCCTGCCCTCCCACGCCGATGCCGGCGATGTTCAACTTCTCGCTCGGAGCGGTCTGGCCGGCCCCGCCCAAGACACGGCGAGGCACGATCGCGAACGCCGCCACTTGCGCCGCACCGCCAAGAAACCGACGCCTGTTCATCTGTCTCCTTTTCCTGCCGCGTTTCGCAGCCGGGCATCTTGCCCACGAGTCGCAGGGCCGTCCCGGGCCGGCAAATCCGCGCTATACAAGCTCAAAACCCGCGCGGTAGAACTTGGTGATGTAGTTGTCCGCCTCGGGGCAATTCGGCGATCGCATCGTCTCGGAATCCCATTCGACGCGTCTCTGGAGCCGCACGGCCAGGTTGCCGACGAGCAGGGCCTCGACAAACGGCCCGGCGTACCAGAAGCCGCTCCTGGCGTCCTGAGGCTTGCCGGCCTTGCAGGCCGCGATCCATTCCTCGTAATGGCCGGGCGAACGATCCAGCTTCCTCGGCGGCTTCCCATATTCCTTCTGCCGCGATTCCGGGATCAACCTCGGCACTCCGGCGTGGCTGCCGCCCAGCAGCTTGCCCTTGTCGCCGACGAAGAGGATGCCGTTGTCGCCGAGCTTGCGGCCTTCCAACTCCGCGGGAGTGGGAGGCAGTTTGGCGCCGTCGTACCAGACCATCTTCACCGCCGGGCGATCGCCCTTGGCCGGGAAATCGAACTTGATGATGTTCCAGATCGGGAGGGTCTCATCGTTGACGGGACTGGTCTCGGCCTCGACGGCCGTCGGGGCCCCGAGATCCAGCGCGAAGAACGCCGGGTCGGCGTTGTGCACGGCCATATCGCCGATCGCACCGCAGCCGAAATCCCACCAGCCTCGCCAGTTGAACGGGCAATACGAAGCGTCGGCCCCCTGGCTGGTCGGGAACTTGGCGTATGGACGCCACCGGGCCGGGCCAAGCCAGAGGTTCCAATCGAGCCCCTCGGGAACCGGTGCGCTGCCCTTGGGCCGATCAATGCCCTGCGGCCACCAGGCGCGCTCCGGCGTGCCGGCGCGGTCGGTCCAGACATGGACCTCCTGCACCGTGCCGATCGCGCCGGCGTGAATGAACTCCCAGTACAGACGCAAGCCCTCCCCGGCGTGGCCCTGGTTGCCCATCTGCGTCACGACGCCGGTCTCCCTGGCGACCTGCGTCATGCGCCGGGCCTCGAAGATCGTGTGGGCCATAGGCTTCTCGCAGTACACGTGCTTGCCCAGCTTCATGGCCATGATCGCGGCCGGCGCGTGAATGTGGTCGGGGGCACCGATGACCACCGCGTCGATGTTCTTGTGCTCCTTTTCGAGCATCTCGCGAAAGTCGCGGTAGACCTTGGCACTCGAGTGCTTGCGAAGGGTTCCGGAAGCGCGATTGAGATCCGCATCGCACAGGGCCACGATGTTCTGGCTAGAGACCCCGTCGATGTCGTTGGCCCCTCGGCCGCCGACCCCGATGCCGGCGATGTTGAGCCTGTTGTTGGCCGAATCCCGGCCGGCTCCGCCGAGGACCCGCTTGGGAACGAAAGTGAAGGCCGCGGCAACTGCCGCGGCCCCCACGAATTCCCGGCGTGACAGGTCGCAACCACGCTTGACCTGTTTTGAATCGCCTGACGTTGTCATAACACAAAACCTCTCATGCGTGACTCAACAGAGAGCTGCTACGTGACTTGCCTAGACCTTCATCTCCAGCGGACCCCAACCCGCGCGAGGCTCGCGCCAGGCCAAGTCGTTGATCTTCGAATCGTTGGTGATTTTGCCGTCCTCGTCCAGTTCGAGCTTCTTGCCCGCGCGGGCGCAGAGATTGCCGAGCTGGATATTGGCGGTCATCGGACCGGAGTAGCTGAAGTTGGACCGGCTGAACTCCCGCGGCTTCTCGCCTCGGCAGGCCATGAAGAACTCC
>CAZUAI010000174.1:0-2649 GCA_964617875.1 uncultured Planctomycetales bacterium | reverse complement strand
TTGCCGGTGCCCAGCGAGAGGATGTGGATGGCGGCGTCCATCAGGCTCATCGGCTTGGCGGCGTCGGCGTTGGGTTGGCCCCCGGTCGCGCCACGTTCGCCCGTGTCGCGTCCGGGTTCCGCCTTGGCGTCCTTGGTCGCCTCCTTCGCCTTCGTGGCGACGGGGGCCGCGTCGCCCATGCGTTTCCGCAGGCGCTGGGCGCTCTTGATGCGGATGGTCTTGCCGGTCTTTTCGCTCGTGCCTTCCCAGCCGCCGCTGGGGTGCTCGCGGACGAGCTTCACCGGGACCAGGTTGTCGGCGACCTTCACCAGGTACGTCGCGCCCATCTGTACGTCGCTGTTCTTCATGGTCGAGTCTCCTTCGGCCGTGTTCGGGCTGGCCAGGCCCATGTTGGGGTCTTACAAACCGAGTTCTTCTGCGAGGCGGCTCTGCTGGTCCCAGCCGCCGAGGGCCTGGGCCAGTTGTTCGACGAACCAGCGGACCTCGCGGTCTACGTTCTCGTCGTTGGTGCGGGCGGGCTGCAGCCAGGAAGCGATGGCGGCGACGGCCTCGGGCGAGAGGTTGTCGCGGAGGGCGTCGCCCAGCGCGAGGCTGGCATCGGCGCGACCGGCGTCGTAGGCGGCTTGCAGGGCGCTCTTGGCCTCCCAGACCGCGACGGTGTGGAAGTCGAGGGCGTCGTGCTTGCGCGTTTCGAGCGTCTCGATCTGCATCTGCTCCTTGGCGATCTTGGCGAGAATGTTTTCGGTCGTGGTCATGGCTTGGCTCCTTGGTTTGAGTTGGTGGTTTCAGGCGCGGCAGGTCGCCTTGCTGCCCGCGTTCACACGGACGCGGTAGGTCTGGAAGCGGTGCTCGTCGAGGGCGAGCTTCACCACCACCGTGTTCTTGGCGACCGGGTAGGCGTCGAGTACCTCGTACCAGCCGGTGGCGAAGAAGATCACGTCGCCGGGCTTCAGGTCGTGCCAGTCGCGTTGGGTGGTGGTCGTTTCGCCGTGGTTCTTTTCGTTCTTTCGCATGACCTATCTCCTTGTGGCTATTGGCGTTACGTTCGTTTCAACACCCACATTCAGCCATGCTTTCGCGGGAACATCAAGGCGATTAACCCGTTGTGGCAAAAGAACTTACAGATTTCCGTAAGCAGGCCACGGGGCTAGAGATATGACCGCAGAAACGCCCAGAATTACGGCCCTGACGCCTGCCCAGGCGGCGAAAATCCTCGCCGCCGCCGGGAACCGGCGGATCACCGAGGCGATGGTGCGCGCCGACCTCGAGGCCGGTGCGCCCACCAACGCCGACGGCACGGTGAACCTGGTCCACTACGCCGCCTGGCTGGCGCGGGAGGCGGCTCATGGCGATTGACGTTCGGCAACTGCGGCCGTCGATGTTGACGCGGATGCTGAACTCCACGCCGCTGGGCGAGGTGCTCAGCGAGCGGCAGCTGCGCCGTCATCGCAACCGGGCGGGCTACCGCATCGGTGACGAGAAGCACGTCGACCTGCTGCGCTACGCCGCGTGGCTGGTCTGGTCGCGCCACAACCCCGAGCCGGAGAAGGAACCCCTCGACTACGAGGCGATGAAGGAGGCCGCCCGCGCCCGCAACGCGGAACTGTCGGCCATCGGACGTGACATCGGCGACATCCCCGAGGTGGTCGATCCGCAGTGCAAGGCGCGGGCCGCGACCGACTTTCGGTTCTTCTGCGAGGCGTACTTCCCGCAGACCTTCAGCCTGCCCTGGTCGGACGACCACCTGAAGGTGATCGCCAAGATCGAAACCGCCGTGTTGCGCGGCGGCGTGTTTGCGATGGCCATGCCGCGCGGCAGCGGCAAGACCACGTTGGCCGAGACCGCCTGCATCTGGGCGATGCTCACCGGGGCGCGGGAGTTCGTCTGCCTCATCGGCTCGGACGCCGGGCACGCTCGCAACATGCTCGAAAGCATCAAGGTCGAGTTCGAGACCAACGACCACCTGCTGGACGATTACCCTGAGGCAGTCTTCCCGATTCACGCCCTGGAGCGCATCCACAACCGCGCCAAGGGCCAGCTCTGCAACGGCAAGGCGACGCGGATCGTCTGGACGGCCGACGAGATCGTGCTGCCGACCATCGAGAACAGCAAGGCGTCGGGCGCGATTATCCGCGTGGCGGGCATCGAGAGCCGGATTCGCGGCATGAAGTTCAAGCGGGCCGATGGCCGCGCGGTGCGCCCGTCATTGGTGGTGCTCGACGACCCACAGACCGACGAGTCGGCGCGGAGCGAGCAGCAGGTCCGCGCCAGGATGGAGACGCTCAACGGCGCGATCCTGAACCTGGCCGGGCCGGGCCAGAAGATCTCCGGCATTATGCCCTGCACGGTGATCCGGCCTGGCGACATGGCCGACCAGATTCTCGACCGCGACAAGCATCCGGCCTGGCAAGGCGAACGCACGAAGCTGGTCTATGCATTCCCCTCCAACGAGAAGCTCTGGGACAAGTACGCCCAGCTTCGGGCCGACAGCTTCCGCAACGACGGTGACGGCCGCGAGGCCACGGAGTTCTACCGCAAGCACCGCAAGGAGATGGACGCGGGCGCGGTGATCGCCTGGCCGCAGCGTCACAACGAGGATGAACTCTCGGCGATCCAGCACGCAATGAACCTGCGCTTGCAGGATGAACG
>CAZUAI010000173.1:0-2964 GCA_964617875.1 uncultured Planctomycetales bacterium | reverse complement strand
CGCCGCTGACGCCCTTGCCCGGCCGACACCATCGGAACCGCCCGCGGAATCGCCGGAGGCTCCCGCCGGCGGGTGGAAGGGGCCCCTTCGAATATGGTATAACAAGGTTCGTCGAGATCCCTTGCACTGTACCGGGAAGAAGCCGCGATGACGGGTGATGAGGTCCGGGAACTATGAAGCGAAATGCTGTGTCTGTGCTTCTTGCTGTCCTGCCGGCGGCGTGTGCCGCACTCGGTCTGGTGCCGGGCATGGGCCCCCGCGCCGCCGTAGCCGCCAACGTCACCTGCTGCATTGACGCGACTTGCGGAGACGACGTCAACGGCGACGGAACCCCTGCCGCCCCATGGCAGACGATCGGCCGGTTCGTTCGTGCTTCGTTCGGGTCGGCCGGCGATACCGTGATCGCGAACGTGTACGGGGCGGCCGGCGGGACGGTCTACCATGAGGACCGCCTGTCGTTCGGGGCGACGCACAGCGGACGGACCGTGATTGTGCGGAAGGACCCGGCGTCCGAGGGGTCGGTCCGTCTCATTACGAAGGCCGGGAGTTCGTCGGCCGCGTCGATCACGAACGCGATGGCTTCGGGCAAGGTGCGGTTCGAGGGCATCGACTTCGCCCCGGCGTTGCAGTTGTGCGAGGGCCTGGTCAATGTCCTGGACGCAGACGTGAGCCTCGAGATCGCCAACGCGACAATCTCGCTCCCGCCCGACTCCGCGTACGGCGTGCTGAACTCTTACCCCGTAACATTGCCGACACGATGGTTCAAGATGACCAACTGCCGGATGACCTTCGCCACAAGCGAACGTCACGCGGTTGGGTTCGCATGCGCGTATGGCTGGGCGGGCATGGAGGTCAACGGCTGCGACCTCGACCTGAGCGTCGGACACGCCTCGGGGGCAATCTTCTTCCTGGGAGCCACCATGCCGGACTTCCGGCTGATCGACACGAAGCTTGTGGCAAACGCCGGATTCACCTCCAGCGGCTCATGGGAAGGGATGTCTCGCTTTGAGGTCCGGGGCTGCGACATCACGCTGACAAACTCGCCTACGCGGCTGGTGTACCTGTGGGACCATCCGGCTTCTGTCTGCATCGCCGACAACACGCTCCGGTTTGTTCGGAGCGCGAACACCATGATTCGCGTGGGCGCCGACTACGGCGGCGTGTCCGGCAGCTTCGGGCGTGTGCAGGTGGTTCACAACACAATCGAGATGCGTGACGGAAGCGGCCACGCGATCCTGCTCGGACAGGGCGTCGTCGGGGGCGAGTTTGCGTACAACCGCGTGGTCGGCCTGGCCAACGACTATGGCGTCGTCCTGAAGTGCCGGAATATGTCGGTACACCACAACAGCGTTATCTCGGGCGCACCGATGTTCCTGTCCTCCGGCGGATGGAACCACATTCACCACAACACGTGCGTGAATCTGCGCGGGAGCTACTTCGGGGCGTTGACCTGGAACACCAACCAGGACGCGACGAACTCGGTGTGGAACGTCATCACGGACAACATCTTCGACGCGTCGCAGGCCCCGGCCAACGGCTATGCGATAGCCAACACGAACCGGGGCCACCAGAACAACATCATCGACCGCAACACCTACGTCGCGAGCCCGGCGGGAAGGGTCGGCTTCTTGCAGAACGCCAACCAGGACACGATCTCGGCCCTCCATGCCGCGTGGGCCGCGATGGGGGCGCCGGACAACGATGCGGAAAGCTCCGTCGGCGACCCGAAGTTCGTCGATCCCACGGCGGGCGACCTCCGTCTTCAGACGGTGTCGCCCTGTCTCGGCACTCTGGCGACCTTCTGGGCCAACCTTGGGGCCTGGCAACAGCCGGTGACGCCGATTGTCCCCGGCGACCTCGACGGCGACGGAGTGCCGAACGACCTCGACAACTGCCCTGACTTCTTCAACGCGACGCAGGCCGACGCGGACGGCGATGGCGTGGGAGATGCGTGCGATCGGTGCGCCCTGACGCGGCGCGGGGCGGAAGTGGACTCCCAGGGATGCCCGGTGAACGGAAGCGAGATCGAGGCGGATTTCGACCACGACGGGGACGTCGATCAAGTGGACTTCCTTGTCTTCACACGATGCTTCAACGGTCCGAACCGGGCGCCGGCGTGCGAATAGACCGCACCGGACGGTGTGTGGCGCGGCCTCTGCGGAAACCGCAACGGCCCGCTGAGCGGCGAACCGGCAGCGGCGAGTGGATTGGTCACCGGTCAGCGCCTCACCGCACCTGCACGGACGGAGCGGCCGTCGGCCCTTCTGCATCGGCGCGGGCGACCATCGTGATCGTATTGCCGTCGTCGATGCCGGCCGCTGAGACGGCCCGCACGGACCACATCACCCGTGTGCCATGGGGCCAGGCGTCCGTCGGCCAGCGGTAACGAACGCGGCCGGGCTCGCACGCGACCGTTGCGACCGCAAGGCCGTAATCCATCACGCCGGTGCCACCGTCGGAAAAGACGCGGAACTCCGCCGGTTCTGCCGGCCGGCCGCGCGGCGTGTACGTCCATCGCAGCTCGAAGCAGCCGCCGGCCAGCGCGCGGACCTGCAGGTTCGCCGGTGCGTTCGGCATCGGGCCGCGCCAGCAACCGGCCGCGTCGAAGGCCACGACGGCGACGGCCCGCTCGCCGGTCTCTTCGACGCCGCCGGGGCCGATCGCGTTCAGTCGGTAGACGCAGGCCGTGCCGGGCTCGGACGTGATCCAGGGGAACTCGCGGATCGTCGTCGCGCCCGCCGCGCCCGCGCCGACGATGGGCGATGTCATCGGCGGAACGCCGACGACGCCGCGCCGCAGGTGGGTGCCGCCGCGAATGCGCGGGAAGAAGAAGCCGTTTGTGGCGCAGACACCCGTCGCGATCCCCCGCGGCGTCCACCCGCGGTGGACCGGGTCGTAATGGGCCAGGTACGAATGGCACTGCCGTCCCAAGTGGTTTAGCCCAACCTTCGCACGCGGCCGGCG
>CAZUAI010000172.1:0-2980 GCA_964617875.1 uncultured Planctomycetales bacterium | reverse complement strand
TCCTTGTGCTCGATCTCCTCGCCTTCGGTGACCTCCTCGAACTCGGCGTCCAGCTTCGGCCGCTCCGCCTCGTCCAGCTCCAGCCGGGCCAGCCGGCTTTCGTAGTAGATCGGCACGGTCGCCCCGTCCGCGACCGCCTGCTGAATGTCGTAGATCGGCCGGATGTAATCCCCGAACACCGCCCGCGTGTTCTTGTCGGTCAGCTCCAGCGGCGTCCCCGTGAACCCGATGAACGACGCGTGCGGCAGCGCGTCCCGCATGTGCCGCGCGAAGCCGTCGATGAAGTCGTATTGGCTGCGGTGGGCCTCGTCGGCGATGACGACGATGTTCCGCCGGTCCGACAGCACCGGCTGCCGGTCATCCTGCCCCTCGGGGAAGAACTTCTGGATCGTCGTAAACACGACGCCGCCCGAGGCGACCTGGAGCTTGGCCCGCAGGTCCGCCCGGCTGGCCGCCTGCACCGGCTCCTGCCGCAGCAGCTCCTTGCACCGCGCGAACGTGCCGAAGAGCTGATCGTCCAGGTCGTTCCGGTCCGTAATGACAACCAGCGTCGGGTTGGCCATCGCCGGGTGCAGGATCACCCGCCCGGCGTAGAACGCCATCGTCAGGCTCTTGCCCGACCCTTGCGTGTGCCACACGACGCCGATCCGCCGGTCGCCCTGCGGCCCGCTGGCCGCGACCGTCTCCTCGATCGCCCGGTTCACCGCGTGAAACTGGTGATAGCCGGCCATCTTCTTGACGACCACGCCGCGGCCGTCATCCTCGAACACGTTGAAGTGCCGCACCAGGTCCAGGAAGCGCCGCTTCTCGAACACGCCCTCCAGCACGACCTGAAGCTGCGGCAGCGACGCGGGCGCCAGGTCCTCGCCGCCGATCGTCCGCCACGGCATGAACCGCTCGCGGTCGGCCGTCAGCGTACCGATCCGGGCCTCGACGCCGTCGGAGATGACCAGGGCCTCGTTGTAGACGAACAGCGACGGGATGTCCTGCTTGTACGTCTGAAGCTGGTTGAACGCCGACCAGATGGTCGCGTTCTCGTCGGCCGGATTCTTCAGCTCGATCACCGCCAGCGGCAGGCCGTTGACGAAGAGCACCACGTCTGGCCGGCGTTCGCGGCGGTTCTCGACCACCGTGAACTGGTTGACCGCCAGCCAGTCGTTGCCGTCGGGCTCGTCGAAGTCGATCACGCGGGCCTGCGCGCCGGCGATGGTGCCATCCGGTCGCCGATACTCGACGTTCACGCCGTCAACCAGCATGCGGTGCAGCGCCCGGTTGTTGGCGACCAGGTCGGCCGACTCCGGCCGCGTGAGCTTGCGGAAGGCCTCGTCCAGGGCCTCGGGCGGCAGGTCGGGGTTCAGCCGGGCCAGCGCGTCCCGCAGCCGCCGATGCAGGACGACCTGGCCGTACTCGTCGCGCTCGGCCGCCGGCTCGCCGGGCGCGATCTCCGGCCCGTGGACGACGGCAAAGCCGAGGGCTTCGAGCCAGGCCAGGGCGGCCTGCTCGACGACTGATTCAGTAAACGCAGAGACGCCGGGGCGCGAAGACGCAGGGAATGTACCTGTATCGTTCTCGCGCCTTTGCGTTTCTGCGTCTTTGCGTTTCTTTTTGCTCATAGTCCGTTGACCACACGATGGATGCCGTCTTTGACCACTCGTTCGCCGAAGTTGATCACGAGCCCCAGCTTCAGGCCGGTTAGTCGGAGATACGTCAGCGTTTGCGCTTCAAAAACGGTGTTGTATTGGGCCGTGGCCTTGCATTCGACGATGACGCGTTCTCCAACGATCAGGTCGATTCGCAGCGGCGAGGCCAGCGTGTGCCCTTTGTAGGGGATCGGCAGAGAGACCTGTCGCTGAACCTCAAGGCCGCGTTGCTGGAGTTCCCAGACCAGGGCTTCTTCGTAGACGCTTTCCAGGAGGCCCGGCCCGCCGAGCGTGCGATGAACTTCGATCGCGGCTTCGACGACGTGCCGGCTGATGGCGTTCTCGTGCAACGCCGGGTCGCTGGGGTTCAACGCCAAGGCGCCAGGGCGCAAAGGCGCAGGGAGTATACCTGTATTATCCTTGCGTCCTTGCGTCTTGGCGTCTTTGCGTTGGTTCCCGTTCACGCGCACCTCCCGACGATCCGCTCCACGTCCCGTATCCGCAGCTCCCCGGACACCAGCTTCGGCAACAGCGCGTCGCGGAGGGCGGCGAGAGCTCGGGATTGCTCCATGCAAACCTGCGAGCGGACGAAGAGCGCATTAGCAAGGTTTCCGAACACCTTGGCCACGGGCTCTGATGGAACCGCGAGCACGAAGTGTTGAAGGCTTTCGTGCGGGACGCGCTGTCGTCCGCTCGAGCCGGTCATGCGCTGGATCGCGTAGGATCGAAACTCCTCGCTGCGCGCGAGGCAATAGGCGAACACAGGCGGAAGCGGCGGCTTGGGGCGTAGAACAATGTATTCCGTCGACCCCCAACCGACCTCACCGTCCCTGAGGAAATCGACGTATGCCGTCTTGCCATTCTCAAGGCAGGGCGTGATCCGCGCAACGAGTGTGTCGCCGTTGATGAACCGCATTCCCGATCCGGCTGGCCGTTGAATCCACGTCTCCGGCGCGTGGGTGCGCGTGGGCATGTTGGCCATATCGAGGTACGGCGCAACTTCGCCCCTCCGCAGTGCGCGAGTGGGGTTGACCTCGAAGAAGTCCGGCAGGGGCCCGTATTCCCACCCCTTCGGTATCGGCCCGAGGGGGGAGTCCTCGAAGCGGTCGGGGAACAGGGCGGCGATGGACGGATTCAACGCTAGGTCGCCAGGGCGCAAAGACGCAGGGGACGTATGCGGTGCCTTGCGTCCTGGCGGCTTGGCGCCTTTGCGTTCCATGTTCCGCCGCACGGGGTCAAAATCAATGAACCAGCTCTGGAAGATCGCCCGCGCGATCCCCTCCAGCGTCCGGCACATCCGCCGGTTCAGCTCGATCTTGTCATCCAACGCCCCCAGCACC
>CAZUAI010000171.1:0-3149 GCA_964617875.1 uncultured Planctomycetales bacterium | reverse complement strand
TGGCCTTGTTCCACTCGGGGTAGGGGTTGTGGCCCCAGCCGTCACGGACGATGAGGACGATCGGTCGTTTCTCGAACTTGGGCATATCCGGGCGACTCCAACAACAACTCCGGGGATTGTAGTCCGGCGGGTCCGGCCGGCCGTCCCAGGCGATGGTACGTATTGTAGCGGTTTTCGGCGGGACGTCGAATCGCGCGGGGCGAGGAGGGTGTCGGGAGTGGTCAGAACCCCTCGCTTTCCCGGGGCGGGAGAGGGCGGCGGTCGGGCGCGGCCGAAAGCCAGGCGGCACGATGGTTCGGAGATGCTGAATCGCGGCCCGGAAAGATGTCACGACTCGGAATCCCGATGCGGTTGACCGGGGCTACATCAACCGCCGGGCCGATGCGCATGGCACACGCGCGTTGCCGGACGAGATTTGTGCGGAGGTCGGGTCCGCTCCTCTGGAGGCCGATGCGAAGTGGCGCCTCATGCCGCCGCCGATTGCGACCGGAGCGAACAGAAACGCGAGGTGTCCGAAGGCGGTAAGAGGTGAAGCGGCAGACGTGTGCATTGCGTTCCTCGCTCTCTCGTACGACGGCACCATAACGGAGCGACCTCTGCGTTGGCAAGCGGCGGAACACGAGAGGGTTGACAGACTGCGGGGCCAAAGCGGCATCGAGGCCGCCGCACGCCACGGATTGCGGGACGACGTGCTTGGGCAATGGCTCCGGCCGGCTCGCCGGCTCTCCCGGGCGGCCACGGCGTTTGCCGTGTTTCGGGCCGGATCGTAGAGTATGCACGCATGAGTCTTCCCAGCATCACCGAGACCCCGAACGAATTGACGACCGACATCGACGTTGCCTCGCCGGCGGGCATGGTCCGGTTGCTGCGGGCGTCGGACGCGCAGATCTACAACGGCTACCGGACGTTTCCGGCCCTGTGCGACGACGAGATCGTCGCGAAGATCGTGCAGGCCGTTGAATGGGCCGCGCCGCTGCTGGGCCGCGATGACGCCGTGATCGTGATCTCCGGCGCGGGCACGAGCGGCCGCCTGGCGATGTTCGTCGCCCGGACGTTCAACCTCGTGCTCGAGCGGCACGGCCGGCGGCCGAACTTCCGCTACCTTATGGCCGGCGGCGACAAGGCGCTCATCAAGGCGCAGGAAGGGGCCGAAGACGACCCGCACCAGGCGTGGAAGGACCTGTCGCAGGCGATCGAGGGCAGGCGCCGCGTATTTTACGTCGGCGTGACGTGCGGTTTCTCCGCGCCGTATGTGGCGGGGCAGTTGTGGGAACTCTCAAAACGGCGGGGGACGCAGTGCGTGCTGCTCGGGTTCAACCCCGAGGATCGCGCCCGCGATGCCGAGGTCGAGCACTGGGACAGGACGGTCGCCCAGGTCGTTCGCCACATCGCGAAGAAGTCGAACTGTCTGATCCTCAATCCGGTCGTCGGCCCCGAACCGGTCACCGGATCGACCCGGATGAAGGGCGGCAGCGCGACCAAGCTGATCCTCGAAGTCATTTTCGCCCTCGCCGCCGCCTCGAGCCCGAATCGCGAGCGAGGGTCGCTCGGGCCGTACCTGTCCGAGGCCGTGCGCCTGTGCGTTCTCGCATATGAACAGACCCGCGCTGCCGTCTACGAGGAGCTGGACGACATCGCCGCGCTGATCGCGCTGGGCGGCAAGGCCCTTCGGGCCGGCGGGCACATCTACTACCTCGGCGCGGGCTCGACGGGCATCCTCGGCATCGTGGACGCCTCCGAGTGCCCGCCGACGTACGGGGCGGGGTTCGACGACGTCCGCGGGTTCATCGTGGGCGGCTGGCGGACGCTGCTCGGGGCGGGGCACGAACTCGGCGGTGCCGGGCCGCACTACCGGATCGCGCTCAATGAGTTCGTTCGCGAGAAGCTCCCGTGCCTGACGCGAAACGACCTGGTCGTCGGCATCGGATCCGGCGGGTGGGACCGGCGGGTCTGCGACGCCCTCCGCCGCAGCCGCCAGGCGGGCGCGATGATCGCCGGCATTCAGGTCGGCCGGGGCGCTGCGGCGCCGCTGCCGTTCGCGGCGTCTGTGCGGGTCGCCGGCGCGCCGCGGTCCATCGTGCCGGGCGCGCCCGTGTTCGAGGAGTACGGCACGAAGCTCGTGCTGAACGCCCTGACCACCGGGGCGCACATCCTCTGCGGCAAGGTCTACCAGAACCGGATGGTCGATCTGCGGATCAGCAACAACAAGCTCTACTACCGCACGATCGGGATCATCCAGCACATCGCGGGCGTATCGGCCGACCGTGCCCGCCGCAGCCTGCTCCGGAGCATCTACCGGACGGATCGCCTCACGCCGGCGATGCTGAACGCCAGGCCGTCGCAGTACGTCGAGGCCGCCATGAAGGTGCCGAAGGCGGTGCCGATCGCGCTGATTCTGGCGGGAAGCCGGGCGACGCACGCCGAGGCCGAACGCATGATCCGCAGGGAGCCGATCGTCCGCGCGGCGCTCGAGAGGCTGAAGAGCGGACGCTGATCGCGCGTGGATTGTCGCGGCGGCGGCGGGGCCCGATGTGGCCGCATCGGCCGCAACGCCGTAGAATCCGTCACCATGAAGACCCCCATGACCTTCGTCGTCTTCGGCGCTTCGGGCGACCTGACGAGCCGCAAGCTTGTTCCCGCGCTTTTTTCGCTGTATCGAAAGGGACGCCTGCCGCCGGGCACGAGGATCGTCGGCTTCTCCCGCACGCCGATGACGCACGACCGGTTTCGGGAACACCTGCGGCAGCAGGCGCACGGTTCCTCCGCCGCCGAATGCGATCAGGACGCATGGCACGAGTTCGCCCGCTCGATTGTCTACTGCCGGGGAGATATCGGCCGGCCCGACGACTTCCGGTCGCTCGACGCCTTTCTCACCGAGTCGGCATCGCAGCCGACGGGGCGCATCTACTACCTCGCGACCGCGCCCGAGTTCTACGCCCCGGCGATCGAGCAGCTCGGCCGGGCCGGCATGGCCGTGGAGGACGGCGGCGTTCGGCGCATCGTCATCGAGAAGCCGTTCGGCCGCGATCTCGCCAGCGCCCGCGACCTCAACGAGCGCGTCCACGCCGTTTTCCAGGAGCACCAGGTCTTCCGCATCGACCACTACATCGGCAAGGAGACCGTGCAGAACATCCTCGCCTTCCGGTTCG
>CAZUAI010000170.1:0-3348 GCA_964617875.1 uncultured Planctomycetales bacterium | reverse complement strand
CCCTCGCGTTGAACTATTCGGAAACTCCGAATAGTTGCCTGCGGATCGAGCTCTCGCTCGCCGTAAGTATTGGCTGGGTGCTCTTTTACCGTCGGCACCGAGACCTGGTACAGCTCGGCGATCAGGCGCTGCGGCAGCCAGACCGTGCGACCCTCGATCCGCACCTGAAGGCGTGTCGTGCCGTCCTGGTAGATGAGGATCTGGCCGCCGGGGACGACCGATTCCGAGTCACTTGACGCACCCTGTTTTCGCCGTTCTTTCTCAGCCAAACCCCAACTCCTTCAAGTTGGCCGCGATGATCTTGTCCAGCCGGCCCGACTCCTTCATCTGCTCCGCCAGCTCGGCCGTCAGGCGGGTCATCTTGTCCTCGAACGGCTCGCCGTCGTCCTCGACCTCCGCCGCGCCGACGTAGCGGCCCGGCGTCAGGACGTGGCCGTGCTTGCGGATGTCGTCGAGCGTGGCCGAGGCGCAGAAGCCGGGCAGGTCGGCGTAAGGGGCTGGATTCCCGCTCCCCGATCGCGGTCGGGGACAGGTTTCGCGGGAATGACGTTCGTTCCGCGCCGACGGTGGCCTGCCCCCGCGCAAGCGGGGGTCGCCGCGCCAGGCGTGGTAGGTGTCGGCGATGCGGCGGATGTCGTCGTCGGTCAGCTCGCGGTGAACGCGGTCGATCATCGTGCCCAGCTTGCGGGCGTCGATGAACAGCGTGTGCCCGCGGCGGTCGCGGAACCGGCCGTTCTTCTTGTCGCGGGCGATGAACCACAGGCAGACGGGGATCTGCGTGCTGTAGAAGAGCTGGCCGGGCAGCGCGACCATGCAGTCGACCAGGTCGGCCTCGATGATGTTCTTGCGGATCTCGCCTTCACCGGACTGGTTCGAGGACATCGAACCGTTGGCCAGCACGAAGCCCGCCAGGCCCAGCGGCGCGAGGTGGTGAATGAAGTGCTGCACCCAGGCGAAGTTGGCGTTGCCGGTCGGCGGGACGCCGAACTTCCAGCGTTTGTCCTCGCGCAGCAGGTCGCCGCGCCAGTCGCTGTCGTTGAACGGCGGGTTGGCGAGGATGTAGTCGGCCTTCAGGTCGGGGTGCTTGTCGTTGTGGAAGCTGTCGCCGTGCTCGATGCGGGCGTCGATGCCGCGGATGGCCAGGTTCATCTTCGCCAGCCGCCAGGTGGTGTGGTTGGACTCCTGCCCGTAGATGCTGATGTCGCCGATGCGGCCGCCGTGGGCCTCGACGAACTTCTCGCTGCTGACGAACATGCCGCCCGAGCCGCAGCAGGGGTCGAAGACGCGGCCTTTGTAGGGGGCGAGCATCTCGACCAGTAGGCGGACGATGCAGCGCGGCGTGTAGAACTGACCGCCCTTCTTGCCCTCGGCGCTGGCGAACTGCGAGAGGAAATACTCGTAGACGCGGCCGAGGATGTCCTTCGAGCGGTTGGCCTTGTCGCCCAGGCCGATGTTGCCGATCAGGTCGATGAGCTGGCCGAGGCGGGCCTTGTCGAGGCCGGGGCGGGCGTACTCCTTCGGCAGCACGCCCTTGAGCGACGGGTTGTCGCGCTCGATGGCGACCATCGCGTCGTCAACGATCTTGCCGATCGTCGGCTGCTTGGCCATCTTCGAGAGGTGCGACCAGCGCGCGCCGGGCGGGACCCAGAAGATGTTCTCGGCGCGGTACTCATCGGGGTCTTCGGGGTCGGCGCCCTTCTTGCGGTCGGCCTCGAGCTTGGCGTGGTGCTCCTCGAACGCGTCGGAGATGTACTTCAGGAAGATCAGGCCGAGCACGACATGCTTGTACTCGGCGGCGTCCATGTTGGAGCGGAGGGCGTCCGCCGCCCGCCAGAGGTCGCGTTCGAAGCCGAGGTTGGCGCTACTCGTGGTCTGGTTATTCATCAGCATTCACCGGTTCGTCTTCTGGTTCTTCAGCCACGCGTCCACGGCCTCGCGGTGGAACCGCCAGTGCCGGCCGACCTTCTGTGCAGGCAGTTTGCCTTCCTGGGCCAGCTTGTAGAGCGTGGACCGGGAAATCTTCAGGTATTTCGCGAGATCGTCGATCGTCATCACGGCGCCCGGCGGCGACTTGCCCATGGCGGTTTCCTTTCTCCGGGGCCATTCCCGCCGAGGCCCCGCAAAGGCCGCTGCCCTTTTAACAGTTGCTATCATCCCGTGTCAATGGTTGGCCGTACCCACGACCCGGCAAGGGGCATGGCTGGAGTCTGGGGCATCAGGCGGTTTTCCTTGTTTTCCAGTAGGCTGACCATGTGCAGGGTATAGCGTGGCAGGGTGGATTCCGATAGGCTATTGCGTCCATGAAAGGCAAGACAATCCGCATTTACCTCACCGAGGGCACCCCGACCGGCGCACTGACCGCCGAGATCATCAACTGGACGGGCAAGGTGGTCGTCGCCCCGAGATCCCAACTGGCGGACCTGGCGTCGCGCGCCGAAGTCCAGCGGACCGGCGTGTATTGCCTCACCGGCGTCGCACCCGACGATCCCTCGCGAGAGTGCGTTTACATCGGCGAGGGGGACAACGTGCTCAAGCGCCTGGCCCAGCATGACGCGGACGAGGCGAAGGACTTCTGGACTCGCACGGTGGTCGTGACGAGCAAAGACGAGAACCTCACGAAGGCGCATGTGAGGTACCTCGAAAGCCGGCTGATCCAGCAGGCGCAGCAAGCAGGCCGTGCCCGCCTGCAGAATGGCACGGCGCCATCGCCTCCTTCCCTCCCCGAACCCGACGTGGCGGACATGGAGTACTTCCTGGAACAGATCTCGATGATTCTGCCCGTTCTCGGATTCGGATTCCTTCAGCCCAAGCCCAGTGTGGCCCCGTTCTCCGAGTCATCATCCGGCTCGCCGCTGTTCACGCTTCAGGCGGTTGGAGCGAAAGCGTCGGCTCGCGAGGTCAACGGGGAGTTTGTTGTATTGAAGGGGTCCACGGCCCGCAGAGAAGGTGTGGAGTCATGGACCGCCTACAAGTCGCAAAGAGACCAGCTCGTCAAGGACGGCAAACTGGTCGAAGGCGCCGACTCGCAGCTCCTCGTGTTCGCGGAGGACGTGCCGTTCGCAAGCCCCAGCGCCGCGGCCGCCGTCGTCTTGGGCCGAAACGCCAACGGTCGAAAAGAATGGAAGACCCAGGATACGGGCAAGAGCTACTGTGATTGGCAGGCACTTCAGCTCAAGCTGGCTGGGGTTGAGGCGAACGACGCGTGACCTGGCGCTCAGCTCACGCGCCCGCTGCGTTCACTTCTCCCCGCACCCCTTACACCCCGGCGTCGCCACCCCTCGCAGCCCTGCCGATTTTGGACCGGAGCTCGGCGCTCGGCTTTCGATCGTTGCCGCCACGGCGGCATAG
>CAZUAI010000169.1:0-3426 GCA_964617875.1 uncultured Planctomycetales bacterium | reverse complement strand
GGACGCCGGCGACAAGGACTCCGGCCAGGCCGGCCATGACGTACCAACGTCGGAGAAACTGGAGGGAGGGCGGCAGGCGGAAGGAGCGGAGGAACGCGGCCAGCCGGAAGAAGAGCGAGGCGGGAGACGGGGAGGCGGCGGGCGAACCCGGAAGGGAGGACGCGCCGGAGGCGGTGGCGGAGGCGGCGGCGCCTGAGGCGAGGTTGCAGGGATCGCGCTCGTGGAGCTTGGTCTCGAGCCAGCGGTCGACCTCGTCCTTGTAGGCCATGACCCGGGCCTTGGGCGAGCCGTTGAGCCGGTGGATGGGGAGACCCAGATGCTCTTCCCAGCGGCGGCAGGTGCGGACGTCGCGGCCGAGGTAGGCGGAGATCTCCTTCCAGGACTGCAGGACCTCGCGGGCGCACACGATGTTCCCCCGAGGGGCGCCGGCCCCTCTGACCTGAGATTAAAGTACTCAAAAGAAAGGGGATTTGTCAAGGGGCGGCGGGCCGGAGGCGCCACGCCTCTTTGGCGTGGCGGGCGACGCCGTTCCTGTACTAAAATGGTCCGAAACCGTCGAGGAGGTCGCTTCCATGAGAACGATCCGCTTGACAAGGGTCCGAAAGGCCGTTCTGGCCGTCGCCCTGACGCTCGCCGCCGCGGCCGGCGGGGCGTTCCTCGCCTCCGCCCCCGCGAATCCCGCGGCCGACGAGACGACCGCCCGGGTCGACAAGCTGTTCGCCGCCTGGGACAAGCCGGACAGCCCCGGCGCCGCCCTGGCCGTCATCAAGGATGGGGCCATCGTCTACGAGCGCGGCTACGGCCTGGCCAGACTCGAGGACGGCCTCCCCAACACCCCGGACAAGGTCTTCGACATCGGCTCGGTCTCGAAGCAGTTCACGGCCGCGTGCATGGCGACGCTCGTGCGTGAGGGCAAGGTCGCCCTCGACGACGATATCCGCAAGTTCCTGCCGGAGATCCCCGACTACGGCACGCCGGTGACGGTGAGGCACCTGCTCCATCACACCAGCGGCCTGAGGGATTACAACGCCCTGTTGAGCCTGGCCGGCTTCCGGCCCGAATCGGACTGCCCGACCGTCGAAGAGGCGTTTGAGATCGTAGCCCGCCAGAAGAAGCTCAACTACGCCCCGGGCGAGGAGTACTCTTACACGAACACGGGATATTTCCTGCTCTCGCAGATCGTCGAGCGGGTCGGCGGGAAGTCCCTCAGCTCGTTCGCCCGTGAGCACCTCTTCGGGCCGCTGGGCATGTCCAAAACGCTCATCCAGGACGACCACACCCAAGTCATCAAGGACCGGGCCACGGGCTACGCCAAGGCCGGGAAGGGCTGGACCGTGGCCATGAGCATTTGGGACGAGACCGGCGACGGCAATGTCTACACGACGGTGAGGGACCTGGCCAAGTGGGACCAGGCGTTCTACACGGGAGCGGCGCTGGGGAAGGACCTGGTGGAGATGATGCAGACGACGGGCACGCTCAATTCGGGCAAGGCCATCGATTACGCTTGGGGTTTGGTGGTCTCGCAATACAAGGGGCTCCGGGTCGTCGAGCACGGCGGAGCTTGGGTGGGCTTCCGGGCGGCCCTGGTGAGGTTCCCGGGCGAGCGGTTCACGGTCGTCGTGCTGGCGAATCTGGACGCTATCGACCCGTCGGGATTGGCGTTCCGGGTGGCTGACATCTACCTGGCCGGGAAGCTGAAGGAGCCCGAGAGGGCGGGCGGGGCGAAGACGGAGAAGAAGGCGGCGGGGACTTACGCGGCGCCCAAAGCGGAGCTCGCGGCCCTGGCCGGCAATTGGGAGGACGTCCGTTTCGGCCAGTGGATGACCGTCTCTCTCAAGGACGGCCGGGCGACGGCAGAGCTCGGCGGCCGGAAGTTCGGGCTCGTGCCGACGGGGCCGGGGCGGTTCGTCGCAGCCGGGCGCGGCGACATCGTCCTCGAATTCATGGGCCCGGAGGAGGGCAAGCCGGCGGCGGCCCGGATGGCGGTCGGGACGAGCCTGACCTTCGATTTCGTGAAGGCGCTCCCGCTGGAGAGCCTGGACACAGCGGCGCTGGCGGCCTACGCGGGGAGCTACGCCAGCGGGGAGCTCCTCGACGCCCGGTACGTCATCGGGGTCGACAAGGGCGGGCTGGTGCTCAAGATGCGGACCACGCCCCGGGCCGAGCTGAAACCGATGGCGCCCGACAAGTTCACGGTCCCCGACTTCGGCCTGAACGTGGAGTTCGTCAGGGACCCGGACGCGAACGGGAGCGGCGCGAGCGGCAAGGTCACCGGTTTCACGGTCAGCGTGGGCAGGGCGGCGGGGATCGCGTTCGTTAAAAGGTGACGCATGGCCAAGATCACGATGCTGGGCACGGGACTCATCGGGACATTCTACACGCAGACCCTGCACGGGATGCGCAGCCGCGATCGTGTGGTCAACGTCTATTCGCGGTCGGCCGGCCGGGCCCGGTCGTTCGCCGCGGCCTACGGCATCGGACGATGGACCGACGACCTGAATAAGGCGGTCCGGGACCGCGAGTCTGAGATCGTCGTCGTCGGCCTGCCGAACGACGTCCACCGCGAGGCCGTGGAGCTCGCGGCCGCGGCCGGCAAGGCCATCCTCTGCACCAAGCCCCTCGGCCGGACGGCCGCCGAAGCGTTGGCCATGCTCCGGGCCGTCGAGAAGGCCGGGGTCTTCGCCGGCTACCTCGAAGACCTCGTTTACACGCCCAAGACGCTCAAGGCCCTCGCTTCGACCGCGAAAGGGGCCATGGGCCGGGTCCTTTGGACCCGCTCGCGCGAGACCCATCCCGGCCCCCACAGCGCCTGGTTCTGG
Organism: uncultured Planctomycetales bacterium; assembly: GCA_964617875.1. Classification (GTDB taxonomy): domain Bacteria; phylum Planctomycetota; class Phycisphaerae; order UBA1845; family PWPN01; genus CAZMVY01. The sequence goes on along the minus strand of CAZUAI010000169.1, from coordinate 607 downwards.
GAGCCGCTACGCTCGGGCGGCGGGGCCCTCATCGACATGGGCTGCCACTGCGTCGAGATCGGCCGCGCCTTCATCGGCAAGGACAAGCGCCCGCTGCGGGCCTTCTGTTGGGGGGCGACCCAGGTCCATCCCATCGAGGCCGAGGATCACGCCATCGGGCTCATCGAGTACGAGGGCGGCGCGGTCGGCCAGCTCGAGGTCAGCTGGACCTTCCGGGGCGGCATGGACCTGCGCGACGAGGTCTGCGGCACGGAAGGGACGATCCGCCTCGACCACTTCCTGCGCACGGGCTTCGAGATGTTCACGTCCGCCGGCGAGGGCGGCTATGTCGCCGAGAAGGCCGAGAGCGAGCGGGGCTGGCTCTTCCCGGTCGGCGACGAGGTCCACGAGTTGGGCTACACGCACATGTTCCGCGACATGCTCGACGCTTGGGAGGCGGGCCGCGAGCCGATGGAGACCTTCCGCGACGGGTACATCGTCAACGCCGTCGTCGACGCCTGTTATAGGTCGATGAAGTCCGGAAGGTGGGAGGACGTGCGGCTCGAGCCCACTGGGAAAGCCCCGAAAAGGGCCTCTGGGAGGCCTCAGGAGGCCAAAACCCGGGGGG
>CAZUAI010000168.1:0-3477 GCA_964617875.1 uncultured Planctomycetales bacterium | reverse complement strand
TGAAAACGTAACCGCCCGGCACTAAACCACTTGGGACGGCAGTGCCATTCGTCCCTGAGGCATTGGAGGCATTGCAGAGGGCGATGAAGACGATGGGGGCTTCTCAGGCGGTGGCAGGATGAAAACGGTGCGCGTACGATACCGCGCCGAATTGATCTTGGACGCGCATGTTCGCGTGAATAAGTCCTCTGTTGACGAATGCCGGGCGAGTGGCGGAACGGCAGACGCTGGGGACTTAAAATCCCCTCTCCGAAAGGAGGTACGGGTTCGACTCCCGTCTCGCCCAGTGCAGTTCTGACAAGGGGTTATGGCGATTCTGATGGCACGCTATCGGGTTACGCATCACGCCGGCCCTTCGGGACAGGGTTGAGCGCAAGGGTGTGTCGGTGTAAATTGCTGTCGTTCAGGCAGTTGCGCAGGCATGCGCCGGTAGCTCAGTTGGATAGAGCACGGGATTTCTAATCCCGCGGTCGAGGGTTCGAGTCCCCCCCGGCGCGTCGCCGAAATCGCCCGGAAATCCGCAGTCTTCCTCGGGAATCCGGGCGTTTTCATGCGCAGCCCCGATGCGTCGCCGCGCCTCGCGCGGGGCCTCCGCGCCGAGCGCCCGCGGGCTTCGGCCATCGGCCTCGATGGCTCTTCGGATCACGTCCGCACCGATTGTGGCATGGGCCGTGTCCGCAAACGCCGTACTGCCTTGCCATGGCACCCGCACCGACGTCCGCCACGTTCCTGTCGCCCCGAAGCCCCGTCATCCGTCACACAGTTCCACGCGCGTCGCCCCGACGAACCGCACCGACCGCGGGTACTCCCCGGCCTGGACCGTAACCCGGCTCGGCACCGGAAACAGGGTTTCGTTGCCCATGACATCGAGGAGCGTCGCCGAGCCGGCATCGCTCTTCAACGTGATCCGCACAGGCGAATTCACCGCGAACGCCGCGACCATCCGCTGCCTGTCCAGGCCGAACTCGTAGACGTGCCGGTTGTCGTCCTCAGCCAGGGTCCGCCGGAAGCTGAACCCGGCGTACCTGTCCAGGAACGCGGCCGAGGCGCCGTAGACGAACCGTGGACAGTAAAAGTGATCCACGAAGCCGTATTCGGTCTCGTGTTGGCGCGGCCATCCAGGCTCGCGACTGGAATACAGCAGCACCCCCTCATGCCCGTGCGCCCAGCAATAAAGAAGCTTCTGCATGATGTGGACCGCGCCGGCGCGCTCCGATCCGACCGTCGGCATGACGTAGCCCATTTCCGTGTTGGCATACTTCAGACCGACGTAACCGGCTTCTCGATGAACCTGATCGATCCTCGACCAGAACTCCTTCAGACCCCCCAGCGGACCATGCCAGTGGTATGAGACGAAGTCGGTGAGACCGGGCACGGCAGCAATGATCCGCCGGGTGGCGTCGTTGTCGAAGCAATAGCCGCCGTTTGTGATTCGCACGCCGGGCGCCGCCCGCCGGATCTCGTCTGCCGCCTGCCTGAGCTGGTCCGCGTACTCCTCCGCCGTGCCGGCGTACTGCTGTTCGTTGTCCGGCTCGTTTCCGATCTGGATGAACGCGGCGTGCCTGGCGTAGCGACGAACGGTCTCCCGCACGAAATGCCGGTAGGGCCGCTCCTTCCAGGGGAGAATCGCGGCGCCGGCCGCGTTCCTGTACGGGTCCAGCACCGGCCCCCGACCGGCGCCATAGGCCCAGAACAACTGTACGTTCAGGCTCAATCCCCGGGAGACATAGGCGTTGACGCACTGGTCGGCAAGAGAGAAATCGAGGTCCATCCCCTCCGCATCCCGGCGACGCACGACAGGATTGATCCGGGCGACCTGCACGCCCATTCTCGCCACGAGTTCGGCATCCAGGTCTCTGGACTGGTCCGCCGTCAGCCCTGGCGGGCGCACCGTCCGGCCTTTCACCGTCACATGGTGAGCCCCCGGAAAACAGCACTGCCCGACCCAGAAACCACTGCTCTTCCACGCGGAACGCCGGGCGTTGTTGTCCGGGCATACGCTGAAACTGCGGACCAGGCGCATGGCGCACGCGTCTCCGCGCATCCCGTCCAGCGTCAGCACCCACGTTCCGCGCCCCTCGACCCGGCAGCTGACGCTGCCCGCGAACGGCATCGGGAAGCTCGTTTGTCGGACGGGCTGATTCTCCCAGTCCCAGAGGGTCAGGACGGCCCGATCGGTTCCCTCGCACGCCTTCCCGCGAACGCTGAACTCGAAATCGCGCCCGGGAGACACGATCCAGCGACAGGGTTCCGCCGGTTCCATGCCGAGCGAATCCCGGCCGACCACATCCGCATCGGGCGGCGTCTCCGTGAGCCTCGGCACGCCGGGGTCGGAAAGCCCGCACAGGCCGGGATGCAGAGTAAGAACCTGAGCCGGCACGGCGTGCGGCTTCGTGGCGGGCTCCGCCGGCACCACCACGGACGATGCGGCGTGCATGATCACCAGCAGTGATCCAGCGCCGATGAGCACGGCCCCGCGCTGTGCCCGCCCCGCCCCGGTATGCGTCGAACCGATTGCACCGGAGGCGCCGGGGCCTTCCCGCGCGCGGCCCTCCGCTTTCGCGAACTGTGCCGACACCCTACGCGACATACTGCTCCGGGAACTTCCACGGATCGCGGTATGTCGGCCGGGAGAGCTTCACGGCCTCGGCGTCGCCGACGATCGTCTCGGTCGCCGGATCGAACCGGATCGACCGGCCCAGCTTCAGCGACAGCAGCGACAGCGTGATCGCCATATCGAGCTTCGAGTGGTAGCCGACGTGGCAGCTCGGCTGTGTCCGCGTGCGGATGCCGTCCAGCCACTCGCGATGGTGCCCCGGCGAATCCGGGATGATCTTCGGCACATCCTCCAGGTTGAACTTGTGCAGGAAGCACGCCTCGCGGACCACCTCGAGCACGCCGTAATCGCCCACCAGCGTCCCGTTCACCCCGTGCAGGTAGATGCCGCGCCGGCGGTGGCAGCCCTGGCTGCCCTGCAGCGTGTACGCGAAGCTGTTGATCAAGGACGTCGTCCACGTCAGCGTGAAGCTCGGGAACTGCCACGTGACCTCGTGCGTGTCGTAGGCGTCGCCGTCGTCCTTGACGAGGTAGCGGCCGCCGGAGGCGTACGTCGTCGTCGGGTAGCCGAGTTCGAGGGCCCAGAAGGGGATGTCGATGATGTGGGGGGCCATGCCCGGCGTCCACCCGCCGCTGTACGCCATGAACGACGGATGGTGGGCCGAGTCGCGGAACAGGAGCGGGTTGAACTCGCGCTGCGGGCCGGGGCCGAGCCACATGTCCCAGTCGAGCCCGTCCGGCACGCGGGTGTCGGTGGCGTGGCCGATGCCCTTCTCCCCGTCGTTGAGGATGTGGAACGTGCGGCCGAGCGAGATCTTGCCGAGTACGCCGGAGCGGACGACGTCCACGATACGGCGGTAGTTCGGCGTGGCGTGGACCTGCGTGCCGATCTGCGTGATGACCTTGTGCTTCTCGACGGCG
>CAZUAI010000167.1:0-3543 GCA_964617875.1 uncultured Planctomycetales bacterium | reverse complement strand
GCGAACCCTACGATCCGCCGCGTAAGCCTGTCGAAATATGCAACGCTGGGGTACTCCTGCGCCTTCGTGATCATGCCGGGCGGCCTGGGCACGCTCGATGAGATGTACGAGGCGGGAACGCTGATCCAGTGCAACAAGATCGGCCCCTTCCCCGTGATCGGCATGGGACGGCGCTTCTGGGAGCCGCTGCGGCCGTTCACCGAACACCAGATTCGCGCCGGCGCGGTCGGCCGGGAGGAACTCGGATTCGTCCCGGTGACGGACTCGGCGAAACAGGCCGTCGAACTCATCGTGCGGAGCCAGCCGCCGGCCGTGCGGGCGCGGCTCAAGCCGTTGACGCCCGGCACGAAGTCAGGAGCGGCGAAGGCCAGGTAATCGCGTGATCCGCCGGTCACCCGGTTGCCCGAGGGATGGAACCTGAGCGATGGCTGAGCCCTCCGTCGGAAAGAACTCGCGTCGTGGCAGGCTGCCGAGAGTCCTTGGGCGACTGGTGCTCGGCCTGGTCTGCTTTGGTATGACGGGCTGGGCGGTGCTGGCGGTCTGCTACTCGAATCTTCCGGTCCCGCTGCGGGCCGTGGCCGCGATCACATTCGGTCTTGGCTCGGTGGCGTTGCTGTTGTTTGTGCGGCCGCGGCGTCGCGGCCTGCTGGCGTTCGTCGGCTTATTCACCCTGGTCGTTGTATGGTGGCTGATGATTCCGCCATCGAACGAACGTGATTGGCAGCCCGACGTCGCGGTGTTGCCGTATGCCACCTTCGAGGGGAACAGGGTCACGATCCACAACGTTCGCAACTGCGACTACCGGTCGGAAACCGACTTCGACGTTCACCACTACGAGCGGACGTATGACCTGGACAATCTGCGCACGGCGGACCTGTTTCTCATCTACTGGGGATCGCCGATGATCGCGCACACCATGTTCAGTTTCGGCTTCGGGGGGGACGACTACCTCTGCGTCTCCATTGAGACGCGGAAGGAGAAGGGCGAGGATTACTCCGCCCTCAAGGGCTTCTTCAGGCAGTACGAGTTGACCTATGTGATCGCGGACGAGCGCGACCTGGTTCGGCTCCGAACGAACTACCGCGGGGAGGATGTGTACCTGTACCGCCTGCAAACGAAGCCGGACATCGTGCGGAACGTGTTCCTCGATTACCTGAAGCACGCCAACAGCCTGAACCAGCAGGCGGAGTGGTACAACGCCCTTACGAGCAACTGCACAACCAACATTCGCGGCCACGCCAGGCCGTATGCGGCCTCGCCTTGGGACTGGAGGATTCTGCTGAACGGCCGCGTTGACGAAATGGCCTATGAGAATGGCAGGCTGGACCGGAGCCTTCCTTTCGCGGAACTGAAGGCCCGCAGCCACATCAACGAACGGGGCAAGGCCGCGGACAAGGATCCTGCGTTCTCGCGACGCATCCGTGAAGGCCTGCCCGGAATGGAGCAGCGATCATGAATCGTGGCAGCGCCTGGGCGGTCCTGTCGTTTGTGGCGGTGACGGGTGCGCCGCTTGCGGGATGCCGGCAGGAATTGATGCCGACGCCGAACCTCTACGTGGGATCGAAGGAGAACCCCTTCGAGACCGTGCCCCGGGTCCTTCGAAGCAATCGTGTGGACGTGATCTATGCGACCGACCGGGCAGCGATGCAGGACAAGAAGGACGGCCTGCGGTACGGATATGAGCGATCCAAGTCACTCGCCTTCGGCGTTTGCACGGTCGAGATCGGTCGGAACCTGTCCTGGGAGGATCTCGTTCGCGAAAGCCTGACACAACGGCGAAGCCGGAGCCTGCCCCTGGCCGTGCGGGAGATACGGGAAGTCGCACGGTTTCCCGCCGTGCCGGACCTGGCAGCCTTCAATCGCGAGACGTACGCCGAAAGGCCCGAGGTCGTGGCCGGCCGGGCGGCTACCGACCGTCAACTGACCGCATTGCTCTCGGATCGTCTGTCGCAGACTTCCCGCCCGGAGGCTTACGTCTTCGTCCACGGATACAACAACACCTTTGAGGATGCGGCCTTCGTCATGGCCGGTCTCTGGCACTTCATGGGCCGCACGGGGGTCCCGATCATCTACACGTGGCCCGCGGGCTCCCCGGAGGGCGCTCTTGGCGGTTACACGCATGACAGCGAATCCGGTCAGTTCACGGAATACCACCTCAAGCATTTCCTCCGCACGATCGCATCCTGCCCGGACCTCAAGAAAGTCCACCTCATCGCGCACAGCCGCGGCACGGATGTCCTCATGACGGCCCTCCGCGAGTTGAACATCGAGTATCGCGCCGCCGGCAAGAATACGCGGTCGGAACTCAAGGTGGGCAACCTGATCCTGGCGGCGGCGGACCTGGACTTCGAAGTCACGAGCCAGCGAATCACCGCGGAACTGCTCCCGCTCATTCCGGAACGGATGACGGTGTATGTGTCTGCAACGGATCGTGCGATCGGCCTTGCGGACCTGCTCTATGGCAGCAGACGCCGCATCGGGCAACTGCGATGGAGCGATCTGACCCCCGAGCAGCGGAAGGGGCTGGAGGCGGTCTCCCAGATGCAGGTGATTGACGCGCGAGTGAACACGGGTTTCCTGGGGCACAGCTACTTCCACACGAGCCCCGCCGTGAGCTCCGATGTCATTCTTCTCCTTCGCGACAACCGCGGCCCCGGTGCCGAGAACGGCAGGCCCCTGATCAAACGGCAGAACAGCTTCTGGGAGATCGACGATTCGTACCCACGCAGGCCCCGGTGAGGACGGCACCGTGTACACAACGGATCCGTGTTGCGAACAGACGCCTGAACGTTGCGCCCGCAAACGGTCCCCGGGCTTATCGGAGGAGGCACGTATGCGAACAATGTGGCTTGCGATCATGGGGTTCATCCTGACGGCCGGCGCAGGGGCGGCGATGTTTCCCGGGTGCGCATCCCCGCCCAAGGAGCCCGTTCCCGACGATTACGTATTCTTCGGCGTGCCGCCGTAGACACGGTCGTAAGAGACCGGCGAAAGCCTCGTCTTGGTTCTTCTGCCGATTTGAAGGAAGCGCACCCGCGTCGCGGGGGGCGACGAATGTCGCATCTCCGTTTGTCGCTTCAACCTCGGCTTGGCGTTCTCCTCTCCTTCGGCGAGGCGGGGCGCAGCCGTTTCTCCCCGACGTCAACGACCCACTTGCGGGTCCATTCCACGCTGTCCAGCTCAAGATCGCACACGTTGCTGGCGAGAAAGATCATTCCCTCGATGCGCCCCTGTCTCGAATACCGCCTAAAGGAGTCTCGACCTGCCGGCGTTGTGCATCGCCGACAGCGGATTTCCGCCTCCGGCGTCTCGCCCAGGCAGGGGTCGAACCAAGAGGCCGGGATTATAATCAGTGGTTACGCAGGCTGGCAAGCCCCGACCTGCGGAGCTTTCCCACCTCCAACCTCACCCACTACGATACAGAATACCGAAAACGCCGATCGATGTCAACGCATTTCTTCCCTTAACGGCGGATTCTCGCCAGAATCCTAACCCAACCTTCGCACGCGGCCGGCGTCAAAGCGGCTGGCGATAGCGCCAGGG
>CAZUAI010000166.1:0-3822 GCA_964617875.1 uncultured Planctomycetales bacterium | reverse complement strand
CCGCGCCTCAATGCTGATATCGGCATTCAAGGAGGTTTTGGGATAGGCTCTAAACCACTTGGGACGGCAGTGCCATTCGATCGTGTGTCTTCCCCATGTCCCGCCGGCCGGCCGGCGGAGTCAGAATGCCGAACAAGGATGGCCGGTTGTTTTCGGACGTGCGTGCAAAGACGGCGAGTTCCGGTCCGGTTTGCTCGAGCGGACCGGTCACCGCGGGCGGACCTGGGCGGCGGCGTGGAGTCGGTTCGCGATTTCGAGCAGGTCGTTTGCCCTCTCGACGCGGCAGCGCCACCGGTCGGGGATGGCGGCCAGGCCGTTGTAGGCTCCGCTGATCGCCCCCGCGATGCAGGCGATGCTGTCCGAGTCGCCGACGGTGTTCGCGCCGGTGAGCACCGTGGTGCGATAGTCCTCCGCGCTACGGCAGAAGCAGTATAGCGCGCCGGCGACCGCTTCGTCCGCGACCCAGGCCTCGCCGAGCCGGCCGTCGCACAGGACCTCGTCCGGGGGTTCCGACAGAAGGTACGGGATCCGCTCGACAAGCCGGGCGACGTCCTGGCCGCCGTCCATGCGCCGCATGATCTCGGCGAGGCGGCCGGGGTATTCGGGCGGGTCTTCGTGGTGCAGCGCCCAGGCGGTCAGCAGCGCCGTCGCTGCGGCCGAGGCCTGCGCCGTCGGGTGGCCGTGCGTCGGCAGCGAGCTGGCGCGGGCGACTTCAATCAGCCGCGCTTCGTCGTCGTGGAAGTAGAGGCCGATCGGGGCGGTCCGCATCGCGCTGCCGCAACCCTTCGAGCCCGGCACGCCGGCCTCGCGCCATGATTTTCCGCGGCGCAGGTTTGCGCAGCCGGCCATGCAGCTTGTCCCCGGGGCGCGGTCGTTCTCGGCGGAGACGCTCCATGCGGCGAACTCACGGGCCATCGTTTCCATGAGGTCGTCGAGCGGTTCCCGCCCGGCCTCGATCAGCGCGAGGGCCACGCAGAGGCTCATCTGTGTGTCGTCGGTGTACGTCCCGGCGGGGTGCCGGTCCGGCTCGAGGTCCGTCACGCCGTCGGGACCGAACTTCGCCCGGATCGCGTCCATGCTGTGGAGGAACTCCGTCGGCCGGCCGAGGGCATCGCCGATCGCCAGCCCGAGGATCGAACCCTGGAAACGGTCCTGCAGCGGGTCGCTCATGTCGGCTCCTTCAGGCGATTCGTGGCGAAACCATATCCGGCGGCGGGGCGTGGTGCAACGTGGGGGACGAGGAAAAGCGGAGAAGTGCGAAAGGGCTGAGGTCGTCACTTTCGCGCAAGCGGGGATCCAGACTTGATGACACGGAGCCTGGACCCCCGCTTTCGCGGGGGTGACGGAGTAACCGAGCGACTGAGTACCCTGGCAACGGGCAACGGGCAACGGACAACGGGTAACGGGCAACGGACAACGGGCAACGGGCAACGGACAACGGACAACGGACTATGGGCAACAGACTGCGGGCAACAGACAACGGACGCCGGACAACAAACGAGAAGGTGGGCGAACCTTCGAGTCCGCGAGTGCGTAACCGCGAAGAGCCGCCCGCTCTACGCGCCCGCCGTGGACGAGACGGAGCCCTGGACGCCAAGGTTGTTGCGAAGCCCCTGGATGGCGTTGTTGACGGCGTCGAAGGGGCCGCCGCCCGGCGGCGAGATGGACCCGTTCGGAGTGGTCTCGTCCCCCTGCAGCTTGTCGGTGATGGCGAGATTCGCCGCCGACGCGAGCGCCGGTATCAGCGTCGTGCCCAGCACGCCTGCGGTCTGTTCCGCACAGGTGCCCGCCTGGAACAACATCCCACCGGCCAGGAGCAGCAATGCCAACCTGCGGACGCGATGCAGTGTCATCGAATGACTCCTTCCGGCGACGGCGGGGCCCGTCCGGGCGAACGCCGGGGGGCCGCGCGGGCGACGCCGTACCGATGCATTATACACGACCACGCCGTGGCGGGGTGCGGGGTGGTCCTTCGGCGGCCGCGCAATGGGTCCGGGGAGCGGCGGCAGGCCGGATGCCTGCACCGCACGTTGGGCTTGACCCGCCGGCGGGCGGGCTTAGAATCTCGTTCCTTCGGTCGGGGGTACCCGCGAGTGGGTGTTGAGTGTCGCCTTTGCGAGCAGGACTATGCCTTTTCGACGCGCTGAACGGTTGAACCAGTTGCCGCCGTACCTCTTTCTGGAGATCGACCGCAAGAAGCGGGCTGCGATCGCCGCCGGCAGGGACGTCATCGACCTGGGCGTCGCCGATCCGGACAGGCCGACGCCGAGCTTCATCATCAGGCGGATGCAGGAGGCCGTCGCCGATCCGAAGAACCACCGCTATCCGTTCGATGAGGGCGTGCCCGAGTTCCGGCAGGAGGCGGCGGCGTGGTTCGCACGGCGGTTCGGTGTGCAACTCGATCCGAAGACGGAACTGATCACGCTGATCGGCAGCAAGGAGGGCATCGGCCACCTGCCGATCGGCGTCGTGAACCCCGGCGACTACGTGCTCGTCCCGCAGCCGGGATACCCGGTGTACTTCTCGGCGACGGTGTTCGCGGGCGGCGTGCCGTACATCATGGACCTGCGGGAGGAGAATCACTGGCTGCCGGACCTCGACGCGATTCCGGCGGACGTTCGCAAGCGGGCGTCGCTGATGTACCTGAACTACCCGAACAACCCGACGGCGGCGACGGCGCCGCGGGCCTTCTTCGAGAAGGCGGTGGCCTTCGCGAAGGAGAACGACATCCTCATCGCGCAGGACATGGCGTACAGCGAGGTGTACTACGGCGAGCCGCCGATGAGCATCCTGCAGATTCCGGGGGCCAGGGACGTGGCCGTCGAGTTCCACTCGCTGTCGAAGACGTTCAACATGACGGGCTGGCGGCTGGGCTTCGTGGCCGGGAACGCGGATGCCGTGGCGGCGGTGGCGAAGGTGAAGTCGAACCTCGATTCGGGCCAGTTCAACGCGATCCAGTGGGCGGGCGTCGAGGCATACCGGTACGTCGACCACGTCGAGGTGCGGGCGATGCAGGACCTCTACCGCGAACGGCGGGACATCCTGGTCGAGGGCCTGCAGAAGATCGGCATCCGCGTGCGGAAGCCCGATGCGACGTTCTACATCTGGGCGGCGTGCCCGAAGGGGATCGACTCGATGTCGTGGGTCGGCAGGCTGCTCGACGAGATCTCGGTGGTGGTGATCCCGGGGATCGGCTTCGGCAAGTGTGCCGAGGGATACTTCCGCGCCGCCCTGACGATGGACACGAACCGCATCCGCGAGGCGGTCGAACGGATGGCGAAGCTGAAGCTGTAGCCCGCCTTGCGCCGCGAGGCGTTCTCGCGGCGCAGGCATCCTGCCTGCGTCCGTGGGCCGGCCGGAAGCCTGCACCCCAACATCCGGATTCATACGTCAATGTCGGCCGCGATGGTTGCGTCGGCGCGGGCCACGATGGCGGCGTAGACGGCCCTGGCGCCGGCCTTCCTGAGGATGCGGGCGTTTTCGTGCAGCGTGGCGCCGGTGACCATGACGTCATCGACGAGGCAGACCGTGCGGCCGTCGACACTGGCACGCCGACGCAGGGCGAACATGCCGCGGACGTTCGTACGGCGGTCGGCGGCGGCGAGGCCGATCTGGCTGTGGCCGCGCCGCGGGCGCGTGAGCGCGTCGGCGTAACGGACGCCGAGCCTCCGCGCCGCCATCCGCGCGAGCGAGCCCGTCGAAAAGAAGCCGCGGCTGCGGCGGACCGTCCAGTGACTCGGGACGGGAATGAGCGCCTCGATGCCGGATCGCCACGGGGCCCCTCGATCGCGGCGGCAAGGAGCCGGCCGAGCGCTGCGTCGA
>CAZUAI010000165.1:0-4206 GCA_964617875.1 uncultured Planctomycetales bacterium | reverse complement strand
CGCCAACGCCGATTCTCGCTCGCGATTTCCATCGCCGTGCGAAGGTTGGGCTAGGATATAGAGGTCCACCACCGAGGCCGAACCGGCTGGCGGAGTTCTTCGAACGGATTCGCAGCGCGGTTGCCCAAGACCGATATCTTGTCGGCATCCATGCGGCGAACCAGCTTGATGAACGGGGCATACCGGACTGGCAAGTGATCGCGGGGCTTTCGGACGGGGTGCTCCTGTGCGAGCGTCCGCTTGATCGCCCCAATCCGGTGGTGGAAGTGGAGCAATCGTTGCCGGATGGAACGTCCGTCAAGGCGGTATGGTCTTGGATGCCGCGGCACCGGGCCGCGAAGCTGGTCACGGTGCACTTCCTCGACAGGTGAATCATGGAGATCGAAGGCCAGCGGGTCAGACGTACGCGATGGATCCATGCGGGGTCGTGCGTCGTCCAAGTCGAAGTGGATGCCGTGATTCCGGTCGATGATCCTTCCGAGCCTTGCTTCGAGCCCGAGACCGTGGAGTTCCTGCGGCAGGTCTATGAACGGGCCCGGGCCGACGACATCGACTGGCTCAAACGCATCGGCAAGGTATTCGTCGCTATTCCCGCGTAGGGCGCGGTCGTGCCTTGCGCAGACGGAACCGGCGCTCGCGGGCAAGAGGTGCCGCCCGAGCACGTTGCCGGGAATGATGAATGCCGAAGCCCGAATGACGAAAGAATGCCGAAGCCTGAGCGACGAGCCCGCTGATTGTTTCCTGTTGGCGTATCCTTATTCATGGAAAGTACTTGCAGCGCCGTCGGACGCCGCCGGCGCGAGATGCCATTCAGTTTCATTGCATTTCGGCCGATTTCCTACTAACATAGTGCCCCCGCTCTTGTCCTTGCGTAGGACGACAGCGTAAGATGTTGTAAACTCCGTGGCACGGGCTTTCAGCCCTGGATCCTACGGACAAGATGCCCATGCCACGACCTGCCGGCACAGGCCCTGAGGGTTGGTCGCGAATGACGCATGTCGGGTACAGGCAGTGGCCCCGTTTGGGCATGGCCGCCGTCGTTCTGTTGGCGGGCTGCCCCGCGGCCGAGCACAACGGCGCGGTCAAGCCCCTCTACAGCACGCGATCGGTCTCGACCCCCGAAAACGCGGACGCCGTCGCCGACAAGCTGATTGATCTGGTCAACCTTGCCAGGGCGAACGTCGGTCAGGGACTTGCGCCCGTGCGGAAAAACGCCACATTGTGCCGACTCGCCGAAGAACACGCCGCCCGCATGATCGAACGCGGCTTCTTCTCGCACATTGATCCCGAGACCGGATACGGACCTGGCCAGCGGGCGTTGCAGGGCGGATACCTCTTCCTGTCGGTCGGCGAGAACCTCGCGGCCGGCCAAACGTCGCCCGAAGCGGTGATGGACGACTGGATGGCCTCGACCGAAGGACACCGGGAGAACATTCTCTCGGTGCAGTGGAAAGAAGCGGGTGTGGCCGTCCGATGCGGCGGCGAATACGGCATCGTCTGGGTCCTTGAATTCGGCAACCCGCCGTAAGACCGCCTCGACCCCAACCCACGGTGCGGGCATCCTGCCTGCCCTCCGAATCTCGCTCGCCTGCGCAGACCCCGGGCCACAACAGCGTAGAACGCCGGCGCCGCATCCTGTTTCGCAACACCGTTCAGCGAAAATGGCGGGCGGGCTGAACTGGCACGCCCCATTGCGACCTTTTCGGCAGCCCGGCTGCATTCAGATACGCAAGCGCCTCTGCCGGAGTACCGATACGACAACAGACGAGGTCGGCGCCGGGATCCATGCGAGGAACGGGCTTGGGATTCTGGGATTGGATTATCGGTCGGGGGCAGGGCCCCGAACCGGCTCACACCGATGCTGCGGCGGGCCGGGGCGATGCGGGCGGAGCGGCGACGGCGGTCCTGGCGCCCGCCGGCAGCCCGGGCGTCGAGGCGGCGGAAGCGTGCTGGTGGAGTCCGTCGGGCGCGGTGCTCGTCGAACCGGTCGAGATGCAGCGGCCGGAACTCTCGCTTGAGGCCCTTGCGCTCGAGAACCTGCTGCTCGCGCAATTCGACGGGCACGACGTGAGCCTGCCGCCGCTGCCGCGCGTCCCGGAGCGCGTGCTCAAGCTGCTGCGCAGCCCGGAGTGCAGCTTCGCGCTCATCGCCGACGCGATCGCCGAGGACCAGGTCATCGCGGCGATGACGCTTCGCATGGCGAACTCCGTGCTCCACCGGGCGCGCCGGAAGATCACGGCGTTGCAGCCCGCTGTCACGCGAATCGGGGCGAACGCCGTGCGGACGCTGATGTGGAACCAGTCGCTCCGGTCCGCCGCGTTCCGCCATCGGGGCGTCGGCGAGGAACTGGCCCGCACGATCTGGCGCCGCTCGCTGGCGAGCGCGTCGATCATGAGCGGGCTGGCCTCCTTTGCGGGGCTCGACGCGGAAGAGGCGTTCTCGATCGGCCTGCTGCACGACATCGGCAACGTGATGGTGCTCTCGACGGCGGCCCGGCAGGGCGCGATCATGCACCGCGAGATCGACACCGAGGCGTTCGAGTACCTCTGCTACGAATCGCACCAGGAGTTGGGTGAGCTGATCGCCGACGGGTGGGGGCTGCCGCCGAAGCTCAAGGCGCTCATCTCCCGGCACCATGTGGCCCCGTCCGACGACGACGCATTCCGCCGGGAGCGATACACGCTCGAGCTGACCGATATGATCAACGCGATGCTCGGCTACGCGCCGTCGGCGGCGTACAACCTGCTCGAATCCCGCGCGGTCAAGGCGCTCGGGCTGGCCGACCGGCCCGGCTTCGTTGATTTCCTGACCGCGCTGCCGGCGGACGTGCAGCAGGCCATCGAGGTCTTCGAGTAGCGGCAGCCGTCGGAGGTTCCCTCTTGTGTTTCACGCGCGGTTTCGCGGGTCGCCTCCATCGAGTGGAGGGCGACCGCACGGCACCTCCGGAGCGTGTGGGCCCGGGGCCGCCGAACCCGGCCCGCAGGGCCAACGTGATGTCGCCGTCTGAGCGCCCGCGTGCTGGCTCGAGTTGCGCATCATTCGATGTTCCGAACGAGCTTGAGGCCCTCCTGCCACCAGGATCGCAGGAGATCCGAGCGGAGGCTGCCCGTCGCGTTGCCCCGGCTCGCGCGTGAGAGATCGAGGTCCGCCGTCACCACCTCCTCCGCGAAAAAGCCCGCCTCGCGCACGATGTTACCGTCGGGAGCGATGATGCGGCTCTGCCCGTGCGAGCCGGTGGCGTCCACGTTGGCCGGCGCGTTCGCGTGGACGACGAACACGCCGTTCTCGACGGCCCGCGCCTGGATTTGTGCACGATACGGATCGAGCTTGCGCTCTTCGTGCAGCCCCGATTCGTGGGAGAGGTAGAAGACGATCCTGGCCCCCGCCAACACCGGCAGCCGCACCAGCTCCGGATACCGCTCATCGTGGCAGACGATCGCGGCGCACGGCACACCGTCGATCCGCCAGACCGACAGGTGGTCGCCCGGGTCGGCCCACGACTCGACGAGCTGCATCTTGAAGTACCGCTCGATTACCCGGCCGTCCGGGCCGATGACGACGGCCGCATTGAAGAGCTTGCCCCCCTGCCGCCACGGCATGCCGACGATTGCGTGGACGTTTGCCTGCCGGCACGCGTCGCCGACCCGCTGCTCGGCGGCCGCGAGTTGTTCCGCCGTCACCTTTCGCACCACGTCCTCAAAGTAGCCCGTCACCGAGCATTCCGGAAAGACGACGACGCGCGCCCCGTCACGGCCGCAGCGGCGGATGAAGTCCTCCGTCTTCCGCAGGTTCGCCTCAAGGTCGCGGATCGATCGCATCTGGACGGCGGAGACGCGGAGGCGTTTGGCCGGTGATCGCGTCGTCGCCGGCGCCGAGGCCGCCGCGCCGCCGTCGGCCTTCGGCGGCTCGGCCCACGCAGCACGGGAGGCCAGCAGGATCACGACGCAGACCGTCAATCGGGAAGCAGTCATCGTTGCCCTCGGTTGTGCGTTCGAACGTCGGACGACCCCATGGTAGCCGCCCTCGATCCGGTTGGCCAAGTCGCTCTCCTGCTCGCGAGGAGGGGCCAGCAACCTCTGCCGACCGAGTCCCAGCGCCCGGGCACGATCCTCGCATGAGCGGGCCGTCATGCCGGTCCGAAGAATATGCCAGACCCGAATGGCACTGCCGTCCCAAGTGGTTTAGTGCCGGGCGGTTACGTTTTCA
>CAZUAI010000164.1:0-4300 GCA_964617875.1 uncultured Planctomycetales bacterium | reverse complement strand
CCCTGGCGCTATCGCCAGCCGCTTTGACGCCGGCCGCGTGCGAAGGTTGGGTTAGAGCCTGTCCCGGCAGACTTCGCGGCACGGGCTTCCGGCACGTGACTCCACGGGCGACGTGCCGCGCCCGTGACGGGACGGGCCGGAAGCCCGTGCGACGGCGACTTTTCTTGAATAATCCCGCTCCGGCGACGTCAATAGGGATGGACGCAGGGGGCCGGATGGTTCCGACCGAGGTCAGGCAGTTGAGCGAATGGTTCAGCGCCCATGCGGCGGCACTGACGCTCTATGCACGCCAATGGGTCGAGGCCCCGCAGGCGGAAGACGTGGTGCAGGACGTGTTCGTGCGTCTGATCACAAAGCGATGGACCCCGGCGAACCCCAAGGCGTGGCTGTTTGCCGCCGTGCGGAACGCGGCGATCAGCCATACGCGCTCCCGGCTTCGTCGGGAATCGAGGGAGCGGCGGCGTGCCGAGGGCGTTGAGCCGTGGTTCGAGAGCCGTCCGGAGGACCTCATGGACGCCGGCACGGTGCAGGCGGCGCTGGCGACGCTGCCGCGGGAAGAGCGGGAACCGATCGTCCTGCGCCTCTGGGCCGATCTGACGTTCAAGGAGATCGCCAGGATCATCGGCGAGCCCGTCACGACGGTCTTCGAGCGCTATCGCTCGGGCCTCCAGGCGATCCGCGAAAGGATGAAGCAGTCATGCAGGAACGCGCGAACCTGACACCGGCGGAGCGTGAGTTGGAGGCGGCCCTGGCCGCGCTGAGCCCGGCGGCGCCGGCGATCGACCGCGACGCCCTGATGTTCCGGGCGGGCCGGGCCTCGGGGCGGCGCCGCAACCATGCGTGGCAGGCGGCCACGGCCGTGCTGGCGCTGGCCTTCGGCGTTTCGCTGGTCACGCGGTTCTCGCCGCCGTCGGCCGGTCATCCTGCGGTGCCGCTCGCCGTCGCCCCGGCCGCAGCGCCCGAGGCCCCGAATCCAAGTTCGGCGACGGCGACGCTCTGGCCGCTTCTTCCGCCCGTGCAGAGTCCGGCGGCGTACAGTCGTCTCCGTGCCACGGTGCTGGCCCATGGCGCGGACGCCTTGTCCCTGCCGCCGGGCAGCGCCGGCCGCAGCGACGATGAGCCGCCGCCGCGCCGCCTGCTGAAGCCGGCGTCTCAGTCGCCGCGAAGCCGAGGTTTCTTCGACATTCGCGCAATGATTTCCTCAGGAGAGCAATCGTGATCGACCGTGCGTATATCATCGCAACGTCTTTCGTGCTGGCGACCGCGGCCATCGGCCAGGTGCCGGCTTCAGCAGACACCTCGCCCTCGTCCCGCGAGGCCCCGCGCCCGTACGTCATGACCGTGCCTCCCGCGGCGGAGGCGAAACCGCCGCTCCGCTATGCGCTGCTGCCGGAGCTGCTCGATCAGACGCCGGGCAACGCCCTCCCGCTCTACTACACCGCGCTGGACCTCATCGACGGCGTCGAGGGCAAGGAGCCGGACAAGTTCCGCGACTCGGTGTACAGCCTGCTCGAGCAACCGCTGCGCGAGATGCCGCTCCAGAAGGCCCGCGAGATCCTGGAACGCCAGAAGTCCGCGTTCGAGCAGATCGACATCGCCGCCCGCCGGGAGACGTGCGCGTGGGACCTGCCGGTCCGTTCGCTGGGCATCAGCATGCCCCTGCCGTCGCTCGCCCGGTTCCGCCTGTTGGGGCGGCTCGTGGCGCTCCAGGCACGGGTGCAGATCGCCGAAGGGCGTCTGGATGACGCCTGCCGCACGATCCAGACCGGCCTGGCGCTGGCCCGCCATATCGCCGAAGCCCCGGTCCTGGTCCACGCGCTCGTGGCCGTTGCCGTCGCCGACGTGATGCTGCAGCGCGTGCAGGAACTCGTCCAGCAGCCGGACGCCCCAAACCTGTACTGGGCGCTTGCCGGCTTGCCGCGTCCGTTCATCGACGCCCGCAAGGCGATGCAGTTCGAGAAAGCGATCCTCTTCATCACCATACCCCAGCTCCGCAATCTCGCCGACGCCGAGATGACGCCGCGGCAGTGGAATGCGCTGATCGACGGCTTCCCGCGGCTTCTGCAGGGGGAATCGCCGTCTTCGGCCGGCGAACGCGATTGGAAGGAACGCCTCGGGATGGCCGCGGTCGCCATCAAGGTCTATCCCGCGGCGAAGGAGCACCTGGCCGCCTGCGGATTCCCGTCCGACCGGATCAAGGCCATGCCCGTCCAGAAGGCCGTCCTGCTCTACCTGCTTGACCAGTACGTCGAATCGCGCGATTCGATCTTCCGGTGGTTCAATATGCCCTATTGGCAGTCGGCCGAGGCACTCCGCGACGCGGAGAAGGGCTTCGCGCAGAACGGCAGCGCCGAGATCAACCCGTTCACCGTCCTTCTGCCGTCCATCAGCCGGGCGCACTTCCGGATGGCCCAGCTCGAGCGCACGATCGTCGCGTTGCAATGCGTTGAGGCCGTGCGGATGTACGCCGCCGCCCACAACGGACGCCTGCCCGCCTCGCTTGATGCAATCCGGCTCGTGCCGATCCCGATCGACCCGACCACCGGCCGGCTGCTGCGCTACGAAGCCTCCGGCGACCGGTTCGTGCTCGAGAGCCCCCCGCCGCCCGGCTTCGGTCCCAGGGACGGCATTCGTTACGAAGTCACGGTCAGGAAATGAACGCAAGCCCCTGCGAAGGAGTGATCTCCATGCGAAATTGTCCGGCACTGTTGAGTGGAATCATCGCTTTCCTCCCCGTAGCCACGGCGGCCGCCGTAGAGCGGTTTGACCCTGCCGCCCGCGCCAGGATCATCGCGCCGTTCATGGACGAGCAGACCGTCCTGGTCGCACACGTTGATCTGGCCGCGAAGCCGGACGGCAGACCGCGTGCCGACATCGACGCCGTACACGCCCTGATCAAAGAGGTCATCCAGACGGTCATGCCCGACAAGGAAGCCTCACAATCGGCCCTGAGCGGCATTCAGCAGGCGAAGGAGGCCGCCGACGCCTGGCTCGCCGGCTTCGCCAGGGCCGGCGGCACGGAGATCTACGCCGGGCTGAGCGTCGCCGACTTGCCCGCGCACGCCGAGCCGTTCACGGTCGTCCCCCTGGCCAGGGGGGCGGATGCGCGAGCCATCGCCGGGCTTCTGTGCAACGGCGATGCGTCCGGCGCCACCACCCGTCCGGCCGGCGGCTCCTCCACGGACATCTGGACGGCGGAAACGGTCGGCAACGCCGTCTTCTGCGGCGCGCGGTCCACGCTCGAGCGCCTGCGGTCCGGCAAACCCGCCGATCGCCCCGAACTCATCAGGGCTTTTGCCGCCGCCGGCGACAGCGCTGCGCAGGTCCTGCTCCTCCCGACGGCCGACGCCCGCCGCGTCCTCGAAGACATGTTCCCCACGCTCCCGCCGTTCCTGGGCGGCGGGCCGGTCAAGGCGGTGACGCGCGGCGTGATGTGGGCGGCTGTCGCCATCGACACGCGGCCGCAGGTCGCGGTGCGATGGGTCATTCAATCCGAGAATGCCGAGGCCGCGCAGGGGCTGAGCCGGGTGATCGACGCCGCATTCGACGCCGCCCGCGCCGACAGGCGGCTCAGTGCATATGCATCCCCAATCGATGAGTTGTCGAAGCTGCTGCGGCCGACAATCGTCGAGGACCGTCTCGAACTCGCCCTCGACGGGAAGACCGGCGCGACGGCTGTCGCCCGTGCCCTCGTACCGGTGCTGTCGGACGCGCGCAACCGTGCATGGCGCGCGGCCTCGGCGAACAACATCAAGCAGATCATGATGGGCTGCATCATGTACGCCAACGACCACAAGGGGCAATGGCCGCCGAATCTCGAATCGATCGTGGAGGGCAACTACGTTCCGGCAGAGGTGCTGGTCGGCCCGATGCGCGAGGGCGAGAAGGTCGGGTACGTCTATGTGCGCCCGGCATCGCCGCTGAACAAGATCGACCCGCGCGCCGCCGTCGTGTACGAGAGGCACGAAACCTGGGGCGAAGGTGTAAACGTCGGCTATGCGGACGGCCACGTCGAGTACGTGAAGGACGAGGCGAGGTTCAGGAAGGCGATGTCGCTCGCCCAGACGCAGCCGGCCGCAAAGCCGTAACCGCCCGCCGGCCGTTTCGGCTGTGCGGCAAGGGGATTCCCCGGTACGGTGAAGCGAATCACGGCTCGCGCGCCGCGGTCGCGGCCGCCGCGCCCCGGAGCGGCGTCGCGATGACGGGGCATCCGCGCTGCACAGCAGATGCCTTCTTGTTCCCTGTTGCTAGCCCAACCTTCGCACGCGGCCGGCGTCAAAGCGGCTGGCGATAGCGCCAG
>CAZUAI010000163.1:0-4353 GCA_964617875.1 uncultured Planctomycetales bacterium | reverse complement strand
GGATCGCGATCTGGGGCGTGGCGTTCAAGCCGCAGACCGACGACATCCGCGAGGCGCCCGCCCTCACGCTGATCGATCTGCTCCTCGAGGCCGGCGTCGAGGTCCACGCCCACGACCCGGCCGCCCTGCCGAACCTCCGCGCGCGCTGCGGCGATCGCGTGCATTGCCACGAGGACCCGTACGATGCGATCGGGGGCGCGGACGCCCTCGTCGTGGTGACCGAGTGGAACGAGTTCCGCAGCCCGGACTTCGACGTGATGCTGGCGCGTCTGCGGCAGCCGATCATCTTCGACGGCCGGAACCTCTACGCCCCGCAGACCATGCGCCGCCACGGCTTCGAGTGCCACTACATCGGCCGGCCGACGGTGCGATAGCGTCGTCTCCGGCGTCATCGCGGTTCCCGGGAGGCGAGGCCGCCGCAAGCTCCGCGCGCGGGCGATCCGCGGCGACCGCAGGAATGGGCGTGGAAGCGGGCGGAAGACGCGCACCACGACGAGCCCGCTCATCTCGGGCGAAACGCGTTAAGAATGTGCCGGACCTGCGGGTCGCCGTCATCGGACCAGACGATTCCGACGACGTCGAACCGGCAGGGGTGCTTTCGGGCGGCTGCGTTGGTTGCCAGGTAGTAGTTTGCGACGCGGGTCAGCTGGCGGCGTTTGGTCGGATTGACGGCCTGTTCGACGTCCTGAGCCTCTTCGCTGCGGCGTGTCTTGACCTCGACGAAGACGATCTCGTCGCCGTCGAGCGCCATCAGGTCCAGCTCGCCGGCGGGGCAGTGGTAGTTCTGCGCGATGATGCGGTAGCCGAGCTTCTCGATAAACCGGCGAGCGAGTTTTTCGCCGCGTCGGCCCAGGTTGGCGCGGTCGTCGGCCACGGGCGTGCCCTTGCGGGTCGTGATGAGCCGGTCCCGCCGACTCCGCCGGTCACGCGTTGGCGGCGGCGGTTTCCCCGGTGTTCGCCGGGGCCTCCGCAGCGGCGACGGCGGCCTCGACGCCCATCCTCGCGCGGCGTTCGCGCAGGCGGCGCTGCTTGCCGACCCGGTCGCGGAGGAAGTAGAGCTTCGCGCGGCGGATCTTGCCCGAGCGGACGACCTTGACGGCGGCGACGTTCGGCGAGTGCACGGGGAAAACGCGCTCGACGCCTTCGTTGTTGACGATGCGCCGCACGGTAAACATTTCACCCATGCCGCTGCCGCGCCGGGCGATGACCACGCCCGTGTAGGGCTGCAGCCGCGCCTTGTCGCCCTCGAGAATGCGGACGGACACGGTCACCGTGTCACCGATGTTGAACGCGGGGATCCTGCTTTTGAGGCAATGGGCCTCGGCGGCTTTCATCAGATTCGTCTTCATCGCTGTACTCCTTCGTCCGTATCCGGCATTCCGGGGTCCGGTGTCCGCGGCGAACGCGGGCCTGACCCGTGCCCTTGCGTCTCAGTTTTCCAACAAGTCCGGCCGTCGCGCCCGGGTGCGCGATTCGGCCTGTTCGCGGCGCCACGCGGCGATCTTTGCGTGGTCGCCGGACAACAGCACGTCCGGCACGCTCATGCCGCGGTACTCCCGCGGCCGCGTGTACTGCGGGTACTCCAGCGTGTTGCCGCTGAACGACTCGCAGGCGGCCGACGTCCCGTCGCCGAGCGCCCCCGGCAGCAACCGCACGATCGCATCCACCAGGACCGCCGCCGCCGGCTCGCCGCCGGACAGCACATAGTCGCCGATCGAGATCTCCCGTGGCGCCAGGCCGTCGACGATCCGCTGGTCGAAGCCCTCGTAATGGCCGCACACGATCAGCAGCCTCGGCTCGCCGGCCAGCGACTCGACGATGCGCTGCGTCAGCCTCTCTCCCTGGGGCGTCAACAGCACACGAGTCGCAGGCCGCGGGTCGAGCCGCTCCGCGTGCTCGACGGCGTCGAACACCGGGCCGCACATCAGCACCATGCCCGGCCCGCCGCCGAACGGTTTGTCATCTACGCTCTGGTGCTTGTCCGTGGCGAAGTCGCGGATTTGCGTGCATACGATGTCCACGACGCCCGCCTGGCGGGCGCGGCCGACGATACTGGCCGAAAAGAACGGCTCCAGCATCTCGGGGAACAGCGTGAGCACGTCGATACGCATGGCCGTCGGTCGTGGCGATCCCGCATCGCCGTCATTCCGGCATCCACCTCTGCCTGCTAGGACTTCACCGCAATACCGCTTCGGCGCAGCAGTTGGCGAACCGTCTCCGACGGCTGCGCGCCCTTGCTGAGCCAGTACTCGATCCGCTCCTTCTTCAGGACCACCTGCTTCTGCGGATCCTTGTGATCCGGCAGGTAGGAGCCGAGTTCCTCGACGACCCGGCCGTCACGCGGCTTGCGGCTGTCGAACACGCCGACCCGGTAACACGGTTGATGGAGTCGGCCGATCCTCTTGAGTCGCAGCTTGACCACAATACACTCCTCGTTGCATGCCCGTCGGCCGTCGCGCGACGGAGACCCATCATTATACCGAAACGCCCGGGGGCGGCAACGGGGCCACCCCTGCGGTGCGGGCTTCCGGCCCGCATGCGAACGGTCGGAGGCCGGGGGTTCGGTTCGGCGGGACCGTCCTGCGGGCGGAACGGCCGGGGCTGGATTTCGCAACTCTTTTTCCTGCAACGGCTTACGCTCCGCAAGGGGTGCCGGCAGGTTTGCCGACGACACGACGATCGACCGGGTCGAGACGCACGGAGTTGACGGCCGGGTGTTTCTTCCTGCCGACCATCAGGGGCACGCCGTGAGGGGCCTACCGATTCCTGAGTTCATCGGGATGGTATACGGCGGGGCCGTTGTAGTAGACACGGTGTTCGGGGAGGTTCACGGACCAGGAGTCGCCCGTACGTTCCATCTCGCGGCGGAGCAGATCGTCGAGGCGTTCGCGGACAGCCTTCGACGCGGGATCGTCGATGAGGTTTTTGAGCTGGTGGGGGTCGTTTTCGAGGTCGTAGAGGACCCACGGCTTGTCCTGGAACCGCGCGTACGTGTACCGCTTCGTCCGTACGCCGCGCCAGGGCGCGGGGGCGCCGTCGGGCCCCATGGAGTCGGTCAGGGTGAGCAGCACGCACTCCGGCCCCTCGCCGCCCGCGCCGAGGAACTCGCTGGACAGGTTCTTTCCCTGCGCATCCGGCAGCGGGGCGACGCCGCACATCGCGAGGAAGGTCGGCGCGAAATCCACGTGCGAGAAGAGGATCTCGCTGCGCCGGCCCGCCTGGATCCGGCGGGGATAGCGGATGATGCCCGGTACGCGGATGGACTCCTCCCAGGGCTTGCACTTGTGGCGCACGCCGTGCGAACCGAGCATGTCGCCGTGGTCCGAGGTAAACAGGACGATCGTGTCGTCGGCAAGGCCCAGTTCCTTGAGCATGGCCATCATCCGTCCGACCTGGTCGTCGATGGCGGTAATCATGCCGTAGTACTTGCCGATCGCGTTTCGCTCGGCACCGCGGATGCCTTCCTTCCAGTTCGGCCGCATCTGGAGCGCGGCCGGGTCGTAGAGCTTCTCATACTGCGGCGGGGCGCCGAGCGGATCGTGCGGCGGGCCGCACGCCCACCAGAGGAAGAAGGGGCGTTCCCGGTTTTTCCGGATGAACTCGACGGCCTCGTCGGTCCAGACCTCGGGCTCGAATCGCTTGATCGCGATCGGCTCGGGGCTGTCGCGGAAGTAGATCGAGTCGAAATGGTTGTGGTTGCACTCGTTGGCGGCCCAGAACTGGAAGCCCTGCCGTCGCGGGCCGGGCGGGACGTAGCCCGGCATCCGATGTCCGCCGTCGAGGTGCCACTTGCCGACGAAGCCCGTGGCGTAGCCCGCGTCGGCGAGCGCCTCGGCCATCGTGCGGACGGATTCGCGCAGCCGCAGGTCGTTGCTGATGACGCCGTGCCGCGGCGTGTGCTGCCCCGTGAGTATGGTCGCCCGCGCCGGGCAGCAGAGCGGCGTGTTTGCGATCGTGTTCGGCAGGTAGAGCCCCTCGCGGGCGAGCCGGTCGATGCACGGCGTGCGGACGTCCCTGTTCCCGGCGACACCCATTGCCTCCCCCCGCATCTGATCGGGCATGATGAGGAGGATGTTGGGCCGTCGCTCCGCCGCCGTGGCGCCGCACGCGAACAGCACGCCGGCGCCCACGATGGCGACCACCGAAGAAAGGAACGATCCGTGTCTGGTCGGACACCCTTGCATGGTCGGTCTCCCGGTGGGCCTGAGCCCATCCGCCCGTCAGTGTGCCGTCACGCACCTCTGGCCGCAAGTGCAAGAGGAGAGCCGGGTGCATGGCCGTACGTGCGAAAGGGGTCTGGCATGAATGGCACTGCCGTGAAGAACCCGCCGTGCGGGACAGAGACCGAGCGTG
>CAZUAI010000162.1:0-4401 GCA_964617875.1 uncultured Planctomycetales bacterium | reverse complement strand
ATCCGTACGATCTTCGCTCGTGCGAGGTGCGGATTATGCAACTTGGGGGTTCACCTTGTCGGGTGAACATGACTTGTCCTCCGAAAGTGGTACGGTGGGCGGTTCCGCGGTACCAGGTAGGGTGGGCGGTTCTCCGGGGCCGCGTCCTGGCGGCCCCGGGGGTTCGCCCACCTGTTATCTCGCGACGCATGACACGGCCCGCCCTGACGCTCTACTCACACGCCGTCGGGCGGTTCGGGCCGTTGAAACAGCCCTGAAAGACGGCGAAGTCCGCGAGGTCGATATCGAGGTCAGAATCGAAATCCGCCGGTTCGCATTGCGGCCCCGCGTAGGGCTGGTTCGGACCGTTGAAACACGCCTGGAAGAACGCGAAGTCCGCGAGATCGACGTCGCCGTCGGTGTCGAAGTCCGCCGTGCCGCCCTCGATCGGGAGGATCTCGCCGTTGGTGTAGCTGCCGCGGTTCTCGAAGCCGGTGCCCAGGATCCCATTGTGCGCCAAACCAACCGGCAGATAGTAGATCGTCCGGCCGCCCAGATCCACGTCGGCGTCGCTTTCGATCGTGATGCCGTAGCAGTAGATCGTCGTCTCGGGCGTCAGCGCGAACCGGTCTGACCGCGGCCCGCCCACACCGTCCCCGAACGTGAGGTGCCCCATCGCCAGGTTGCCGTCGAGCCCCTGAACGATTGCGCCCCTGTCCTCCGCATGCCAATCGACGGCCAGAGTGATCGGCACTGTGGATTGCGTGTACAGGCGGAAACGCACGTGGTCGGCGTCAAAGCCCGTCCTGTCCTCGCGCTTGGTCAGGTTTCCGTTGACCTCGATCGTCGAGCCCGGGGTGTGGTCATCGTCGATCTTCTCGGTGCCGATCATTGTCACGCCCTGTCCGAAGACCATCCGGCCCTCGTGGAGAAAGTATGTCGCCCCGACGGCGGCCGTGCCGCCCCCGATGACGGAGCCGTTGAACACTATGCTGCCCGTGCCGCCGCCGTTGAGGATCTCGACGCGACCCTTGTTGCGGACTTCGCCGAGGACCACGGCGGCCCCGTCGGCCGATCGCACGATGCCGGCCACTGTGTTGTCGAGGATCCCGCTGACGTGCAGCGAATCCGCCGCGGCGGCAGACATCATACCTGTGTTCTTCACGAGATCCGCGCGAACGCTCAATTTGCCGCCCTGGGCCCGCAATTCGCCGGCATTGGTCAGGGCGTGGCCGGGATCGAGCAGCCAACCGTATCCGCTGATCCGCTTGCCGGCGGCGTTGGTCATGCCTCCGCCGGTCACCGTCATGTTCCCGCCGGCAAGCTGCAGGGCATCGACCCGCGAAAGGCCGGCGTTGCTGAAGCCGTCGGCGAACCGCATCGCCCCGCCGCCGCAGAGGAAGACGCCGCTGCCCGTCGGGGCCACGGCGCCGACCAGAACGGTTCCGCCGCCGAGGCCGGTCGCGATGCTGCCGTCGTTGACGAGGGCGCCGGTCAGCGACACGCCGCCCCCGAGATCCGCGAACACCTGGCCGCCGGCCTGAACAGACAATGCCGCGCTCACAATCAACTGGTCACCGCCGCCGATCGCACGCAGGATGCCGCGGTTCGTCACCGAGGACGGGATCGTCAGGACCCCCGCATCCGCCTCGACGACGCCGCCGCTTTCGTTGGCGAGCGTGAGGAGGCCGCCCAGGAGCGTGCCGTATCCGCGGATCGTCTTGCCGGCCGCGTTCGTCAGCGTCGTCCCGCCCTGGAGCGTGAGCGTTCCACCCCGCGGCCGGAGCGCCTCGGCCTGGTACAGGTCGCCCGTCGAGAGGCTGCCCGGAAGCGCGACGGTGCCTCCGACACCCGCCGTGAACGTGTTCCGCACTCCGGGCGCAATCATCCCCGAGATGAGCATCTGCGCCCCGGAGCCTGCGGCGGAGAAATCCCCCGTGGCCGTCGGCATGGCCGCCAGACTGCCCGCGATGTTGACGGTGGCGGAGTTGGCCGTCACGCCGGCCCCGTTGGCCACTGTGCCGTTCAGGTTCAGGACCGCGCCGTTGGCGGCCTCGGTGGAACTGCCGCCGTACGTCGTCAGCGGGCCGGTCAGCGTGAGCGTGTTGCCGGAGCCGTCCGCCTTCATCGTCCCTGCGTTCGCAACGCTGCCGTTGACGGTCAACGTTCCTCCGTCGGCCTCGATGGTGGCGCCGTTCGCATTGGACAGGTTGCATCCGCTCGCGAGCAGCGTTCCATAGCCTTTGACGGTCTTGCCGGCTGCGTTCGTCATCGTCTGGCCGGACGCAAGAGTGATCGTCCCGCCGCGCGGCTTGAGGGCCTCCGCCAGGTACAGGCCGGCCGTGCTTGGATTGCTCCACAGCGTGATGGTCCCGCCGCTGTTGGCCGTGAACGTATTCCGCACGTCCGACTCGACGGTGGCGCTTCCGAGGTTCATCGCCGCGGATGTGGCATAAAAGTCGCCTGTTTCGAGTGTCCCGGCTTTGATCGTGCCGGAGACGGTCAACGAGCCGGACGATACGGCATACATGTTCATGCGGTTGTACACGGCGCTGGAACAGGTAAGCACGCTGCCGCTGCCCGTGGCGTACACGCTGCCGCCGTTCGTGATCGCGCCGTCCACGGTGACGGCCCCGCTGGCGGCGTAGAGGGAGCCGCTGTTGGTGACCGTGCCGTTGAGGTCGAGCGTGCCGCCGCCGCCCGCGTAGGCCGCCCGGCCCGACTGGATGTTGAGCGTACCGTTGAGGGCCAGCGTGGCGCCGCTGACATTGGCGGCCAGCGTGCCCGCGTCGGTCATGTCCGGGTTGATCGTGCCTCGGCCCTGGACGACCGCACCGCTGCCGACGTTGAAATAGCCGCCCGCCCCGGACTCGGCAATCGTGGCGCCGTTGAGCGTGCCCGTGCCGGTGATGGTCAGTGTCGCGCCGTTGCTGATCGTGGCGCCGGCGTTGAACGTGACGTTCTGGATCGTGTTGGCGGCACTGCCGGTGATGTTCAAGGTGGCGTTCTGCGACATCGTCTGCCCCGCAATGCCGCCGCCGGTCATCGTGATGGTGTTGTAGTTGATCCACGTGTTGTTGGGGACGGAGAGCGTGCCGCCGGGCTGCAACTCGATGATGCCCGAGTTCTGGCCGTCGCGAAAGCCGTAGTTGAGCGTCAGGATGCCGCCCGTCGGGCGGATGGTGCCGGCATCGCCGCCGCTGCCCGTGTTGCGGATGTAGTAGCGGTCGATGGTGCCGCGTCCGCTGATCAGACGCCCGGCGCTCGAGGTGCCGTTGAGCAGCGTGAAGACGGCGTACTGATAGCCTTTGATTGTGCCGCCGGCCGGACTGACGGTGTCCCCGTTCTTGATGTCGGCGGCGTTGCGGATGTACAGGGTCGCGCCGCTCAGCGCGGACAGCGTGCCGCTGTTGTGCGAGTCGCTGACCAGCCCGATGGTGAGCTGGCCGTTCTCGGCCTGGATGAGGCCGTCATTGCTGGCCAGATTGTCGTTGATGGTACCGTAGCCGAGAATGGACGTCGTCGCCCCCGTATTGACCGCCCCGGCGAGCGTGCCGTTCACGAGCCGGAGAACGGCGTGGTCGCGCAGAGCCACCGTGCCCGTCGGGTTGTAGGTCGCATTGGTGATCTTGAGCGTACTGTAGTCGTAGAAATCGCCGCCCAGGTTGACCGTTAGACCGAAGCCGTTCAAGTGGGCCGTCGAGTAGCCGTAGGCCTTGAGGTCGTTGATCGTCCAGGCGACATCGTGGTTGACGGTGTACGACTGGTTGCTGAACGCCGGCAGTGTCACGAGCGACGTGCTGTCGGGCGTACCGGTGGGGTTCCAGTTGGTCGGCACGGAGGCGTTTCCGTCAACGGGGTTCCTCCAGGCGTAGTCGATCGCCCCGACGGGCAGCGCGGTCAGGGTCAGGGCGATCGCGGCCATCCCGGCGCCAAGGTATCCGATGCGGATCTCACGACACATGGTTCAACCTCCTTCTGGTTACGGCCCGGATCGGGCGCGGACAGACCGGTACGAAACGATCAAACGTGGACAGGCAGGACACGGACACGCCGCCGGCGGGCGTGCTGGTTCGAGTGGTCGTCGGCTTCGCCATTTCTTCCGCTCCTCGACGAGGCGGCGTCACCCGGGTTCATGCCGGTTCGGAAACCGCTCAACGCCGCGGCGGGCGAGACATGGTGCCGCCCTCGATGGCATCGAAATCCGAACTCGACGCCTTCAGTTTACCGAAGACGGCAAGCGACTGTCAATGGAAAACCCGCAGGCGGGTGCATGGCCGTATGTGCGAACGGAGTCAGGAACCTTTGCCGGACAGGCGGAACACCGTGTTCACGGGAACTGGACGTTCTGACGCGTTCAGCCCAAGGCAAGAAAGGTTCCTGACCCGAATGGCACTGCCGTCCCAAGTGGTTTAGTGCCGG
>CAZUAI010000161.1:0-4462 GCA_964617875.1 uncultured Planctomycetales bacterium | reverse complement strand
TACGCCTACCCGACCTCCGACGTCGACAACAGCGGCGCCTGGACGTCCGCTCCGCTCTACGCGAAGATCGACGAGGAGCCCTACGACGACGCCGACTACGTGACGAGCCCGAAGACGGCCTCGAGCAAGTCCTTCACGGTCGGGCTGGGCGGGACGATCACGGACCCTGCGAGCAGCACGGGGCACGTCTTCAGGGTCCGGGCCCGCTCGTCGGGATCGGGCACCATGCAGGTCGAGCTCCTCGAAGGCTCGACCGTGAGGGCGACGCTCTCGACGTTCTCGCTCACGACCTCCTTCGCGGAGTACAGCTACACCCTGACGGGGACCGAGGCCGACTCCATCACGGACTACACGGCTCTCAGGATCCGGGTCACGGCCGTCACGACCGGAACGAACAAGTACCAGTACGTGAGCTGGGCGCGGTTCGAGGCCCCCGACCTAGCGGCCACGCAGAAGTCCGTGGCGGACACCGGCACCGGTGCGGATGCCCTTGCCGCGGTCAAAGCCAAGCTGGCCGTGAACGACGGAGGCGCCGGGACGGACGGACTGACGGGCCTGAAGGCCGGCCTCTCGCTCGCCGAGTCCGGGTCCGGAGCCGACTCCCTGGCGCTGAGGGCGGCCCTCGCCGCGATCGCTGACGCCGGTGGCGGTTCGGATGCCGTTTCGGCCCAGACCTTCGAACGGAAATCCATCTTCGACGCCGGAGCGGGGGCCGAGGTCCTCGGCATCCTGGCCAAGATCGCCGCGACGGACGCGGGTGCCGGGACGGATCTGGCGGCCCTCCGGAAGAAGCTCCAGGCCGTTCTCGACGGCGGGAGCGGAACGGAAAGCGTCCTGGTCAAGCGGCCTGCCGATATCGAGGACTTCGGAGCAGGGGCGGACACGATAGTCGCCCTGAAAGCCACAGTCGCCGTCTTCGAAACTGGTTACGGCGCCGAAGGGCTGGCGATTCTGGCCCGGTTTACGGCAGCCGACCAGGGCGCCGGGATGGACGAGGCCGCAGTCGGCCAGGCCTCAAGCGAGGTCCATGTCTCAGACGCCGCGGCCGGCTCCGATCTGTTGGGGCAGGTCCGGGTTTTGACCGGAGTCGCCGAGGCGGGTGCTGGCGCCGAACTCGTGATCGTCTTCAGCGGCTCGACTCCGAAGCTCGTCGGGGATTCCGGCCGAGGCGCCGACTTCGTCTTCGTCGACCCGCAAGGCAGGCCCTACTTCGCCTTCATTTTCGACGCCGACCCCAGGGAGCGGATCATGGGCATCAAGCCCCGCGGCCTCATCCAGGACGCCGACCCGCGCGAGCGGATTATCGAGAAGACGAGGAGGCCCTGAGATGATCAGACCGGCAGGAACGATCGAGAAGCGGGCGGCGGAGAAGTTCCCGATCGGCTTCCGCTACAGGGACCCCGACATCCCGGCCGGCGTCACGATCACCGGCGTCACGGCCGCCGCGAGCCCGGCCGGCCTCACGGTCGGTTCGGGACAATACGATGCGAACGAGGTCTTCGCCTGGATAGAGGGCGGGACCGCCGGGACCGACTACACGGTCCGGTTCATGACGACTCTCAGCGATTCGAAAATCCTCGTCGACGATTTCGTCGTCAAGGTCCGATAACAGCAAGGAGGAAACATGGCAACACCAACCGGACCCGAAAGAAAACTCCTCGCGGCCGGGGCCAAGAAGGCCTCGGCCTGGGGGACTGCGGTCGCCCTGGGCGCGACGTACGGTGTCAACTGCAAGGCGATCTCGGGATTCAACCGCGTCCAGGAGCTGATGCGGGCGGAGGAGATCGACACCCCGCTCCCGCTGAGCGCCGCCCTGGACGTCGTCAAGGAGGTCGAGCCGGTCCTGACGACCGACTACCTCTACGACCCGGGGGCCTTGGGCTCGCTCGTCGCCGGGCTCTTCGGGACCGCCGGGACGCCCGCGCAGCAGGGCGCGACGACGGCCTGGAAGCACACCCTGCAATGGGCCGATTCGAACGGCGGGATCTTCTTCACCTTCGCCGCGGAGCTCCCCGGGAAGATCTGGGAGATGGCCTCGGCCAAAGCGACCGAGTGGTCCCTCAAGAGCGCCGGCGGCGGGATCATCCAGTCGGAGCTCAAGCTCCGCGGGAACATCATCATCGACAACTCCGCGGTCAACACGGCGGCCCAGATGGACGCCCTGACCTACAACGACCGGGACAACCGGGTCCTCTTCCGCCAGCAGGTCGTGAAGATGAACGCCCAGAGCGGCGGCGATGTCACCTCCGAGTCGGCGCTCAACTGCACGAACGTCGAGATCAGCTTCAAGCGGCAGGGATACGACTCGCTCCACCCGGCCGGGAGCTACAGCATCGTCGAGCCGGCCGAGGGCGGATACCCCGACATCCGGGTGAAGCTTACGTTCCCCAGGTTCGACGCGACCAACGCCGCGTTCTTCCAGACGGCCATCGCCGAAACGACGCAGAAGATGCTCGTCAGCTATACCAGCGCCTCTGAGGCCGGAACGGGCTACCCCTATTCGCTCAAGCTCTACTTCCCGCGGCTCCGGATGCTCGTTCCCGAGGCGAGCTACGAGGAGATCGTCAAGAACGGGATCGAGCTCGTCGCCGAACAGGCCGCCGCGGCACCGACCGGCATGACCTACCTCCGGCCGTATGCCGAACTCATCAACAAGCGCACGACCGATTACCTGGCGTAAGCAGAGGAGCGTTATGGGAAACGTCAACTACAAGCCGATGGAGCCGGTCTCTGGCTGGGTCGAGTACCCGCTCGAGACGAGGATGCTAGAGCCGCCGGCGATCCGGGTCCGTCTCCGGCCCCTCGACCGGTACGACATCACGGACAACACGGTCGAGGAGGGCGCCCTGCGGGCGGGCCGGGGTATCGTGCTGAGCGCGGTCCAGGCCGTCGTGGACTGGGACCTGAGCGAGAACGGGCAGCCGCTCGCCTGCAACGAGGCGAACAAGGTCCGCTATCTCAGGCCGATCCTGGGCGAGCCGGTCGCCGGGACGGAGGGACGGGAGCTCCTCGGGATCCGCATCGTCCGCGACGCCCAGGACCGGGAGCTCTTCCTAAAAAACTGATGAGGTTCCTCGCCTGGTTCGCCGACTACGGCCGCGTTTGCGACTGGGCGGCCCTGGGCGAGGGACCTTCGCCGGCGCAGAACCCGCCGCCGCTCGAGGAGGACGAAGCGATGGCCTGGAACTTCTACAACGCGAACGCCACCGCCTTCGTCCGGGAGTTCGGGCTGATGACCGAGCGCCTCGGGCGGACCGGCCTCGCGGGCGCCGCCCGGGAGGTTTTCATAGGCCGCCTGAGCGCGATCCACCAGGCGGTCATCGACATCCGGGGAAGGCTCGAGCTCGAGGCCTTCGAGAAGGGAGGAGCGTAGGATGGCCGAGATCCGCTACCAGGTCACCGTCGACAGCGCCGGCGCCGTCACGGCCATCCAGCGGCTCGACGACGCCTTCAGGAAGGGCGAGGCGGGCTTCAAGGGGATGGGCGGAGCGGCCGGCTCGGCGGGAAGCGCGATGGGCGGGCTGTGGAAGCAGTTCGCCATCGGCCAGCTCGCGATCCAGGGGATCAAGAAGACCTACGACTTGCTGACCGGGGCGATCACCGGGTCGATCCAGGCCGCGATGGACCAGGAAAAGCAGGATAACGCCCTGCGGTCCGCCCTTACGGCGACCGGCCGGACCGTCGAGGGGAACCTCGAGCACTACAAGAGCTTCGCCTCGGAGCTCCAGAACACGACCGTTTACGCCGACGACGCGGTCCAGGGCGCCCAGGCGCTGCTCCTGAGCCTGACGCGCCTCGACCAGGAGGGGATCGACAAGGCGACGAAGGGCGCGGCGGGCCTGGCGACGGTCTTCGGGATGGACCTCCAGAGCGCGGCGACGCTCGTCGGCAAGGCGATGGAGGGGAACTTCGGGGCCCTTGCGAGATACGGGATCAGGGTAGACGAAACGCTGTCGCTCGACGAGAAGCGGGCGCAGCTCCTCGAAAAGCTCAACGGTTTCTATTCGCAGAGCGAAAAGGAGATCGACACATTCGGCGGGTCGCTGGCCCAGCTCAAGAACCAATGGGGCGACGTCCAGGAGGAGGTCGGGAACGCGATCATCAAGAACGAGGCCGTTCGGGACACGATCGCCGACCTGAGCGGGAAGATAAAGGCCCTCGTCGCGAGCGACGACTTCAAGCTCTGGGTGAGCGCCGCCGCGGAGATGGTCACGAAGCTGGCCCGGGCTGTCGGCTGGGTCACGGAGAACGTCGGCAAGCTCATGGAGAAGCTCTCCGGCGCGAAGGGATACCGGGAGTTCATCGCGGAGCAGGAGCGGGCCCACGGCGTGATGCAGGAGGGCGTCAACGTCATTCAGCTCCGGCGGCGGGCCATCGACGAGGAGATCCTGACGATCAAGGAATGGGGAGCCGCCTTCAAGAAATACGGCGGCGACAACCAGGCGATGATGCGGGCCATCGC
>CAZUAI010000160.1:0-4475 GCA_964617875.1 uncultured Planctomycetales bacterium | reverse complement strand
AAATCGGAGTGACAGGATTTGAACCTGCGACCTGTCGCCGCGGCGACCGCTCTAGGTCGGCTCGCCCAGCAGCCTGCGCAGTTCATCCCGTCCACGCCCCGTCTTCAGGTAGCGCTCCCGCCGCACCGCCTCGGCCCGGGTGGCAAACCGTTCCACATGCACCAGCTTCCACGGCACGCCAGCCTTTGTGGCCGGCGAGTGGCCGTGATTGTGGCGGTACAGGCGGTCCTCCAGGTTCTCGCAGGAGCCGGTGTAAAGCCGGCCCGTAACTTCCGATCGCAGGACATACACGTGGAACAAAATCGGAGTGACAGGATTTGAACCTGCGACCTCTTGGTCCCGAACCAAGCGCTCTAGCCAGGCTGAGCTACACTCCGCCGCGTGCCAAATCGCACGAAACCACTATTCTACTGCTTGGCCAGCTCGACGCAAGGCGGGGTCACGCCGACGCGCGCCCCGAAAACGCTGCCCCACGGCGGCCGGCCCGCGCTGGACCGGCCCGCACTCGGCCGCCCCACGCTTGACCGGCCCCGCGCCCCCCTCCATGATGCCCCGTGGGCCCCGTCGGAGGCGCCACCCCATGAGCAAGCCCGCCAAGCGTCTGAAGTTCGAGGAAGCGATGGAACGGCTGGACGCCATCGTGGCCGCGATGGAAGCGGGCCAGATCGGCGTCGAGGAGTCCATCGAGGAATACGAGGAGGCGATGGCCCTGGCCGCCCACTGCCGCCAAATCCTCGACCAGGCCGAGCAGCGTATCCAGAAGATCCAACTCGACGCCGCGGGCAAACCGCAGCTCTCACCCTTCGAGCCGCCGCCCGCCGCCCCGGGTGATGAAGATGAGGACGAAACGGGGGATACCTCGGCGTCCTGAGCGCCACCCCAGGCCACACCCGCCGAATGCCGACCTCCCCGGCGGGGGGCACCGCCCGGCCAAGTCCGTCGTCGCGGTCGCGCTGCCTCGCGTCCACGCCCTCCTGGACGCCATTCTGCCGCAGACGTGCGTGTCCTGCGGCGCATGGATCGCGGGGGGCGATCGGCCGGCGTGCGACGCCTGCCACGCGGAGATCGCCGCCGGTTTGGCCCGGCCGTACTGCCGCCGGTGCGGGCGTACGCTGCCCTTGCCGGCAATCCACGAGCGCGGCTGTGCCCGGTGCCGCCGGGAGGTCCATTGGAACGTCGCCGGCGTGGCCCGTGTCGGCGTGTACGAACCGGCCCTGCGGGTGCCGCTGGTCGGCTTGAAGTACCGCGGGCGCGAGCGCAACGCGGACTACCTCGCCGAGTGGATGGTCGCGGCGCTGCGACAGCGCGGCTGGCTGGACGAACTCGACGCGCTGGTGCCCGTACCGATGCACTGGCTTCGCCGGCGACAGCGACCCTGCGACCACGCCGGCGTGCTCGCGTCGGCCCTGTCGGCCCGGATCGGGGTGCCGGTCGTCCGACTCGTCCGCCGGGCGAAGCACACGCCGAGTCAGACGGCGATTACGGCGAAGACGGCGCGGTTCGAGAACGTTCGCGGGTGCTTCGCGTTGCCGCGCTGGTACCAGCCGCCGTGGCCGAAGCGCGACCTTCGCGGCCGGACGGTGGGCATCGTGGACAATCTGATGATGACGGGGGCGACGGTGTACGAGGTGGCGAAAGTGCTGCGGAAGGCCGGGGCCAAACGCATCTACGCGGTCGTCGTGGCCCGCCCCGCCTCGCCGGGCGACCCGCCAGCGGTCCTGCCGGCGGTGAGCGGGCCCGTCACGTGAGCTCGCTGCCGTCCAGCAGTGCTTCCAACGCTCTGCGTTTATCGGCCGACATCGGGCACAGCGGCAGCCGGAACTCCTCGTTGCACAGGCCGCGCAGGGCCAGCGCGGTCTTGATCGGCACCGGGTTCGTATCGAGCGACAGCAGCGCTTTGGACAGGGCGTACGACGCGCGGTGCGTCGCCCGGGCCGTGGCCCAGTCGCCCACCAGAGCCGCCTGTGTCAGTTGCTTGATGGTTTTCGGAAAGAGGTTCGACACCGTGCTGATGACCCCCACGGCCCCGATGCTCATCAGTGGCAACGTCAGCGGGTCGTCGCCGGAGAGCACGGGGATGGCGCACGCGGCCATCAGGTCGTTGGCCCCCAGGACGCTGCCGGTGGCGTGTTTGAGCCCGACGATGTTCTTGTGCGCGTCAAACAGCCGCTTGATCGTCTCGACCGTCATCTCCACGCCCGTGCGGTGCGGGATGTTGTACAGCACGATCGGCAGCTTTGTGGCCTCGGCAATCGCCGAAAAGTGCCGGAACAGCCCCTCCTGCGACGGCTTGTTGTAGTACGGCGTAACCACCAGCAGGGCGTTGGCGCCGCAGTCCTCGCTGATGCGGACCAGCTCGAGGGCCTCCGCGGTCGAGTTGGCTCCCGAGCCGGCCAGGACGATCGCCTTCTTCCTGGCCATCTTGGCGACGAGCGATACGATCGGCCGGTGTTCGGCGAACGCCAGCGTCGGGGCCTCGCCGGTGGTGCCGCAGGGAACGAGGCCGTCCACGCCGGCGTCAAGCTGGCGGGCGACCAGCCGTTCGAGGGCGTCGAGGTCGAGTTTGCCGTCACGAAAGGGGGTAACCAGGGCCGTGAACGTGCCGCGTAGAGTTTCCATCGTCGGTCCTCGTGCTTCAGTCTGCTGCTCACCGTCGGACGCGACCGGTTCACTCCTGCTCCCTTTCAGGGAGCGGTTGGGGGAGGGTCGCATCACTCGCGGCCGCCGCACTCCCGGCGGCGCTGAGGACCAGCCGCACTCGCTGGCGCTTCGCGTTCTGACGCCGGGCGGTCGGCACCGCGCGGGCCGCGCCCCAAGCTAGCCGCCGGCCGGCCGCGCCGCAATCGCGTTCCATAGCGTAGCCGCGTCGTGCAGGGCTCGCACGTCATGCGTGCGGATGTAGTCGACACCCTGCGCCAGGGCCCACAACTCCGTCGCCAACGTGCCCGCGGCCCGCTGATCGACCGGGCGGGGTCGAGCAGGGCTTCCGAGCAGCGCGCCAATGAACGATTTCCGCGAGGTCGAGACGCACACCGGTAGCCCCAGGGCCTGCAAGCGCGACAGGTTCCGCAGCACGGCCACACTGACCGCCGGGTCGCGCCCCAGGAAGAACCCCATGCCGGGATCGAGGATCAGCCGGTCGCGTGCGACGCCCGCCGCGTCCAGCTCCGCCAGTCGCTGCTCGAAGAACGCCAGCACGCGCTCCACGATCGTGTCGGCAGCCACATCCTGTCGTTCCGCCCGGGCGGTCGCGGCCGTCGAGTGCATGAGAATCAGCCGCGCGTCGGTGTCGCGCACCGCCGCCACCGCCGCCGGGTCGCGCAGCGCCGCCACGTCGTTGATGAAGTCGGCCCCGAGCGCGATCATCGCCCGCATGACGGCCGCCTTGTGCGTATCCACCGAGACGGTGGCGCCCTCCGCCTTCAGCGCCCGCACGACCGGCGTCAGACGGGCGATCTCGTCGTCCGTCGAAACGGCCTCAGCATCCGGGTGCGTCGATTCCGCTCCCACGTCGATGATGGCGGCCCCGTCGGCCAGCAGTTGCCGGGCACGCGCGAGCGCCGCCTCCGGCGACAGGTATCGCCCGCCGTCGGAGAACGAGTCCCGCGTGACGTTCAGTATGCCAAGAATCCGCATCGCCGTGTTCACGGGTCGCCGTCCCGCACGCCGCGCCGTTTCTGTTTGCACGGCGGCCATCGGCGGGGGATCATGTTAGCAGGTTCCGGGCCGCCCGGTGCGGCGAAAGGAGTGCCCCCATGACAGCGAAGGACGTTCTGAAGCGCGTGGTGGAGTTCTCGTACATGGTGACGCGCATGTATGTCGAGGACCTCGGTGATGCCGACCTGCTGGCGCGGTGCGTGCCGAAGAGCAACCACATCGCCTGGCAGCTCGGGCACCTCATCGCCGGTCAGGCCGACATGCTCGAAAAGCTGGGGTACCGGCCGCCGGCCCTGCCGCCCAACTTCGTCGAGAGGCACACGAAGGAGACCGCGGCTTCCGACGATCCGGCGAAGTTCCTGAAGAAACCCGCGTACCTCGAGTTGATGGAGAAGATGAAGTCCGCCACGCTCGCCGCCATCGACGCGACCCCGGAGCGCGACTTCGAGAAGCCGGCGCCCGAACAAATGCGCTCGTACGCCCCCCAACTGGCGGATGCCCTGGCGATTCTCGGAACGCACTGGCTCATGCACGCGGGCCAGTTCGTCCCCATCCGCCGCAAGCTCGGCAAGCCCCCGCTGTTCTAGGCGGGCCCGACGATTGGAGGTATGGGGGACGGACCTCCCGGTCCGTCCGGAGGCCGGCCCGAGGCTGGTTCCCCAGGGAACCTTGTTAGGCGCTCCAAGCGGCGGGGAAACACCACAAGACGACCGGCACCGGGCCCGCGATGACGGACCCGGTGCCGGGATCGATGCGTCGGCTCGACCGACGACGAGCGTCAGTTTCCGCCGCCAACCCGCTCCCTCACGGTCGCGGCT
>CAZUAI010000159.1:0-4549 GCA_964617875.1 uncultured Planctomycetales bacterium | reverse complement strand
TATCGCACAGAGGCCAGCCTTTTTCCATAGGGGGGGTGAGAAATGCGGGCTATGGTCGCCGCAGGACCTGTCGCCGGACCTCCGCCGTCGCCGCTTCGATCTTGTCGGCTGGACATGCCAGCCGCAGGTCGAGGTACGTGTCTTCGTTGATGGCCAGGTCGAGCCGGTCGCCTGGCGACGGAAGGGCCTCGGTGCCCAGCGTGCGCCACGCACGGCCGTGGAAATCGCCGAGGAGGATACGCGGGTCTGGCGGAAGGCTCTTGCAGGCGACGGACACGCGCCCCGCCTCAAACGGCAGGATGAGGCGTGCCTGCGCGTTCCGCAGGTCCGCGGGGCTGCCGTCGAGGCAGACGGCCATCACTGCGGCGAGGCCCGTGCAGCGCAGGATCTCCTGAGGCAAGCCGCCTGCGTCGAGGACGGCCAGCGAGCCCTTCAGGCCGGCGGCGCGGATGACGCCGGACTCGACCCACACCATCGCCGGGGCACGGCCCCGAAGCGCCAGGGTCAGCCGAACGCCGCCGGTGGTGGCCGTGAATGTCTTGTCCGCGTCCTTGCGGCGGACGATGACGAGGACCTCGCCCTTCTCTGTCGGTACGCGAAGCACCGAGTCGGCTGCGTCGTCCGGTGTAACGCCTGCTCGCTGGATCGGAACGGCGTCGAGGAACGCGCGGTAGGTTTCCACAAGCCGATCGGGCTCGCGGGTTTCGATGGGCGTCGGCACATAGTAGACCTGGCCCTTGCCTGCGGAAGAACGAATCGGCTCGCGCGGCGCGGCGGGCGCCGACGTCGGCCACGGGGGTGCCATGCTCATGTCGCGGATGCCGAGTATGCCGGCGCGATCGGCGCGGGTCGGTTTGCGGTCGGCCGAGAATCCGACGGAGCCGGAGACATACAGGTGGCCTCCACCGCGGACGAACCCGACGACGTGCTCGAACGCCTTATCGTCGCACGAATACGGGCACGGCCACAGGATCGCCTTCGTCGGCATGCGGGCCGTGGCGAGATCCTCTTCGTTGATCACGTCGAACGGCACGCCGAGGCGGATCAGGGCGCTCATCGACGCGTACAGGGCGTTCTTCATCAGGCCCGCGCAGGCCCCGAACCGATTCCCGTCGGGCAGGAGCAGGGCCAGTTCCGGACGGCGGTCCACAGGTTCCAACGGACCGACCAGCATCGCGAAGTTGCGATAGGCGAGCATGAGGTCCTTGGGCACGGGCTCGCCCTGGCCGACGTGGCGGATGCCCCACGGAAAGACCGTGCCGGCGAAGTCCTTGAACGACCAGTTGCACACGAAACCCGCGCCAAGTCCGAGGGCGTAGTGCCCGACGTCGAGGTAATGGTCGATGCTCTCGCGCGGCGCAACGCCGTCGCCGCCGTGCGTCCGCCGATCGTGCATGGCGATGCTGCCGAACTCCCCGAGCGTCAGCCCCTTGCCGAAGGCCCGCCGGTCGAGAAGCTTCAGTTGTGCCGCCAGGTCGTGCGGGTTGCCGTAGTAGTGGCCGTTGCTGAAGCGTACCGCCCGCGCCGCGATCGCCGGGTCGCCGATGCCGGGTGACTGCAGCAGGCCGATGGTGAAGAGCCGATCCGGATCGCCCTCGCGAATGCCATCGGCGTTGGGCCGCAGCCAGCGCTCGAGCAGGTGGTGCGTAAAGCGGTCCCAGTCGCGTGCGCAGAGGTCCGCCCAATCGATCGGTTTGTCGGACGGCCGCGGCATGGACTGCGGGCGCGGGGCGTCGCGGCCCCACGCCTTCCATGCATTGTCGAGCGAGCCGTGGAGGCCGGCCAGATACGATTCCCAGAGACCGGGGATCGTCGGTTCGCCCGCGGGGCGTGCGTTCGGCTCGTTCTGGATGTCGAAGAGAAGGCCCGGCACGCCCCTGTAGCGGGACGCCCAGAACCGCGCCCATCGCCGCTGTGCGCCGAGTTCCTCTTCGCTCAAAGCGCACGACAGCCAGTCGTGCAGCGTCAGGAAGATCGCGACGCCGTGCTTCTGGGCAAGCTGTACGATGGCGTCCGTCTGGCGGATGAGCCGTTCCGGCGGTCGTTCGGCAAGGTGCATCGCCTTGTGGGCGGCCTCACCTTCGTAGCCGCGATGCGCGAACGGAGAGAAGTGGAGAATGCGAAGGAGGCGAATGCCGGCGTCGGCCATGTCGGCGAGGTCGCGGTCCCACGTCAGCGGGCCCTCGTCCATCGAGTAGAACATGGCGCCCGTGGTGTTCGTCCCCGCAAGGAAGGCGGGGTGGCCGTCGAGCCGGAACGTGTTCTCCGCGAACGCCAGGCGCGGGCCGTTGGCAAGTTCTTCGGGCCGCCAGGGAACGTACGCGGCGTCGAGGCAGTCAACAATCCGCCCGCCGATGAGCAGCGCAGCGGTGAATCGCTGCGGGTTGCCTTCGCGAGCCGGCCGGTCAAACCGGACCTCGATGCGTCGGTCCTGGCCGGTGTCCAGGTCTACGGGCAGCGAACGCTCGGCCCCGCCGTCGATGGCGAATCGCAGCGTAACCGACACAGGCCGCGTGCCGTAATTGGCCACGTGCACGGCGAGCGTCACCTGCCGTTCGTCGTGGTAGCATGCCTGATCGCTGCGCAGGCCGTAGAGAAAGCATCGGGCGATCAGGGCATCGACGACGTTGCCGAAGACAGAGGCCATTTCCGCGGCCTTCGGACTGTCGGCGGCGAAGAGGTCGTGCGACGTAACACCGAAGAACGCCCACGCCGACCCGCGGTACGGTCCGTCGAACAGGAAGGCAATCGACCCCACCGGGCCGCGCGGGCGACCGAAGGCGTCGCGCGCTTCGAGGATCGGGATCGTGCGGGCGTGCAGTTGCGGAAATACGGGGCTGTTCCGGGCGATCATCGACCGGGCGGCGTAGCCGCGTACCGGCAGGGCCCACTCGAAGCCGGCCGGCACGACGGCCTGGCCATTGCCCGCGACCAGCTTCGCGACTCGCTCCAGTTCGAACGCCGGGTCGAATGCCCCGATCTGCTCCGGCCGCGTCATCATCGTGTCGCCCGCGTGGCCGAAGCGGGTGTTCAGAGGATAGAACGCGTCGGCCGTGGCGAGTCTCTCGGCGGTCAGCGCCTGGACTCACGCACGGGCCGCGAGGCTGCCGTTCGATTCCGTGACCATCGGCCGGTCGAAAACGTAGCCGCCGGTGGAGAAGAACCCGCCGCCGGACGACAGATAGCGGCGTATCGCGTCCTCGGCCGCCACGGGGTACGCCGGGCCGCAGGGGAGCAGCAGCAGCGGAAATCGGCCGGCGTCGAGTGTGCCCGGATCTGCGAGGTGCTCCGCCTTGAGCATCGCAACGCCATAGCCCCGCGACTCAAGGAGCCCGGCAAGGCGGGCGGGATCCGACGGTGCGCACTTTCCATCCTTGCACGCGGCGTACCGGTCGTCGGCGAAGATCGCGACCGTGGGGCGTACCCCGGGTCGGATCGACGGCGCCGGTTGGCGGCCGGGCGCCGTGGTGGCCGCGGGCGACGGTTGCGTCAGCCACTCGATCCGTGAGATGGCGACCTCGCAGTCCGCTCCGTTAAAGCCCATGAGAAGTCTGTTCGCGGAGGCAAGCGCCCGCTTGCCGTCGCCGCGAGGTTCGTAGCGGGCGGCCTGCAGGAAGACGTCGATGTCGTTCCAGCCCTCCGGCCAGTCGCGTACGGTTCCGGCGGTGCCCTCCACCGCCGCAACCCACCCGTCGCCGTCCGGCTCGAACAGCCAGATATGCATGGCGGCCCCGGGCTTCGTGCGAAGCCGGCAGACCCGCAATCGGAGTGCGTACGCGTCCGGCGGGGTGGTGATGGCGCGCGCCACATGACCCCAGCCCGGAAGTTCGTGCGTGTAGGTCAGGCGCAGGGCAGGCTCCCCGCCGACAACGACGGCGGCGGTCGCAGGAGGGTGTCTGTTGTCGCTGTTCGGGGACCAGGCGGCTGTATCGGCGCCGGCATGGATCGGCGACGCGTTCGCGGCCAACGCAACGGCCAGCAGCACGATCAATGATGCTACTGCAGCACGCAACCGCGGTTCTCCGTTGCGACGGCAGGGCTTTCTCGCTTACGCGGCCTTGCTTCCGCAGGGAGCGACCACACCCTACGTTCCCGCGCCCTGTGCGCCTGCACCCCAGACGGCTTGCCCGGTGATCAGGCCGATGAGCAGATCGCCGAACGGCGCGAAGCCCTGGTAGTTCCCCGTCGACTGCCCCGTGACGAACTCGATGGTGCCGTTCACAAAGGATTGACGCAGAATCTGTTCGCACGAAAGGCCCGCAAGCGAACCAAAAGCCAGCGGAGACAGCATCACCCACCGCCGGATCGTTTTCCATCTCGCGATCATGCCGCAGTACTCCTTTCGCGATCAGGCCTGCGCCGGGCCGGGCCGGGCCTGCCGGTTCGCGATTGTCCGTCGGCCCACGGGCCTCCGGATCATCCGCACATTATAGCGGCAGCCGGCGAAATCGCGAGTGCCGAGGCCGTGGCTTGTGCACGGCCCTGTGTGGGAACGGGGTCAGGAACGAATGGCACTGCCGTGAAGAACCCGCCGTGCGGGACAGAGACC
>CAZUAI010000158.1:0-4638 GCA_964617875.1 uncultured Planctomycetales bacterium | reverse complement strand
GCCAACGCCGATTCTCGCTCGCGATTTCCATCGCCGTGCGAAGGTTGGGCTAACACTGGGATCGCGCCGACCCACAATAGCACGACGAACCAAAACTCGATGGCCAGTCCCCTGACATTCATGATCATTCCTCCTGCGATGGGCGTAACGAACGCCCGGCACACGACCCCCGCGGGGCGCGGAACACAACGGTTCGCGAGAGGTCGAGAGGTCGAGAGGTCGAGAGGTCGAGAGGTCGAGAGGTCGAGAGGTCGAACCCCCGCCACTCCTACACGCACCCGCATGCACACCGCAGCATTCTAACCCCCCTTAGTGTAATGTACTCGGTCCTCTGCGTTTGTCAAGGGCCTCAACGAGTCTTTTCTTCAGCACAATGGCAGGGCTCGAAAACTCGACCTGCCCTACATGGCTACCACGCGATCCTGAACGGCGCGAACGCGGAGGTGATCGCGTTCGGGAAGAAACAGACGGCATTGTAGCCGTACGCCGGCCGCGTCGGGGCAGCTTCACGAGAACCTCATCAAACCAGGGCGGCGGCTGTACGGCGGCTGATGTCGCTCGCGACACGATGGCCGACTGTCGGGACGCGGCATGCGCCAACGACTGAGTGTGCACCGACTGGGCCTATTCGGGGCGCGGCCCCGGCATTTCGCCGGTCGGTTCAGCATTCGGGGACGCGCCGCAGTGGGTACACGCGACGGCAGGCACCCCGCGGAGGTCGGACCCGCACTCCAGACAGACCCGGATGCCTCGCCTCACCAGTTCCCTGCGCAGCCGGCGGCGGATCGTCGTGCGGGTGATCACGGGCGGCACCACAATCAGGGCGAGAACGGTCGGCCCCCAGACGATCGCGTCCGCGGCGGCTCGCGGCAGACGGGGCCAGGCATGCACGATTGCGCGGGGCCCGAGGAATATCCAGCAGAGGGCCGGTACGAGGAGCACGAAACCGCATACTGTAGGCCCGTTCCGTCCGGCTTGACGAAAGGCCGCACTCCGCGCCCTTCGATCCGGCCCGAACAGCGAGAGTTCGGGAAAGACGCGAAGGGCGGCGCGACGAAGTATCGCCGCCGTCATCGCGGCAACAATGCACCCGACGGTGAGACTGGCAACGAACAGGACCGCCCACTGGACTGCGGACAACCTCATGCGTGGCTCCAATCTCCGACCGTCGCGCGGCCCACGTCGAAGGAACGGCCGCGCCGTTTGCGAGCACTCACGGCGCGACCGAGTATCAGGGTGCAGCGCCGGCATTGGGCTGCGATGGACTCGTCGTAGCCGGGCGCGTCGTCGGCAATTCCACCCGGACTTCCCACGGTTGTTTCCCCGCAGGGCGGGTCGCGGGTTGGTTGCGTCGCCGTTCGGGTCGTGGGCAACTCGATGAGTGCTTCGCGACGTCGCCCCCGCCGCAACGGACTCGCGCCACCTTCGGCGAGGATCTCGGCCACTGTTTCGCCGGCTTCCGGGGCGTCTTCGCG
Source organism: uncultured Planctomycetales bacterium (assembly GCA_964617875.1). Classification (GTDB taxonomy): domain Bacteria; phylum Planctomycetota; class Phycisphaerae; order UBA1845; family PWPN01; genus CAZMVY01. Next base: position 3,163 of record CAZUAI010000158.1, on the reverse strand, counting down.
GCCCTTCTCGACGACTTCTCCGCGCGATCGACGCGCGTCAACGACCGTATATCCCGCAGGGGGGCGGAACGCAAACCGGGCGCAAGGCGTCCGTCTGCGACGGAGCCGAACAGGAGTCGGACGGCCATCGCATAAGGGGGCGTCAGCCAGTCGGCTACCGGCGTTCCTCCAAACTTCGTGCCGTCGGGGAGAATCATGGCCGAGCGTCCGGCACACTGGAACGCCCTGTAGCCTTCGGGCGTCGGTCGGCTCCCGAGCGTCGCGTAGGTTTCCGACAGCCTTGTTTCCGGCCCGAAGTCCTTTCCGGCGGGCAGGATGGCCTGGATGATGCCATTCCGCAGCCGGCGCAAACGCGCTGCTCCAGGACCGGCGGCCCGGGCGGCGGCGCAAGGCCGCAGGCAAGGTGCGTACCGGCCGGCGTGGCCGGCGCATCTCGCGCCGCCGATTGGGGATACGACCGCAACGGGGGTTTTCATTTGACCGGTCGGGGTTCGTATCATACGGTTCTGTGGGTTGTTTGTGGCCCTCGAGTGGGCAAACCGCCGGTAACGGCGGGACGCAAAGCCGCGAGTCCGCTTGGAAGCGGATCGTCGGGCTGCACGGCTTCGCGGCCACCGGATTCGGTAGCCGCGCGGCTGGAGCGGGGGTCTGCGTGTTTCGGGAGATGCACGATGTGCTCACGGACAGGCAGGCCTAGGCCGTTGGCGTGTGCCCGGTGGACTCAGCGCCATAGCCGCGGCGGCAGGATTGTGCCGCGATAAGGCTTGGGCGGGCCCGGCCACTGTGGGCACATGTGCAAAGTCGGAGCACGCGTTCCTGGCGAAATGCCGATACGGTCTCCGCCGCCACTGTGCCGAAGCTAAGCCACTCGAAAGACGCCCGTGAGGGATTGCCTCACGGGCGTCTTGCGTTACGGGTTCGCGGTCGCGTGGCCCCACGCGTTCCCCCGATCGAAAGAACACGGGACATGGGGCGACACGGCAAAGCCGCGCGTCGCCGGCGCTCCGGGCTCCGGCAGGCGCGTTTTCCTTACCCCGGCTGCGGGGGGAACCGGAGCGGAGGCTTGCCCGCCGCCGTCGGAATCCGCAGGGGCAACGGCTTCGGCTGGCTCTCCGGTGCCGGCGGCGGGATCGGCGCATCAAGCACGGGCATGGGCACGACGCTCTCGGCCGGCGCGTTCAGCAGCCGGCGGTCCTGCCGCCACCAGTGTTCGAGGATCTTCAACACGTCGGCGTCGGGCGTGCCCTTCGACCAGTGCGAGACGAAGTCCACGTCGCCGCTTCGCGGCAGGCGCGCGGGCAGGTCGATCAGCGTCCGCAGCGGCATGAGCACGGCGTCGCCGATGACGAACGCCTCGCCGGGCCGGAGGATCGGCAACATGCGGATCAGGCTGCCGAACTGGTCGCTGACCACCTTCCGGACGTAGGCCTGGTCGTCCGGGTTGTTCATCCGCATGACGACCATGTTGTTGCACTGCGAGAGGACCGTCTCGGACAGCTCGGAGGGGCGCTGGCTGACGATCATCGCCGTCACGCCATATTTGCGCCCCTCCTTCGCGACCCGCTCGACGATGTGCTTGGCGAACGACCGCTCGGGGGCGACGCGCGGGATGTAGTTGTGCGCCTCCTCGAAGACGAGCAGCACGGGGTGCCGCTGCGACGGGGGCGACCAGAAGTTGTAGTCGAACAGCAGGCGCGTGAGCACGGCCACCGTGATGTCCACGATGTCGAACGGGACGCCGGAAAGGTCCACGATCGTCAGGTTGCCGCGCGGCTCGCGCCGGCCGAGGATCGTCTTGATGAACTCGGTCATGGACGTCGTCAGCTCGCCGGGCGAGGCGGTCTCCTTCCACAGGTCGCGGAACAGCTCGGAGTTCTGCGCCTGCTGGAGCGGGCGGAGGAGGAAGTCGTACCGGCGGTCGTTGAGCCGGGTCTCGAGCTTCTGGATCAGCCCGAGCAGCTTGCCGTGGTAGAGCGCGTGGGGGATCTCGCCCTCGGGCTTGCCCTTGTTGAACGCGCAGCGGCGGGTGATCAGCAGCTCCTCCTGCTCGGCCGCGGGCAGCGACCGCAGCGCGAGCTTCGTGAACGCATACTGCTCGCCGGCCAGCACGTAGCGGGCCTCGTTCATGTTCTCGGCGTAGATCTTGAGGCGGTCGAGCGGGAAGTACAGGGGCGAGTCGAGCGTCATCTCCTTGACGAGATCCAGTTCCTGCGCGGCCGGCGTCTTGAGCCGGTAGATCGCGTCCTTCAGGAGGGCGACCTGGTTGCTCACGTGAAGCGGGTTCGAGAAATCGACGAACAGCGTTTCCAGCTCCTCGTACTTGAGCAGCCAGTACGGCACGATCAGGTCGCGCTCGCCGAGGTAGGTCACGTTCGGGTTGAGCTGGCCGTTCTCGTCGGAGAAGGCGCTCGAATACTCGCCGTGCAGGTCGAAGAGGACCACCTGCGAGTCGGGCAGCGACGTGATCTCCTGCAGCACGCGGGCCGTCGTGCAGCTCTTGCCGGAACCGCTGTTGCCCATGATCGCCACGTGCTTGCTGAGGAACTCCTTGCCCAGCACGCGGACGGGGAACTCGGTGTTGAGCGCGAACCGCCCCAGCGTGAACGAACGCCGCGTGCCCGTGTCCTTCTGCGAGCCGAACATGATGGCGAAGTCGTCCTGCGTGGCGATCCGCACGGGGTCGCCGATCGTCGGGTAGTCGTTGACGCCGCGAAGGAAGTGCTTCGCGGCGATCGTGCCGAGCAACTGGCACGAGAGCACGACCGTGTGGCTCGCGTCGTCGAGCGGGCCCTCGTGCCGCCCGATCGCCGTGATGTAGCCGATGAGAATCCGCTTCTCGTGCGGAAGGGCGACATACGAGCCGAGCTGGCCGACGCGGTAATGCTCCCCGCCGTGCTCGATTTCCATCTGCGGCGCCGTCACCAGAACCTCGACCCCCTCCGCCTCGACCCGGATCACATGTCCGATAAGCAGTTCGTCCGCCATGCGGTTCTCCGCGCATACCTTCCCCCGTCCTCTTATCGTTCGTCCGCGGCAGGCGTTGTAGTTACCGATCGGGATTCCGGGCTTCCGCAGCGGCCCCCAACGCCCGGCATGGCGCGCGGAACGCGTTGCTAACCCAACCTTCGCACGGCGATGGAAATCGCGAGCGAGAATCGGCGTT
>CAZUAI010000157.1:0-4681 GCA_964617875.1 uncultured Planctomycetales bacterium | reverse complement strand
TCCGTACGATCTTCGCTCGTGCGAGGTGCGGATTATGCAACTTGGGGGTTTATGCAGGCCGCAGAATGATGTCCGCGATCGCGCAGGCGGCGAGCAGCAGGCTTACCACGCCGTTGACCGTGAAGAACGCGACGTTGATGCGCGAGAGGTCGTTGGCGCGGACCAGCAGGTTCTCGACGAACAGCAGCACGGCCACCGCCGCCACGCCCGCGACGTAGACGCCCCCAAGCCCAGCCAGCGGCGCCAGCGCGGTAAGCAACGCGACCGTCAGGCCGTGCGCGGCCCGCGCGATCCATAACGCGGTCGGGATGCCGAGCTTCGCCGGCAGGCTGTGCAGGCCGTCCCGGCGGTCGGGCTCGACGTCTTGGCACGCGTAGAGGATGTCGAACCCGCCGATCCAGAGCGTGACCGCCGCCATCAGGACGAACGCCGGCCCGCCGAGCGACGCCGGGTCGATTGCCACCCAGGCCGCCGGCGGCGACAAGGCGATCGCCGAGCCGAGCACGAAGTGCGACCATCGCGTGAACCGCTTCGTGTACGAGTAGAAGCAGAGGTACCCCAGCACCGGGAGGCACAAGGCCAGCGGCCACGGGTTGCCGTCGGCGGCAAGGAACCCCGAACACGCCGCGACGAAGACGGCGCCGCAGATCGCGAAGAACACGGCGGCCCGCCCGTGGCTGATCGTCCCCGCGGGGATCGGCCGGTTGGCCGTCCGCGGGTTGCGGGCGTCGATCGCGGCATCGACGATCCGGTTGAACGTCATTGCCGCCGAGCGCGCGGCGACCATGCAGAGAACGACCAGCAGGATCTGGTGAACGTCGGGGTGCCCCGACGGCCGGTGCCGGCCCGCCAGGAAGGCGGCGATGAGCGCGAACGGCATCGCGAAGACCGAGTGGCTGAACTTGATCATGAAGCCCCAGAGACGGATCGAACGCAGCAGGGAGGGGCGCCGGGAATCGGGCGGCGTGCCGTGGTTTTCGCTTTGCCGCGCCGCGATCACGAGCCGGCCGCCTCCCGGCCCGGCGGGCGCCGCGGGAGGTCCGCGTCCTCCCATCGAACGCGGAGCGCGTGCGGTACGTCCAGGAGATCCAGGAGCCGGCCCACGACGAAATCGACGAGGTCGTCGATCGTCCGCGGTTTCCGGTAGAAACCCGGCGACGCGGGGCAGATCACCGCTCCCGCACGCGAGAGCCGCAGCATGTTCCGCAGGTCGATCGGGCTGACCGGCATCTCCCGGTGAAGGAGCACGAGCCGTCGTCGCTCCTTCAACGTGACGTGCGCCGCCCGGGTGATGAGATTGTCGCCCAGCCCGGCGGCGATCGCTCCGAGCGTGTTGCTGCTGCACGGGCAAACGACCATGCCGTCGGTGCGGAACGAGCCGCTGGCGAGCGCGCAGCCCACGTCATCGTAATCGTACATCGTCATTCGCCCGGCCGCGGCCCCGGTCAGGGCCGCCGGCGTCACCTGCCGGATTCCCAGCTCGTCCGCCAGGAGTTGCCGGCCGTGCGGTGAGATCACGACGTGGGCGTGCGTCGCCGCGTCGGGGGCGGTCAGGGACTCGACAAGGCGCCTGGCGTAGGCGGCTCCGCTGGCCCCTGTGATGCCGACAACGATGTGCCTTGCGGGCGGGTTCATGGTGCCTTGTTCGTGGTCACGCCGCGAAGGGCGGCGCGGGCCGTGATCTGCCGGGCCTGCTCGGCCCAGGCCGAATCCGGGAACTTCCTCAATACCTCTTCGAACGCATCGAGTGCGTCCGCCGGGCGGTTGTCGAGAATGTAGGCCTCGCCCAGCCGATAGTACGCCTCCGGCATGGCATCGCCGCCCGGTTGTCCGCCGTAGACCTGGATGAATCGCTTGAGACCCTCGATCTTGAGGCTCGCCGATTGCGCGTTCATCGCCTTCTCGCGTTCGAGGGCGAGGTTGTCCTGCAGGCGGGTGGCGGGGTAGCGCTCCATGATCTCCCGGAGGTTCCGCGCGTACAGGCGATGCCGCGGGTCGCAGCGGAAGAGTTCGGCGAGCGGTGCGTCGGCCTCCGCGTCCGACGGGGTCGGCCGGTTCCTTCGAATCAGGTCGCGAAGCCGCCGCCCTTCGCTGACCACGTCCTTCAGCCGGAGATCCAGTGTGCTCGTCGGCGCGGTCCGGTCGAGCGTCGCCATCAGGCGCGCGGGGGCCGACGCGGCGACGGCGCGAGTGTCGCCGAACCGGTCGATCATCGTGTCGAGCAGCTCCAGGGCGTGGTCGATGCGCCCGGCCCGGACGTCCAGCTGCGCGGATCGGTACAGCGCGACGGCGGCCGCCGGCGAATCGGGGTACTGCTGGTAGAGCGTGGCCCACGTGCTTGCCGACACCTGGTTGGGGAAGTCCTGGTAGTAATGCAGGCTGCCGTTGCGGCGGAACGTCTCGAGATCGATCCGCATGTCGAGCGTCCGCCCCTTGATGTACAGCACGTTCGGCACGTATCGGCTGCGCGGGAAGTCATCGCGGAACCGATCGCAGGCCTGGACCGCCCGGTACTGATCGAGCTGGAACTGGTTCAACTGTTCGTCCGCGATGCCGAGGGGATCGAGCTGATAGCTCCAGGCGTCGCGGATTTCGCGTTCGATGTCCTGGATGCTGCGGGTCGGCCCCTGCGAGCCGGCCTGCTCGGCTTCGTCCGCGTACTTCTGCTCGGCCAGCTCGCGCATGACGGCGGGGGCTTCCCGGTCGCGAAAATGGCTCATCGACCGCGGGCCCCACTCGTTTTCGAGAAGCCGGTAGTACAGCTCGTCGCGCCCCACCTCGGCCTCGAACAGCACGACCGGCAGGGCGAACATCACGGCCATCAGCGGGGCGATCGCCCCCGGCCGGTAGTTGACCAGCCGCGCGATGAGCAGCACCGTCCCCATCACCAGGCACGAGGCCAGCACCGCCAGCACGCACGGGGCGTACAGCGTCGCCGCGCCGATCGGCGTGGTGTACGAAGCCTCGATCAGCGGGCTCCGCGTGGCGTTGTAGAAATACAGGAGCACCGGCACCAGCGCGATCAGGGCCGTTGCGTAGCGGAACGAGAACTGCAACGGCCGCAGCCTCGTCAGCACGCACGACAGCGTGATCGTCAGCGCCAGCCACGGAAACACGGCCACGAACCCGATGATGAAGACGAAGATCAGCGCCGTCGGCAGCCGATACAGCATCGCCATCAGGATCGGGATCGACACGAAGGAGGCGAGCAGCAGCGCCAGCACGATGATCTGCATCGGCGCCTGCTGGGCGTTGATCGGCGCGATGAGGAAGTCGATCAGCGTGACCTGTCTCGCGGCCGTCGGGTTGAACGTCTGCCAGTACAGGTCCCAGTAGTCCGCCGCGAGGAACGGGATCGGCTGCCCCGTCCGCAGCCAGAACGCGAAGCATCCCAGTCCGGCGAACAGGGCGATATTGATCAGCAGCAGGAGGATCGCCCGCCGCCGGTACTTCGGCTGCGTGCGCGACCAGACGTCGGTCAGCACGGGCTCGGCCGTGCGGGGCACCGCCGCATGGCGGATCGCCCGGAGCAGACGCACCACCGACCGACGGGAATGCGTCGCGGGTCGGACCAGTGTATGCCTGACGTCGGCCATCATTCACTTGTGTGCCAGAAAGACCGAGACGATGCCCAGGGTCTGCGGATACACCTCCACGTCCGCAAAGCCGACCCGTCGGAAGCGGGACACGAACTCCGCTCGATCACAGAAGGATAACACCGAGCGCGGCAAATAGCGATACGCCCCGGAGCGATCGCGCGAGACCACGGTAGCGGCGAGCGGCATCACGACCCGGAAGTACAGGCCGTACAGTCCCCGCAGCACGGCGGTCGAAGGCATGCCGAACTCGAGCACCACGGCCCGCCCGCCCGGTGTCAGGACGCGATACATTTCCCGCAGGCCCGTATCGAGGTCCTGGAAGTTCCGCACGCCGAACGCGCATGTGACGAGCGAGAACGAACCATCCCGGAAGGGCAATGCCGTTCCGTCACCCCGGCACCAGTGGACCGGACTGTGCGCCTTCAATCGGGCCAGCGCAAGCATGCCCGCCGCGAAATCGAGGCCCACGATGCGTTGTGGGGCTGGCTGACCCCCACCGAACGTACGGCAGACATCACCTGTCCCGCACGCCACGTCCAGCAGGCGGTCATCCTTCCGAACACGGGCCAGACGGAACATCGCCTGCCGCCATGAAGCATCTCGCCCAAGAGACATCACCCGATTTACGAGTTCATATGTCGGGGCAATAGCGTCGAACATGCGCCTAACGCGACTCGCCTTGTCCGGTTGTCGGTGGGGATTGACGAGGAGGTCGGCACTCCAGGCGGGGCGTGGCTGGCTCCGGGGCATCGCCCGATTGTAACCGCGGGCGGCATGGGGTCCATGCGGCAGGGCGCCGTCGTGGCCCGCGCCCGCGGGGGAGGCCTGCCGGCACCAAGGCTTCCCGGAATGACGAGCCACGAGGCTCGAATGACGAAGGCAAGGGCGAAGCCATAGTGACGCACTCGTGGAGCGTCCGTGATTTACAGGGTGGTCCTGACGCCGCGACAGGGATCGGCTGCTTTGTAGTCCGGGCGCAAGATGACTGATCGGCCCGTGCGCATGGCCGACTGTGCGCAAGGGGGCGCAGGAACGAATGGCACTGCCGTGAAGAACCCGCCGTGCGGGACAGAGACCGAGCG
>CAZUAI010000156.1:0-4689 GCA_964617875.1 uncultured Planctomycetales bacterium | reverse complement strand
GAGCAGGACACATTGCATAGCGCCGCGATGGACTACCTGGCCGCCGGTCTGTGCGCCCTGCCCGCGCGGCGGGTGGAGAAGCGCCCGGCGGTGGGCCAGTGGAAACGGTATCGCAAGCGGCTGCCCACCGAGGCCGAGTTGTCCGCGTGGTTCGCCAACTCACCCGAAGCGGTCTGCATTCTCTGCGGGCGCGTGTCGCACAACGCCGAGATGATCGACTTCGACGCCGGGGGCGAACTCTGCGAGACCTGGGCGGCGCGCATCCCGCCCGACCTGCTGGCGAAGCTGGTGATCGAGAAGACCCAGCGCGACGGGCGGCACGTGTGCTACCTCTGCGAGCGCGAGGTCTGCGGCAACATGAAGCTGGCCCAGCGCCGTGATGGCGACAAGATCGTCACGCTCATCGAGACCCGTGGCGAAGGCGGCCTCTTCCTCTGTGCGCCGACGCCCGGCTATGAGGTGATCCAGGGCGACCTGTGCGACCTGCCCGTGCTGACCGAGGCCGAGAGGGACCTTCTGCTGCGGACAGCGTGGGAACTGAATGAATATGTGCCGCCGGTCGTCGACTGTCCGCCGCACAACGGCATTGTCGGCCAGAGAGGTCCATCGTCGGCCGCACAATCCGCCTGTGCGTCGCATAACGCCGACAGGCCGGGCGATGATTTCAACATGCGCGGCGATGTGCGGGCCGTGCTCGCACAGCACGGCTGGTCGCTGGCGAAGCCCGGCGAGAACGAATACTGGCGACGGCCCGGCAAGGCATCGGGCTGGTCGGCCTCGCTGATGGACGGGGTCTTCTACGTCTTCAGCGCCAACGCCGCGCCGTTCGAGCCGAATCGGGCCTATTCGCCGTTCTCGGTCTACACGCTTTTGAACCACGGCGGCGATTGGGCACAGGCCGCCGGTTCTCTGCGACTGTCTGGCTACGGTGGCGATTCTCGGGCGGACAATGCCAACGGGGCGGACATTTCGGCCATTGTGCGAATGTCCGCCGCACCCGGCGCTTGTTCGCCGAACAATGGCGATGTCGGCAAGACAATGGCGCTGTGCGGCGGACAAGCCGCCCGTGTGCCAGAGATTCCCGACCCAGGCCCGATGCCCGCCGAGATGCTGCGGGTGCCCGGCTTCATCAGCGAGGTGATGGATCACACACTGGCCATCGCGCCATACCCCAACCCGGTGATGGCGTTCGCCGGGGCCTTGGCGCTTCAGGCGGTGCTTGCGGGCCGCAAGGTCCGCGATCCAGGTGACAACCGCACCAACATCTACCTGCTGGGATTGGCGCACTCCAGCGCGGGCAAAGACCAGTCGCGCAAAGTCAACAACGACGTTCTTCATGCCGTCGGCATGGCCGATTGCCTTGGGCTGCACTTTGCCAGTGGCGAGGGCCTGCAGGACGCGCTGTTTCAGACGCCCAGCATGTTGTTCCAGACCGACGAGATCGACGGCATGCTCCAGTCGATCAACAAGGCCAAGGATGCCCGGCACGAGGCGATCATGGGCACGATGCTGACGATGTACTCGTCGGCCAACAGCGTCTTCCCCATGCGCCGCAAGGCGGGCAAGGAATCGCCGGGTGTCATCGATCAGCCCTGCCTGGTCATTTACGGCACGGCGATCCCCAACCACTACTACGAGGCCCTCAGCGAGCGGATGCTCACCAACGGCTTCTTCGCCCGCATGATCATCCTCGAATCCGGGCCGCGACCAGCAGGCCAGGAGCCGGGTCTAGACCCGCCGCCGCCAAGAGTGCTGGCGACGGCCAAGTGGTGGGCTGACTATCAGCCTGGCGAGCGCCGGGGCAACCTGCTGGACATCCACCCCGTGCCCGCCGTCGTCGAGCACACCGATGAGGCCAGGCGGCTGTTGATCGAGACGCGCAAGGCCGCCGAGGCCGAATACACCAAGGCGGAAGCCAAGAGCGATCCGGTCGGCACCACGGTCTGGGGCCGTGTCAGCGAGCAGACCCGCAAGCTGGCGCTCTTGTACGCGATCAGTGAGAACCACCAGTCGCCGCGCATCGGCCTGGCGGCTGTTGAGTGGGCATCGGCGTTCGTCATGCACCAGACCCGGCGGATGCTGTTCATGGCGGCGGGCCACGTCGCGGAGAACCCGTTCCACGCCGAGTGCCTCAAGGCTGTCGAGAAACTTCGCAGCGCCCCAGGGTACGAACTGCCGCACAGCGTGCTGCTCAAGCGAATGAAGATGGATTCCAAGAGCTTCGGCATGCTGGTGGAGACGCTGGTCCAGCAAGGCGACATCGAGATCACCACGACTGCCAAGCCGGGCTGGCCCATCCGGTCATACCGCTTGGCGGGTGGGGTGAATCTTCAGGGTGAAACTTCACCAGGGGGTGAATCATGAACGCTCAAACCCGGCTGAAGATTCCCCAAGGTTCACCCAAGATTCACCCCCCAAGGGTGAAACTTCAGAACCGCGAAAACAGCAGGAATATAAGGAAAAACAACAACTCTCTCTTCATGTTTCTCTCTTTCACCCCCACCCCCTCGCGCGACGCCCGCCCGCGTGTATGCGTGTGTGTACGTGAGACGGGGGGTGAATCTTCGAATCTTCAGATTAGGTACTTCCAGGCCAATGCCTCGGAAGATGGCGGCGGGAACAGTCACGAGGAATAGCAAAGTTTGTTTGCGCTGTCCGGTTTTTTCCGGGCACAGGAGGCCCAAATGCATGGAAGCAGCAATGAAAGTGGAGTGGCGGCGATCTGCGAGCGGTTTGATCAGTCGCCTTTGCACCGACAGGCACAACGCGCGGATTCTTGGCAACCCGTGGTCGCGTGCGGCGCACAGCATGGTGCAAGGCTGGAGAATCCGCCTCAGTCGTCCGCCAGCCAAAGGCAATTCACGAGTGACGGCCAGGCCGACATGGAGGGTATTCGCCCGCCTGGCGTCCGGCATTGCCGCCACGAAAGCGAACCACGCTCGCAGGAGCGACTGGCATCTATGGGCCACTCGGCGCGTGACGGCTGGGAGCCGCTATATCCCCAAGGGGAAGCGGCAGTGGTGATTGCCGCCAGGCCGACGGGACCGGTGTCTACAGACAATGTGCTGCGTCTTCTGGAGCATCAACACTACCGTTGCGCCCTAACTGGACGAGCGCTCACGCCGCAAACGGCCGCTATCGACCACATCGTGCCCATCCGCCTTGGCGGCGAACACACCATCGAGAACACGCAGGTTCTACACAAGGACGTGAATCGTGCCAAAGGCTCCATGACGAGCGAGGAATTCATCGGCTTGTGCCGTGAAGTGACTCGCTGGGCAGACACTTCTTCAACGCACACGGAGGTGCATCCATGACGACCAGGACGTTCGATGTTGAATTGCGGCCCATTGAGGCCATCAAGCCATACCCGGGCAACCCGCGAGTCAACGACGACGCGGTTGATGCCGTGGCGGCGAGCCTGAAGGAGTTCGGGTTCCGCCAACCGATCGTGGTGGATGCCGACGGCGTCATCATCGTCGGACACACCCGCTGGAAGGCGGCGAAGAAGCTGGACCTGGCCAAGGTGCCGGTCCACGTGGCGACCGACCTGCCGCCGGAGAAGGTCAAAGCGTATCGCATCGCCGACAACCAGACCGCGACGCTGGCCGAATGGGACTTCGAGTTGCTGCCCATCGAGCTCAAGGACCTGCAGCAAGCCGACTACGACCTGAGCGTGCTGGGCTTCGACGATGACGAACTCGCCCACCTGCTCGACGGCGACGTGGCCGAGGGTCTGACCGACCCGGACTCGGTGCCCGAGCCGCCGGACGATCCGGTCACGCAGCGCGGGGACATCTGGGTGCTGGGCGATCACCGCTTGATGTGCGGCGACAGCGGCAGCGTGGAGGACCTCGACCGGCTGCTCGATGGCAACGGGATCGACCTGGTTTCGATGGACCCGCCGTACAACGTGAAGGTCGAGCCGCGCAGCAACACGGCCATCGCTGCCGGTCTCAGTTCGTTCAGCAACAAGAAGGCGCAGCTGCATCACCAGGGCTTCGACCAGGCACGCGGCGTCAGCGATCCGAAGAAGGCCCGCAAGAAGATGCGCGCCAAGGACCGTCCGCTGGAGAACGACTTCGTCACCACCGAGGCCTTTGACGAAATGCTGCTGGCGTGGTTCGGCAACGCCTCGCGCGTGCTCAAGCCGGGCGGCTCGTTCTACATCTGGGGCGGCTACGCCAACCTCGGCAACTACCCCGCGCCGCTCGCCGCCTCAGGGCTGTACTTCAGCCAGGGCATCGTCTGGGACAAACAGCACCCCGTGTTGACGCGCAAGGATTTCATGGGCGCGTTCGAGATCTGCTTCTACGGCTGGAAGGAAGGCGCGGGTCACAACTACTACGGGCCGAACAACGCGACCGACCTGTGGCATGTGAAGAAGGTCAACCCGCAGTCGATGGTCCACCTGACCGAGAAGCCGGTCGAGCTGGCGGTGCGGTCGATCCAGTACTCGTCGCTGCCTGGCCAGAACGTGCTTGACCTCTTCGGCGGCAGCGGTTCGACCCTGATCGGCTGCGAGCAGACCGGCAGGCGTGCATTCCTAATGGAACTCGACCAAGCCTACTGCGACGTGATCGTGCAACGCTGGGAGCAGTTCACGGGGCGGAAGGCGGAGCGGATTCCGGGGGCTGCCCGGACTGAGACAACCCCGACCGAGGCCGGGGCTGTCGCGGAGGTGCAGGC
>CAZUAI010000155.1:0-4785 GCA_964617875.1 uncultured Planctomycetales bacterium | reverse complement strand
CGGCCGTGCGGCTGCCGCTGGTCGTGACGATGGCGATGCCGAGGGCGACAACCGCATGAATTGCTCCTTGCGCCGGACGCCGCCATTGTTTCGCGGGCCGCGCCGCTCGGCAAGCCGGCCGTCCCGACCGGCTCTTCTCGCCCTTCATGCCCTTCACGCCGGGCATGCCCCTGACCCCACGGCGCAGACTCGGCGTGCCCGTTGTCCGTGCTGGCCGTTCGCTGTGGGGTCGCCTGGCAACCCGGTTGCTCCGTCATCCCCGCGAAAGCGGGGATCCAGACCACCGCCCGCTGCTCCGGACCCCCGCTTTCCCAGCCCGCTTTCGCGGGGACGGGCCGCGGGGGCGATGACCTTTGTACGCATCATTGCGATCGTACGCGGATCAACCGAGGCGCCTCATGCACCTCGACGACCTCGATCGCGATGTCGAGGCCCATCCGGATGACCCCGATGTTCGTCTGCGTGTGCGAGGGGATCGGCCCGGTCTTGTGCTCGCATCCGGCACGAACGTCACGTCCGTCGAGCCGACGGCCGCCCCGGGGGCTTCCGCTCTTCCGCGTGATGGTCCAGCCCCATGCACAGGTTGATCCAGCTGCACGTCCCCTTGAGCGACCGGTCCTTCGGGATGACGTAGTGCTCCCGCAGCATGGCCAGCCGCCCCTGGCTCTTCGCACGGCGGTAGATCTCGACCCACGCGCACTCGCGGTCCGGGTACGCCTCGCAACGCCCGTTGCACTGCCCGCCGCACGGGCCGTTCGTCAGGTGCTTCGCGCACTTGCCCTCGATGCACACGTACTCCGTGTCCGGCAGGCTGCACGAGCCGCAGCCCTGGCACCCCACCAGTGGGATCTTGAACGCCCGCTCGAGCACGTAGCCCAGCGGCTTGACCAGCGGCACGCGCGAGAGCCCCCGCACGATCCGCTCCCCCACGCCGCCCGGCCGCAACCCCTTGTCGAAGAACACCCCGTGGATCGCCCGCAGCAACGCGTACCGCGGCGACGAGTAATGCTCGCCGTTGCGCTCCGCGCACTCGGTCGAGTTCAGCCCGGCCGCGTCCGGCGCGAACACGTAGAAGCCGTCCGGCTGCCCCAGTTCCGCCGTCCGCCCGTCGTTGAACTTCAGGTGCTCGCACCACCGCGACCAGAGCGCGGCGAGGTCGTTCTCCGGCGTGTCCAGCTCCGCCGCCCGCTTGAGGATCCGGTCGATGCTCTCCGGCTTCTTCAGCCCGCCGACGTGGACGCCGCGGTAGCCGAACCGCTTGCACAGGACGATGTGCAGGGCCATCATGTCCGTCCGCCGTCCCTCGCCCTTGTCCGGTTCCCTGCAGATCTCCTCGATGCGCCTGCAGAACTCCTCGGTGAACAGCACGCCCGGCACGTTCCCCGCCAGTGCGAACTTCGCGAACCCCGGCGCGAGCCAGTACAGGGCCGCGACGGCCGGCGTCTCCTCGCCCGCGTGCCGCATGTACCACGTCAGCTCCTGCGTCTTGCGGAGGTCGTACCCGACCTGGTTGAAGATGACCTGCGCCCCCTGCGTCACCTTCTTGTGCATCTTGATGTACTGGTTCATCGCCTCGGGCTCGGTGTACTTGAACGTGCTCACCGCCCCCGCGACCAGCCCCGCCGGGTTCACCTCCCGCGCGAGCCGCACCCCCTGCACCGAGTCCATGAACCCGTTCGCCGGCTCGATCACCTGCCCCGGCGTCTCCGGCCGGGGCATGTCGCCCGTCACGATGAGGACGTTCGCCAGCCCGCCGTCCGCGCACTGCCGCAACCGCGCCTCCAGCGACGCCGGCGTCCGGTCCTTCCCCGAGACATGGATCAGCGGTACCTTCCCGGACCGCTGCATCACGTCCTCGGCGACCTCCAGCGGCTCGTAGTCGTTTTCGCTGGTCACCCGGTCCGTCAGGGCGACGGCGTGGACGTTCGCCTGCCCGGCCGCGTACTCCGCGATGGCGTGCAGCGCCTTCAGCGACTCCCCGCGGGGCGGCAGGCAATACTCCAGCGTGATGATGAACTCACGACCATCGAGCCCGGTGCGAAGGGCATTGACGATGCGGTCGCTCATGATTACTGTACGACCTCCTGCCGTTCGATAATAGCAGGATGACGAGGGCATCGCCAATGAGTACAGCCGCCGGACGACCGTTCATCATCATCGGAGAGAACATCCACTGCACCCGCAAGGTCAAGCGCGAGGGCAATCGCGTGAAGGCCGGCCCCGACGGCCGCGAGGCCGTCGTCTTCCAGGACGAGTTCGGCAACGAGGCGCTGCTTTCCGTGCCCGACGCGATCCGCAACACCGAGGCCTACCGCAACGGCAACATCGCCCACGTGGCCGCCGCGGTCGAGGCCGGCCGGCGCGGCAACGACGCCGAGCGAGAGCAGGGCGAGGCCTACCTCCGCTGGCTGGCCCGGCGCCAGATCGAGCGCGGCTCGCACTACCTCGACGTCAACGTCGACGAGGTCAACCCCGAAATCGAAGACCGCAATGAGGCGATGCGCTGGACGGTCGGCGTGCTCGCGCGGGCCTTCTCCGTGCCGCTGTCGATCGATTCCAGCGAGCTGTCCACGCTCCAGGCCGGCCTCGAGGCCATCCAGCAGGCCGGCGGCGCCCAGCCGATGCTCAATTCCGCGTCGCTCGAACGCCTCGAGGCCGTTGATCTGGCCGTGCGCTTCCGCTGCCGCACGATCGTGATGACCTCCGGCGAGTCCGGCCTGCCCACCGGCGTTGACGACCGCTGCGAGAACCTCGATCGCATGGTGGACAAGTGCCGCTCCGCCGGCCTGGCCCTCGCCGACCTTTTCGCCGACCCGCTGATCTACACGATCTCCGCCACGCCGAACGTCGGCGTCGTCTGCCTCGAGACGATCCGCCGCATCCGCGCCAAGTACCCGGAGATCCACATCGCCGGCGGCCACTCGAACATCAGCTTCGGCCTTCCCAACCGCCGCCTGCTGAATGCCGTCTGGCTGTGGCTGGCCATCGACGCCGGCGTCGACAGCGGCCTGATCGACCCGCTCACCTGCCACCCCGGCGACGTCGCCCGCCTCGACCCCGACAGCGAGGCCGTTCAGCTCGCCCGCAATGGCTTCCTCGGCCGGGACGAGCACTTCATGGACTACATCATGGCGCACCGCGAAGGGCGTCTGAAATCGCCGTTCTGAGATCCGGCGATCGGAATCCCCGCGTCCGGATGAGGCCGTGGGTTCAAAGCTCGATGCGCTTCACAGGGATCGCGACTTCCGGGCGGGCGCCGTTCCCGGTCACTCATCACTTCCCGAGCGGCGCGCAGACGATCTCCCGATCGTTCCTCGCGTACACGCACCGGTTGGCAAACGCCGGATGCGACCAGACGAGGTCCCGCCGCCGCAGCTGCTGCGTCGGCTCGATCAGCTTCGCACGGCTGACCTCCTCGTAGCCCTTCGGCGTCAGTCGGGCAATGATCAGCTCGCCCTGCTCGTTCGCCACGAACGTCCGCTCCCCGTTCTGCACCAGGAAGGCGTTCCACCACCGGTCGTGGCCCGTCGCCTTGTACGTCTCCCAGACCCGCTCGCCGGTGTCCGCCCGCAGGCATCGCAGCGCCCCGTACGAATCGATGCCATACAGGTAGCCGTCCTTCAGCACCGGCGTGGACATCAGGCAGTGGACCTTGTCCGTGTTCAGCTCGCTGTCGCTCGTGCCGCGCCACAGGACCGTTGCCGCCGGCCGGTCCGCCGCCAACCGCAGCATCAGCGGCCCGTTGAAGAACGTGGATACGAACAACTGCTTCCCGTCGGACACCGGCGTCATGATCGAGATGCCCGTGTGGCAGCGGAAGGGCTGTTCCCAATGCACCTTGCCGCTCGCCGGGTCCAGCGACAGAAGCCGCTCCGGCAACCAGACGATGAGTTGCCTTGTCCCCCCCGCCTCGACGATCACCGGCGGGGCGTAGCCCGGTTCCTTTGCGGACACGGACCGCCACAACTCGCGTCCGGTTTCCTTGTCGAGCGCGACGACGCACGCGCCCTTCGCCCCGCCGACCAGCGCGATCAGCCGCGCCCCGTCGATCAGCGGCGCGGACGAGACGCCGTAAATCGGGATCTCCGCCTCGAAGTCTCGCGTGTACTCGCGGGCCCAGATCGGCCTGCCGTCGCGGACGTCGAGGCAGAACAGGTGTCCCATCGTCCCGACCGTGTAGGCCCGCCCGCCGTCCACGGTCGGCGTCACCCGCGGCCCGCCGGCATACTCGACGCCCCGGTAGACACACGCATACTCGTGCGTCCAGGCCACCTTTCCGGTCGCCTCGTCGAGGCAGAGCACCCGCTCCGTGTTCTTCTCCTTCCGGCGATCGGTGACGAACACCCGTCCCCCCGCCACGGCCGGCCCGGCATACCCGGGCCCGATCGGTGTCCGCCACCGGTAGTCGAGTTTCTCCGTGCCGAATCGCTCGACGATCCCCGTTTCTCGCCACACGCCGTCCCGCCCGATCCCGCGCCACTGGGGCCAGTCGTCGGCCGGCAGCGGTCCTGCGGCGGCATGGATCGCGAGAACGGCGGCCGTCGCGACCGTGTGAACGCGCGCACGGCGGCGCAAACCCGCCGGCCCGCCGACGGGTCCAGCAAGTGGCATGCCAGATGGTCGGACCATGACCCTTCCATACCACACGCCTCCGGACATCGCAATCATTGGCGACGGACTCGGCTGCTCACGGCGGCTGCCCGCCGGGTGCATGGCCGTTCCTGCACGCGGGGAGGGGGTCAGGAACGAATGGCACTGCCGTGAAGAACCCGCCGTGCGGGACAG
>CAZUAI010000154.1:0-4856 GCA_964617875.1 uncultured Planctomycetales bacterium | reverse complement strand
CGCCAACGCCGATTCTCGCTCGCGATTTCCATCGCCGTGCGAAGGTTGGGCTAGTTCCCAGGACGACACCTCGAGCACACAATCATCATCGTAATCCGTCCCGGCCTGCACGATGCCCCTGCTGCTCAACTGATAAGCTGCGGCGAACATCGCGATGCCGCATACCATTGAACGACTCATCGTAGCCTACTCCTTTCTTGCGGACCTTCCTGAGCATTCCCCATGCTACTATTGGAGTTACATCTCATCGACTCGATTTCCAGCCGGCGATCTTCTCGTCCAATTCGCCTGGCGTGGGCACGCGCGGCTGGAAGGCTGTTTCTTCGATGGCCTTGGCGGCGATCCCGCGCGCGCCATCCCGGAGCCGCAGGAACTTGAAACCCTCAACGAAGTTGAATCGGGCGAGAAACTGCGTCAGCCGTGCCTGACGCGCGATCCCGGGGGCGCAATGCAGCATCGTTACGACGCCACCGGCGTTGACCACGACAAGGCCCAT
This sequence comes from uncultured Planctomycetales bacterium, assembly GCA_964617875.1. Lineage (GTDB taxonomy): Bacteria > Planctomycetota > Phycisphaerae > UBA1845 > PWPN01 > CAZMVY01. Next base: position 4,360 of record CAZUAI010000154.1, on the reverse strand, counting down.
GTGGTCGCAGTCCAGCCAAGGCTTGAGGCCCGGCGATTGCCGACGTCGAATCACGAGGACAACGTCACCGGTTTGCAGGCGTGGAAGAGTAGCGGGGACTGCGTCGCGGGGAATGTATCGGTGCGTCCTCGCTTCCCGCTCGGGAGCCGAGGCGATCTTGGCGGCGCGCAGGGCTTCGGTTCGCCCGGCTGCGGAGTCCTCGCGTCCGATGTCGACCTTTGCCAAGAACCTCTGCCGGCGTACCACATCCACGAACTCGGCGGTGGGGACACCCAGTTCGCCCGTTACGTCCCGCAGCAACCAAGCCGTGTTGCTGGGAACCCAGTCCGCGAGAGTGAAGAAGTTGCGATCAAAGAAGCCGATCTCGCCGTGCTTGTGGCGGAGGCGTTCGCATAGCTTATAGTACGATGCCCAATCCGTGGCTAGGGAGATCGCGATCGCTCGCTCAACGAACACCACGCAGTCTCCCTCAGTGTAGTCGAATCGCGCAGCGTTCAGCCGGAAGTGTTGGCCGAGCCCCTTGGTCGCGCAGCGACCTATCTCCTCCGCTGGATCAGGCGTCCGGCCCCTGGCAGCACAATCCTGGCTCCTCAGCGCGACATAGTCGGCCAGATCAGCATTGGTGAACGTCTGCAACAGTCTGGCGTCGAGGTCTGCGTACCGGGCACCCTCGTCCGGCGTCAGCGGCTCGGCCGACCGGGCGATGCCGGTGACCCCGCCCGCAAGGAGAAGACCCACCATACCGACAACAGAGAACCTGGGATCCATGACACGTTCCTCCTGCAACACACATCCACCGGCGGCGCGTCCTCCGGGCGCACACTCCACCGGCCACGGGCCGCAGAACGCAACGGCTCAGGTCGAGAGGTCGAGAGGTCGAGAGGTCGAGAGGTCGAGAGGTCGAAAGGTCGAAAGGTCGAGAGCGAAACTCCCGGCCGTTCACACCCGCAAGACCACCGACACACCACCTGGAACAACATGCTAACAGCGCCGCCGATTCGTGTCAAGCGAAGAAACGCGGGGAGTTGCCTCGCTATGCAGTTTTTTGTTGCGACGTATCCATCGGGCCCAGGGACGGTTGCGCGCTCCGGCCCGGGCCCAAAGCCTTTTTTGGCGGCCGGGGTCTGCTAGAATGCGTGCCGATGCCCGACGCCCTCTACCTCATCGACGGCCACGCGCAGATCTACCGCTGCTACTACGCCCCGTTCCGCGAGCTGAGTTCGCCGACGGGCGAGCCGACGAAGGCAACGTACGTCTTCTCGCAGATGCTCCTGTCGCTCGTCCGCGACCGCAGGCCCACGCACCTCGCGATGGTCATCGACGTCGGCGGCGTGCCGACGTTCCGCGACGCGATCTACGCCGAATACAAGGCCCACCGGGAGCCCCCGCCGGAGGACTTCGCCCCGCAGGAGAAGCGCATCCTGACGATCCTCGAGGCCGCCGGCGTGCCGATCCTCCGGCTGCCCGGCTTCGAGGCGGACGACGTCATCGCCACGCTCGTCGAGCAGGCCCGCGGCCGCGACCTCGACGTCTTCCTCGTCAGCAAGGACAAGGACCTCGAACAGCTCCTCGCCGAGCGCGTCCGCATGTTCGACCCGAACAAGGGCGAGATCATCGACCCCGACCGCCTCTTCGCCGAGAAGGGCTACCGCCCCGACCAGGCGATCGACGTGCAGACGCTCACCGGGGACAGCGTGGACAACGTGCCGGGCGTCAAAGGCATCGGCCCGAAGACGGCGGCCAGGCTCATCGCGAAATACGGCTCCGCCGAGGCCGTCCTGAAGCACGCCGACGAGCTGACGCCCGCCCTGAAGACCAACGTGCTGGCCTTCGCCGGGCAGATGCCGCGCACACGCGAACTCGTGACGCTCCGGCGCGACGCGCCGATCGGCGTGACGATTGACGACCTGCGATTCGCGGGCCTCCGCGCCGACGCGCTCCGGCCGATCTTCGAAGAACTCGGCTTCACGCGGCTGTTGTCGCAGCTCGACGCCGCGGACGGCGGGCCGCCGAAGCCGAAGCCGCCGCCGATCCCCGATTCGCTCTTCGCCGAGCCCGCCGCGCCGCCGCCCAGACGCAACGCCGGCCCCGTGCGATACGAACTCATCGACACGCCGGACCGGCTCGACCGCTTCCTCGGTGATTTGCGGGCGATCCGGCGATTCGCCTTCGATACCGAGACGACCGACCTCGACCCGATGACGGCCGAGCTGGTCGGCATGAGCTTCGCGTGGAAGGCCGGTGAGGCATACTACCTCGCGTTCCGCGGGCCCGGCGGGAACCGGCTCGACTGCCGTGCAACGCTCGAGCGGCTGCGGCCGATCTTCGCGGACGAATCCGTCCGCAAGGTCGGCCAGAACCTCAAGTACGACATCTCCGTCGTCAACCAGCACGGCGTGCCGGTCCGCGGCGTCGACTTCGACACGATGATCGCCAGCTTCGTTCTCGACGCCGGCCGTCGTTCGCACGGCATCGACTCGCTCTCGATGGAGCTGTTCGGCCACCGGAAGATCCCGACGACCGACCTGATCGGCACCGGACGCAACCAGATCCGCATGGACCAGGTCGAGATCCGCCGCGTGTCCGACTACGCCTGCGAGGACGCGGATTTCGCCTGGCGGCTGTATGAGGTCTTCGCACCGCAGCTCGTCGAGAGCGGCCTGGAGCCGCTCTTCCGCGAGACGGAGATGCCGCTTGTCGAGGTCCTGGCCGAAATGGAGCAGACCGGCGTCGCGCTCGACACGGACATCCTGGCGAAGATGAGCAACGACCTCGCCGGCCGCCTGAGGGAGCTGACGCTCCAGATTCACGACGCCGCCGGCCGGCCGTTCAACATCGACTCGACGAAGCAGCTCGCCGAGGTCCTCTTCGACGAACTGGGCCTCCGCGTCGTCCGCCAGACCAGGACATCGCGCAGCACCGACGCCGAGACGCTCGAGACGCTCGCCGCCGAGACCGGCCACGCCGTACCGCGCCTGCTGCTCGAGTACCGCGAGCTGGTCAAGCTCAAGAACACGTACGTGGACCGGCTGCCGGAGATGATCAACGCGAAGACCGGCCGCGTGCACGCGAGCTTCAACCAGACGGGCGCGGTCACGGGCCGGCTGTCCTCCAGCGACCCGAACCTGCAGAACATCCCGATCCGCACGGAAGTCGGCCGGCAGATCCGCCGGGCCTTCGTCCCGGGCGACAAGGCGAACGTGCTCCTGACGGCCGATTACTCGCAGATCGAGCTGCGCGTGCTGGCCCACTTCTGCAGGGACGCCGCCCTGGTCCGCGCGTTTGCCGAAGGGCGGGACATCCACGCCGCGGTGGCGGCGCAGGTCTTCGACGTCCCGCTCGCCGAGGTGACGAAGGAGCAACGCGGCCGGGCGAAGGCCGTGAACTTCGGCATCATCTACGGGCAGGGGGCCTACGGCCTGTCGCGCCAGACGGGCATCCCCGTGCCCGAGGCGAAGAAGTTCATCGACCGCTACTTCGCCCGCTACCCCGGCATCCGCGGCTTTATCGACGACTGCATCGCCCGGGCGCGGCGGGACGGCTACGTCCGCACGATCCTCGGACGGCGGCGCGCGATCGAGGACATTCGCTCGCAGAACCGCCAGGCCGCCGCCGCCGCCGAACGCCTCGCCGTCAACACCGTTGTGCAGGGCTCCGCCGCCGACCTGATCAAGCAGGCGATGATCCGCATCCACCGCCGGATCCGCGACGAGCGCCGGCCGAGCCGGATGCTCATCCAGGTCCACGATGAGCTGGTCTTCGAGGTCCCCCGCGCCACCGTCGAGGCCGAGGCCGAGATGATCCGCCGTGAGATGACCACGGCCCTGCCGCTCGATGTCCCGATCCAGATGGACATCAACTGGGGGGACAACTGGCTGGAAGGGAAGTAAGGTAGGCGGTTCTTCGCGACCGCGTGCTCGCGGCCGCGAAGGTTCGCCCACCTTTCCGGTCTGGACGTGGAATGCACGCGCTGCACGGCGATTCATCCGTGCGGCGATGCCTGCCCGACTGCGGGCGCGGGCGGCGTGCAGGGGGTGCCGCACTCGGGGCAGCGGCCGAACTCGTAGCTGGCCCGCAGGTTGTAGCCGCACTTCTCGCAACGGCCGACGGCCGGTTCGGGCGGCCGGCAGAACGACCTCTGTATGGCGTACAGCAGCAGCATCAGTATGCCGAGCAGGATGTTCACGAACGTGCCCTGGACGAGCGTTATGGCGAAGGTTACGACGAACCCGGTCGACGCGGGATCGGAGAGGTTCAGGCTGTGGCGGGGCGCGCCGGACAACGCCGAGGCAACTGCGTCGACGATGCTAACCCGCATTTCTCACCAGCTTTGGGTCGGCGCCGTCTTGGGGTAGGTGAT
>CAZUAI010000153.1:0-4867 GCA_964617875.1 uncultured Planctomycetales bacterium | reverse complement strand
GCCAACGCCGATTCTCGCTCGCGATTTCCATCGCCGTGCGAAGGTTGGGCTAACAATCCGAGGGCAAGCTGTGACCCGACCGGGGGTCGGTCGTCGATGAGCCGCTCTGGCGCCGGACAGGAAATGACGTGATGCGTGGCCCGACTGCCGCCCTTGGCTGTGAGGAATAACCATTCCATGTGTTTCCGAATGCCGCGCGATTGTGGTCCACGGAAGCGCAAGGCCTTTACGCTGATTGAGCTTCTGGTGGTGGTGGCCATCATGGCACTGCTGGTCAGCATCCTGCTTCCGTCGCTCTCCAAGGCGCGGCAGAACACGCAGCGCGTGATCTGCATGACCCGCCTCAGCCAGTTCGGACAGGCGATCCACATGTACGCGAACATGTACCGCGATTACCTGCCGTCGGAAGGCATGGCCGACGGTGACGTGCAGGGCAATCCGGTCGGACCGTGGGACGAGCCGTCCTTCTGGCCCAACGTGTTGCCCCCGATGATCAACAAGACGTTCAGCAGCTACTCCAAGATGCAGGAAGCGCACATGGCGGGGCGGGTCCGTCTGCCCGGCGCCGGCGCGGACAGCCTGTTCGTCTGCCCCGTGGCAACGCCGGCGGCGTACGGCCAGTCGCCCGCGGAGGTGAAAGACGGCTACTACATGATGTGGGGGTTCGCGCCCGGCGCGACGTCGCTGGCGAGCCCCCGAGAACAACGGCCGACCTATTGGTGCTATGCGTGGAATTCCGGCCTGGACAACCTCATCCAAACAACCTCGACGGACGCGTTCGGAACCCTGCACCTCAAGATCTATCGCATCAAGCGCGGGGCGGAGACGCCGATCCTGGTCGAAAAGATGATGAACCCCGACGAGTCTCAGCCGCGTTTCACGAGCCGGCTCAACCGCAGCAAGACCAAGGGCAACAGCCCGATGTCGTGCCGGCTGAGCGGCCGACACAAGGCCGGGGGCAATCTGCTATTCGCGGACGCCCACGTGAGCTGGATCAGCCGCAAAGCGGCCACCGTCGACGTCCTGGGCGACGGGACATACAACTCCGCGGGCTTGACGTGGCAGCCAAAATGACTTCCGAGGTGGTGAATCCGGGCGGCCCGGCGGTCGGACGCCCGCTCGTTCAGAATGTGCAGTCAGACAGAAGGAGGAGCAAGCAATGATGTTCCGGGGAATCTCTGTACTTGCCGTTGCGGCCGTGGCTCTGACGATGTGCGGCACTGCCGAAGCCGCTTCGTTCACGGCTGACAGCCTGGTTGTGATGCGGTGCACGAACGGAACGGCGGCGGAGAAGATCTATCTTGACGAGTACGACATCAGCGGGGCCACGCCATCGCTGTTGCAGAGCATCGAACTGCCGTCCACCGGCCCGGATGCGGTGACCATGCCGGGTCTGATGGATCACGACCGACACCTGCATCGTTCGGTGGATGGCCGGTACCTGACCTTTGCGGGATACAACAAGGCGTACGGCTCGGCCGATCCGAAACTGGACACGGCAGCGGCCACGCCGCGGGTCGTCGGCGTTGTGAAGTACGACGGGTCGTACGACCTGTCCACAAAGCTCACCGACACGTGCGACAACAGCGCCCTGCGCGGGGCGGTCACGACGAACGGCACGAAGATCTGGGTTGGCGGCGACAACACCAACGGGACTTCGACCTCCGGCGGCACACGATTCACCACCAGGGGAAGCTCCACCAGCGTGAACCTGAGCCGGGTCCAGTCCACCGGCGGCACGCCGCAGCCCGACAACATCCGCGACGTGAACATCTTCGCCGGGCAGCTCTACAACAGCTCGGGTTCCGGCAGCAGCGTCGGCAAGGCCCTCTTCCAGGTGGGCACGGGGCTGCCGGAGTCCGGCAGTCAGACGCTCACCAAGCTCACGACCGACAACCAGTCGATCACGAGCTTCGTCATTCTCGATGCCGACCCGGCCGTACCCGGCCTCGATACCGTCTACGCCGCCGCCGGTACCGTGCTTCGCAAGTACAACCTGATCGGCAGCACATGGACGGCGAAGGGTACGGTCACCGCCGGGGGTGAGCTGGAGCAGATCACGGCCCGGCTCGATGCGTCGGGCAATGCCGTCGTTTACGGCGGGCGGAGCGACAGCATTCTGCGGATAATCGACGCCTCGCCGTACGGCGGCACCGTTTCCGGTGCGATGATCGCCTGCATCGCCGCGCCGGGCGGATACACGCTCGGCGGTCTGGATTTCGCGCCGGTCCCGGAGCCGGCCAGCCTGATGCTGCTCGGCCTGGGCGGAGCCATGCTCATGGCACGGCGGCGTCGTGGCTGAGATCGAACAGCACGGAGCGGAATGACATCTCGCGGGGGTGGTCGGCGCTCCGGCCGCCCCCGAACGGGATTGCCAACGCGGAGTATTTTGCAGGGCGTCGATTCTCAAGACCATGGAGCAGTGATGATGAAGCGCAATTGCCGGTCTGTTGCTCTTTCGCTGGTGTGCCTCGCGGGGGTACTCCAGGGTGCTGTTGTCGCGGCGTCGTTTTCGTCGCCGGAAAACCTCGTGGTGATCCGATGTACCGCCGGCGTCGGGGCCGAGAAGATCCTTGTCGATGAATATGACGTGAGCGGCGCCTCGCCGGTCCTGGTACAGACAATCACGCTGCCGTACTCGGGGCCGGACGCCATCACGATGGCCGGCGTCTACAACCACGACCGCCACGTGCATCGCTCCGTCGACGGGCGTTTCATCACGTTTACCGGTTACGCCAGGGCCTACGTGGAAGGCAGCCAGGACGATCCGTCGGTGGACGCGGCGCTGACCACGCCCCGGGTGGTGGCGATCGTCAAGTATGACGGCAGCGTGGACCTCTCCACACGGCTCACGGACGCATACGACTACACGGCCATCCGGGCGGCCGTGACCACGGACGGCAACGATATCTGGGTGGCCGGCGACAACGCCAGCGGCGCGACGACATCCGGCGGGACGCGGTTCACGACAAAGGGCTCGAGCACGACCGTCAACCTCAGCCAGGTGCAGACTCTGGGCTCGCCGACACCCGACAACATCCGCGACCTGAACATCTTCGCGGATCAGCTCTACAACAGTTCCGGTTCAAGCAGCAGCGTCGGCAAGGCGATCTTCCGGGTTGGAACCGGCCTGCCGAAGTCCGGCAGCCAGCCGCTCACCAGGCTCACGACCGACGGTTCGTCGACCGTCACGTTCTACTTCCTCGATGCAAACCCGGCGGTGGCCGGCGTTGATACGATCTACGCGGCCAGCTCGATTGGCGGCACCTTCCGCAAGTACAACCTTGTCGGGAGCACATGGACCCCCAAGGGCCTGCTGGTCATGCCCAACGGCGAACCGGGGCAGGTGACGGCGAAACTCATGCCGGACGGTCGCGCGATGGTGTATGTGGGCCACGCATTCGGCATCTATCGATATATGGATCCACAGCCCTATGGAAGCGACCTCTCGGGCGATCTGGGGATTGTGTATCTCGCACCCGCGGAGGGCTATGCGCTTGGCGGCTTTGACTTCGCCCCGACCTCGGCGTGCAATCGCCCGCCGGCGGATACCGACGGTGACGGCGACGTGGACCTGACGGACTTCGGCGCGTTCTCGGCCTGCTTCAACGGGCCGAACCGGTTGTGGGCGGGGTCGCCGCTCGCCGGGCAGGGCTGCGCGTGCGTTGACCTGGACGGAGACGGCGACGTCGATCTGGCGGACTTTGGCGGCTTCTCGGCGTGCTTCAACGGGCCGAACCGGCCGCCGGCGTGCCTGTAGGAGCAGATCGATTCCACGTTGGCCCGCCGTGCGGCGGCGACTCCGGTTTCGGTCCGACGTCGCCCGATGGGCCGCGCTCATCGCTTCTCGGATGCGCTGGCCGGCTGCGAGGCCGCGGCCGACGGCAAGGCGTTCAGCGGTTTGATGGTGGCGCTGATCACACGGAGACGGTCCTCGTGCCAGGAGGAGACGCCGCCGTTCTTCGAGTACTTGGGCCAGTTGTGACCGTAGCGACGCATCTCTTCGATGGCCTGCTCGACCGGCCAGGCCTGATACTTCAGGCGGATGTACGCGGCTACGATTCCCGCCCGATCGTGGCCGGCTGAGCAGTGGAAGAGCACGCCGCCATCGCCCGCGTGCTTGAAGATCATCGCGCTGACGGAGTCGAGAAGCTTGACGACTTCCGCGTCCGACATGGTTTCCAATGAATTGGGGCCGTCGTTCGCCATAGGGCGGGATACGAAGCGGATGCCGTTCTCGGCGGCGGCTTTCCGTTCGAGCGCGATCCAGAAGGCCTTGTTGTCATCGGGTTCCGCTGAGTCGGGATCCTCAAACGAGATGATCGTCCGGACGCCGAGGTCACGAAGCCGCTTCACACGCGCCTTGGCTATGGTAAACGCGGTGGCCTCATCGACGGGAGTAATCGCCTTCTGAAGGTCACGAATGGGCGACGCGCTGCGGAAGATGTTGTGGTATCCATTCACCAGACCCATCGAGTGCAGGCACCAGAGCACCGGGTCCTCCGATGGGACCTTCTCGCCGACGCCGGGGGCCTTCGGGGTGATCCTGATCGGAAACGCAGGCGTGGGCGGGGGTACGACTTGTGCCGTGCAGAGTCCCGCGGCGAAGAGAGGCACCACGACAAGTTCGAGCCGGAATCGGTTGCGCGGCGGCATGCAGATCGCTTCCTTTGCAGCAGGCCTTTTGCGAGGACTCGACGTCCACCACCGCCTCTCCGGCGCCGGAGGAAACCACCGGTGATCGAAGCCCCAGCCTCGCGCGGCCGTTCGGGACAACCTACCGACCGGGCGTTAAGAGGGCGTGACCATGGCGCTAACCCAACCTTCGCACGGCGATGGAAATCGCGAGCGAGAATCGGCGTTGGCG
>CAZUAI010000152.1:0-5047 GCA_964617875.1 uncultured Planctomycetales bacterium | reverse complement strand
GCCCGCCGTCAGGCCAACTGCCGGCAGGCTATGAAATGGCCAAAGTCCAGACCCCTCCCTGTCTCAGGGAGGGGAGTTTGTGGCCCCCTCTCCCTCCCAAGGAGAGGGACGGGGTGAGGGTGTCCAACCCCCTCTCCCTCCCAGGGAGAGGGACGGGGTGAGGGTGACCGACTCCTCCGCTCGCCCAGGCAACACGCGGAGACCGCGGCACGGAGCCGCGTGGCCGCCTCCCGCTCTGTTCTCACTTCGCGTGTTTCGTGGTTTGACTCCGCCCGCGCCCGGACACCCGAACCGCGAAACACTTTACAGGCACAGGCGGCGGGGCCATCCGTATGGCGATCGCACCCCATGGTGACAGCCGCGGGCGATTCCGCCATAATGCCGCCGATTCGTAACTCCAGCGAGGGCTGAATCATGACGAACGTCTTGGGAAAATGGGCAAGCTGTCTCGCACCGATCACCGTGGGGCTCGCCGCCCGCGTGGCACCGGGTGCCGCGGGCATGCCGCCGGAATGCGAGGATCCGACGATCACGAGCATCAACAAAGAGCCGCCGCGGGCCGTCCGTTTCACGTATCCCGACGCCGACTCGGCCCTCAGCGGCGATCCCGCCCGCTCGCCGTACTGGCGGTCGCTCAACGGGGCGTGGAAGTTCCACTGGTCGCCCCGTCCCGCCGACCGGCCACTCGACTTCTACCGGACCGACTACGACGACGGGAAATGGAACACCATCCCCGTGCCGTCGAACATGGAGATCCAGGGCTACGGCGTGCCGATCTACACAAACATCCCCTTCCCCTGGCGCAAGGCCGACCCGCCGCGCATCCCGCCCGACGACAACTCCGTCGGATCGTATCGCACGAGGTTCACGCTGCCGCCGGAGTGGAACGGCCGGCACGTGCTGCTGCGGTTCGACGGCGCGGGGTCGGCGTACTTCGTGTGGGTCAACGGCAGCAAGGTGGGCCTCGGCAAGGACAGCCGCACGTCCGCCGAGTTCGACATCACGAAGCACCTGAAGCCGGGCGAGAACCTGCTGGCCGTCGAGGTCTACCGATGGTCCGACGGGTCGTACCTCGAGGACCAGGATTTCTTCCGCCTCAGCGGCATCTTCCGTGACGTCGCCCTCGTCTCGGTCGGCGACCTGCACATCCGCGACCTGGACGTGAGCACGGACCTCGACGCCGACTATCGCGACGCGACCCTCACCGTCCGCGCCGCGGTGCGGAACGACTCGAGCGAGGACAGGGCGGCGAGCGTGGAGGCCGCCCTGCGGGACGCCGCCGGCAGGGTCGTCCTCACGGTCCGGCAGGAGGCCGTCGCCGGAAAGGGCAAGGAGTCGGCCTGGGCCCTGGCCGCGAAGCTGGACAACCCGGCCAAGTGGTCGGCGGAACAGCCGAATCTCTACACCCTGCTCGTGACGCTCAAGGACGCCTCCGGCGGCGTCATCGAGGTGGTGCCCTGCAACGTCGGCTTCCGCAAGGTCGAGATCCGCGACGGCGAACTCCGGGTCAACGGGTGCGCGATCCTGATCAAGGGTGTCAACCGCCACGAACACGACCCCGACCGCGGCCACGCGATCACCGTCGATTCGATGGTCCGCGACATCGTCCTGATGAAGCAGAACAACATCAACACGGTTCGCACGTGCCACTACCCCAACCAGCCCGTCTGGTACGACCTGTGCGACCGCTACGGTCTCTACCTGATCGACGAGGCCAACGTCGAGTCGCACGGCATGGGCTACGGCGAGAAGTCGCTGGCGCATCGGCCGGAGTGGCTCGCCGCCCACCTGGACCGCACCGTGCGGATGGTCGAACGGGACAAGAACCACCCGTCCGTCATCATCTGGTCGCTCGGCAACGAGGGCGGCTTCGGCGAGAACTTCAAGGCCACGTCGCGGTGGGTCCGGCAGCGCGACCCCGGCCGTCCCGTCCACTACGAGCGGGCGGGCCTCGACCCCGCGACCGACATCGTGTGCCCCATGTACTCCCCGCCGCACGAGCTGGCCGAGTACGCGAGCAAGCCGCAGACACGCCCGTACATCCTCTGCGAGTACGCGCACGCGATGGGCAACTCCGTGGGAAACCTCTGGAAATACTGGGAACTCATCTACGCGAAGAAGCACCTGCAGGGCGGCTGCATCTGGGACTGGGTCGATCATAGCCTCCGCAAGCCGATCCCGCCGCGCAGCACCGTCAGGGACCGCGGTCCGAACGGCGTGGAGGGCGTCTTCTCCGGCGAGATCGTCGGCGGCGAGGTGATCCGGGGCTACGTCGACTTTCCGGTTCATCCGGCGTTCGACCTGACCGGCCCGCTGTCGCTCGAGGTGTGGGTCAAGCCGGTCAACCCCACCGAGCACGGCCCGTACATCGCCAAGGGAGACTCGCAGTACGCGATCCGGCAGACGGGCGATCAGGTCGAGTTCTTCGTCTACTCATCGGGCGCGGACGGCAAGGGCGTCCCGGTGACCGCGGGGGCGCCGCTGCCGGAGAACTGGTATCACCGCTGGCACCGCCTGACGGGCGTGTACGACGGCCGCGAGGTGATCCTCTATATCGACGGCCGGCGCGCGGCCGCCAGGCCCTGCGACGGCAGGGTGGCGTCGAACCGCTACGCGCTCGCCCTCGGCCGCGACCGCGAGAACTCGACGCGATTCACGAACGCCCTGATCCTCGGCGCCCGCATCTACTCACGCCCGCTCACTCCCGACGAGGTACAGGCCCCCGACAAGCGCGCCGACGACGGGCTGGTCCTCTCGGTGGACATGCGGGACCTTCGTCCGGCCGGTCACTGGTCCGGGCCCTCGGCCGAACGGCGCTGGTTCTGGGCCTACGGCGGCGACTTCGGCCCGCCCGGTGTGCCCAGCGACGACAACTTCTGCTGCAACGGCCTGGTCACGCCCGATCGTCTGCCGCACCCGGCGCTCCACCAGGTCAAGAAGGTCTACCAGTACGTCCATGCCAGGCCCGCCGACCTGGCCCGGGGAACCGTCGAGATCCGGAACTGGCACGACTTCACGAACCTGGAGGACGTGCTGGCGGGCTCCTGGGAGGTCCGCGCCGACGAGCGTGTGCTGGAGAGCGGCCCGATCGACGGGCTACGCCTCGCCCCGCGAGAGAGCAAGGTCGTCCGCGTGCCCTTCTCGCCGATCACGCCGGAGCCGGGCGTCGAGTACTTCCTCGATCTCTCGTTCCGCCTCACGCGCGATACGCCCTGGGCGAAGCAGGGAACCGAGATGGCGTGGGAACAGTTCAGACTGCCCTTCGAGGCCCCGGCCCCCGCGGCGGACGTGCCCGCGATGCCCGCGCTGAAACTCACGCAGGACGATGCGCGGGCCACAATCTCGACCGGCGAATTCGCCATGGTCTTTGACCGGCACGCGGGGAGGCTGACGTCGTGGACGTTCCAGGGCACCGAGCTGGTCCGTGATCCGCTGCGGCCGCACTTCTGGCGGGCACCGATCGACAATGACCGCGGCAACAACATGGACAAACGCCTCGGCGTGTGGCGCTGCGTCGGACGCGACTGGCGGGTCCGGAGCTGCGTCGCGCGGAGCGTCGCTCCGCAGGTCGTCGAGGTCGTCGTCGAGGCCGAGCTGCCGGAGGTCCGCTCATCGTATGGCGTCACGTACCGGCTCTTCGGCTCCGGCGACGTGGTCGTGGACGCCCGATTCGAGCCCGGCCCGGCGAAGCTGCCCGAGATGCCCCGCTTCGGCATGCAAATGGCGCTCGCCCCGTCCGGCGGGTTCGACACGATCGCGTGGTTCGGCCCCGGCCCGCACGAGACATACTGCGACCGCGACGATGCGCGGGTGGGGCTGTACTCCGGCAGAATCGAGGACCAGTACTTCGCCGACTACAGCGAGCCGGGCGAGTCGGGCAACAAGGTGAACGTGCGCTGGGCGGCCCTGACGGGCCCGAGTGGTATCGGACTCCTGGCGGTCGGCCTGCCGCGTCTGAGTGTCAATGCCCTGCCGTACACGACCGACGATCTCGAGGGCCCCAAGCACCCCTACGAGATCGTGCGCCGGGATTTCGTCACCCTGAATCTCGACCTGCGTCAGATGGGCGTCGGCGGCGACGACAGCTGGGGTGCCCTCCCGCACAAGGAATACCGGATCCAGCCCACGGCCAACCGCTACTGCTTCCGCCTTCGTGCATTTGACACAAGGCGGGATTCGCCGCAGAAGCTGGCCCGCACCACGCTGCCGTCGGCGAAGTGACCCGCGACACCGCCAAACCCCCCGTCCCTTCAAGGATGACGGAGTGAGCCCCTCTCCTTCCCAGGGAGAGGGGTGCATGGCCGGCGACGCCGACGGAGGATTGGCGTTTCGTGTACGATGGGTATAACGTGGTCCTCGTGCTGGACGGGCGTGACGGCGAAGACCCCGGCACGGAGCCGGACAACGTGATGACGCGCAAGTACACGTGGGGCTTGGACCTGTCGGGGCTGTCCGGCAACGCCACGTCCGCCGGCGTCCACGGTGCCGGCGTTGTGGTGCAGGCATCATTGCCTGCGGCCGGGATTCACGGTGCCGGCGGCATCGGCGGCCTGCTTGCCGTCTGCGAGACGCAGGGCACGCCATCGACCTCCGACGACGCGGGCTATTGGTATCTCTACGACGCCAACGGCAACGTCGGCCAAGTCATCCGCGCCACCGACCAGAGCGTTGCCGCCCGGTACGAGTACGACCCGTACGGCAACGTCGTGATCCCCGACGCGAACGGAAGCGGCGACTGGCGCGACGACGCCGGTCCCTACGCCGGCGCCAATCCGTTTCGGTTCAGCACGAAGTGGTTCGACGACGAAACCAACCTCTGCTACAACGACAACCGCTTCTACAGCCCAAGGTTCGGGCGCTGGGCGAGCAGGGATCCGATTGAGGAAGCGGGCGGGGTGAATCTGTATGCCTACGTGAAGAACAACTCAGCGAACGCGATAGACCCAATGGGGCAGAAGGGCTGCTGCGGGCAGGACATCACGAGGTGCTTGCTAAGAGCCTATCCCACAACCTCCTTGAATGCCGATATCAGCATTGAGGCGCGGAG
>CAZUAI010000151.1:0-5049 GCA_964617875.1 uncultured Planctomycetales bacterium | reverse complement strand
TCTCGTCCGCCAGGATGATGTTCGCGAAGATCGGCCCCTTGCGGACGGTGAACTCGCCCGTCCGCTGGTTGTAGATCTGCGTGCCGATGAGGTCGGCCGGCAGCAGGTCGGGCGTGAACTGGATCCGCCGCGCCCTGGCCTGGATCGCCCGCGAAAGGCATGTGACGGTCAGGCTCTTCGCCAGCCCCGGCACGCCCTCCAGCAACACATGCCCGTTCGACAGCAGGCCGATCACCAGCCGCTCGACCATGTACCGCTGGCCGACGATGACCTTGCCCACCTCATCCAGCAATGCCCGCACCGGGACGCTGGCCGACGCGACCATCTCCCCGATCTTCTTGACGTCCGTAGCCATGCTTGCACCCTTCGATTTCGCCAGACCTTACCGCGATATCCCAGCGCAAAACCGGGCCGGGCACAGTACTGTACCGGGCGGAACGCCCGTTTTGCAAGGTTCTACGCGACGAAACCTGGGCAGGTTCGGACCACGGGATGACCGTTGCTGGGCGATTAATTACAGCAACAGCACAACAAGAGCGGCCCTGAAATCCGAATAGTCAAATCCGAATACTCAATCGGACCTGTGTTTTGGCATCGGGGGGCGAGCCTTGAACGGAGGCGTCTTCCACGCCCGCTGCTCATTCCCGTTACGGTGTCTTCTTCCGCACGTTCCAGGAGATCATGGCGGTCGTGTCGGCGGCCTTGGCCTCCTTCTGGACGACCGCCATTGCCTCCACCGCCCCGGATTCCCCGGCAAGCATCACCATCTGGATCTCATCGTTGGTCTGCTCGGTGCGGGTCACCTTGAGGCCCTTGTCCTTGAGCGCCTTCTCGTAGAACTCGGCAACCGGCCTGGCCGGGCCCGGTACCCGGATGGTCAACTGGAACGTCTCGCGGCCGTCCGCAGGGGCCATGTGACTGCCCTGCTCGATCCGGGCCCCACGCATCACCGGCAGCGGGAAGCCGTCAGGAACCTTGTTCTCGCCGATGGTGACCGTCCCCTCGTTCGTCTGGATCCGGGTCACGTCCTTCTTCGTCTCGATGGTCGCCCGGCCCTGGTCGGTCTGGACGGTCACTTTGTCGCCCTCAACGTGGACCGTGCCCTCGGGCGTCTTCACGGTGGTCTTCTCCTCCGATTTCCGGCAGCCGCCGGCAACGAGTAGCCCAACCACCAACAACGTTCGCATCCGCATGACATACCTCCTTCGTGGTTCGAACACGACCGTCGGGTCCACTCAGCCCTCATCGCCGGCATCGCCGGAACGCTCCCCGACGGAGTACATCGCCACCAGGCGAGCGATCAGCACCGCTACGTAGAAGATCCCGGTGATCGCCTCCAAGACCGCCAGCGTCCGTGCCGCGTGCGACGTCGGATACATGTCGCCGTAGCCGACCGTGCCGAGCGTCACGAAGCTGAAGTACAGCGCCTCCGAGCCATTCATCTCACGGCCGGAGGCCGGCCCGCCGCTGAGGGCGAACGAGCCCGGAACCCGTTCGGCCACCAGGCTATAGGCAAAGGCCCAGAGGACCCCGATCAGCAAGTAGGTTGAGATGCCCGCGCACAGCACCTCGGCATCGACTCGCCGTGCGCACAGGATGAAACGGAGCAATTGGACCACCACATACACCACGAAGACCATGCCGAAAACAAGCTGGACCTCCACCGGCATCAGGTCCGGGCGCATGCGGTGGATCCATTTGCATACGCACGCCGGGATGACAAGGACGATCGCGGCCGCCAGTGTCCTGCGTCGGCCGCCGACGGCCACCACCGCCGACAGCATGACCACCGTGGCGAGCACGGTCTCGATCGCCTCGCCGTGCCGGGTCTCGATCACGAGGGGATAGGACGCCAGCCACACCACGAGCACGACAAGGAACTCGATCGCCGAGAAGCGGCGCACGGCCACGTGGGCGAGCACGCTCGCCGCCGTCGTACGCACGGTTCGGTTGGACGCGTCTTGTGCCATCTTCTCCGCGAGCTACATCGCCCTGTCGGCCGGGTGTATCCACGGGGCGCGGTACGGCCGCTTGAGAAGCCGATTGGCCTCGGCATCGTTGACGACCTGCCCTTTCGCCGGGTCCCACTCGAGCGTGCGGCCGAGCTTCATCGCCAGGTTGGCCAGGATGCATGAGGCGGTGGAGATGTGGCCTTCCTCGATGTCGGCGACCGGCCTGCCGCGCGACGCGACGGCGCTCAGGAAATCCTTCATGTGCGCCCGTGTCGCGGGAGCGGCGTTCAGCTCGATGTCCTTCTCGTTCACGTCCTCGGGGAACTGCTCCCGCTCGAAGACGACGTCCTTGTGGATCGACGGTTCTTCCTTGCCCGCAGGGTAGAAGTCGTAGCTCCAGGTGCTGAGCTTGAGCATGCCCTTGTCGCCGTACAGCACGAGCGCCCAGGGGTATTTCGGATCGGGCGAGTGGCCCCACGTGCGATGGGTCCAGACCGCGCTGAGGTTGTCGTATTCGAACGTCGCGGTCTGCGTGTCGCTGATGTTCGACTGGCTGTCCTTCTGCACGAAGATTCCGCCGGCGGAGGAGATCCGCTTCGGCCACCCGAGGTCGAGCATCCACCGCGCGGTGTCGAACATGTGAACGCACATGTCCCCGACGATGCCGTTGCCGTATTCCATGAAGGCCCGCCACCAGCCGCGATGCGGAGGCCCCTGATACGGCCGGAACGGCGCGGGGCCGGTCCACATCTCGTAGTCCAGATGGTCGGGCACGGGCACCGCCGGCTGCTTGCGGTGGGCCCGCATGTGGTAGTAGCAGCACATCTCGACGTGCCCGATCGTTCCGAGCAGGCCGGCCTGGACGATGTTCCTGCGGGCCTCGATGAGGTGCGGTGTGCTCTTGCGCTGCGTGCCGACCTGCACCACGCGCTTGTGCCTGCGGGCGGCGGCGACCATCGCGGCTCCCTCGGCGACGTCCACGCTGATCGGCTTCTGGACGTACACGTCCGCACCGGCCTCGATGGCGGCGATCGTCGGCAGGGCGTGCCAGTGATCGGGCGTGCCGACGATCACGATGTCGAGGTCCTTTTCCTTGAGCATCTCGCGATAATCGCCGTACGTCCGCGGCTTCCTCTTCGAGGCCTGGCGCGAGGCGATGAGTTCGACGGCGCCCTCCAGCATCTTCCTGTCGACGTCGCATACGGAGACGACCTCAACGGGCGCGACCTGGATGAGACGACACACATCCGACTTGCCGTACCAGCCCGCGCCGATGAGCCCGACACGAAGGGCCTTGCGCTCGTCGCCCCGGACGTAGTGCCCGCCAAACGCCGATGCCACGGAACCCGCCAGACCCGCCTTCAGAAACTCGCGACGATTCATCCGAATCCTCCGCTGCACGAGAGCCTGCCCACCGGCGCGACAACATACCGCAAGACGCCGGGACTTGCCGACACCGCGGACAGTGTCACCGTCGTTGCGGACGCCGCTTCGATCCGTTCGCCACGTTCGGCATGATTTACAGAACCGCGCCCGGAGGGACTCGAACCCCCAACCTACAGGTTCGAAGCCTGCCACTCTATCCAGTTGAGCTACGGGCGCGAACGTTCGCGGAACTTCTTTTAGCCGGTTGGTCGGGCCGGGTCAAGGGCACGCTTGCAAAGGCCGCCCGGCCGGATTACAAGGGCACGCCTGTTGCGAGGTGTTACCATGGATCCGTTGAAACGGCGAACGCGACGTCAGTTTCTGTGCGAGTCGATTGCGACCGCCGGCGCGGCGACGATCATGCCGGCTTGCAGCCAGACCATGACGGCCCGATCCGAGAAGACGACCTGTACGGCCAGGCCCGCCTGGGTCGTCGCCTGCCGGGATGCGAGCCTCCGCGGCGTCAACGAGACGGACACCGCGGCGGCGATGGCGGCCGTCGGCGTCGAGGGCGTCGAGCTGACCGTCGAAATGGACGGCAAATGCCCCATGCTCTTCGGCGGCGGAAAGGCCTACAGCATTGCGACCCCCGACGGCGTCAAAGCGCTGCGCGACGCCCTCTGGCCCCACGGGCGGAAGGTCAGCGCGTTCTGCCTCCACAACGCCTTCGACCAGCGCCGGGAGGAGGAGCTGGATCTGGTCGCCCGGACGTCCAGGACCGCCGCCGAGTTGGGCGTGCCCGCGATCCGGCTGGACGTCGTCCCCCGCAAGATCAAGGACCGGGACGAGTTTCTCCGCTTCGCCGTGGACATCGCCCGGAAGATCCTCGATGCGACAAAGGACCTGCCCGTGCGGTTCGGCGTCGAGAACCACGGCGGCACCACCAACCGCCCTGAGTTCCTGCGAGCGATGTTCGACGCCGTGGGCGACAAACGCTTCGGCCTCACGCTCGACACCGGCAACTTCTACTGGTTCGGCCACCCGCTGTCGAAGCTCTACGACATTTACGCCGAGTTCGCCCCGTGGGCCTGTCACACGCACTGCAAGAGCATCCGTTACCCCGAGGCCGAGCGCGAGAAGCAGCGGGCGATGGGCTGGGAGTACGAGAAGTACTTCTGCCCGATCGACGAGGGCGACATCGACTTCGGTCGCGTCGCCCGGATCCTGCGGCAGGCCGACTACCGCGGCGACCTCTGCATCGAGAATGAGTCGCTGCACAAGGTACCGAAAGAGCAGCACCGTGACATCCTCCGGCGGGAGGCGGACCTGCTGCGTAAGATCGCCCGGGCTGATTGAACGAGGAGCTTCGCCGTGGAGAAGGTACTGCCGAAGACGGCATTTGCGTTCTGCGTTGACGCCGACATCGAGGTCTTCGAGCCGATGAAGGAGGGCCCGGGCGCGAAGACCCACAAGATGCCCGTTCGCAAGGGCGACACCGTCAGCGTGTACGTCGTCCGCGAGACGCCCCAGCACTATTTCGTGAAGTTCGACGACGGCGGCGTCGCCTTCCTGCACAAGATCGCCGTGACCCGGACCTGACGCTACCGCAGGCTTCGGGCACACCCGAGCGAAGAACGGTCCCGGGGTGCATGGCCGTTCCTGCACACAGGGAGGGGATCAGGAACGAATGGCACTGCCGTGAAGAACCCGCCGTGCGGGACAGAGACCGAGC
>CAZUAI010000150.1:0-5206 GCA_964617875.1 uncultured Planctomycetales bacterium | reverse complement strand
CCTGGCGCTATCGCCAGCCGCTTTGACGCCGGCCGCGTGCGAAGGTTGGGTTAGCGGCCTCGATTCGCCCGTGGAGTTTCACGAGGGCACCGGCCACGCGCTCGTAGTTGAGCACCTCAGCCGTCGGCTTGCCGTGGGCGTCGCGGTAGTACGTCGCGGCATCCACAAGGAACCGGTCGCACAACTCGGCGATGCGGATGCCGTCCGACTCCTCGGGCTCGAGGCTCGGGGCGGCGGGCATCGCCGCTGGCGAGGGCGGCGCGGCAACCGCCGGTACGTTCGCAGCACCGGCATCGAGTCCGATGCTCGCGATACTGGCGTGGTACTTCGCCCAACTTCCGGGCGAGCCGTAGACGCCCAGGTAGCACCGGCGGCCGGCGATTTCGACGATCGCCTGCCCGCTCGCGCGGTGCAGCCGGTACGAAGGGGGATTGAGGATCGAACTTCGGGGACGTGCCATGCGTACCTCCCGGTTTTTCGGGTAGTCCACTACCCGAAAATACCCGAAAACCCAGTTTCCCGGGCCGCGCTGCCCGACGCGGGCAGGTACGCAAGTCTAGCGTTCGGCGGGGTTTATGTTTACTGGAGCTGACGAGATTCGAACTCGTGACCTCTTGCATGCCATGCAAGCGCTCTCCCAACTGAGCTACAGCCCCGTCGGCATGATCGCATTAGAGAGTACCGCGGCCGTGTTGTCAACAGCAGGATCAGGGCGACGCGATCGGCGCCGGGGTCTCTTTGCGGCCTGTGGCTCGCCGGTTCCAATCGGATCGGCCGGGCCGGCTTGATCTTGGCGGGCAGGCGTGACATCCTTTGCCCGCATGGCACTTGAGAAGATCGACAGCGAAGGCGCCGCGTTTGCGGTGCTCGTCGAGGTGGCGCGAGACCTGGGCAGCACGTTCGACCTCGACACGCTGCTGTCGCGGGTCGCGGCGGCGGCCTTGCGGGCATTGGGGTGCGACCGGGCCAGCGTATTCCTTTATGACGCGGCGGCCGACGAGTTGTACAGTTGCGTGGCGACCGGCGTGGACCGATTGCGATTCAGCGCCAAGAGCGGGATCGCCGGGCAGGCGGTGCAGACTCGCAAGGCGATCCTCGTGCCCGACGCCTACGCGGACGCGCGCTTCAATCGGAGCATCGACGAGGCCACGGGCTACCGCACGCGAAACCTGCTGACGTTTCCGCTGATCGGCCACGACGGCGGCGTCGTCGGCGTCCTCCAGGTGCTCAACAAGCTGGCGGGGGATTTCACGTCGGCGGACACGGCAATGGCCGACGCGCTGAGCAAACTGGCGGGCGTTGCCGTCGAGCGGCAGATGCTCCTCGATCAGTACCAGACGAAGCTGCGTCTCGAGCGGGATCTCGACATCGCCCGTGAGATCCAGCAACGGCTGCTCCCGGCGGAGAACCCGGTTGTTCCGGGCTTCGACATCGCGGGGTGGAACAAGCCCGCCGATCAGACCGGCGGCGACTGCTTCGACTTCTTTCCGATGGACGACGGACGGCTGGGCTTCCTCGTGGCGGACGCGACGGGCCACGGGATCGGCCCGGCGCTGATTGTGGCTCAGTGCCGGTCGATCCTGCGGAGCATCGCCACGATGTCGGGCGAGCTGCGAGAAATCGCCGGGCACGTGAACCGGCTGCTGTGCAACGACATCCCCGCCGACCGGTTCGTCACGGCAACGATCGGCTTCCTGGACGCCGGGGCGGCGACGGTTTCGTACGTGAGCGCGGGGCACGGGCCGATCCTGCACTTCCATGCGTCGAGCGGCTCGGCGGACGAGTTGCGGCCCACGGGGTTCCCGATGGGCATCATGGCGGACCAGGAACTGGATGTCGCGGGCCCGATCCGGCTCGAGCCGGGGGACATTCTCGCGGTGCTCACAGACGGGTTCGTCGAGTGGGAGCGGCCGGACGATGAGCAGTTCGGGACGGAGCGGGTGGTCGCGGTGCTGCGGGAGCAAAAGGGGGCGTCTTCGGCGGCGATCATCCAGGCGATCCATCAGGAGGTCGTGGCATTCGGGGAGGGGACGCCGCAGCAGGACGACCTGACGGCGCTTCTGATCCGGCGACTGTGACGCGGGGCACGACCCGTTCGGCCGTCGGAGCGTACCCGATTGTGGCGCAGGCGGGTTGCCTGCATCCGGCGGCAGGGCGGAAGCCCGCACCACAACAGGCGTGCCCGACCGGGGGCGGCCGTCGTGACATCCGCGCCTGGTTATTCCCAGCGTGCATCGTACGGGGCGTTGCTGCATAATACGGCCATGCGCGTCGTGCTCTTTGCCTCCGGTGAGTTCGCCGTACCGACCCTTCGGTGGTTCGCCAACAGCCCGCATGAGGTCGCGGCGATAGTGAGCCAGCCCAGCCGTCCCAGCGGGCGCGGGCGCAAGGCGACGCCCACGCCGGCGGCCGCGTGGGCCGAACAACTCGGCATGCCCGTGATCGAGTCGGCGGATGTGAACGAGGCCGCGTTCGTTGCGCGCATACGGGAGCTGGATGCCCGGCTGGGGGTGGTGATCGCGTTCGGGCAGAAGCTCGGACCGGCATTGCTGGCGGCGACGGCGTGCGGTTTCGTGAACCTGCACGGCTCGCTGCTGCCGAAGTACCGGGGGGCGGCGCCAATCGCCTGGGCGATCCTGTGCGGCGAGTCGAAGACGGGCGTTACCGTGTTCCGGCTCGCAAGCCGCATGGACGCCGGCGAGGTGCTGGTGAAGCGAGAGACGCTGATCGGGCCGGACGAGACGGCGGGGATCCTGCACGATCGGCTGGCGATGATCGGGCCGGATGCGATCGGAGCGATGCTTCGCCTGTTCGAACAGTCGGACGCGCCGACCGGCGAACGGCAGGATGAGCAGGGCGCGAGCATCGCCCCGAAACTGAACAAGGCGGCCGGCCGGCTCGATTTCGCGCGGAACGCGATCAAGCTCGCGCGGCACATCCGCGCGATGACCCCGTGGCCCGGCGCCCGCTGCGTATACGCATCCGCCGACGGGCATCGCCGCGAGGAAGTGGCGATTGCGCTCGCCCGGGCTGCCGGGCCGGCACATGCGGCGATGGGAGCGGCGCCCGGTGCGGTACTGGACAACTACCATGTCTGCGCGGGCGACGGCCAACTGGAGATCCTCGAGATCCAGCCGACGGGCAAGCGGGTGATGACGTGGCAGGACTTTGTCAACGGGCGGCACGTCCGGCCGGGCGACCGATTCGAGGCGCTGCCGGTCGAGTAGGGTCTCGAGCGCCTGTTTTTCCGTCGGGTCATTGTTCCGTAGCGGCTTCATTTCGTGGGATCGCGCGCGGATGCGAGGGGGGTGGAAGTGGCTCGGCGGTGGGTGCGGAGCGTGGCTTCGTTTCGTCGCGGCGCATGTAGACGCTCCGAAGGTGTCTCTACGTAACTGCTTGCCGCACAGGAAGGTGCGAAATGTCGCCCGTGAATGCGGTGGCTTCGTTTCGTTGAGCGACCGCGAAGAACACACGAAGGCGCGACGATGGAAGGGGCTGCCCGGACTGCAACCGGGCGCAACGACGGTCGATCGGACCAACGCCAACTCATGCAGGAGCGGAAGGGTGCGAAGCGGAAACGGCCGTTTGACGCGGCGAGGGATTGGGGGCATCCGGTGCGAGATCGCCGGCATACCGACACCTCCCATGAAGGTATCACCGCCCGTGCTCCACAACCTGGCTCTGAACCGTCAGGATGCCGCGTCAGAAGGATGCGATTACCGAATCCGTTGTGCCGGAAGAGAAGCCGAGGCGCCACGGTCTCGCCACGAGACATGGGCGTTTCGCATGGGGTTGGGACTCTTCGAGATCATAGCCCTCGCCGGCAGTCGCAGACGGCTGCGTCCGCCTTCGGGGCCTCCATGCACGCGGCCAGGGCGTCCCAGTGCTTTGCATTGAAGATGCAGCCGGGGTCGCCGGCGTTGAGTTCGCCGTAGTAGGCATCGGCGCGGGCGAGGCAGCCGCCGCAGTAGTGCTTGAACTCGCACACCTCGCAGTGGCGGGCCCGCCGGTCGCGGTCGCAGATCAGGTCGATGAAGTCGTTGTTGCGGTAGATGTCGATGAACCGTCGCTGGCGGATATTGCCCATGACGCGGTGGGGGAGGTAGACGCAGGGCGTGACCGTGCCGTCCGGTTCGATCGCCACGTAGCAGCGGCCGGCGCCGCAGCCGCCCAGGTATTTCGCCACGACCCGCGCCTTCGTTCCGCCGCCGCCACCGAGGTGCGAGCACGGCTGGAGCGTCGCTTCGGGCGGGAAGGCCAGCGCGATCCGCCCGAACTGCGGCGACGTGGACATCACGCTGATCCTGCGCGACTGCATCCAGTCGTTCAGCTTGCGGAGCAGGGCCTCGCGCTGTTGCGGCGTGAGGTCCTCGTGGACCATCTCCAGCCCGCGGCCGACGGGGATGAAGTTGAAGTACGCGAAGACCTTCGCACCGAGGTCCACGGCGAACCTGAGCATGTCGTCGACCTCGTCGTAGTTCTTCTGCGTAATGCACATCGCGATGCCGAGGCGGAGGCCCTCCTGCGCCACGACGTTCTTCATTCCGCGGACCGTGCGTTCCCACGCCCCCGGCTGGCCGCGGAAGGTGTCGTGCCGCTCCGGATGGACGCTGTCGAGCGAGATCTCGATGTACTTGCACTCGAGCGCGGCGAGCCGCGCCGCGACCTCCGGCGTGATCAGCGAGCCGTTCGTCGCGAGGCTCGTGTGGATCCCGTGATGGTGACATCGCTCCAGCACGGGCCAGATGTCCGGATCGATCAGCGGTTCGCCGCCGGCGAACGAGATCATCGCCATGTACTCGCGGGCCAGTTCGTCCACGAGGGCCAGTCGCTCCTTGTGCGTGAGTTCGTCGGCGAGGCCCTTTCCGCCGGCGTCCTGGTAGCAGTGCCGGCATTTCATGTTGCACTTGTTCGTGAAGTTCCAGACGGCGAAGAGAGGCGCAGAGAACCGCTGCGGCAGGGTGAGGCCGTACTCGGCGACGCTGCGGGCGGTCACGACGAACCCGCGGACGGTCGGGCGGTGGCCGGCGACGCGTTGGCGGAACGTCTCGCGGGAGGTCGAGCCCTTCATTCGGTCGATGAACTTGTGGAACGGCCAGTACTTGATCCGCCGCCAGAGCGGGGCCCGCGGGTCGCCGTAGGACTCGATGATCTCCTCGATCATCGTCTTGCCGGTGCGGCGGGTCCGGCTGATGTAGCCGAGGAT
>CAZUAI010000149.1:0-5738 GCA_964617875.1 uncultured Planctomycetales bacterium | reverse complement strand
GAACCCTACGATCCGCCGCGTAAGCCTGTCGAAATATGCAACGCTGGGGTAAAGGTCACGTCCGGCGTCGCGTCGGCATAATCGACTTCCGTCATGTCGCCGGTGTCGGCGTCGTAGTCATAGGTCGTGACGTGGCTGCCGCTGCTGCTGCGCGCCCACGTGCGGCTGGCCAGCTTGCCCTCGGCGGTGTACGTATAGGCGATCTTGTTGCCGGTTGTGCCATAATCGGCGTAGCGCTTCTCGAGCAGCAGGCCGGTGGTATCCTCGTAGACCCACGTGGTCACATCCGCCGTGCCGGGGCTGGCAGGCCAGGTGGACTGATCCCATCCGCTGCCGCCGCGGAAGGTCTTCATCTGCGTCCGCCGGCCGAAGTCGTCGTAGACTTGCTCGACCGGGTACGGCGTGTGGCCCCAGGTGCGGACCTCCTCGCCGCGGTCGCTGTAGCTGAAGTACTGCGTCTTGCTGTCCGCGTTGGTGATCGACGCTAGCCGACCGGTATCCGGGTCCTAGGTGTAGCTCGTGCGGTTGTCGTCCGCGTCTTCAACCCAATCGACTTGGCCGAGGCTGTTGTAATGCGTCTCGCTGGTGCCCGTCCGCGGGTCGGTTACGCCCGTCTGCCGGCCGAGTTCATCGTAGGCATAGGTCGTTTCCAGGCCGGTCTTGCTGGTATGCGACGTGAGCAGGCCGTTGACGGTAACACGCACTTCGTCGGTGCCGGAGTCCGGGTAATCCACCGTTGTCGTGACTTCCCTTGCCGAACGGTCCACGGCCACGATGGTGGTCGTCGCGTTCCCGTTGACATCGAGCGCAACCGTCTCGCTGGTCACACCGGTCCCGAAGCCGGTCAGCCGCTGCCGGGTTGTCTGCATCGTGGTGGCAGTGTCGTCGTTGTCCGTGGCGTAGACCCGCTGCACGGTCTGACGCCACCAGTGGCTGTTGATCAGACCGTAGGTCGTTTCAGTGTCGGTGATGCGGTCGGTCCCGCCGAGATCAAGCGTGTCATTGCCGTCCACGTCGAGGCCGAAGCGGATCATGTTACCCAGGTCGTCGTATTCGTAGAGCGTGTCCGCCTGGCCAGTCGTCGCCATCCGGACAAGCTGCCCCTTGCTGTCTTGTTCGTAGCTTGTCGTCACCGTGCTGCTATTGTAGCCCGGCCGTTGCTCCTCGATGGACTGTCCGAGCACGTTGACCGTCGTCTTGGTCCACCGAGGGGAGTTCTCGACGGTGCCGCCGGAGGTGTGGCCGGTGTAGACTTTCGTCCAGCGCGTTCCGTCCTGGTTCACGCCCTTGTCATGATAGCTGTGGACCACGCCGGTGCCAGTGACTTTCTTCAATGTGCCGTCGAGCCATGACTCACGAATGATTGTAATCGACGTGCCACTGAGGGTTTCCGTCGCTTTCTTTCCGCCTGCGGCAGTTTGGGCATACGTATAATTCCTCGCAATGCCGGCATGGTCGACCTCTTCGGCCACGCGCCCCGCCGTATCGTATTGCCGAGTTGCGGTCAGGGTCAACGTCGAGCCACCATCTTCCGTCGTCTCCGTCACCAGTAACCCCGTGGCATTGCCGGCGCGCGCGATCTCCGTCACGACGTCGTCGCTGCCGTCCTGCTCGAACCCCTTCTTGATGCGCTTCTCGAGCCGGCCCAGAGCGTCGTACTCGAACTCCGTTACGATGCCGAAAGCGTCCGTGACGGACGACGCCCGACAGCAGTCGAAGTACGCTGTCTCCACATGCGTGTTGTTGCTCCGCCCTTCGTCGGTTTTTCGACCGCGGGCGTCATAAGCATAGGCGACCCACTCCACCGGCGAGGCACTGTAGCCGGAATCGTAGGCATAGGTTTCGCGGAGATAGGTTTGCCCCACTTCATTCGTAATGATGATTTCCTTGGTGGACTTGCCGTCCACCAAGCCGCTGGGACCCTGGTGCTCGACGATCGAACGAATGTCCGTATCCGTCGCGCCCGTGCCGGGCGTGAACGTACCCGGGCTGGGCGCGCCGTTCGTGGTGGCCGGCGTGTACGTGCCGGTGCTCCACGTGTACACGTCCACCGTACCGTCGGGGCGCGTTACGCTGGCCGGGTGCCTGCGGTCGATGTTGTTCGCACCCGGCAGGTAGTATTTGTTCGTCGTTCGCAGATTGGCGGCGTTGCCATAGGAATAGGATGTGTCGGCTGCCCGCTCGGTGATTTCGACGATCCGCTGGTTGGTCGTGTCTTCGTAATAGACGTAGAACGTCTTGGACACGGTGGTGCCGTCGATCTTCTCGGTCACGGTGCGGGGCTTGTTCGGGAAGAGCGAGCCATCGTCATCGGTGCCCGAGACGGCCATCGCCAAGCTCAAGGCGACCGCACCGACGGTGCTGCACAACATGAAGCGCCAGCCGGTGACGGTCGAGCCGGTCCACGTCGACACCACCAACCCGGACAAGTGCATCTGGACCGGCACGGTCAACTACGCGCCCTTCGAGTATCAGGAGCCGCCGGAGACCGGTGATTCGTCCTTCAGCTTCGACACCGGCGGCGGAACGCAGCACATCACCCAGTCGCTCTCCACCGTGCATCGCTACGCCGCCTCCGGCACGGCCCCTGATTTCAAAGGCGCGATCGGCGTCACGCACGACAACGTCGAGGGCGTGGACATCACCGTGCCGGTCTACAACTTCTCCGAGACCCACTACCTGGCCGCCGCGCAGGTCACCAGCGCCTACAAGGGCACGCTGTTCCAACTCACCGGCAAGGTGAACAGCGGATCATTCCGGGGTCTGGCTGCCGGTGAATGCCTGTTCCTGGGCGCGTCCGGGTCGCGTCGCGGCACCGGACCCGACGACGATTGGGAGATCACCTTCCGCTTCGCCGGTTCGCCCAACCGCACGGGCATCACCGTGGGGCCGATCAGCGGCATTGCCAAGAAGGGCTGGGAGTACCTGTGGGTGCGCTACGCCGACGCCGAGGACACCGGCAGCAACACGCTGGTCAAGCACCCCATCGCGGCCTACGTCGAGAAGGTCTATGAGGATGGCAACTTCGCGGCATTGGGGATCGGATCATGAGCGACGGCTTGAAGAAGGTCCAATCCGGCCAGCCGCTGGTCATCCCCGCCAGCGCCTACAACGCCTTCATCGACGCGGCGCTGGACTTCCGGCAGCGCACGGCCCACCTGGGACGAGAATCGCAACCGTCGTTCGCGCAGGCCAGCATCGTGCTGGTCCGCAACGACAGTGGCTCAAACCAGAACCGCATGGCGGTGTTGGGCGTCGATACGCCGATCATCGACCCGTCGGCCAACGAGGAGGAGTTCAAGAACCGCGTGGCGCTCTCGTGTGTCGCGCCCGCCGCCGACACCCACGAGGGCAAGTTCGTCGTCCTGGCCGAACCCATCGCCAGCGGCAAGATCGGACGCGCCTACGCCGCCGGTGTCTGCCCGGTGAAGATCGACGTGCCCGACGAAGACCACGAGTGGCGCTACGCCGAGATCGCCGACGGTGTCACCGCCAACCTGAAGGTGAGCATGCAAGGGTCGGCGGGCATCCTCTGGCGCGTGGGCGGGACCGGCGTGCAGTGGGCGGTAGTGCGCCTGGGCAAACCCATCCCGATGCATGTGTTCCCGGTAGACCTCACGCAGTACGGCGGCGAACAGGGCGACGAAGAGAACCCGGCGACCTGGACCTATGACGTGCTGGACGTGGTGACCGGCGAGACGCTGGAGAGCGGCGTCGATCCCGTGGCCGCGCCGCACAAGTGGCAGCGCCCCAGCATCGGCCAGATGATCGCCGCGACCTTCGGTTATGCCCACTATCAGGACGACGGGGCGGGCGGTCTGGAACTGGTGCTCGGCTGGATCAACGAGATGGTGGACCAGGAAGCCTGCGAGACGGCCAGCAGCACCGAGTAAGGAGGCCAGCGTGGGCGCACCGGGCAAATCAGTCGTAGTCGAGGGCGGCAAACGCGGCGTTCTGCTGGGCGGCAAGTCGGCGGTCTACAACGCCGAGGAGACCTGCCCGGCCTGCTGCATCGAGTTCACCCAGCAGTGGTCATTTACCGATTCGGGGTTCATCGACGGTGGGCAGGACGGCGCGTTCCGCGCCTACGACGATCCCGCCGACGTGCCCGCCAGCCCCTGGTCGATCCTGAACAATGGATTGGGCCTGCGACTGGACTGGGAAGACGACCAGAACTGCCGCAGCCACAATCCCTACACCCAGTATGCCACAGCGACCTGCCAGATCACCGTGCCCAAGGCGATGATCATGACGGTCAACTGGTCGGGCATGGGCGAAACGCAGGACCCCAACTACGAGCTGATGAGCCTGTATGTGAACGGTGGGCTGGTCGGCTCGGCCCACGCTCCCGGCGGTGGTCAGGGCTGCGCGGGCATGGGGCCGGTCATCTCAAATCCGCCGCCGCCCCAACAGGTGCTGCTCAACCCCGGGCCGCACACACTGTTCATCGATGCCACGACGAACGATCCGCTCTACCACTTCGGGGCGTGGTATCGGTTCGATCTGACCTTCGAGCTGGCCCCCTGAGGAGCATGACATGAGCGAGACGTTGACGCCCAAACAGAAGAAGCCCTGCACGAACTGCCCGCCGGTCGTGCTCCCGCGCCGTGCCTACACGCCCACACGGCCGAGTTGCGTCGAGTGTGTCGAGAAACACCTGGGCGCGGCACTGGTGCTGCTGACCGAAACCCGCGAGGGCTACGCCTACCGCCTTCGGGCCATCGGGCATCTGTTCGAGGCCGAGGACGAATCGCAGGAATGGCCGGAGTTGCACGCCGCCATCCGCGAGGCCCGCAAGGCCTACCAGACCGACGGCACGATGCCGGATTGGGAATCGCTGGCGGGAGCGATGGCTCGCACCACTGCCGTGAGATGACCGGGGGGGCGTAGAACGCGAAAACAGGCGATTTTGAGACTTTGCCTCGTTTTGCCCATGAAAACGCAATGTTTTTCAGTCTCACGTCGCCAATCGCCTGAGACCGGCTGAGACTTCGGGAGGGGACGGAGGCGCAGAATGCGGGAATGCCTGATTTTGGCACTTTGGCCCGTAAACGCTTGTCAACACTCGGTCTGATCCAGTGCCATGTCTTTGCCAACCGGCACGACCCCCTGATCGAACGTCAGGCACTTCCAGAGCCGTCGCTGCTTGCGCCAGTCCGGCTCGGCCGCGATGGGCCGCACCATGATCTCGCGGATGGGGTCGCGCCCCCGGAACGTGCGCGGCAGGAACAGGATGTCCTCCTGAATGTCCGGCGCGAGTTGGAGCAGGTTCATGATCTGCGTCACGCGGGCGCGGGTCACGTTGCCCAGGCGGGCCAGGTCGGCCTGGTCGGTAATCTCGCCCGCCTTGATGAGCTTATCGAAGCGGATCGCCAGGGCCATCAGACGTGAGATGCGCGGGACCGTGCCCTCTGGCGTCGCGTCCGGTTCCGGCAGCGGGCCTTCCTGGATGACCTTGCGGGCACGCTGGCCCCTCGTGAAATGCACGTCGCACTCAATCGTCAAACCTTTCATGCGATTACCTCCTGTCGGTTCAGTTCGTCGGCCAATGTCTTGATGCCCGTGGGGTGGAAGGTGATGGCAACCTTCCCGTTCGGGCCGTCGTAGTCCACACGCTCGATGAGCAGGTGCAGGATGCGGGCCTGCTCGCGGGCGCTGAGCGTTTCCCAGAGCGGCTCGAACAGTGAACCCCCAAGTTGCATAATCCGCACCTCGCACGAGCGAAGATCGTACGGATG
>CAZUAI010000148.1:0-5950 GCA_964617875.1 uncultured Planctomycetales bacterium | reverse complement strand
CCAGCGGGTCGTTCACGAGCGTCACCACGGGCGTGGTGCCGCCGGCGAAGCCCTGTCCGGTGATCGTCAGTTCCCGGACGGCGTTGTTGTCCACCTGGGCCGGGGCGACCGCCGTCGCCTTGAAATTGGGATTGTCACATGCCAGGAGCGTCAGAGCATCGGCGTGCGCGGCATGGGGGCCGGAGCCGGCCAACTCGACCGACCACAACACGGTGATCAGATTTCCGGTGGGGGAACCGGAGACGGTGGCGTAGGTCCAGTCCGCAATCCCCCCCTGGCGGACCGTCGTGCTGGCGATCGACGCAGCGGTTTCGTCGCCGTCAAGAAGCTGGATCCTGACGGTGTTGTTTCCGCCGCCGGCGAAGTAGCCGGCGAAGGTGTACAGTTTCGCGCTGTCCGCCGGGAACGTCTGGAAGTGGCCGGCACCGGCGCCGTTGCTTGCGTTGGAGGACGTGCTGCCGTAGTGCAGTCCGTCGGGCGGCGGACACGTCGGCGCGAATATGTCGGAATCCCTGTAGATCCCTCCGGCGTATCCGAGTCGATCGATGTGTTGCCAGTCGGTCGGCGTGCCGGGAATGGGCACGGCGGGGCAGCCTCCCCCCGCCGTCGGCAGTTCGAAGCTGCCGTTGCTGAAGGCCGGGAGAATCACGTTGAACGACTCGGCCAGAAACGCCGGATCGCAGTTGTAAGACGGCGGATTGTCGGCTACCGCCACCGCGATCGTCCACCGGCCGAGCGCCACGCCGACCAGGTTGAAGTCGCAGGTCAGGCTCTTCCCATCACCGGCCACGGCCACGTCCGTGGCGACGATGTCCGGTTGTCCGTCCTGGATGAGCTTCACCGAGGTCTTGCCTGCAACGAAGTTCGAGCCGGCGATCACGGCGTTATCGACCGCGGTGCCTCGCGGCGCGTACGTCGGCGTGATGGAGCTGATCATCGGGGGCGCGAGGCAGGCGGCTTCCTGGAGCGAACAGCCGTCATAGTGCGCCGCCGTCCAGGCGTACCCGTAGTAGAAGTTGAACTCCATCCGGAGCACGACGGTCAGGCTTGTCCCGGTCGGCTTGCCGTTGATCGAGAAGGGGAGCCATCCGGGCGTCTGGCCGTTGCTGGCGCCGAGCAGCTCGATCTTGGTGGTCGAGAGCAGCGCGGAGTCGGGCGAATCGCCGTCGCGAATCTCGGCCCAGGCCCGCATGAAGCTGGCCGGCGGACCACCCGTGACGGTCCGCCCGATGCTCCACACGCCCTTGAAGGTGTAGGTCTTCGTGTTGTCGACACCGTTGACTGTCTGCCAGAACCGGTTGCTGCCGCTGCTGCCGCCGATCGATATCGAAGCCCGCGCGATGTCCGTGCCGTCGCGCGGGCAGGGCGGGATCCAGACGCTGCTGTTTCGAAGGTTCTGGTTCGTCCAATTCGAGGCGCCGCTCTGGTCGAACGGCTCACAGCCGGTGAGCGCGGGCTCATCGAAGCTCGGGTTGAGCAGAAGCTCCTGGGCGAACCCGAGCGAACCGAAGGCGGACATCGCCACAATCGCGAGAGAGAAGAACCGGGCCATCGTACACCTCCTGATTTGAATAGAGTCGGACAGAAAAGAACCCGATAGCCGCATTGTACGGCGGGCCGACGGCCGCTGTCAAGCGAAAAACCGGGAAGAAACGATTCTATGAGGACAGGACGATGGAGGCGTGGCCACTCCGGGACGGGGCGACCGAAGGGCCGCGCAACCCGCGGCGCGTTGCGTCAAGGGATCACGTCATCGATGGCCCCGGCCGCACGGGTCTGGGCGGGTGGTTGCTCTGTGCGCCTCGCTCAGGACTACCACGTGGTATAGTACCTGGTATCCTTGCCCGGCGGACGCTTCTCAATGGCGCCGCGGAGATAAAACCACCCGTCGTTCCGCATGTAGACCATATCGTTGAGCATGCCCGACTTGATCTTCGCGGCCTTCGTATTGGCGTTGTACTGTGTCTCGGATCGAATGGCCTCGACGCGCCCGTCGTGCATGAGCAGGTTGCCCTTGCCGTTGTGGCGCGCCGACACCATATCAACCTGCCGCTTGGTCTTGTCAGAATCCCAGTACACCTCGCCGTCGTTGCGGGGAGAAAGCTCGGACTCCTCCATCATCAACATGACCTTTGACGGCAACTGAAGCAGGATATCGTCCCGATAGTACACGTAGGCCATCGGATCCAGATCGGGGTACTTGTCCGCGAACGGGCTGTCCTTCTTTAAACCGTTGTCACGATATGCCTGGTTGTAGACGGTGTTCCAATAGTAGTCCGAGACAAGCCCTTGGAGGGCATACTGCATCGCGTAACTGGTACGGCGTCCCGGTTGAGAGTTCCACTCGTTGTTCGCCGTCCAGGTTCGGCGACCGTCGTCGGAGGGGCAGACGAACACCTCGGTGTTCTGCCCGACGTAGCGCAGAAGCCACCCGGCCATGCGCGCTGTCTTGGGGTTCGCCGCCGGGGCCGTGTACGTCGCGAAATCCTTATTCCAATACCAGGGCTCCCACGTCAGCCACCTCTCGCACTCCGGGTAGTAGCCCTTGTACTCCTGGACGAACATGAGCGCGGCCATGCCGAGCTGGCGGAAGCTGCTCTGACAGACCACCATCTTTGCCTGGTCCCGTGCCTTCGACAGGGATGGCAGGAGCACCGAAATCAGGAGCGCAATGATGGCAACGACCACCAGCAACTCGATAAGCGTGAACGCCCGTGCTTCTGCCTTCGACGCCCCACGAATTGGATGATGTGTGGCGAACATGTGAAAAGCTCCTAATCCTTTATCGACAAATGGTTGCGAGCGCTTGAGCAGCGGCGTTTGGACGGTCGCGACGCCGTTGACCGGCATCTCCGCCGTCTGCCTGTTGCCGCACCAAACCATCGCTACGAACCCCCGGCATCAGGATTATATCCGCAGTGAGAGCACTTCATCCCCGCTGCCGCGTCGGCCGGATTGCCCAGGAACCACGCGCCGCACTTCTCGCATCGTGTCATCTCGTCCCCGGCATCCTTCTTGCACTTTGGGCAGGGCATCCGGGCGCGGGGATTGCCCGCCGCTCCGCGAACTCTGGCCATGTTCCCGGCGGACATCGTGAACTCATGCCCGCACGCCGTGCATTTCAGACGTACGTCATCATAATAGTGGTCGGTCTGGCCACTGCTGCGGACCGAGTAGAAGACCGCGACGCCCGCAACCAGGAGGCCCAGCACGGCGATGACGGGGGCCATTTTCTTCTGGAGTTGTCCGCGAGCGGACGTCGATCGCGTCCTGCGGAATGCACGATTGTCGAGCAATTCAATGTGTTCCGGCCGCATACCTGCCTCGCACCGCGTCTCGCTCCCGATCGGCAAATACGCTTTATACCAGATTCGGAACGTTTCTGCAAGCGTCCGTTCCATAGTGGCCCCGTCCGTCCGTCGAACCGCAAGGGCTTCCCCCGTCACCCCCCCGGCGGTTCACACGTCGGGCGGCGGCTCGGACCATTGTAGCACCTCGTGAACCACAAAAAGTCGTCCAAATCCACGTCGCCGTCCGTGTCGAGGTCGGCGTCCACCGCGCAATTCACCTGGGCGGGGACATTGGGGCCGTTGAAGCAGAGCGCGAAGAGGGTGAAGTCGCCCATGTCCACGTCGCCGTCGCGGTCGAGATCCGCGGCGTACGGCGCGACCTGGACGACGATCGCAACGGTCTGCGGGTTGTTCATGGCGTTGGGGTCGCTGATTGTGATTGTGGCCGCGTGCGTCCCCGGCGGCAGCGACGCCGTGTCATACGCGATCGTGACGAAGTCTACCTCCGCGCCACAGGTGCCGAAGGCCGGCGATTCGCTGACCCACGCGGCATCGTCGCTGATCGTGTAGCTCAGCGTGGCGGCCCCCGTGTTGCGGAGGGCGAACGTGTCGTCGGGCAGGCTGCCGCCCTGCGGGATGCTCCGCGTGAAGGATGCCGGCTGGCGGATGATGTAGGGCCGCGGGGTCGGGGTCGTGTACTCGAGGATCGTCATGGACAGATCCGCGTCGGTCCTGGGCGTATTGTCCATATAGGCGATGCCTTCGTTGAAGCTGTCCGCGTCCATCACGAGCGGGTTGAACCCGGGGTAGTTGGCGAACTCGATGAAGTACGTCTGGCCGGCGACGACGGGGATTTCGCCGTAGCTGAAGCTCACGCCGTGCAGACCGAGCCCGAAGGCCTGGTAGGCCGCTTTGGTCTTCTTGGTCGGACCGATCTGCGGGCCGGTCGGCCCGCCCTCGCGGACCTTCCAGGTGAAGTCAAGATCCCAGACGTGATTCGCGCCGGCGGCCCATACGTCGGCGGCGGCGAGGAACGTGCCGCGCGCGACGAATGTCTGGCCCCATCGCTGGCCGTAGTTGCCGTCCCGCAGGACGCCGTCATTCCTCACGCGGTCGTTCATCGTGATCCGTGTGCCGTCGTTGTCGGCAAAAACCACGAAGCACAGATCGAACGTCTGCGGCACGCCGGCGGAATTGTACGCCCGTCCGCCGACGTAGCTGTGGCTGTCCTTGTTTCGCTTGTAGGGCTGGATCCGGCGGTCGCCGGCGAGCGGCGTGAGCCGCACCGCGTACTGCTCGCCGGGGACCAGCGGGATCTCGCCGGAGCGCCAGCGGACCCAGTGGTCGTCGCACGCGCCGAGGTGGTCTATGACCGTGCGCGAACCGAGCAGCCGCCAGTTGCGCACGTCGGACGCGCCGTTGTCCCGCAGGATGGCGACTTCGGCGTTGTCGGTGTCGTCGTCGGCATTGACCCAGACAACCCCCGTGACCGACGTGCCCGTCGCCAGGAACGTCTGGTACCAGACGGTATCCGGCGAGGTCCAGTCGGCGACGTCCCGCCACATGTAGGTCGAGTAGTCGACGGGCAACTCCACGTGCTGCGTCGTGGTCTGGCCGTCGCGGATGACAACGTCCGTGACCACCTTCGGCCTGACAAAAAAGAGCGGCTGATTGATCAGGATCGAGTACGTGCCGGCCGGCATATCGTCGATGATGTAGTACCCGTCGTAGGTGTTGCCTGTGCTCGGCGCGCCGAGTCGGCGTGAGAGCCCCGTCGGCGGCCAACCGGCCGGCGACAGGAAGAGGTTCGTCTCGTACAACTCCGCATAGCCCATGTAGGACCGGCCCTTGATCTTCTCGAATCTCGCGTGACCGGTGACGGTTCCGCCGGCTGCCAGGGCAGTCGCACAGGACACCGCCGCGCAGACCGCAACGCCTGTGGCGGCCGATATGTGTACGCTCTTTGCCCAAACCGACAGCACAGACGATCACCCCTGGAAGCGCCAGCCTTGCGTGCCCGACTGGAGCATAACGCATCGGCCGCCATGAGGCAAGGAAAATCTGTAAGAAAACCGGCAGTCTCCGCGTCTGGGAACGATACTGCGGGACCGCCCGGCCGATGAACGCCGACGAAGGCGGTCGGAAAGCGGAAAGGAAACATTACGGCTTGGACGGCGGGTCCTTGGGTGGCCCGCGCGTTCGTGCGAGGGAATGCATGGGGCTGCGACCTCGTTGCCGCATGGGACAGGCCATCCAGCCCGGCCGCCGACGCCGCCGGTCGATGCCCCGGGCAACGACCGGAAGGTGCGGTTCGAATACGATTACATGAACCGCCGGGTGCGGAAGTCAGGTAGGGCAGGTCGCCAGACCTGCCTTCTTCGGTGCGGGGAACCAACCCAAACTGACAGAGTGACACCGTGGCATTTCGGCTGGCTTCAGCGTATTCCGCGTGTTTCGCGGTTCGATTCTGTTGGGGGACCGCGGAATACGCGAACCACGCGAAAAGCTTGCGTGCAGGAACGGCCATGCAGCCGGATGGACACCCTCACCCCGGCCCTCTCCCTGGAATGGGAGAGGGGTGCATGGCCGTATGGGCGAACGGGGCCAGGAACGAATGGCACTGCCGTCCCAAGTGGTTTAGTGCCGGGCGGTTACGTTTT
>CAZUAI010000147.1:0-6126 GCA_964617875.1 uncultured Planctomycetales bacterium | reverse complement strand
CCAACGCCGATTCTCGCTCGCGATTTCCATCGCCGTGCGAAGGTTGGGTTAGGCGGATACGGACCCGGGCCGGCCGGCTTCAGCCGCGCCGGTGTGCTGCAGGGTCCGCCTGCTCCGTCCGGGCACGTCATGTTCGCGGTGTTCGTCGGCGGCCTGGGCGTCTTCACGACGATCTCGTACGTCTGCCCGTCGGGTCCGGTGTAGCACCACGTGTTCGGAATCGGCTGCCCATAAGCGTCGGGGCACAATGTGGCGGGATCGACGTCAAACGACGCGGAGGTCATGTCCGCGCCCGCCAGGAACGCCTGCGTAAAGTCCGTGCCCTGGAGATAGGCCAGGTGGAAGTGCGCGCCCGCCAGCGACGCCCCGACGAACTTGCAGTTGACCAGGACGGCGTAATCGAAATTCGCGTTGGAGGCCTTGGCATTGGTGAAGTCCATGCCCGACGCGACGCAGCCGGCAAGATCGACGCCGTCCATCTTGGCGTTCTGCAAGGTAGCGTTCTTTCCGTACAGGTGGGCGCCGGCCATGCGAACGTTCCGAAGATCGGCCCCCTGCAGGTTGACGTTCGGCATGAAGGCGTGATCAAGGATGGCCGGACCGGGATGGTCGGTCGGGCTGGCAGTGCCCAGGAGGATGCCCTGCAAATTGGCCCCCTCCAGGTCGGCGTAGGCGAGGTGCGCGCCGAGTGCAACCGCGTTGCTCAGGTTCGCCGACTGAAGGTCGGCCTGGTTCAGGACCGCTCCGATCAGCGTCGCGCCGGCCAGATTACATTCGCGCATGTCGGCGCCCGTGAAATCCGCGCCGTCGCACACGGCTCCCCGCAGGTCAACGCCGGTCATTCGGACATTCCGGAAGGAGCAGCCGGTCAGGTCGGCACGAGGGGTTATCGTCGCCTTCGACATGTTCGCGCCGTCGAAGATGCAGTCCCTGAGCGGCTCCGCGCCGGTCAGGTCGCAGCCGGCCATGTTGAGTCCGGTGAAAGACATCGCGTTGACGTGCTTCACGCCCTTGAGACTGGCGCCCTGGAGGCTCTTGAGATTGCTCCAGTTGACTCCGATTGCGTCGACATGGTCCAGCTTCGCGTTCGTCAGGTCGGCACCCTCGAAGTTCGCGCCCGTCAGGTTTGCGGCGGAGAGGTCGCAGCCCTGCAGATTCGCTCCGGAAAAGTCGGCGTCCCGCGGCAGGGTTGAGCCCGCGAACGAGACGCCCTGCGCCGCGGCGATTTCCTGGAAGGTGCAGTACCTCAGATCCAGGCCGGACAAGTCCGCCCGGGACAGATTCGCGCGGACAAACGAGCCGTACCAGTACAGATAGGGATCGTGAACGAACTTCGCCCCACTGAGGTCGGACCCGGTAAAGTCGATCGACCTCCAATTTCCCTGGAACGTCGTCCCCCTCAGATCGCTGGAAACGAAGCTGGCCCCAAACGGCACATCCGTCTGTTCCGCCACCAGATCAAACGATGCGCCTGTCATGACGCATTGATTGAACGTGGCATCCCCCACCCTCAGCGGAGAGCGGCAAAGGCTGTCGGAATCCGGCTGCTGCAACCTCGCCCCGGCGAGGTTGCAGCGTGTCATCTTGACGCCGAAGAAGTTGCAACCGACAAACGAACAATTCGAGAAGTCCTTGTCGGAGAATTCCTGATAGCTCGCTTCCCAGCAGGAGAACTTCTGCCCGGCGGCCGAATCGCTTACGGTGAGGTTCCAGCTCAGCGGTACGATGACGCCTTCCGGGCACTCCAGACAGCTCTTACGGCCTTCCCTGTCGAGGCGGGCCTCTTCCTTTGTTGCGCCGGACAGTGTCACAAAGAGAATCTGGCCGGAAGCATCCGCCACGCCCTTTCGGCCGTGATGAATCCGAAGCCGGTAATCTCCGGGACCTATCAGCGCGCCGGCGGTATCCGGCTCATCCGGGGTCGCTTGTGCCACTTCGAGTCCGGCGGCATCGTGCAGCACGGCCCGGTGGTTCTCCCCTCCGTTGATTGCAGCACGCACATGGACTTGCGCCCAGTCGTTGAGCCGGTAGGGAATCTCATCCACGCCCTCTTCGTTGCCGGTGTCGCCCACCTCCGATTCAGCCGGACGAAGGTCAATCACGACGATGTCGCCGAGTCCGGCGCATAGCGCCGGGTCCGCGGCGAACTCCCGTTCGCAGAAGGCGTTCTTGCCGCCGCGGGCGACGGACGCCATTTCGGGGTCGGGGTTCTGCCACGGCCCGAAAAGACAGCCGCCGGGCAGCAGCGACAGGGCAACGAGGCAGAGCGACAGAGACGCAGCTCCCGAGAGCACCGAGACCCACCCATCCCGATTCCAACCATTGTGCCGACTATTCAGGTCCATGATTGACTCCTGGTCGTTCTGATCGATACACGCCGTGGCCTCACTGCGGCGGCGGACACCACTGGTTTTCGCCCGGTATGCAGGGCGGTTTGGGCGGATACGGTCCCGGACCGATCAGGGTGTCGACAGGCTCGGTTCGGGTTCACGCATCACCTCCCACACAACCGCCGGAGACGCGTCGGGCGACG
This sequence comes from uncultured Planctomycetales bacterium, assembly GCA_964617875.1. Classification (GTDB taxonomy): domain Bacteria; phylum Planctomycetota; class Phycisphaerae; order UBA1845; family PWPN01; genus CAZMVY01. The sequence goes on along the minus strand of CAZUAI010000147.1, from coordinate 3,593 downwards.
TCAGCTTCCGCAGATCGACGGATTGACGATCGTGTTCGGCGCGTCGCTTCCCGGCGTGGACGGCGTCCACTGCGAAAGCGAAGGTTCGGTCAGGCCGTTCGGGCCGACGAACGACTCGTAATTGAGCGAATACACCGTTCGCCAGTAGTCCACGGCGATCCGAGCCGCGGGAAACCCACGGGTCCGGGTCAGCCACGTCCCATCCGGCTTGTAGATGTCAAGGAAATAGTCGTCGGTGCTCAAGCCCGTGCCCGTGTAGCCCAGCACGTAGATATACCGGCCGCCTCCACTTTCATGTCGAGATAGACGGCCGCATAAGCGGGATCCTCCAGGGCCGCGGTGCTGGATGTCTTGTTGGCGAAATAGGCGACGGCGTTGCCGGACACGTCGAACGCCTGGAGGCGGTTGTTGTCGGCCTCCAGGACAAGAATGGTTCCGTCGGGCGTGATCGACACGGCGACCGGCGACTTCAGCAGACCGGGCCGCGAGCCCGGGCCCGCCTTGAGCGTGGACATGATGGATTCGCCGTCCGGCCTCGGCTGGTCCTCGAGCCGGATGATTTCCAGTTTGTTGCTGGTCGTGTTGACGCCCACGATGTAGCCCGCCGGATGGACGGCGACGGAATTCATCACCTGGCTGAACCGCCCCCAGCTCCGGGACTGGCTGGTGTCGATCGGCGTGGCCGCATCGAGGACGATGCTCCGCACGTGGTAGTCGCCGTTGCGGGCATCGATGAAGAAGTTCTTGCCGCGGCCGGACGCCGGTCCCATCAGATCGTAGGCCATCGCCGGCATCTGGACGTAACCGCAGTTCGAGGTCTTCAGGCCCGCGTCGGGCGGGCTGTTCAGTGAGATGTTCCGCAGCGTGTACAGCAGCGTGGAACCGCCGGTCCTGTCGCAGCTCTGCGTCTGGCCGCCGCTCAGGAAGCTGTAGCCCAGCATGCCGGTAAGCTGACTGACCGTGATCCCCACCAGACTGCAGAGCCCGGTGTTGCTCGAGCAGTCGAGGTCGCCCCGCGTGGCCGTGGGTGCGGCCGTCGTTGACCAGCTGTGTGCCGTATTGTGGCAGGTCAGTTTCTGGTAATGCGAATACTTTGTGTTTTTCGTCAGCGGCACCTGTCGTTCGGCGATGGTGATGGTCACCGCGCCGGCCGACGCCGGCGTGTTGGGGATCGGGCCGACCTTGCCCGTACTGTCGAGGGCGCCGCCGTAACCGGCCACCCAGTCGTCGTCCGACAGGAACCACGTTTCAATCTGGACCAGGCCCCCTTCGGGAACGTTGCTGAAGTTCACCACGATGTCGGCCGACGTGGTGCCCGCCAGCCTGCCGCAGTAGTAGCGGGTGGTCTTCCGGCCGTACATGGCCCGCACGACGTATTTCCGCGCGATCAGCGGGAAATGCGTGTCCTTCGGATCGTGCTTGATCGTCACCTGCGTGTTCATCGTGGCGGAGATCTGGTTGTTGAAGATGGCCGGGGACGCCAGCGTCTCTCCGACGGTCTGTCCGATGTCCGCGACCGTGGCGCCGATGGAGAGCGCCTTCACGGCCCAGCCGACGAACGGAATGGACTGCAGCAGTTCCTCCGCGCTCGCATAGCTCAGGATCGCCGCCAGAAGCTTCGGAATCTGCTTGATGCAGACCGACACGAGGATGTTGGCGACGTCGATGATCACGGGGCGCATGCTTCCTGCCGTGTAGGCGTGCACGGCTTCACCGGCCACGAAGAGCGGCCCGACAATCGCGGCGATGCCCCACTTGATGTCGTTGTCCTTCAGCAGGTTCGTCAGCCACTTGGAGCTTTCCAGGCCCACGCCGAGGCCCAGCAGCAGCGTCGGGATACCGATGTTCAGCACCAGCGTCCAGCCCGAGGCCGACGCGGCCTCCTCGCTGAACGCGCCGCCGCCGAGCCCCAGCGAGCCGAAAATCACGTTGGCCGACGCGGCGTTCTGCGGCAACGTGATGTTGAGTCGGGTCTTCTCCAGGAGATCGCCGGTGAGCGGGATCCCCATGATCGTGCTGTTCGAGTTGATGCTGTCCAGGTATTGGGAGTTGCTGGACCTGATGTCGTGTTCCCCCGGATTCGCCAGCGGCAGCACGTTCCCGTCCGCGTCCAGGTATTGCGCCCACGCGGACACGCACCGCAGGTACAGGTTGTCCACGGTGAGCTGCAGCGCGCGGTTGACCGGATCGGTCACCTGGAAACTGCAAAAGCGGATCCCGTGTACGCGGGACCCCACGGCGTCGTGCAGCGCATAGTTGATCGACCCGTTCGGAGCCTCCATCTCGACGGAAAGGGCCTGCGGTCCCTGCGGCGTTCCGTCCGGCCCCACCACGGTAATGCCGCTGGACGGATGCCACTGCTGGTTCTGGAAGTCCGAGTCGTCGAAGATCAGCTGTTTCACTTCCTCGACGGTGACGCCCAACTGGTCGTTGGTCCGGTCCGAAGCGACCTGCTCGTACACCTGCTTGCCGTCCGGGCCGAGCACCGGCCCGCCCTCGCTGTCCTTGGAGGGCACGATGCGGAGATACCCGCTGCTGACGCCCGCGGGGCCCTGGGCCATGATGCAGTTGACCAGCAGCGTGAACGACGGCGCGTGCTCGATCGCCGGGTCAACGAGAGCCGCGACATGCGGATCGAGGTTCATGATGTCCGGGTGGTGGAAGACCAGCGCCTTGCCCGCCGCGATCCAGGTATTGATGTCGTTCATCTGCGCCATGACCCGCGCGGTGGCGTTCAGGTCTTCACCCGTTCGCACGGAATCCGGCAGACGGATGCCGTAGTATCGCAGGAAGGTATGACTGGTTTCGTCGAGAACGGCGCCGAGTTGACCCCCGTCCACTTTCCGCTTCCGACACTCGGCCGCATGCCTCCAGGCGGAACTCGGGATGTGGATGTGTGTGGAGACAACGGCGTTGACGCTGTCCTGGCCGACCGTGACGGGCGTGGAAACCCACCAGTGCTGAATCGCCTCGGCGGGCAGGTCCACATCCTCCGCGTAATGGGTCAGCCGTTCGTCGGGCATCTGCCGCAGGATCGGGTTGTCGCGGCGATAGCACGCCCGCGTCGCGGCGGTGTGCCTCGTGAGTCTCATGTGGTTGGAACGGCTGCGGGGAATCTGCAGCGTGAACTCGGCGTTTGTTTCCACGTGAGACAGGTCGAAGTGCAGCGTCCGCCGTTCACGCGGCTCGGTGTCGGGATTTGGCCACGGCATGAAACACCCCGGCAGGAATTGTGAGGCGCCGGTGACGAGCCCTGCCCCGGCCGTCGTTCTGAGAAACTCGCGGCGGGTGAGTTCCACGAAGCCGTCACGACGGGCACGAAGGGCTTTCTTGGACGCACCAGAGGTACGGTGATGCATGGGCATGCTCCAGGACAGAACACAATCCGTATGCGAAACACGTATAATCAGTGTTTTCGGAACATGCCGACAATCTCTGAAACGCCAAGATTCTTCCTGCCGCGCTTATGCCCGCCCGGAGCCAGCCGATGATCCGTCGTGGGGCGGAAGGGCACGGGACACTTAACCGAGCGCCAGCACTTAGCCCAACCTTCGCACGCGGCCGGCGTCAAAGCGGCTGGCGATAGCGCCAGG
>CAZUAI010000146.1:0-6467 GCA_964617875.1 uncultured Planctomycetales bacterium | reverse complement strand
CCGCCAACGCCGATTCTCGCTCGCGATTTCCATCGCCGTGCGAAGGTTGGGTTAATCATTAGCGTTCCTTCTCAATAACCGATAGTGACACTACCGCCGTGCCGAGAAACATGTTGCCGGCGCTGCCGCACGATCCCCGCTCGCCGGGGGTGGCGGACGCGGTCAAGACTATCGGGAACCTCGGTTTCCGGTAGGCGCGGGCAGACAAGATGACGATCGGGTGTGCCGGTCGCGGGCAGGCTGGGCGTTTCTTGCCGGAGGATCAATATGTTGCGAACGATGAAGCTGGGAACCAAGATGATTTGCGCGTTCCTCCTGATGGCGGCGATCACGCTCGGATTGGGCGGTATCGGGTACTGGGGCGCGGTGGAGTCGAGCCGGGCGGTCGGCGAACTCGGCCTGAATCGCATGCCGAGCGTGGAGAGCCTCGGCCGCATTGACGCGGCGCAATCCGATATCGACAGCGCGGAAAACGCGCTTCTCTGCCGCGAAATCGATCTGGCAACCCGGCAGGAGAAGTACAATGCGTTCGCGAACGCATGGAAGCGAATCGATGAGGCGTGGAAGGTCTACGAGCCGCTGCCGCAAACGGCCGAGGAGGCGGAGGTCTGGGAGAAGTTCGTCCCGGCGTGGAACGCCTGGAAGGCGGACCACCAGGAGTACGTCAAGCTCTGCAGGGAATACGACCAATATGTGGAGGCCGGTTTCAAGGCCAATGCCGTCTATGACAGGATGACGGAGCAGGCGCTCGTCACGAACGCCAAGAGCTTCGCGCCGGCGTTCGAACTCCTGGGCAGGATCGTAGACCTCTATACGAGCAAGAACAATTCGGCGACGACGCAGCCGGCGGCCGCCGGCCGACAGGAGACGGTCGATCGCGTGGACTACCTCACCGTACAGTCGCTCTCCGTCATTCGCGAAGCGCAAACGGCCATCGACGGCGCCGAGAACGCCCTGCTGAGCCGCCTTATCCACGTGGACAAGCGGAAGGAGTACTACGACGCCATCGCCGCCGCCTGGAAGCGTGCGGACGAGGCGTGGAAGGTCTACGAGGCGCTGCCGCAGACGACCGAGGAGGCGGCGCTATGGAAGAAGTTCGTTTCCGCCTGGGAGGCCTGGAGGAAGGACGACGAACAGTACCTCCGCCTGAGCAGGGAGTACGACGCGTTCGTCGAGTCGGGGTTCAAGGCCGACGCCGTCTACAGGAAGATGACGGAGCGCGCGCTGGTCCTGAACGCCAGGACCTTTGGCGTGGCTGCCGAATTGCTCGGTAGACTCACGGACATCAACGCAAAAGCCAGTCGCGATACCACGAGCGAGGCCGTCGCCCAGGCGGCGTTCATCAAGGGATTCAACCTGATCGCGGCGATGGCTGGCGTCGTCGTGTCGATCACGCTGGGCGTAGTGATCACGCGGGGCATCACGAAACCGATCAACCGGATCATCGAGGGGCTGGCCGCCGGGGCGGAGCAGACGAACTCGGCGGCGATGCAGGTCTCGGCGGCGAGCCAGTCACTAGCCCAGGGGGCAAGCGAACAGGCGGCGGCCATCGAGGAGACCTCCAGCTCGCTCGAGGAGATGTCCTCCATGACCAGGCAGAACGCCGGCAACGCCCAGCAGGCGAATTCGCTGATGGACGAGGCGAAGGCGCTCGTGGGGCACGGTCAGGAGTCGATGAACCGGCTGAACGCGGCGATCGAGGAGATCAAGAAGTCGGCCGACCAGACGGCCAAGATCGTCAAAACGATCGACGAGATCGCCTTCCAGACGAACCTGCTGGCGCTGAATGCCGCCGTCGAAGCGGCCCGCGCCGGCGATGCCGGAAAAGGCTTTGCGGTCGTGGCGGAGGAGGTGCGCAACCTCGCACAGCGGGCCGGCGAGGCGGCCCGGAATACGTCGGCCCTGATCGAGGGCTCCGTGAGAAACGCCGAAAACGGCGTTGCCGTCGCGGGCGAAACGGCCCAGGCCCTGCAGGAGATCACGGCGTCGGCGCAGAAGGTCAGCGCCCTGATCAGCGAGATTGCCGGGGCCACGCAGGAGCAGTCCCAGGGCATCGGGCAGGTCACGACGGCGGTCGGGCAGATGGATCAGGTGACGCAGCAGAACGCGGCCAACGCGGAGGAGTCGGCCTCGGCGTCCGAGGAACTCAGCGCGCAGGCCGAGCAGCTCAACAGCATGGTTCAGGAACTGACGGCCCTTGTGCAGGGGAGTGCCGCCGCGCGGCACCGGACACAGGCGGTGGGTCGGGTTGCCACGGGGCGTGCCCGGGCGGCCGGCGCTTCAGCCACACCGGCGTCGTCGGCCGCGCCGGCGAGATCCGGGGCCAGGCTCGCGAAGACGCGATCGCTCTCGCCCGCGGACAAGCTGATCCACCGGAACCTGATCGCGCCGGACGAGGAACCCCAGGCGGAAAAGGCGGTCGCGCCCGCTCCGGGCGAAGAGGAACTGGCGAAGTTCTGATGGGAGGGCGCCGGCGGACCGGGGACCAGGACCGGTGCGGTACGGCCCGCCGCCGGGCTGGGCGTGACGATCGCGCCAGGCGTCGGCTCGACCGTCGGTGCCGGGCAGCAGCACAACATTCCTGCGATCGGCCAGCCCCGCGCCCCCGTGTGGTCAATCACCCGGCGATGGATCGTCCGGTTGCACCGTTGCGGGTTCCACGTGCGGCGGCCGCTCTGATCAGCAGAAGCGTGTCTGGCAGGTCGTTGTTCTGTCGTTGATGATGGCCTTCCCTGCCGGTACGGCGGCGGTCTTGGGGTGCGCCGCTTGCGGATGACGCCGATCACGCGAACAGACGCCCACGACGCCTTCTTCCCCCTTCTCCCTCGCAGGGAGAGGTCCGGGGTGAGGGTGACCGATTTCAACCGCGGACCGGCCAAGCGGATCGACCCTCCCCATCCCCTCCCTGTCCCAGGAGAGGTAGGGTGGGCGGTTCCGCGGTACTCCGCGGGTTCGCCCACCAGCTTGTCGGCCCCCTCTCCCTCGCAGGGAGAAGGACGGGATGAGGGTGACCATCCGGCTGCATGGCCGTTCCTGCACGCAGGCTTTTCGCGTGGTTCGCGTATTCCGCGGTTCCCCAACACAATCGAACCGCGAAACACGCGGAATGCGCAGAAGCCCGCCGAAATGCCACGGTGTCACTCTGTCAGTGTGGGTTGGTTCCCCGCACCGAAGAAGGCAGGTCTGGCGACCTGCCCTACCTGACTGCCGTCTCCGGCTTCGCCATCCTTCCGATCCGCGGAATCGAGCGGCGGCCCCGTTCCGAGCCCCGATCAAATGCGTTCGCCACACTCGGGACATCGAGGCTCCGTCAATCCGCGGAGTATGTAATCGCACTTTCGGCAACGGGTCTCGACGAGGTCCTTACTGCCAGTTGATTCTGCCACAAGCGTCCGCGCCACGAGAGCGGCGGTTGCACCTGCGGCACTTGCCGCGATGACCGCGGGCAGCCTGCGTAGGGCACGGTCGAAGCCGGCCGAAAGGCCGGCGAGACCTGCCGCATGCTTGGGTTGGTTCCCCGCACCGAAGAAGGCAGGTCTGGCGACCTGCCCTACCTGACTCCCCGGGAGAAGGACGGGATGAGGGTGTCCATCTGGCTGCACGGCCGTTCCTGCACGCACGTTTTCCGCGTGGTTCGTGTATTCCGCGGTCCCCCAACACGATCGAACCGCGAAACACGCGGAATACGCAGAAGTTCGCCGAAATGCCACGGTGTCACTCTGTCAGTTTGGATTGGTTCCCCGCACCGAAGGAGGCAGGTCTGGCGACCTGCCCTACCGGACTGCCGTCTCCGGCTTCGCCATCACTCCGATTCGCGCAATCGACCTGCGTCCACGTTTTGATCCTCCCGTCCGTCCGCCGCGCCGCCCGGCTTGTTGCGCCCGGTAGAGCCTGTTCCGTCTTGCGAGCCACGAATCGGCGATGTCTCTTCTCGGGTTTGCGGTGGTGACACATCGAGGTATACCCACTGGCAAGCCATCGGCAACCGGAACGGCGGCAAGGCGTCGTTGGCACGTCCTGCCGTCGGCCGTTACTATGGCCGCCCGCCCGGCGGAAGAAGGAACAGGCGTACGGTTCCAGCGCGTTTCCAATGGGGCCGCACCGGCACAGGGTGTGGGCTGGACCGGCTTCCGCGCCGAGCTGCACGACCAACGTCCGCGACGGAGGAAGATGTCCGATGGCTGACCCGCAACGCCGCTTGAATCGGCGAGATTTCCTTTCCCGCACATCCGCCGCGGCCGTCACGGCGGCGATGCCCGGTGTTGTATGGGGCCAGGCGAACAGGATCGAGGGTACTCAACCCGTTTCAGGCCGGACTCAGCGGTCCTGGTTCGAAAACACCTGGCGGCGAGCCGTGATCGACATGCATATTCCGGACTGGGATGGCGCGTTCCTGTCCAGGTTTGACCCGGATGCGTTCGTCAACGCTCTTGTCACATCGCACGCCCAGTCCGTTGTGCTGTACGCACAGTCCCACACAGGGCTCTTCAACTACCCGACGCGAATCGGCCAGCCGCACCGCAATCTGCACGGACGCGACCTTGTCGCCGAAGTGGCGCAACGCTGCCGTGAGCACGCGATTCACGTCGTCCTGTACACCAGTGTCATTCACGACCGGTGGGCATTCGACGAGCATCCCGAGTGGTGCATGCGCCATCCGAACGGCGGGCACTATGGGGCCGACAGCCGTTACGGCGTCGTATGTCCGAACTCGCCCTATCGGGAGTACGTCCGGTCCTGGGTTCAAGAGATCTGCCAACGATATACGTTCGACGGGATCCGCTTCGACATGACGTTCTGGTGCGGGGTCTGTTATTGCGACGCATGCCGACATCGATGGCAGCAGGAGGTCGGCGGCGAGATGCCCCGCACAGTCAACTGGCTCGATGAGCGGTGGGTCACCCTGCAACGAAAACGCGAAGGCTGGCTTGCCGACTTCGCCGCCGTCTGCACGGACACCGTGCGTCAGTTTCAACCGAACGCAACGGTGGAACATCAGGCCTCGTCGTATCCGCTCAACTGGACGCTCGGCGCGGCAACGCCTCTGGTCGCTCACAACGATTTCCTGCAAGGCGATTTCTACGGCGACGCCCTGCAGGGATCGTTCGTCCGCAAGCTCCTCGAATCACTTACGCCGAAGCGGCCGTACGGCTATGAGACGAGTTTTTCGCTGAACCTCCAGGATCACACCGGCCGCAAATCCGAGGAGTTGCTGGAAGCGAAGGCCTCGGCGGCCATCGCGGACCACGGCGCGTTCGTGTTCATCGACGCGATTGACCCGATCGGAACCGTCAACCCGGCCGCGCACGAACGCATGGGGCGGATCTTCGGCCGGCTGATGCCCTACTATTCTCTGCTGGGCGGCCAACGCGTGCGGGACGTCGATGTCTATTATTCGCTCGAGTCGAAATTCGACATGCGAGCGAACGGCAAATCGGTCCTTGACGAGACCGGCTCGGACTCACACACGGAAACCACGATGCAGATCGTCCGGCGTCTTGTCGAGAATCACGTGCTGTTCGGCGTCGCGACGCGCCGATCATGGACCGGCATCCATGACAATGCGGCCGGATCGTCGCAACCGGCTGAAACGCGATCGCGGCCGCACGGCCCACGCATCCTTGTTCTTTCCAACGTGCATCACATGCATCCCGATGAGTGTCAATGGATCCGGGATTATGTTTCGGGCGGCGGCTGCCTTTACGCGAGCGGCGGAACCTCGCTTGTGGACTTGCAGGGCAGGCAGCAGCCCGACTTCATGCTGGGCGATGTCTTCGGCGTTTCCCTTGTCAAAGCGGACTGGCGCGACCGTGACCATTACATCGCCCCCACCGCCGCCGGTCAGGCCCTGTTCGGCGACTGGACGCCCAGGTATCCGGCATTTGCCAGGGTCAGCGGTTTTGAGGTCGCGGCCCGTCCGGGCGCTCAGGTCTTGGCCACGACAACATTGCCGTGGCCGGCCCCCGATCCGACCCGGTTTTCATCCATTCACAGCAATCCGCCGTGGGTTCCGACGGTCCGGCCCGAAGTCGTCTTCAATCGCTTCGGACGCGGCCAGGCCATGTACTGTGCCAGCCTGCTCGAGAACGTCGACGGCCTGAAGAGCACGTTTGCCCGGATGCTGCGCTTTATGCTTCGCCACCCGATCCTCGAAACGAATGCCCCCGCCTGCGTGGAAGCCACTCTTTTTCACCAACCCGACCGAGGCCGATACATCCTGAGCCTGCTCAACTTCCAGAGGGACCTGCCGAACATTCCCGTTCACGACATCGACATCCGCCTGCGGCTCCCTCGCCCGATCCGCCGCATCGAGGCCATGCCCGCGGGAACCGTAATCAGTCACGAAACCATAGGCGATCAGGTCGTGTTCTCATGGAGCCGACTCGAGACACTGGCCGTCTTCGCCATCGTACTCTAGCCCGCATTTCTCACCAGCTTTGGGTCGGCGCCGTCTTGGGGTAGGTGAT
>CAZUAI010000145.1:0-6496 GCA_964617875.1 uncultured Planctomycetales bacterium | reverse complement strand
CATCCGTACGATCTTCGCTCGTGCGAGGTGCGGATTATGCAACTTGGGGGTAAAGGCACGCGAGCCACGTGTAACCGAGGCCCTGCATCGCCTCGGAAATCGGGGCCGTCGACCGGCGCAGGAACAGCACCAGGCCCGCCAGCAGCGCAATCGCGACCGCCGGCAGGACCGCCGGCGCGCGCCGCATCAGCGTTCGGTAGTGATCCTGCCGTACCGCCCACGCCCCGAGCACGCCGATGAAGAGCGAATCCCATCGGCAGGGCAGCAGTACATACAGCGCCCAGCCGTGTCCCGGAAAGGCGCGGATCGACAGCAGACGCAGTGCCGGCGCGCTCAACGCCAACACGATCAGGAGCCGCGGCAGCCGACGAGGCGGCACGAACCGGATGACCAGCGGAAGGATGAGGTAGAACTGCTCCTCAATCGCCAGCGACCAGGTCACGCTCAGCCACTCGGGGCCGAAGCCGTTGCCGAGCGCCATGGCGACGTTCTGGAGAAACGTGGCGTACGCCCACGTCGCGATGGTGGGCGAGCCGCCGTCGAAGACGCCGCGAACGGCAGGATCGCCGGAGGCCGTCGCGAACCGCAGAACAAGAAACAGGCCCAGCCACGCGAAGTACAGCGGCAGGATGCGGCATGCCCGTCGCGCATAGAAAACGCGGAAGAGGTTCGGCGCCTCCCGGTGGTCCAGCAGGATTCCGCCGAGCAGGAACCCGGACAGCACGAAAAACAGATCGACGCCGCTCCAGTTGAGATCGAGGCACCGCAACGCGTACGCGGTTGCCGTCCCCGGCTGCGCGGGCACCTGCCCGCGGACGTAGTGCCAGCTCAGGACAAGCAGGCACGCCAGCCCCCGCACGCCGTCGAGCGCCGGAATCCGCGGATTGGCGGGTGAAGCTGTTGTTGCAGCACGGACAGGCCCCAATCGCGGCATCCTTGCCATGCCTGTAGTTATCGACGGCCCGGGCGAACGTCCGCAGTTGCGCGAGCGAAACGCGGAGGCAGTCCGGGTCGGCTCTTCGCCGCCCGTCGCCGCGTCGCCTCGTCGCGCCGGCCGCGGACGCAGACGGCGCCGGGACTACCGCCTCGATTCCAGCCGCTTCTGCGCCTCGGCCATCTGCTCGGCGGTGGGCGCCTTTCCCGTCCGCATCATGTCGGCAAAGCAATCGAAGAGATACGTCGCATCGTGCGGGCCGGGGCTGGCCTCGGGGTGGTACTGGACGGAAAAGATCGGCTCCTTCTCGTGCGTAAAGCCTTCGAGCGTCTGGTCGTTCAGGTTGATGTGCGTCGGCGTGCCCCCGGCGCGTTCCAGTGACACCGTATCGACGGCGAAGCCGTGATTCTGACTCGTAATCTCGACACGGCCCGTCGCAAGATTCTTGACCGGCTGGTTCCCGCCCCGGTGGCCGAACTTCAGCTTGTACGTCTTCGCGCCCAACGCCAGCCCCAGCAACTGATGCCCCAGGCAGATCCCGAAAATGGGCAGCCGGCCGCGAAGCCGCCGAAGCGTGTCGATCACGTAGCCGACCGGCTCGGGATCGCCCGGTCCGTTGCTGACGAAGAGCCCGTCGGGCTTCTTCGCGAGGATCGCGTCTGCCGGCTCCTTCGGCGGCACGACCGTCACGCGACAACCCGCCTCGACCAGGTTCCGAAGGATGTTCTGCTTCATGCCGCAGTCGATCGCGACAACGTGGAACTGCCGTTCGACCCCCCGCGGCTGCATTGCGAACGCACTTTCGAAGCCGCGCTGCCAATCCGCCGGCCGATCCGGCGCGACGCGCTGCACCACGTCGAGCCCCACCAGCCCCGGCCACGCCCGGGCCGTCGCGACGAGTTCCGCATCGTCGAGAATCTGCGTCGAAATCGCGCCGCGCATCGCCCCCTGAATGCGGAGCTTACGGGTGATCGCGCGCGTATCGACGCCCTGCAGCGCCGGGATGCCGTTTCGCTCGAGATACTCCTCCAACGTCAATGTAGCACGGAAATTGCTGTGCCGGCGGGCCAGTTCCTTGATGACAAACCCTTCGACCTGCGGCCGTACCGATTCGACATCTTCGTCGGTCACGCCGTAGTTCCCGATCAGGGGATACGTCATCGTGACGATTTGCGCGCAATAGGACGGATCCGTGAGGATCTCCTGATAGCCGGTCATCGACGTGTTGAAGACCACCTCGCCCTGGCGGGTGCCGTCGGCGCCGAACGCCGTGCCGGTGAACACCGTTCCATCCTCGAGGGCCAGCTTGCAGATCCGTTCGCTCATCGTATTCCGACACCTTCCCGCGTTGCCGCGCCAGGCCGAGGCGCAATTCCACCGCGAGCCCATATTACCCGCATTCCGGCGACGAATAAAGCGAGCGGACGAACCGCCGCCGGGCGTCTGAAGAACTCCTAAAGAGAGACCCCCCGGCAAACGATAATACCCTTGAGGCTGTGGGTCTCCGCTCGTTTGAGCGGACAGCCTGGCTTGGAGGGTCCGGGTAACGGCGAACTCGGATCCTCTTTTTTTGCGCGCCCATCTCGCTTGACGCCCGCCCGCGAACGTCTATAGTCACCGTCTACTCTTGCACCGGAAGGTGGTGTCGCATGGCGCAGCCGGCACGCAGACCGGCAGAGAAGCTGATCGGCGAAGGCATCACGTTTGACGACGTCCTGCTCGTGCCTGCGCGGTCCAATGTCGTCCCGCGCAACACCGACGTCAGCACCCGGCTCACGCGCCAGATTCGCATCAACATCCCGCTCGTCTCCGCGCCCATGGACACCGTGACCGAATCGTCGCTCGCCATCGCTCTCGCGCAGGAGGGCGGCATCGGCATCATCCACAAGAACCTCTCCGTCGAGGCCCAGACACGCGAGGTCTACAAGGTCAAGCGGTCCGAGAGCGGCGTCATCCTCGACCCGATGACGCTCCGGCCCGACGATCCCGTCTCCCGCGCCCGCGAGGTCATGCGGCTGCACAACGTCAGCGGCGTACCGATCACGGAAAAGGACGGCAAGCTCGTCGGCATCCTCACCCGCCGCGATCTCAAGTTCCTCGAGTCCGCCGACCGCCGCATCGACGAGGTCATGAGCAAGGGCCGCCTCATCACCGCCCCGCCGAACACCACCCTCGCCGACGCCGAACGCATCCTCAAAGTCGCCAAGGTCGAGAAGCTCCTCCTCGTCGATGACCACTACCGCCTCGCCGGCCTGATCACGATGCGCGATATCAGCCGCAGCGAGCAGTTCCCCCGGAGCTGCAAAGACGACCGCGGACGGCTCCGGGTCGGCGCCGCCGTCGGCGTCCACGACTACGAACGCGTCGAGTCGCTCATCGCCAACGACGTCGATGTGATCGCCATCGACACGGCCCACGGCCACAGCGAAAACGTCATCGAGACCGTCAAGGCGATCCGCAAGCGGTTCGACATCCCGCTCATCGCCGGCAACGTGGCGACGGCCGAGGGCGCCGCCGATCTCATCGACGCCGGCGTCGACGCCGTCAAGGTCGGCATCGGTCCGGGGGCCATCTGCACCACGCGCGTCGTGTCCGGCGTCGGCGTGCCGCAGATTACGGCGATCCTCAACGCCGTCTCCGTGGCGGAATCGGCGGGGGTGCCGGTCATCGCGGACGGCGGCATCCGGTACTCCGGCGACATTACCAAGGCCATCGCCGCCGGGGCCAGCTGCGTGATGATGGGGTCCCTCTTCGCCGGGCTGGACGAGTCGCCGGGCGAGCTGGTCCTGTGGAAGGGCCGGCGGTTCAAAACGTACCGCGGCATGGGCTCGCTCGGGGCCATGGTCAGCGGCAGCGCCGACCGGTATGCCCAGAGCGGCGAAACGCCCCCCGACAAGCTCGTCCCCGAGGGCGTCGAGGGGCGGGTGCCGTATCGCGGCACGCTGGCGGAGTTCGTCTACCAACTCGTCGGCGGACTGCGGGCGGGCATGGGCTATTGCGGGGCGCAGACCATCGACGACCTGCGGGCGAAGGCCCGGTTTGTTCGCGTATCGAGCGCAAGCGTGGTAGAATCGCACCCGCATGACATTACGATTACCAAGGAATCGCCGAACTATGCGATCGATCTGGCGGATTATCAGTAGCCATGGCGGCAGGTTTTGCCCGCCTGCACGGGCCGCGACCATGCCCTGCGTCGCTTCCCCGCTTTCGCGGGGACCGCTTCGTCGCTTCGTCGCTATCTCCAGCGTCCTCCTCGCCTCCTGCTCTTCCGCAGGCCCGGGCGTCGATTGCTTCAAGGACGATTCCGTCCCGCGGAGCGAGTGGACCACCCCGTCCGCCGAGGCCATCGCCGCCGCCGAGCCCAAGCCTGCCATACGGCAGCGCAACTGGCCCCAGGCCGAGGCGGTTCCCGAGCGTGACGGCGTGCCGCACTTCCCGCTCTGGTGGGAAGACCCCTTCGAGGACAAGGGCAGCCAGGACGGCAAGTTTGCCTGGACGTGGGAAGACTATGTTGCCCTCCCGTACTCCAACGCCCGCTGGCTCCTCAACACGATGCTCTGGCCCGCCAGCGCCGTCGTCACGCCCCCGGGCACCAGCATGATCAGCGACGGCCGTCTCAGCCGGCAGCTCCTCGGCTACGACCACGATGCCATCCCGGGCAAGTCCTGGGTCGTCGGCACGCAGGAACAGGAAGCCGCCGAACCACCGACGACGCAACCGGCGAAGTAAAGCGAAAAAGCGGAAAAGCGAAAAAGGGACCGATCGGGCGGTTCTGTCCCGATCGCACCCGTCTTCTGGCACGACGGTGTCCCGAAGGCTCTTCTTCCGTCTTTCGGTTCTTGGCTTTCCCATCGCTGCCGTAGGCAACGACGGGTCTACCTGCTCATGCCTGCATCGCCGCCGGGCCGGCTGGCAGCTCGGCTGGTCGTTGGGAGTTCGATCCGAACCGCCTTTCGCGTTGCAGGCCTCGTCAGCGGCCCGGGAACCTGTGCGGTACCAAGCGTCGGCCCACTTGCAGGCGTCTCCGGAGTGAACCTCAGTGCAGGGGCGAAGGATGGATCACCGAGGGCCGCCAATCGCTCGTCGCCCGCCTGAAGCCAGTCGATTCCCCTTGCTCGTAACGCGTTGCGAACGTCCTCGGAAAGCCTTGCGATCCGAAACGCATCGGATACGATTCCAGAGAGTTCACCTTTCTTGAACGCGCGGCGAGAAACCACGTCAAGATGCCGAGCGTCCTTGGTCAGTCTGCACAACTCCATTGCGGTGAGAACCGCGAGGCCCGGATTGCCGGTCGTCAGGAACTCCGACGTCGCCTCCCTTTTCATCCTGGCGATCGACGCGAGGTGCGTAGCCCCCTGCGATTGGGCCTTGACAAGCACACTGGTCATCCCGATGCATACCCAGATCGCCTGCTCCGGGTCCGGCGTATCTGCGGCCCACTTGTCGAACGGCGTCGCCCACACCGTCGCACCCACATAGTTGCGTGCAGCCCACCGAACCCTCGGCGACGGGTCGGCCAGCTTCGCCTTGATTTGGGCCTCCGTCGGCGCGGGGCCGCCCGCCGGGCCAATCTCGACCTCCCAGAAACGCAAGGCGCCGGGCCGAGGGCTCAGGCGCCGATCCTTGTCCGCCAGATACGTGAAATCAACTGCGAAGAAGGCGCGTCGCGTATCGTAGTAGACGTAGAACGCCTTCGTTGGGTCGGCTGTGCAGCAGGTATTCAGGAGACCACGGCCCGAGTAGGTCCCGCGGGCAACGTCGACGGGGTAGTTGAAGGTATTCCGAAACGTGATCCCCAAGATCCGCAAACGCAGATGCAGGCCGGGAAGCTGCGTGAGACGAGGAACGACCCCTTCGAATGCCGGAACGCCCAGCTGGTCCTCGGAAACCGTGAACTCCGAAGAGAGGATGTCGGCGTATGGAAGCGACTGCGGATGAAGCCACATGATACCCGTTCGGCTGTCTCGCGTCCATGTGAATTCGGGGTAGGTGGCCGTAAACGCCTTGAACAGCTCACCCGCAGTGCAAGCATCAGTGTGAAACGTGAAGGGGCGGGTCCCGGGGGAAGTGTCGGTCACGCAAAGCACGGATCGAATCAGGAACTCACCGGACGCCTGAGACCACGCCTCGCTCAGAGAGCTTGCCTGCAGGTGTACGCGGGCGAGTTGCAGCGTTTGGAGCGTGGCGTCCCACGGGGACAGCGGCTGCTCGGCGCAGATCCCGGTAGCTGATAGAGCAGCAAAAGCCGCGACGAGGACCGCAGGGCGGCGTCTCGCCCCCGCGGGCCCCGCCGTGTCGGCGTCCGCGCCGCGCGCTGCAAGCGAACGAATCGGAAGAAACCCCAGAAGCTGGCGCTCGGTGTCCATAAACCGTCCTCACGGCGGCCAACCGCAGGTGCCGCAAGTGCCGTTAACGCAAACAGTCACCTGCCCCGTCCTCACAGGAGGCTGCGATGTCACCGTGTTGTCGATAGTCGCCGTCTGAAGCGTTGTGCAAGCACCGACCGTCTCTAGCCCGCATTTCTCACCAGCTTTGGGTCGGCGCCGTCTTGGGGTAGGTGAT
>CAZUAI010000144.1:0-6596 GCA_964617875.1 uncultured Planctomycetales bacterium | reverse complement strand
ATCCGTACGATCTTCGCTCGTGCGAGGTGCGGATTATGCAACTTGGGGGTGTACTATGCCGCGACGGTCAGAAGCATGGCCGCAGGCTGGCACAACTTCTTCTACGCCTCGTTCGATCCTGCGGGCTTTCTCGCCGTCGACAAGCCCCCCGTCGCGTTCTGGATTCAGGTGCTCAGTGTGAAGCTCTTCGGTTACGGCGGATTGGCGCTTCATCTTCCACAGGCGATCGAGGGCATCCTTTCGGTGCTCGTCGTGTACCTCGTCACGCGACGTGCGGCCGGCGAGGGGGGCGGTCTGCTGGCCGGCCTTGTGATGGCCATCACCCCGGCGAGCGTTGCGATTGACCGCAGCAACCTCCCCGACAGTTGCCTGCTGCTCGCATCGCTGCTGGCGGCAGCGGCACTCCTGCGTGCAGCGAAAACGGGGCGGTGGAAGTGGCTGCTGCTCAGCACCGCGCTTGTGGGCCTGGCCTTCAACATCAAGCTGACCGCTGCATACCTCGTGCTGCCGAGCTTCTACCTCGTCTACTGGCTCGGGTCGCCGGCGGTTCGAAGCGTGCGGCTCCTGCACCTGGGCGCTGCCACAACGGTGCTGTTTGCAGTATCGTTATCATGGGCGGCAGTCGTCGATCTGACCCCCGCGACCTCGCGCCCCTACGTTGGCGACACGCAGACCAATTCGGTCCTGGATCTGGCCTTCCACCTTCAGGGCATGCGGCGGATCGCGGGGCAGGGCAAAGAACCGCCCGGCCCGCCTCCTGTCGGCGCTGAACCCGGACCTGCAGGGGAACCGTTCACCGGTCACGGTGGACGCCCGGGACCGTTTCGGCTCGCCAACCGCGACTTGGCGGGACACATCAGCTGGCTGTTCCCATTCGCCGTCGTGGGGCTCGTCGTCATCGGGCGTACGTCTCCCATCGCCGTGCCCCTGTCACGCCTGTATCGGAGCGTACTACTCTGGAGCGGATGGTTCGCGACGTATGCGGTGGCGTTCAGCTTCTCGAGAAGCCCGATCCACCCGTACTATCTCACCTTGCTGGCTGCACCGACGGCAACCCTCGTCGGGATCGGCGCGGCCGTGCTCTGGAACACCTATGAGAAGAGCAAGTACCGGTCTCTTGCGCTGGCCGTCGCGTTCGTGGCCACAGCACTTTGGCAGGCACGCACGCTTGCCTGCTTCGCAGCTTGGACGTACTGGCTCCTGCCCGTCGTACTGCTGGGAACCGGCGTTTCAGCGGTCGGACTCTTGGCGGCAGGAACGCTGCGGCAACGGCCGGCCCTTGCCCGCCGCCTTGGAGTCGCCGGCGCGTCGCTGGGTGTGGCGGTCCTTCTGATTTGCCCGGCCGCATGGTCCGCGACGCCCGTGATAGCGGCGGGTGGTCGCATGGTGCCCGTCGCCGACCCGATTCTCCTTGCCTGCCGCGACAACCCGCGCGGCGCGGATGATGACTGGCGTGACGCCCGAATGCTGATCGACTTCCTTCGCGCCAACCGCAAAGACGAAGGATTCCTCTTGGCCGTTCCTGACATCCATCTCGCATCGCCCATCATCATTGACACCGGCGCAAGCGTGCTGGCCTACGGAGGGTTTTCGGGGAGCGATCCAGTTCTCACCGTCCAACAGTTCGTCGGCATGATCGATGCCGGTGCGTTTCGCTTCGTCCTGCTTACCAGCCGACGCCCTCCTGGCGGAGCGCATCCGGGCCTGCCGGATGTCATCGCGACCTGGGTACGCGACCACGGCAGGGAAGTCCCGACCGACCGCTGGAGACCGTCGGACGCATCGGCGGATAATCCCGGGCCACCGCCGGCTCCCTGGGGCGAGACGTCCGAGATGCTCCGCCGGCTTTTCCGTAGCCCCGATTGCAGGCTCTACGATTGTCGCAGGGTGCCCGCCCCGGTCCAGCCTGTCGGTTCCTGAACGCACGAGCTATAATACCTGCGCTGTTTTCTGCCGCCTGAGCGGCTGATTCGCAGGAAGCGAGTGCTGGTTGCGATACGGCCGACGGCAAGAAAGGAGCCGTAATCATGCCACGAAAGACTGCTGTTTCCCGCCCCGGAGGACCGGATTCGCGGAAACAGAAGGGCACGTCCGCCGCAAAGGCCGTCTCGCGGCGCGCCGCCGGCGGGGAGGGCCGAACGCCCGCCGCCGTCGCGAAGCAGGCTGCGCCGCATTCCGGGGCCGCGGGCGTCGAAGCCCCGCCGGCGGACATCCTCAACCGCGCGGAGGCCGACATGGCCGCCGCGATCGAGTCCCTGAATCGGCAGATGACCGCCGCGATGTCGGCCATCACGGAGCTGGCCGTGTCGCAGCGCGGGCGCGGCGCCGCCGTCGTGCGGACCGCGCCGCTGGACCGGGCGACGGCAACGTTCCATCGACTGGTCGCCGACGTGCTCGACGAAAAGCTCGCGGAGCTGCTGCCGCCGGTGGTCGCCCTGCGGAGCGAACTGGAACAGCGCATGCGCGATGCGGAGGCGAGGGGCGCGGAGGATGGCGAGTTCTATCGGCGGGCGGTCGATGCGCTCGACCACGTCCTCGCCGTCGCGGACGTGCATCCGTACGACGCACGAACGGGCGAGGCGTTCGATCCGCTGATCCACCTTGCCGTGGGCGAGACGAGCCGCCACGACCTCGGCGACGGCGTCGTGGCCGACGTGCTCCAGCGCGGCTTCCGCTCCGCCCGGGGCAAGGTCATCGCGCCGGTCCGGGTGAAGGTCAATCGGAGGTGAAGCCGTGGCACGCCTGGGCATCGACTTCGGCACGACCAACACGGTCGCGGTGATTCACGACCGCGGCATGTTCACGGTCGTGCTCCATGCGGCGGCGAGCCGCGCCGGGACCGTCGTGCAGGAGGTCTTTCCGTCGGCGATCCTCATCGAGAAGGCCTCCGGGCAGCGGTGGCACGGCGTCGAGGCCGACCGGCGATTCAACCGCATCGGCCCCAACAGCGGCCACGTGTTCATCCCCTCGCTGAAACGCCGCCTTCGGAACTACTCGGAAGGCCGCCGTGCCGAGACCGGCGAAGAGCCCGCGGTCGATCTGGCCGACATGCTCACCGGTTTCCTGCGTTCGCTGGCCGATTCCATCCGGCAATCGCAGACGATCGGCGAGGGCGAGCCGCTCGAGTGCGTGATCACCTGGCCGGCCAACGCCAACGGCGCTCAGCGGCACATCACGCGGAAGTGCTTCCGCGACGCCGGCTTTGTCGTGCTCGACACGCTGAACGAGCCGACGGCATCGGCCATCGAACTGGCGGACTGCCTCACGGCGGGCCGCGAAGGCGACGTGCGGCGCAAGCCGTCGGCGGTCGCGGTGTTCGACCTCGGCGGCGGGACATTCGACGCGTCGGTCGTCTGGATCGACGGAAACGACTTCCGCGTCCTGTCCTCGGCCGGCATCGGCGATCTGGGCGGCGACGACTTCGACCGCCTGCTGCTGGACATGTTCCTGCAGAAACTCGCGCTGTCGGCGGAGGGCCTGTCGCCGCTGACCCGTCACGTCCTGCTGCGGCAGGTCCGCTCGCAGAAGGAAATGATCGCGGCCGGGGTCGCAAAGAGCCTGTTCCTGAATCCCGCCGACTTTGGTCTCGAGGGTCGCCCGGCGTCCATCCCCGTCGCGGCGTACTACGAGCGATTGCGCCCGATGATCCGGCCCGCGGTCCAACTGCTCGGCCGCGTGATCGCGACGGCGACGGCAGCCGAGCCGCGCGTGGCCTCGGGGGCGCCGATGACGATCTACATGGTCGGCGGCTCGTCGAGGCTGCCGCTCGCGGCCGAGATGGTCTCCGAGGCCTTCGCCGACAGCCGCGTCATCCTGACGGACAAGCCCTTCACGTCGGTCGCGATGGGCGCGGCCATCTGTGCCACGGACCGCGTGACGTACCGCGACGTCTTTGCACGGCATTTCGGGCTGATCCGGCTGCGCGACCACGGCCGGGCGGAGGTATTCGACCCGATCTACCCGGCCGGCACGCCGATCCCGCGAAGGGGCGAACCGCCGCTCGAGAAGATGGCGTGGTATCACCCCCGGCACAACGTGGGCCACCTCCGATACCTCGAGTGTGCGTCGGTCGGCCCCGACGGCCTGCCGGATGGCGACGTCCGCCCCTGGTCGGACATCCTGTTCCCATACGACCCGTCGCTGCCCAT
Organism: uncultured Planctomycetales bacterium; assembly: GCA_964617875.1. Taxonomy (GTDB): domain Bacteria; phylum Planctomycetota; class Phycisphaerae; order UBA1845; family PWPN01; genus CAZMVY01. Next base: position 2,448 of record CAZUAI010000144.1, on the reverse strand, counting down.
GACGGCGACGCCATCGGCGGCGGAGATCGTCGAGACGAACCTCTTCGCCCGCGACGCCGTCTGCGAGATCTACCGCTGCGACTCCGACGGCGTCATCACCGTCGAACTCCGCCGCCCCGCACGCCAGGACGCCCGGACGTATGAGATCTACCGCGATTGAAGCGTGACAGGGCCCCGCCTTCAGCCGAAACGGCACTGTGGCCGATAGATACAGGCAGCGCCGAGACCCTGCAATGCCCGACAAACCAGCCAACCCGAGTCCGGAACCGCAGCCGCGCCGAAATGATCCCCTTTCGGCATTGGCGGCCAACGACATCGATCAGCTTCTCGCCGAGGCTGAATCGTTGGCTTCGGTCGTTGCCCATGAGGTCGGCGTTGCGGCGGATCATCCCGGACAGACCGATTCGAAGGACGAATCGCCGCCCGGCGCCGCAACAGCACCGGCAAGCTCGGGGGCCGTCGAAGAGACCGTTTCTCAAATCGAGTCGCTTCTGGCGGGGCGCGTGGAACAACCGCCGACACAACCTGCGGAACCCACCGGTCGCGACCAGGCGGCCGGCCCAGGCCCGGCAGAAGCGACTCCCGTAAGTGCGACGAAGCCGGCCTCCACGGCCGCCGCCGAGACAGACGCCTTTTTCGGCGAGGCCCCCGCGTCCGCATCCGCAGGTGCCGAGGCCGTCGGCGGCGACGCCGGCGAACAGGTGTTCCTGGATACCGGCACGGATAACGGGATTGGCGCGGCGACCCCGGAAGCGGCAACCCCACCGGAGGATGCCGACCGGGTGGTGGTCGAGGCCGAACTCGCCGCCGCTGCGGATGCGGCAACCGCCTCCCAGGAAGCGACCGAAGAGCCCGGCGGCCTGGTTCGACGATTGCGGAGCAAGATCGTTCGCGGGCTGAAGGCGGCGCCGCGTCGCGCGTCATACGCGCCGCTTTATCTGGCCGTAGGGCTGCTTCGCCTGCTCGATCTGCCGTTCGCCCGGATGAGTACCTCGCTCAAGAGCAAGCTGGGATATGTGGGAGTGGTGACCGCGATCATGGCGGGCGTGGCCTGGGCGCTCGTGCTGTTCGGCGGCGGCAATGCATCCCCCTAGTGCCGTGCCGGATGGTCAATCCTTCAGCGGCCGGGTGTAGTCCTTTACGCCGTAAAGCCGAAGCCACTCCGCATCCGTTCGGGGCCGGTCGATCAGCCGCTCGACATGGCCGTCCGCCCACAGCCAGTTGCAATACCGCTTCATATGGGTTCGGGTGCCGGCCCGGCGTTTCGATATATAGTTCGGAGCCCCACGCCCCCCGGGGATCTGTTCCTGGTGCCACTGGGAGTATTCCGGCTTGTACACGTCGAAGTGATCGAGTCCCCCGCCCTTGTCCTTGTCGAGGGCGTACTTCCCTTCCTGAACAGCCTGATACTTCTGCCGCGCATTGTAGAGGTCGCCGGTTGTGTTCGCGCCGTCCTCCGCCCGGCCCTTTTCCCACGCCGCATCACCGATCAAGAGAACCGTCGCCGGAAGCTTCCACACCTCGAGCGACGTGGGATCCTGCTGCTCGATGACCGTGTAGCTCGAACTCCAGGGCTGGTTTCGCTGGATGTCGTGCTTGAAGGTGTTGATGACGTAGTCCAGGCACGGCCGGTCGATCGTCATGGCCCGTTCGGGGCATTGGAACACCGGGTACTTGTGGACCGGCACGTCGTTCACGTTGCTGTACGTCTTCCGGTCGCCGAACTGACGCGGCAGCAGCTTGATCCAGCTCGGCGCCGTGTCATTGCCGCCGCGGGCGATGTAGCCCTTCGACTCCGAGGCGTACAGCATCTGCGCGTTGCCGATCTGCTTGAGATTCGAGGCGTCGATCGTGGAACGCGCCTGGGCCCGGGCCCTGGCCAGCGAGGGCAACAGGACCGAGACCAGCAACGCGATGATCGCGACAACGACGAGCAACTCGATCAACGTGAAGGCGGGTCGGGCATTCCGGTGCCTGGTGATTGCGCGGCCGAGGTGATTCTGCTGCGACATATCTGGCTCCCCTGTTATGATCGCCGCCTCGTTGAAGACGACGCTCGCGTCGTCAGCAGGCGACCGCCACCCAATCCGCACGACTTGCATGGATGGCCGCTCCGTCTGAACGACTCTATAGAACCCTCATCGGTTAACCGATTAAGTATCCTTAGTATACTTGGCAGTTCCGTGCATGTCAAGGGTCATGTACTCTTTTGGGTATCAATCGACTGCGGCCTTGGGGGCTTCGTCGCCCAGAGCCCAGCCAAAAACCTCTCATCTCATTGAGCCGATGACATGCCGCTCCAGCTGCACTTCTTGAGTCGGCACGTTAATCGCATCGCCCGTGACGCGAGTCGAAGCGGCGGGGGCTTCTCCCGCGGAAGCCCCCGCCGTCTCGCTAACCCGCATTTCTCACCAGCTTTGGGTCGGCGCCGTCTTGGGGTAGGTGATT
>CAZUAI010000143.1:0-6775 GCA_964617875.1 uncultured Planctomycetales bacterium | reverse complement strand
CTTATCGCACAGAGGCCAGCCTTTTTCCATAGGGGGGGTGAGAAATGCGGGCTAATGCTGATCAGGCCGGGGACCAGGTCCACAGCCATGCCCACCGGGAAGATCGCCGAGCACCCAAGCCGGATCCCGTACCCGATGAATAGCGTGCGCCGGACGAAGGGGCGCTTCACGAAACGGGCAAACCAGTCGGTGCTCGTGACGAACGTGTAGGCACCAATGAACACTGCGACACCGGCGATCATGCCTCCGATATCAAAGTCTTCGCGTGCCCAGATGAAACTCGGCACGGCGCAAACCGAGCCAAGAACCGTTCACTGGACCAATCGACGCGCAACGAGCGGCATGTGCAGAGGGTACTTGCTGCAACAGGAGACGTCCAACGGCAGCAGGTGGCGAGAGGGGTCGCCCGGTGCGAGGTTCGAGAAAGGACTCTCGAGCCAGCGAGGAGGCACATGCGCTCGCGGCCGGTGCGTCTGCCGCAACGGACAACAAACAACAGACCAGGATGTGGGCGAACCCGCGGAGTACCGCGGAACCGCCCACCCTACTTCGCGTAGCGCTTCTTGAACTCCTCGAGCTGCTGCTTGCGGCGTTCGGCCTCGGCGGGGTCCATTTTGTTGATGTACCAGCGGTGGTTCTCGGAGCCGAGCACTTCGTCCAGTTTCTTCGCCAGCGCCGCGGCCGCCTCGGCCTTCCTGGCGTCCTTCGAGTCCTTCGCCTCGCGGGCCAGCTCCTGCAGCTCCGGCACGTACTTCGTGTAGAAGTGCTTCGCCACCTCGTACGTCCCGTGCCAGTGCGTGTAGTCCGGGCCCATCATCGACGCGCCGTGCCGCGCCCGCCGTCCCTCATGGTGCCAGATCTCGTACCAGACCCAGTCCACCGGGTTCGAGAACTGCACGGGCTTCAGCAGCGGCCGGGCGAGCTGGTACAGCGCCAGACCGGGCTCGGCGAACTTCTTGTGGTAAACGTCGATCAGGGCGTCGTACTGCACGTAGAAATTCTCGACCCACTGCTTCTCGTGGCACGCGGTGCAGACGTCCTGCATCTTCGCCCGGCGCGTCTTCCAGTCGATGTCGGCGGTCGGCAGGCCCATCTTCCTGTCGCTCACCTCCGGGCGGACCGAAATCTCCGGCCGGTTGTTCCAGCTGATCCGCAGCCCGACGTCGTGCGAAACCGGCTGTTTCTTCGTCGCGCTCATGTGGCACGTCGCGCACGTCGGCGCGTGGCTGTAGTCCTCGCCGACGATCCACTTCGGCGAATCGAGGCGCAGCCTTCCCTTGTTCGCGCGGAAGGCGATGCCGTGCTTCGACTCGTAGTAGATCTCCATCTGCGGATGGTCGGGGCCCATGTGGCACTTGCCGCAGTTGTCCGGGTTGCGCGACTGCTCGGCGGAGAAGGCGTGCCGGCTGTGGCAGGCCGAGCAGGAGCCCTCCGACCCGTCGGGGTTGATCCGGCCGATGCCGGTGTTCGGCCACGTCGCCGCATCGAGCCGGCCGCCGGGCAGCGCCTTGACCTCCGACCCGTGGCACTGCCAGCAGCCGCTGACGGCCGTCGCCGCCACGCCGTCCGGAAACGCCGGCGTCACCATGCCCCGGTTGCCCTCGACGATCTCCGCGAGCGTGTTGTCCAGCGAGCCGAGGATGCGGCCGCCCCGCGAATGGTGCGACTCGGCGAACTCCTTCGTCTCCTTTTCGTGGCACTTCGCGCAGTCCCTCGGCGAGACGATCGTCGCGATCCACTCGCCCTCGTGCTTGAAGGCGTCCGGTTCCCCCTCTTTCGCCGCGTGGCACTCGTAGCAGCCGACGTTCGCCCGGTAGTGCTTGCTCGACCCCCACTGCTGGTAGATCGAGGGGTTTTCCTTCTTGTGGCACTCGATGCAGGCCCTGCTCTTCTCCGAGAGCTGCGCCAGGCCCCACGTCTGCGCCGAAACGGGAACGGCGCCGGCCAGCGCCAGCACAAACAGAGCCCCGAGCGCCGGCGCGGGGTGATGGTGCAATCGCGTCGCCCTCGAGCGCACCCCCGACACGGAGCGTCCCGGCATGCCCGCCCATCGCTTGCGCTCCGGGCCGCGATCGCTTCGTCGCTCCGTCGCTTCGTCGCTCCGTCGCTTCATGACGTCACTCCTTTCGCGGTTCGCCTCGCGTAGGTCAGCTCCCCGGACAGGACGGGGACCGAGATTCGAACGAAAACGGTATACAGCAGCAGGCCGAACGCCCAGATGCCCAGGCAGATGAGCACCTCGTTCAGCGTCGGCCGGTATTCGACGATCTCGCCCAGCGGCGTCGGGACGAACGCCGGCACGATCAGCCCCATCCCCTTCTCGATCCAGATCCCCACGATCGCCAGCACGCAGGCGACGTTCAGCGTCCGCAGCGCCCGCGACGACGGCAGCACGAACAGGGCCGTCGCCGCGAGGTTGAACGCGATCGCCGTCCAGATCCACGGCACGAGGGCGTGTCGCCCGTGCAGGCCGATGTACAGGTAGCGAGACGACGCCGTGTGGGCCGAGTCGGAGTAGAACTCCGTGAACAGCTCGCAGCCGAGCAGGAACACGTTGATGATCATCGCCACCTGGACGATCCGCCGCAGCGTCAGCAGGGCGTCGTCGGCCACGCGGTGGTTCGTATAGCGCCGGACGACCTGCAGCGTCAGAATGATGAACGCCGGCCCGGCCGCGAACGCGCTGGCCAGGAACCGCGGCGCGATGATCGCCGAGTTCCAGAACGGCCGCCCGCCCAGACCGACGTACAGAAAGGCCGTCACCGTGTGGATGCTCACCGCCCACACGATCGCGACGAACACGAACGGCACGTAGAACGCCTTCGACGGCGCCCGCCCGCAGTACGCGCAGTAGATCAGGTAGCCGCAGATGTGCAGGTTGAGCAGCAGGTAGCCGTTCAGCGCGATCACGTCCCAGGTCAGCATCGAGATCGGGAAGTTGAACCGCCGCAGCATGTGGTCGAACCGGTCCGGCCGGCCGAGATCGACCATGACGAACAGGAGACACATGACGATGACGGCCACGGCGAGCAGTTCGCCGAAGATGACGACGTCGTGCAGATGCATGTTGCGGTACACGTAGACGGGGATGACGAGCATCGCCGCCGCCGCCGCCAGCCCGACGAGGTACGTGAAGTTCGCGATGTAGAGCCCCCACGACACCTGGTCCGTCATGCCCGTCGTGACGAGGCCGCCGGCGAGCTGCCGGCAGTACGCGTGCAGTCCCGCCAGGGCGATGAGCGTCAGCACGGTCATCCACGCATGGTAGCGCCAGTCGCCGACGAAGCTGAGGCGGGCGCACTGCCACAGGAAGGAGAGATACCGCCTCATCCGGCCCCCCCGTTCGGCTCGCCCGTGATCGGCTCGCGGTAGCGGCTGCCGCGCTCGTCGAAGAAATAAAAGAACCGCGGCAGCGTGCCGACGTCCTGTTTGAGCACGAACACCCGCTTCTCGCGCAGGATGTACGAGACCTCGCTCTGCGGATCCAGCACGTTACCGAACTTCCGCGAACCCGTCGGGCAGACCTCGAGACAGGCCGGCATCCGTCCGCGCCGCGTCCGATGGAGGCAGTACGTACATTTCTCCATGACGCCCTTGGCGCGCGGGCGGTTCGACAGGTATCCCATGTCCGGGTTGATCTGCCCGGCCGGCACCTGCGGCTCGGCGAAGTTAAACCGCCGCGCCCAGTAGGGGCACGCCGCTTCGCAGTAGCGGCAGCCGATGCACCAGTCGTAGTCGATCACCGTGATGCCGTCCGGCTCCTGCCACGTCGCCTCGACGGGGCAGACCTTCACGCACGGCGGTTTCTTGCACTGGTGGCACTGCACGGGCATGTAGTAGGCATCGTGCTCCGGCACCAGGGGCGGATCGTAGTGGTGGTCTGACGTCTCCACGTCGATGCTCCCCTTCTCCATCTTCAACACGCGGATGTACTGGATCTCCGGCGCGCGGGACGAGTTGTTCTCCTTCACGCAGGCGTGGACGCACCGCCGGCAACCAATGCACCGGCTGAGGTTCAGGGCGTAGACGAACTCGACGCCGTCCATCGGCGGCGGGTCGGCCACGGTCGCCTGTACGCCGTGACGATGCCGGACTTCGCCGGCGATCCGGTCGAGCGCGGCCTTCTTTTCCTCCGGCGTCATCTCCTTGTAGTGCTTCTGCAGCAGTCTCTCGAGCGACGGCACATCCCCCGGCCGAAGCCCGCGCAGCGGCGACAAGGCGGCGGCCACGGCCGCGCCGCCCGCGACGGCGGCGGCGCCCTTGTGCAGAAAGCCGCGCCGGGTGACGGCTGGGCAAGAGCCCCCTTCAGGAAGCGCGGCCGGCGCTCCGGATTGTCGTACCGACTTGCTCATGGCATCCTCGCTCGCGCTTCATGGATATCCTCGCGGGCCGCGACGATTTCCTCGCCCTTCACACATTCCCCACCGTTCACGCCCTTCTCACTCTTCGCACCCCTCTTCCCTGATGCCCTCCCAGACAGCGGCGGTTCTCCGCGATGGTCGCCTGGCGGCCCGAGTGCGGGCGAAGCCTGCGCCGGGGGCGGCTGTTGAATCGTTGAATGCAGGCCGCGGTATCGTAAGGGGTTCTCGGCGCCGTGGCGCTCGGCTGGGGCCTGCGGGCCCATTCGCAGCGTGTTCGGACCCGGTGCCGGCTTCAGCGACGGGAACGCCGGCTGGTGCGGGTCGTGGCACTCGATGCATTTGCGGCGCTCCTGCGGGCCGGCCTTCACGTCCCAATAGCCGTTCGTCCGCCCGTGCGAGCCGTGCAGCCAGTCGTGATAGACGGGGCCGTGGCACTTTGCGCAGACCGACGGCGGCTGATCGAACGGGATCTCGCGGCCCCAGTCATCGGTGAAGGCGTCGCGGTTCGTCAGATGGTGGCAGTTGAAGCAGCGGTTGTTGATCCCGTGCTCCAGGGTGATGTCCCGGTGTTGCGTGAGCGAGCGAGTCGTTTCGGGCGGTGACGGAAAGAGGTTGTGGCAGTCGCTGCACGCGTACGTGTAGCCGGCGACCTGGATTTCGGGGCGAAGCTTCGCGCGCCGGATCGGCGTTACGTCGGTCGCCCACGCCGGCACGGACACCGGCGCCGGCACAGGGCTCGCGGCCTGCCGCGGCGCGGTCCACAGCACACCGGCCAGGCCCAGGAATACGAGCGGAACAAGGACTGGGCGGAGCCGCTCCGGCGCGCTGCAAGGTGCCGCGGTCTGATCGCCTGATCCGTCCAAATTGCCGAACCTCTCAGATCGTCGCTGCTGCGCCGTATTCTAAGGACCGCCGCTCGGCCCGCAATGCACGCAGCCGCATTTCCTCGTCCTTGATCTTCTCCTCCTCGATCAGCTCCCGCTCCATCGCGGCGATCTCGGCCGCATCCGCCTCACGAACGATGGCTTCCAGCGCGCGTTCCACCGTTTCAGGGAGCGCGCCCGCGTGCAACCTCGTGAGTATGTCCCTCAGTGCCCGGACCCGATCGGCCCGGTTCTCCGTCCGTTCGCTCATGACGCACCCGTACCCGGCGGCTTCCGTCGCGCGCGCCCCGCCCGCGTTATGCCGTATTCTGCCATGCCCCGGCCGCAACCGCCTTGACGGGGATCAATTTGCCGCAATTCGCCGGCATCTGACCACAACCCCTTTTCGCGACCGAACTTGCGACCGCCCGTGAGAGATCGGGCCCGCCTGCGCGATTCGGGCCAGCACCTCCCGCTGCGCCTCGCGCGACAACCGCGCGAACACGGTTTCCGGCGAATCCGCCCGCCCCTCCGCTTCACATTCGCTCGCCGGCGCCAACACGGAAGCCTGTGGCCCGATCGCACCGGCCCGAACCGCCCGCCGGAAAGCCGCCATGCGAAGCTCTGTCAACAACGCCGCCAGCGCCGGATCCACCGCCCGGTCCTCGCGGGCCTCCGATTCCGCCGACGCTTGTCGCAACGCCGTCAGTTCGCCGTCCGCGTTCAGGATCTGACGCGCGCCCTGCTCCATCGCGCGCTGCCAGCTCGCCAGCCGGCCATTCGAGACTCCGTACCGCTGTTCAATCGCCCGCAGCGGGGTTCGCTCCTCCTCACACGGTATACCCAGGCGCTCGTCCGTGATGGCCGCCAGCGCGGCCCGCCGGCCCGCCCGGCGAAAACGCCCCGCGATCCGATCTGCCGCCACGACAAGTGCGATTCGGCACTTTTCCCGCAGGTGCTCGCCGATCGTTTCGCCCCCGGCCGCTCGTTCTTCCGCTTCCGCAGCCAGGCTTACCGGGTCGCCAAAACGGCTGCTCGCCGGGGGCCCACTCGTAAGGCTCGCCAACGGGAGCAATCGGCAAAGAGAATCCATCGCCGGTGGGGCCGTCGTGCCCGCGTCCGCCTTCGCCCGTCGAGCCTTGCACCTCTGCACGGTACGCATCGGGATTCGGACCGTCGCAAACGCCTCATGGATCGCCCGGTACACCGCCCGCCGAACCCGGGCGAGGGCATACGGCGCGAACGCGCCGTTCCGCCTTGGGTCGTACCTCAGTGCCGCCTCGATCAGCTCGACATACCCCTCCTGATACAGATCGGCCGCCTCCTTCCGCCGTCCCGGCGACCGCGGCAGATACACACGCCGTCGGATATGCACCCGCACAAGGTACAGATGCCGCGTCACCAGTTCGCGTCGCCACCCCTCAAGCCTCCCGACCCGATCCGCTCCCCATGCCATCCACCACCCCCAATGCCCCGGCACACTTCAAACTGGTATACCTAACCCAACCTTCGCACGGCGACGGAAATCGCGAGCGAGAATCGGCGTTGGCG
>CAZUAI010000142.1:0-6954 GCA_964617875.1 uncultured Planctomycetales bacterium | reverse complement strand
CACAGGACGGATATGCGCGGGTCGCGAGTCGGGATTCGACGTGAGTCGAAGACCGGGCGCTTCCCGTATGCGGTGTGAGTTCCTGTAGTGCCTGTGCGGAGGCAGTGGCCGTCTCGGCAGTCACAGAGACATGCTCTTTGTGATGAACAAGGAGTCTCTGTCGCGGTGGTGCGCATGGCCTGAGAAGGGCATGCGGGGACGAGGGGACGATCTTGCCCCCGTGGAAGCGATGGCCGCGCCGTGCGGATCGCCGCTGCGCGTCCGGCACGGCGGCGTGGTAGTTGATTTCTGGCCGACGGCCGGCGGCTGATTCGTTCGCCGGTTGTCGGCGGCAGTTCTGGAGAAGGAGATCGGCCATGTTCTTGCGCGGCCGGGTTTCTGGTGCGCCTGTATGGGTATCGCTTCTTGTGGTCGTCACCGTGATGGTCGTCCATTGGCCAGTAGTGTCGTCGCAGGCGGTGTACTTCGACGACGATCTTCACATCCTCGAGAACCCTGTGGTCCAGCACCCGACCTGGTCCGGCACGGCGAGCCTCTTCACGCGGGTCTTCGATCCGGCGGTCGGCGGGTACTACAAGCCCTTGCCGATGGTGACATTCCTGTTCGACACCCTCCGCGGCGGCAGCGCGACGAATCACCGGCCGTATCACGAGACGAGCTTGGTGTTCCATGCGTTGAACGTGGTGCTCTTGTACGTTCTGATCTACCTGTTGTTCCGCCGTGTCTGGGCGGCCGGCCTGGCGGCACTCCTGTTTGGCCTGCATCCAGCCAACGTGCAGGCGGTTGCGTGGATGGCGGAGCGCAAGACGCTGATGGCGGCGACCTTTGCGCTCGCCGCGATGATTCTGTACGTCTTGTACGCTCAGCGCCGGCGTGGGGTCTTCTACGTCCTCTCGTTGTTGGCGCTCCTGTTGGGGCTGATGTCGAAGCCGACGGTTGTGCCGCTTCCGCTGTTGCTTCTGGTGCTGGACTATTGGCCGCTCGGTCGGGTCAGTCGGCGGGCCTTGCTGGAGAAGGTGCCGTACTTGCTTTTGGCGATCGGGTTCGGCGTGATCGCGTACATCAGCCAGAGCCGCACGCTGGGTGCGCAGTTGCCGGGTGCGTACGGATGGTCAAGAGTCCCGCTGCTGGTCATCCATGCAATCGGATTCCACTTCGGGAAACTGCTGTGGCCGGTCGGCCTTTCGCCCTACTACCCGGTTCCGAGTCCGTTCACCCTCTCGAACCTGAACGTGGCGATGCCGATCCTGGCGGCCGTCCTGCTGGGGGTCGTCGTGGCGGTTTCGACGCGTTGGACGCGGGCCCTTGCCGCGGGGGCCCTATTCTTCGTCTTGGCGCTGCTGCCCGCCATCGGCGTCGTGAAGATCGCCCCCGGGGTCGGCGCGGACCGCCACCTCTACTTGCCGGCGATTGGTGTGTTGGTCGTTGTGGGCGGGCTCCTGGCCTGGCTTCGAGTCGATGAATCGCTGAGGAGTCCGCTGCGGTGGCCCCGCGGCCTCGGCGCGATGGCGGCCTTGGCCGTCGTGGCGGCGGCGGGATCGGCGGCCCGTCAATACGCGATGGTGTGGAAGGATTCCGCGACATTGCTTCAGCGTGCGTTGGCCGTTGCTCCGAACGACAGCGTGGTGCGTCGTTCGTGGGGGACCCACCTTGCCCGGGAACGTCGATACGAGGAGGCCGAGCAGGAGTTGCGTGCCTCGCTGGCCCTCGATGCCAACGATCCGGACACGCGGAGCGAGTACGGAGCGGTCCTCATGCGGATGGGCCGCACCGACGAGGCGCTCCAGCAGTGCCGTACGGTGGTCGGCCTGCACCCGCAGGCCGATACGAGCTACTGCAATCTCGGCGCCGCCATGATTCAGCAGCGGCACTATCGCGAGGCCTTGGCCTTCTTCCGCGCCGGGGTCAAGCGGTACTCCGACAGCCCCGGGATCCTGCTGAATCTTGGGGTGGCCCTCGTGGAGAACGGTCGTGTCGAGGACGGGATCGACTGCTACCGCCGGGTGCTGGAGATGCGCGTGCACCGGGCCGAGACGCACTACAACCTGGGGGTGGCGCTGGGGCGTCTGGGCCGCTACGACGAGGCGCTCGGGCACTACCGCGAGGCCGTTCGGCTGGACGCCAAGCACCCCGAGGCATGCGGCAATCTGGGGATCCTCCTGTTGGCCCAGGGCAGGGCGGAGGAATCGCTCGCGTGGTTCACGCGGGCGTTGAATGTGCGTCCCGCGCTGCTGACGGCGATGAAGGGGCGGGGGGCGGCGCTGGTTGCGTGCGGGCGAGGGCCGGAGGCGGTCCAGGTCTTCAAGGAAGTCCTGGCCCTTCAGCCGCGTGACTCGGACGCACGCGAGTATCTGACGCAGTTGAAGGCTGGCGCGTCGCGCGCCGACACGGGCGTCGCGGCGAGCCGGCCCGTCGGTAATACCGTCGGAAGCTGATTGCGAAGAGGGAAACACACGAGCATTGGAGGCTTGACATGCGAAGCGGTGTTCAACGCAAGCGGGCGTGGGTTGGTCTGGCTGCCATGGTGTGCGTTCTGGTGGTGCCGTTCCTGTGGCGCCTGGCGTACGGCCAGGCTCCCCAGGTCACGGTATCGGCGCTGCAGACGTCGGGGGCATCCTTGGCGGCCTCGAGCGTCCTTGCGGCTCAGCGCTGCCTGACGTGGCTGGCGCCCTCCGTGGCCTTCAGCCGCACCTGCTACACGTCGTGCCGGCTGAAATTCCGTTATGCGCACTGCTGCGGTAGCTGCACTTACGATCCGGAGACGGAGTGCTGCGTTGACGGCGCCGTGTATTCGAAATGCGATGAATGCGGCGTATGCCCACCGGACCCATGCGCTAGCTGCAACAGCGGCGGGAACGGCGGCGGTGGCGGCGGTGGCGGTGGCGGTGGCGGTGGAAGCATCAATCCGGGGCCTTGCCCTCGGAGCCGCGGGACGGGCGGACCCAGCAGGCCCGGTCCGTGCGGCAATGGGGGGTCCGGCGGTTGTGGCGGTTCCCCCGACGCGCCGGGCGACGGCGTTCTCGCGATGGGCAGTGTCAAGGTGCGGTTCAGCCTCGGGCAACGAACGGACGGCAAGTCCGCGGGCAAGCTCATGCTTGACAGCAAGGACAACTCTTTCGAGAGCGCCAGTTCCACCGACGACGTCTGGTGTGCCAAGGCCTTGAGATCCTTGCTATGGGGCGAGGATGGGGATGACACTCCCCACGATGTCTTCCAATACGTGGAGACGGGACCGCCCTACCTTCGGCAGATTGAAACGCCTGTGGTCCTCGTGGACATTCGGGACTTCTCCGAGACCGTTGGGGAATGTGGAGAGATCGTTGTTGGGTTCGATATCAAGTACTACGACCGCGCCACCTGGGGAGATGTCGACGGCAACCACAAGCACACGAACTTGGGCACGCCCTACCTAGTCTGGGAGATCCGGAATCCAGGTCTCAAGGTGTGTCCAGAGGAGGATACCAAACTGACCATCAAGAGGATTGTCGGTGGCAACGAGGAATCCACGCACACGTACGAATACGCCTACGATGACCCAACCGACAGCCATGTGTGGACACTGCAGCGAAGTGGGACGAACCGGATCGATCAACACACGATCCTGTACTACAGCGAAGGGGACGATTACTACCGCCTGGATGTGCACGAGGTGAAAGAGGGCTCGACGGTCGTCTATCACGGCGAGGAGACCTTCAAGCTCCTCGCGACTCTCGGTGAGTATCAGTTGGTCCGGTCCGTGGTCGGTGGGACGTCGAACCCGATCGTCACGACGCGCTCGTACGAGGTGCGAGATGCGTGGGGGATGCAGGCCAGGCTTCGATCTCGCACGAACCCGGACGGATCCTGGGAGATGTGGGAATACGACGACAAGGGGCGGGCTACCAAGTATGTTCGCTCGTGGAAGGACGAGCCGATGCCCACGACGGTCGATGACAGCGTGGGCCGCGCCCTTGTGTACAGCTATCGTTCGGTTGACACAACGAACGATCCGGAAGTGAGTGAGGAGGTGACCTTCGAGAAGGCCAGGCCGCGAACGGTCGTCGAGAAGCTGAATGACGAGGAGGTATCCCGGACCTACCACGTGTACTACATGAGTGGCGGCGACAAGGTCGCGATCGAGGAGCGCTGCAGCTCGCAGGGAGCCGCCTATGGCGCCGGGGGCAATCTGCGGACCGAGACCCGCTACATACCCGCCACCGCGACCGTTCCGGAGCGCATCAAGAGCGTCCTGTCTCCTGACGGCGGGCTCGTGTCGTACAGCTATGCCCAGGGGACCTTCACGCCGGGCACGAACGGGGCCCCGGGTACGTGGGCGAGCGGTAGCGGCATCTGGTGGCAAACGGTCATCACGCACGGCACCTCCGCCGCGCCCTACGGCGTGGCCAACAAGAGCACGCGGGAGATTCAGTACCAGGATGCGGTCGGGCGCGTGTGGCAAAGCGACGAGGAGGTGTGCACGAGCGAGAGTGCCCCGGGGGCATATGCGCTCGTCGGGCGCGTGATCAACAAGTACAATGACCGGGGCCGTCTGGAGCAGACTTACAGGGGGACCGGCAATCCGGCTCGCCTGGTCTACGAGGCCACGTGGGGCGATTGCTGCGGCCTGACGTCCGAAACGGACGAGAACGGCGGTACCACGACGTACACGTACGAAGACGGACGTCTCTCGACCGTCACGAAGAAGGGATTGCAGTCCAACGGTTCGGACGACATCGTCAGCACCTACACGCGTACGCCCAACACGAGCGGCATGCTCGTCACGATCACGACGACCGCCGGCTCCCTGACGCAGACCAGGAGCACGCAGTACGATCTGGCGGATCGGGCGGTCACCGAGACGGACCCATCGAATCTCGCCACCACCTACGGTTACACCTATGCGAACGCGTACCAGGGCTCGGACGAGCGCGGACGGAAGCTCACGCTGACCATCACCCGGCCCGGCGACGCCACGGAGATCACCGAGCATTACGTGGACGGCCGTGCAAAGAAGGTGACCGGCACCGGTGTCGTGCACCAGTACCACGACTACGGCGTGAACGAGGGCGGCACCCAGTGGGCGACCGCGCGCAGCGGTCATGCGCCCAGCGGGGACGTGGCGGACTCACCGGTATGGGTCAAGACGACCACGGACGTACTCGGCCGCGCGTCGAAGGAAGAGAAGCCGGGCTACAACAGCGGCCCGGATGTCGTGACCGAGTACGGGTACTACGGTGCCAGCAGCACCCCAACGGGCGGGGAGGGTAAGCTGAAGAGCACGGTCACGAAGGTGAACGGGACGGCGATCATCGCCGCCACCCTGCAGGAGTACGATTCCCTGGGTAACGTCAACCGGTCCGGTCTTGACGCCAGCGGCAACGGCGAACTCGCGCCCACCTCGACCGACCGCATCACGGACACCGACACGGCGTACGTGCAGGAGAACGGGGACTGGTGGCACGTGACCACGACGCGGGTCTACGCCGGCACGGGCGGGACGCCGACGCCGGCGTCGGGCGACCGCACGAAGAGCACCGTCAAGCATCGGCTGACAGGCCTGGGCGGCAGCGAGGCCGACGGCATCCTCACCGAGGAGACCGCCTCGCTCGACATCCACGGCAACGAGACGACGACGAAGGTCTTCGTAGACTGGGACGACAAGACGGTCACGCGGAAGACATGGTATCCCGACGCCCCCACCGCGCCGGAGGCCAGCGTGGTTGTCAACGGCCTGCTGCAATCGACGACGAGCAAGACGGGGCTGACCACCAGCTACCAGTACGATGACCTCGGACGCCAGGACGAATTGACCGACCCGCGGCAGAACACGACCACCACGGCGTACTACACCGAGGGGACGGGCCAGATCGGCAAGGTCAGCACGGTGACCGCCGCGAGCCACGTGACGACCTATACATACTCCAGCACCACGGGGCGGCTTGCATCCGTCGAGAACCCCGACGGCAAGAAGCAGTACTTCGAGTACGACGCGATCGGATACCAGACCCGCACCTGGGGCGACGCGACGTATCCCGTGGAATACGTTTACGATGCCTACGGTCGGAAGAAGGAGATGTACACGTGGCGGGCCACGGACGACATCTGGGGCGATTCGGCGTGGCCGACCAGTCCGCCCGCCGGTGACAAGACCGAGTGGGTATACGACGCCGCCACGGGGTTGGTCAAGGAAAAGGTCTACGCGGACGGGAAGAAGACCGAGTACAGCTACACCACCGACGGCAAGCTCGCGACCCGAACGTGGGCCCGCAAGTACGACGGGACCAATCATGTCACCACGACGTACGCCTACTGGGGCGAGGGTAGCGGCGAGGCCAAGACGGGCGACCTCCACACGGTGACGTACACCGATAACCCGGCCACGCCGACGGTCACGTACGCGGCGTACGATCGGCTCGGGCGCCCGACGGAGATCCAGGATGCGGTCGGCACGCGGACGTTCGGGTACAATACCACGACGCTGCAGCTTGACACGGAGACGATCGACGGGAGCGGCGGAGGCCTCTACAGCAAGACGATCACGCGAGCGTACCAGGGCACCGGCACGGGCGAGGTTCCCGGCCGGGACGCGGGCCTGTCGATCGGGACGGAGTACGGCGTGACCTACCACTACGACACCGCGACCGGCCAGTTGAACCGGGTAGAAGGCCCGGGGTTGCCGGCGTGGGGCGTCGAGTACGAACGGATGAAGAACGGCACCACACCCGTGAGCGACGCCGTTGCCCACGTGCGCTACCTGGCCGCGCAGAACGGCGACCCCCTCGTACGGACCCAGCGGCAGTACGAAACCTCCCGCGACCTCATCGACTTCATCGACAACGTGGTCGATCCCGAAGACACCAACGTGCGAATCTCGAAGTACGATTACACCAACGACGACCTCGGGCGGCGGATTGACATGATAAATCAGGGCAGCGCGTTCGATTACGACTCGCCCGGGCGGTACAACGTCTGGCA
>CAZUAI010000141.1:0-7052 GCA_964617875.1 uncultured Planctomycetales bacterium | reverse complement strand
TGCGCGAAGTATAACTGCTATTCTTCCAGGGCGCCACCGAACTTAGGATGCACCCGACGGTCCCCCGGCCTGAGTGCCGGGCAGCCCGCCCGCACTGCAACCTGGCCCGCTGCCGAAACCTGGCGGTCTTGTGTCGCCCGCCCGATTGAGTCGCCGTGCCGGGCCGGATACGATACCGACCCTTTGCACAACGCCGCCCGCCCTCCGACGACCGGAACGCGGGCCGCAGGGGCCCAACGGCACGATGGACACGATATGCGGCAAGCCTGATCTCGCCCTTCTCCTGACGTATGGGCTTGGCGTTCCCTTCGTCAACCGGAACCGGTTCACTCATCCCCTCCCCCGTGATCCTGCTCTTGATCTCTGTCCCCCACTGCGCCCGCAACCGCATCACCGCAAAGCCCGACTGCATCAAGACTTGTTGGAGACGAGCCCCAATGCCGGTTCGATCGTCTGTGCGGCACGCCGTATGAATGCCCCCAAGAGGTGAACTGCATGCTTCAGAATTCGCATCCGCTCGGCTGGATCTTTACGCACGGCGGCGCATTTGGGACGTTTGACCTCGTCTTTTTTCTCGCCTACATGGGGATCGTGCTCTGGATCGGCTTTGCCGTGGGCCGACGCGAGAAGGCCACCGTCGAGGAGTACTTCCGAGCGGGAAACAGGCTGCCCTGGTTCGCCGTCGGGTTCTCCATCATTGCCGCCGGGACGAACTCGGTGAACCTGGTTGCCGAAAACGGCCTTGCATACCAGAGGGGGATGCCGATCCTCAACTGGGAATGGATGATCTTCCCGGCGCTCTCCATCCTGCTGTGGATCTTTATCCCGATCTACCTGCGGAACCGCATCACGACCATGCCCGAGTACCTGGAGCGGCGCTACGGGCCAAGATCAAGAACGCTGTACGCGTGTCTGATCGTGGCGAGCTACGTGTTCGCCGTATTTGCCTCCGTCTTCTACTCCGCCGGCTTCACGATGGAGACGCTGTGGGGCATGAACCGGTACTGGGCCATCGCGATTGTCGCGGTGGCGACGGGCGCTTATACGGTCTACGGCGGACTGGCGTCGGTCGCGTGGACGGATCTGTTCCAGTGCCTTCTGCTGCTCGGCAGCGGGTTTTTCGTGTTCCTGTCCGGCATGAGCCACATCGGCTGGGATTTCGTGAAGGTCGTCGGCGACGGACCGCGCGCGCACCTGATCGCTCCCGCTACGGACCCCGTCGTTCCCTGGACCGCGCTCATCATTCTCGCGCTCTCAACCAATACGTGGTGGTACGCGTCCGATCAGTGCATCAACCAGCGGTGTCTCGGCGCCCGGAGCGAGTGGCACGCGAAGATGGGCGTCCTTCTGGCCGGGGCCATCCAGATCGTGCTGCCGCTGGGCACCTGTTTTGCGGGTCTGATCTACTACGTGATGGACCCGACTCTGGGCGATCGGGCCGATGAGGCCTATATCCGGATGGTCAGGGCCGTCATCCCGGCGGGACTCCGGGGATTGGTGGCGGCAGCGCTCCTGGGAGCGATCATGTCCGCCGTTTCGGGCCTGGTGAGTTCCACCTCGACCATGGTGACCCTGGACATCGTCAGGCGCTGGAAAGGAAAGGACTGGCCGGAGGCCCGACTCGTCCGCTGCGGGCAGATCTGCGGCGCAACCGCTCTGCTGCTGGGCGCGTTGATCGCGCCCGTCGTGATGAACTGGAAGAGCATGTTCATGTACAGCCAGGACATCTGGGCCCCCATGGCCGCGCCGGCCGTAGTCGCCTTCCTCGGCGGCGCCCTGTGGAAGCCGGGAAAGGAACGCGGGGCGGTTGCCTGCATGTGGCTCGCCATACTCACCGTCCCGCTGACGTTTTCGCTCAAGTTCATTAACGAGGCGTCGGCGGAGACGGCACGCGCCTTCTGGGCCCGTTGGGCGTTTCCGGTGCTGCCGTCCGTCCTGGCGGTGATTCTGATCGGCGGCGTCTGGTTCGCACGCGTTGGACGAGGCATGCGCTTCGCGGCGATCCTGGGCGTGCCAACCCTCTTCATCACCGTCGCCCTCTACACCGCAACGGCGATGCAGGATGCGCATCTCAAGCTGCCGTTGACGCTCCAGGCGCCCATGGTGTGGGCGGGTGGCATCTACCTCTTCGCCATCGCCCTGCTGGTCATCCTCTCGCTCGACGACCATCCCTGGAGATCGCGTCTCCAATGCGTGGCCGCCGCGATCGTGATCGCGGTCGCGACCGCGCTCAGCGGTGTGCTGATCGCGCTGCTCGTACTGGCCACAATCGCCCTGGCCATCGCGTACTACTGCACAAGGGCGCGCGCGCCTCAGGCATACATGTGGGACCGCTCCATGCTGAGCCTGCCCCCCGGAGAGAAGCCGGTGCGGTACGCCAGCCTGTGGTTCTGGTGGCTGGTGGTGGCCGCCATATTCGTAACCATATACGTCCGCTTCTGGTAAGCCCGGGACGCGTTTGCCGGCGGGACGTCCGTGGTGATCCGCCGCGTCCGCCTCCTCCGGCGGGCCGTCATTGCACGACGGGCCGGGGCCGGATAGGATAGCTCCGTTGAAACGCCGTGGGCATCCTGGGCCCTGACGGCCTGTACAAAAACGTTTTTGCGAGGCATCCGATGGCGGCGACCGGTGCGGTGAGACTGGCGATCGATGGCGGACCGCGGGCGAAGACCACGCCCAACATCCCCATGTACCCCGGCGGGTACGAGATCGGGGAAGATGAGAAGCGCGAGGTCTGTGACGCCCTCGACAGGAAATACATCTTCCGCTACTACATGCCGGCCGGGCTGACGAGCAAGGTCAGCGAGTTCGAGCGGAAGATGGCCGGCCTGATCGGCGTCAAGTACGCCCTCGGCACGAACTCGTGTACGTCGGCCCTGATCTCCTCGCTGATCGCCTGCGGGATCGGCCCCGGGCACGAGGTCATCGTCCCGCCCTTCACATACTGGTCGAGCGCGTCGGCCGTCCTGTGCGCCCGGGCGGTGCCGGTCGTCGCCGAGATCGATGAATCGCTCACGCTCGATCCGGCCGACGTCGAAAGGAAGATCACGCCGCGGACGAAGGCCATCATGCCCGTTCACATGCGCGGCTCGGCGTGCGACATGGACCGCCTCATGGCCATCGCCCGCAAACACAACCTCGTCGTCATCGAGGACAACGCCCAGGCGTGCGGCGGCACGTACAAGGGCAGGCACCTCGGGTCGTTCGGCAACTGCGGCTGCTTCAGCTTCCAGTACTACAAGATTATCACGACCGGCGAAGGCGGGATGGTCACCACGGATGACGAGACGACCTACCTGAAGGCTCAGTCGGCCCACGACTCGGCAGCGTGCTGGCGGCCGGACCGCTTCGCCCCGGCCCGCTTTCCCGGCGAGCTGTTCTACGGGTACGACTTCCGCATGTCGGAACTCGAAGGGGCGATGGGCCTGGCGCAGTTCAAGCGCCTGCCCGGCCTGCTCGAGCGGATGCGCAACCGCAAGGCCCGCATCTGCGCCGGGCTCGAGGACCTGCCGAAGAAGGGCGTCGTCCCCCGCCGTCAGAACGACCCGGCGGGCGACACCGGCATCTGCATCATGTTCCTGGTGCCGACCGTCGAGCTGTGCGAGAAGTTCGTCAAGGCGCTGGCGGCCGAGGGCGTGGACGTCATGCACGCCTACCACAAGGACGTGCCCGACTGGCACGTCGCCCACCACTGGCGGCACATGATCGACCAGGTGACGCCGACGCCCGACGGCTACCCCTACCGCGACCCGGCCCGCGGCGGCCAGGCGCCGGACTACAGGGATCTCTGCCCGCGGAGCGCGGACCTGCTCGCGCGTGCGGTGCATATCAACGTGCCGCCGCAACTGACGGACGCGGACTGCGACATGATCGCCGAGGCGGTGCGGAAGGTCGCGAACGCGTATCTGTAGCGACGGAACGACGGAGGGACAGTCTTCCCGGAGACTCGAAACATGAAGACCACAGAACACATGGACCACCTGGCGACGATCGCATTAGGGGCAGGACTGGGCTACCTTCTGCTGTCACAGATCCCCGCCCATGCGCATCTGGCGGCGTTTGCGCTCGTCTTCGTGGGGGCGTTCGCCCGTGCCTTCACGTTGCCGATGATGCGGCGACAGGCCCGGGGAGGCAGTCCATGATGATCGACGTCTGCATGGAAACCGTGTTTCCCGACGTGCCGTTTCTGGAACGGCCCGCGAAGATCGCCGCCGCCGGCTTCAAGGCTGTCGAACTCTGGTTCCCCGAGCTGCACCTCAAGAACTGCGACTGCGGCCCGCTCCGCAAGGCGTGCGACGCCGCAGGGCTCCGCATCAACAACATCGTCGTCAACAGTCCCGACGGCGGCATCGGCGGCTCCCTGACCAGCCCCGCGGATCGGCCGAAATACCTGGAGCGCATGAAGGGCTCGCTCGCCTGCTGCCATGAACTGGGGTGCTCGATGATGATCACCTGCACGGGCAACGTACAGCCGGCGCTGTCGTTCGCCGTGCAGCGGCAGAGCATCATCGACAGCCTGCGGGCCGGGGCCGACCTGGCCGCAAAGGCGGGCGTCACGCTCGTGCTCGAGCCGCTCAATTCCCTCGTCGATCATCACGGCTACTTTCTCGACGATCCGTACGTCGCGGCGGACATCGTGCGCGCGGTGCACCATCCGAACGTCGGGCTGCTCTTCGACTGCTACCACATGCAGATCATGAAGGGCAACCTCATCGAAACGATCCGGGCGAACCTCGACGTGATCCGGCACTTCCACGCGGCGGGCGTACCGGGGCGGCACGAGCTGGACACGGGCGAACTGGACTATCCGCGGATCGTGCAGGCGGTGGCCACGGCGGGCTACCAGGGCTGTTTCGGGCTGGAGTATTTCCCGGCCGAAGACTCGGCCGCCTCGTTGGCGCGAATGCGGAAGCTGCTGCCGACAGCGTAGGGACGCAGGGTGGACATGTGGGAACCTCGAAAAGACGACCGGCGGCCGAACCTGCGAGCCCCCGCTCCCGGAAGACCGCCCACCCCGTTTCCGCGCGCGGCCAAAGGCCGCACCCGGCGTTCGTCATTCGGACCTCGTCCTTCGCCATTCCCGGCGACGTCGCGGGTATTCCCGATGTCCCGGCTTCCTGAGGGTTTTCCATGCCGATTCCACGTTTGCGGTGCAACGACTACAGAGTCCTGAACGACGACCAGATCCGCCGCGTCCACCTGGCGGTCCTGCAGGTGCTCGACGAGGTCGGCGTCTTCGTCGAGCATGACGGGGCGCTGAGGATCTTCGCCGACCATGGCTGCAACGTCGATTTCGCGAAGCGCCGTGTCTGCATCCCCGAGCACGTGCTCCGCAAGGCGCTGGCCACGGCGCCCTCGCGGTTCACGTTCTACGGGCTGCGGCCGGAATACGATGTCCAGGTGGACACGCAGTCGATCTACACCATCGGCGGATCGAGCGCCTTGACCGTCCTCGATCTCGACGGCAACCGCCATCCGGCGACGCTGCAGGACCTCGAGGACTTCACGCGGCTGCAGGACGCCCTGCCGAACCTGCACATCATGCACGGCATCGTGAACCCGCAGGACATCCCGCAGGAGGGCTTCGACCGGCGGCTGTTCGCGGCCGTCATGAAGAACACCGCCCGCAACTACTACTCGCAGGGCACCGGCGGATCGAGCGTCAAGGATCAGATCGAGCAGGCGGCGGTCCTGCTCGGCGGCACCGACGCCGTCCGGCGCCGCCCGCCGTTCACGATCGTGCTGTGCATGATCAGCCCGCTCACGCAGTCCGAGATCCGCGTCGAAGAACTGCTCGCCTGCGCCGCGGAGAACATCCCCATCTACGTCGAGGTGGACGCCCAGCCGGGCGCGACGACGCCCGTGACGATCGCCGGCACGCTCGTCGAGGAGTGCGCGAACGTGCTCTGCGGCATCACGCTGGCGCAGCTCGTGCGCCCGGGGCTGCCGTGCGTCTTCGCGATCGCGTCGGGTGCGATGGACATGGCGACGATGTGCTACTCCGGCGGCGACCCGCGTGCGACGCTGCTGCATTGCGCAACGGCCCAGATGGCCCGCTTCTACAACCTGCCGTTCCAGGGCGGCACGGGAATCGACGCCCTCTATTCCGACGTGCAGGCCGGCTACGAGCGGGGCATGCAGGTCCTCGCCAATGCCCTGGCCGGCACGAACTTCATCCACCTCTCGATCGGCATGATCGAGCAGATGATGACCGCCAGCTACGAGCAGTGCCTGATCGACAACGAGATCCTCGACGCCGCCTTCGCCATCGCCCGCGGCGTCGAGGTCACCGACGAAACGCTCGCGGTGGACGTCATCCGGGCCGTCGGCCCCGGCGGCAACTTCCTCGAGCATCCGCACACCGGCGAGCACTTCCGCGAGCACTGCTGGTTCCCGAAGCTGACGGTCCGCTCCCGCTACGAAACCTGGGCCGCCCAGAACGGCAAGGACATGCGGCAGCGCGCCAACGAGGAGGCCCGCCGCATCCTCCGCGACCACCACCCGGCCTACGTCGATGACAAGACGAAGGCCGAGCTGGACAAGCTCGCTGTCGCGCAACAGAAGCGGCTCCGTCGTTAGGCGGTCCGGCGCTGGTCGTACGTCGTACGTCGGCCGCCGCAACGACGCTGTGCTCGCCGCTCCCTCGCTCGCTCGCCCTCCGCTTTCCCGCCGTCGCGGCCCGCCACGACGGGGAACACCGCCCTTGGTCAACGGTCCGCGACCGGGTACAATTCCGGGTTTCCGACAGGGGCGGATTTGTGAATCGCCCCCTGGCTCCCTGCGGGCACGGTTTACGGGGACTTGACCAGTGAAGACGGCAGCCGAGATACGAAACGAGTTCATCGAGTTCTTTGTCCGTCGCGGCCACGCCGCCGTGCCGTCGTCGCCCGTCGTGCCGCTCGACGACCCCACGCTGATGTTCGCCAACGCGGGGATGAACCAGTTCAAGGACGTCTTCCTGGCGACCGGTTCGCGGCCGTACTCGCGGGCCGTCGATACGCAGAAGTGCATCCGCGCCGGCGGCAAGCACAACGACCTCGACGACGTCGGCC
>CAZUAI010000140.1:0-7284 GCA_964617875.1 uncultured Planctomycetales bacterium | reverse complement strand
ACCTCCATCTTGAAGCCGTTCTGGAGCATCTTCCTGATCTCCTTTTCCCACGGCTTCTTGCCCTGGAACCAGGGGTAGTTGAGGATCTGCTTGGCGCGTTTCACGTCATTGTCATCGAGGCCGATCTTGACGTCGTCGTTGAGGCCGCACCGCTCGTAGTCGAAGCTGGAGATGCCGATGAACTTGGCATCGGGCACGGCCATCCGCTGCGACTCGAAGGCGAGGTTGATCGAACCCTGTTTGATCACGCTGTAGATGTAGTATCCCCACGGGTCGTTGTCGAGGATGCAATAGACGGGCAGCTTGAGTTCGTTGTGCAGGCGGTAGAGCAGACGGCGTACGCCGCGGGGCGGCTGGCCGCCGCCGTGCGTCAGGATGCAGTGGTGCTGAGCCCAGAAGCGGTCCTCGACGAAGCGGCGCCACACGGTGCCCTTTTCGACGTGCAGCACGAACTTCGCCGTGCATTTCCTGAACTGGATGACATCGGCCTCGACGATGCTCGGGATCGCGTAGCCGCCGGTCCCGAGGCGGGTGCAGTCGATCGTGTCGCCGCTGTCCACGAGCGTGATCTCGCCGACCATGGCGCCCTTGCTGTCGGCGAACACGTGCAGTTCTTCGCGCAGGGCGGCGAGGGCGACCTCGATGTCCTCGAGAATGGGGTCGGACTCGTCCTGGTCGTTGAAGGTCTTTTCGTTCGTACCGGGGATCGTGTGCTTCAGCAGGTAGTAGATCTGCCGGATGCTGGCGGTCTTGCCTTCGCCGATGAGCTGTCTGCAGCCTGAAGCCACGAGAATGGTCTGCATGAAGCTCCGGGCCTTGCTGAGGTCGAAGAAGTTGCGGCGGGCCGTGTTCGAGCCCATCTCGATGATCTGTTTCTTCGCGTTGTAGCTGACGTTGCTCAGCGTGCGGAGCGGGATGTCCACGAACGGGTCCCGCCTCTTCCGGGCGGCCTCGACCAGGCCGTCTACCAGCGCCTCGATCTTCCGGGCCGTCAGCTTGCCGTCACGCTTCGAGGCCGTCTTCGATCGCGCCATGCCTATTGGTCCTCACGGATACGATGTCTGGACCGGACGGTCGGCTCTTCCGTGCCGATCGTGCTCGCCGCGTCAGCCGGCGCGGGCTGCCGATCGTCCTCAAAGAGCATCTTCGGAGCCGGCGCCTCGGAGGTCCGTTCCACGACCACCGTGTTCGCGCCGAACTCGCCGGCGTCGCCGTTGCCGCCCCCGACGACCTTGCCGTGGTCGTCGAGTTGTTCATCGGCCTTCGCCGTCACCGTCCGGGCGATCGCCAGCAGGTCGCGTGTGAGCTGGTCCCGGTTGATCCGCTTGATCGTGGCGCAGGCGCGGACGACCTCGCCGATGTAGCGTTCGAAGATGTTCCGCCGCTGCCCCTCGTACCGCTGTCGCTTGCGGCGGTTGAGGTACGCCTGAAGCTTGCGCCCGCAGTCCTGCATGGCGAGGCGGATCTCCTTGCGGATCTCGTCGTAGTCGGCGATGGCCTCCTTGGACTCCGACGTGAAGGGCACCCACACGCTCGCCATGTGGACCATGATGACCATCGGCGCCTGCGGCAGCGATCCGCCGGGCTGCGAAAGCCCGTATCGCCGCCAGTCCGTATCGAGCACGCTCTTGAACGTGCAGCATGCCGACTGCTGGTAGAGCAGGGGGACGCGGTTCGCGAAGCGGATGACGCGGGCCGCCGGGGTGGCCTCGCGGCCGCCGCCCCCGTTCCCGTTGCCGGATTCGGATTCCTCCTCGCCCCCGGAGGGGCCGAGTTCGCCGCCGTAGGCCAGGCCCACCTCGATCTGAAACGGGTTCCCGCGATACACCGCCGGATCGCGCGTACACGCGGTGAAGAACTCCGCCTTGATGCCCTTGAGCAGGCCCGCCAGGATGTTCTCGGCGCCGATCGGCGCGAGGCAGTTCGTCGGCGGAGCCATGATCTTCGTGTCCTGGATCGCCTTGTAGAGCGTCTCGGCCTCGTGGCGGGCGATGCGCTTCGGATGAGCCCGCGGGCTGAGTCTGGCGCGTTCGCAGATCTCCTCCGCGACCTTCCCGCCGACACGGCAGAACTCGCTTTGCAGAAAGCCGCTGAGCCAGTGCGACTTCGTGTCGTGCAGCATCTTGATCAGCACGCCGAGTTCGACGCCGTACGGATGCGGCTTGACCTCCGCCGTCTGCGGCGGGAGTTGCTCCGAGCCCCGCGCAAACTCGATCCGCTCGCCGATCGGGGGGGAGTAAAGGATCCGGGCGTGCGGGTTGGCGATCGCGGTCAACTCCACGTACTCATCGACCGACTGGCGCCCCTTCGCGTAGGAGCCGACAAGGTCGATCTCGACCTTCGTCCCGTGTTCCCAGGGGACATCGACGGTCGCGTCCTTGACGACCTGCGGCATGTTCTTCTTGGTGTCGATCTGGATCTCGTAGTAGTGGGCGTTCTTCCGCGGACCGGTCCGCGACGTGATGCGGATGCTCTGGCCGGTGGTCAACAGCCCGTACATGCCCGCCGCGGAGATGCCGATGCCCTGTTGCCCGCGGGCCATCTTGAGCCGGTGGAACTTCGACCCGTAGAGAAGCTTCCCGAAGATGTTCGGGATCTGTTCCTTGACGATGCCCGGTCCGTTATCGGTGATGGCGACGCGGAAGCGGTCCTCGTCGAGCTGCTTCACCGCGATCTCGAGGTCCGGCAGGAAGCCCGCCTCCTCGCAGGCGTCGAGGGCGTTGTCCACGGCCTCCTTGACGGACATCAGGAGGGCCTTTCGCTTGTTGTCGAACCCGAGCAGGTGGCGGTTCTTCGCGAAGAACTCAGCGACGGAGATGTCCCGCTGCTGACGGGCCATCGTCTCGGCGGTCGCGTGCCGGGCGGTGGTCTTTTCCCGTCGCTTCGGCCCGGGAGCGGCGGGCGGGGCCTTGGTCGTGTCGGCCCTGGCGGCCCTCGGTGCTGGTTTTGCCTCCGCCGGCGCCGGACGGCCGACAGGCGGCCTCCCCTTTGGCGGATCAACAAAGGCCAGCGTCAACTGATGCGGATCTTTCTTACGGGACACTGTTGTTGCGTGGGGCATCAGGCACCCTGCCATCCGTGGCGATTATCGGAACTCGTCGTACCGACTCCATCCGGGGATCATGATACCGCAAGCGGGTGGGGCTGCAAGAGGACTTGCGGCACCCCATCGGCCCAATTGGAACCAACGCAACGACGTTTCCTAGCCGATAAACGGTAGGAACGTCCGCTTGTGAGCGGGCGCGGTCCATCGCGGGT
Organism: uncultured Planctomycetales bacterium; assembly: GCA_964617875.1. Taxonomy (GTDB): domain Bacteria; phylum Planctomycetota; class Phycisphaerae; order UBA1845; family PWPN01; genus CAZMVY01. The sequence continues at coordinate 4,026 of CAZUAI010000140.1, read as the reverse complement.
TGGAGTCCATGACCAACGAGCGGTATGTCGTTCTGTTCAATGCGGAGCCGGGTGCCGGCCCGGCGCTTCGCGCCACGATCAACGAACTGCGAGACACGCGCGTCGTCGCGGAGGTATCGGACCACTCGGCCCTGACGGACGCATTGCGGCGGATGCCGGCCAACGTCCTGCTCGTCAATCTGGATCCTGATGTCCCCCGGCAGGTCGCGATGATCGAGGCGGTTGTCGCGCAATTCCCGACGGTACCCGTCATCGCGATCAGCGAGCACAGCACTCCGCAGGATATCATCGCCGCCATGCGGGCCGGGTGCCAGCAGTTCGTCTTCAAGCCCATCGACCGAGGCGACCTGCGGCGGGCGCTGGACCGGGTGGCGACGAAGCAGACGCAACTGGCCCCGGGCGGACACCGGATCTGCGTCATGGGCGGCAGCGGCGGGGTCGGCACGACGACGATCGCGTGCAACCTCGCGATGGAAATCGCCTCCATCACGCAGACGACCTGTGCCCTGGTCGACCTTCAACTCGAGTTCGGGGACATCGCGAGCAACTTCGATTGTGCCGCCTCGCACACGATCGCGAACCTGTGCCAGTGCGATGGCGAGGTGGACCGGGCGATGCTCGAGACGGCGGTCGTTCGATTGCCGTGTCGGGTCGCCGTGCTTGCGCGTCCGGCCACCGTCGAGGAAGCGGCGCTCGTCACGCCCGACCGGGCCGCGACGATCCTCCGGCTGATGTCGAACTATTACGGCAGCGTGGTCGTTGACACCCCGCGGACGTTCGACCGCCTGACGCTGGGCGCGCTGGAGCAGGCCGACTCCGTGCTCCTGATCCTTCAGCTTGTCGTGCCCAGCGTCCGCAACACGCTGCGGCTGTACGAGGCCCTGCTGAGCTACGGGATGCCGGACGACCGCGTGCACATCGTGGCCAACCGGTACAAGAAGAACGTCGGCCGGCTCGCCCCGGAAGACGTCGAGAAGCAGTTCAACCGGAAGCTGCTGGGGATCGTGCCGAACGACTATGAGCAGGTCACCAGTTCGCTGGACTACGGGCATCCGCTGATGGCCGACGCCCCCAACAGCAGCGTGCGTGCCGCCATCCGTGGGCTGGCAATGCAGTTGCTCGGTGAGTCGGCGAAGCCGGCGGCGGGTACGGAGCGCAAGGCCGGCCTGCTCGGACGCCTCTTCGGCTCCTGACCGCTCGATGACGCCGGCGACCCCCGCCGGGCGTCAGATTTCCCGGATGATCATGTAGGAAGCCACGGCGGCCACGCCGAGGAAGACCGTCTGAAGGATCTGCAGGGCCGGCAGGAAGGCATCGCAACCTGCGGCCTGAAAGACGATCGCCCCGCTGGCCACCATCGACGCCCATCGCATCCAACGCGAGAATCTGTTCATGGTTCACCGAACTCCCTGGTACCGCTCTCGTCCAAGCCAACGAACGGTAGTGTAACGACCGTCGCCACGGCGTCAATCTTGCCAACGGGGCCCCCGGCGGGGAGAATCACCCGCGTGGCTGCGCCCGGCGTTGCGTGTGGCGGCGCGCCACGGTTGGCTTATGAGGAGTATCGCCTGATGCGATGGAGTCGGTTTTTCATTCCCACGGCGAAGGAAACGCCCGCGGACGCCACGGTCGCGTCCCACAAGCTCATGATCCGCGCCGGCCTCGTCCGCCAGGTCGCCGCCGGCGCCTACTCGTACCTCCCGCTGGGCTATCGCGCGCTGCGAAAGGTGGAGGCGATCATCCGGCAGGAGATGGACGCCGCCGGCGCCATCGAGCTTCATATGGCCGCCATGCAGCCGATCGAGCTGTGGCAGGAATCCGGCCGCGATGTCACCATGGGAACGACCCTCCTCCGCCTGAAGGACCAGGAGTGGCGCCGGGGCACCGTTCTCGGCCCGACGCACGAGGAGTGCGTCACCGACATCGTGCGGAGCTACGTCAACAGCTACAAGCAGCTCCCCGTCACCCTCTATCAGATCCAGACCAAGTTCCGCGACGAGCAGCGGCCCAAGAGCGGCGTCCTCCGCACCCGTGAGTTCCTCATGAAGGACGCGTATTCCTTCGACGTGGACAAGGCCGGCCTCGACGTCAGCTACCAGAAGATGTACGAGGCGTACTGCCGCATCTACCGCCGGTGCGGGTTGCCGTACCTGGCCGTCGAGGCCGAGAGCGGGCCGATCGGCGGGGACGCCTCGCACGAGTTCATGGTTCCCACGGATGCGGGGGAGGACGTCGTCGTACGCAGCGGTGACTACGCCGCGAACGTCGAGCGGGCCACCTGCGCCCCGATTCCGCAGGATGAAAGTCCCATGCAGGCAATGCAGGAGGTTCATACGCCGAGTCAGCGGACGATCGACGAGGTCTGCGGCTTCCTGCAGACCCGGCCGGACCGGATGATCAAGACGCTGATCTTCAAGGCCGTCGTACGCGCCGGCGACGGCGGCAAGCCGGCCGAGCGGCTCGTCGTTGCCCTCGTTCGCGGCGACCACGAGATCAATGAATCGAAGCTTCGCCGCGCCGCCGGCGCCGACGCCATCGAACTGGCCGGCGCCGACGCCATCGAGGCCCTCACGGGCGCCAACGTCGGCTTCGCCGGCCCGCAGGGCCTCCTGGATCGCGACCCGGCCGTACGCCTCATCATTGATCAGGCGGTCTCCGTCATGCGCAATGCCGCCACGGGGGCCAACAAGACCGACTACCATGTGCGGAACGTGAACCCGGGGCGCGACTTCCCGCTCGCCGGCGACCGCGCCGCCGTCGCCGACATCCGCAACGTCGCGCCGGGCGATCGCTGCCCGAAGACCGGCCAACCGCTCGAGTTCATCAAGACGATCGAGGTCGGCCACGTTTTCAAGCTGGGCACCAAGTACAGCCAGGCCATGAAGGCCGAGTTTCTCGATGCGAACGGCAAGTCGCTGCCGATGATCATGGGCTGCTACGGCATCGGGCTGAACCGCATCGTGGCGGCGGCGATCGAGGCCCACCATGACGACGACGGCATCATCTGGCCGATGGCGATCGCTCCGTATCACGTGCTCATCGTCTCGCTCGACGTTGCCGACGCCGAGGTCGCCCGCGTCTCGGAGAAGCTGCACGATGAGCTGACCGCGAGGGGCCTCGATGTTCTGTGGGACGACCGCGACGCCCGTCCCGGCCCCAAGTTCAAGGACGCCGACCTGATCGGCATTCCGATCCGCATCACCGTGGGCAGAAAGAGCCTCAAGGACGGCGTCGTCGAGATCAAGAACCGCGACAGCGCCGAGGTGGCGAGGCTGGCTCCCGACCAGGCGGTCGAGGAAGTCGCCCGACGCTCTGCGGTTGCGCTCAACACATAGGCAGCCGTTCCGGAGAGTGCTGCCGGCTTCGGGCTTTGAACCGCCGCCGACCGCGTCATGATCGCGGGGCGTTCAGGAAGCGCCGCTCGACGGCGAGGTGAAAGGCCCATCCGGCGGCGACCGAGACGAGCAGGCACAACGGCACGGTGATGAACAGTGTGGCCGCGTCGCTTCGAACGCCCTGGCGGTAGAGGAGTTCGCTGATCCCTCGCGCGATCGGGGCGTGAACCAGGTAGAGGCTGTAACAGATAGTCCCGCTGAATCTGAGCGGTCGGAGCAATCGGGAGGAGGAGAGCGACGAGTCCCACCGGTGAGTCAGGGAGATGAGCAACGCGAACGAGAATGCCCAGAGCAATTCCCGCTCGACTCCGTGGCCTGCGGTCCTCAAGGAATATGCAATCCCGGCGACAAGGGCGGCGTTGACGAACCAGATCTGCTTCCGGACGGCGTAGTTCCTGCCGTAGTAGACGGCGATGCCGGCGGCGAACATCAGCCAGCCGCCGTCGAAGAAGAAGCCGTCGAGCGGGATGTGCAGCCGCCACGAGGCGTGACGCACGATCAGGGTAAGCAGGGTCACCACGGCGGCGGCGGAGAAGAAGAAGCGGGGTGTCAGCAGAAGGAGGATGCCGGTCAGCGCATAGCCCGCATTTCTCACCCCCCCTATGGAAAAAGGCTGGCCTCTGTGCGATAA
>CAZUAI010000139.1:0-7321 GCA_964617875.1 uncultured Planctomycetales bacterium | reverse complement strand
CCCTGGCGCTATCGCCAGCCGCTTTGACGCCGGCCGCGTGCGAAGGTTGGGTTAAGACAGTTCCATATCGGTCCGGACTGCGAGCGCCATGAGCAGTAACGCGATTCTGGAATCCGGACGTCGGGGATCAACTCGCCAAAACGGAAGGCTCGCCCGGCCCGCGACGGTCGTTCGTCCGCCTGATGACGACGGCGGTCAGGTCGTCCTGTTGCTGGACTGGCCCGGCGTGGCGGAGTACGTCCGAATAAAGGCGGTCGATCAAGTCCGCAGCCGGCAGATCGCAGGCGTCGCCAATCAGCCGGCCAAGCCGCTCCGTGCCGTACTGTTCGTCGTGCTCGTTCGGCCATTCGAAAAACCCGTCCGTGATCAGGATGAGTATATCGCCCGCGGCCATGTCGAGATCCCGGGCCGGCCCGTACGTGTTCTCGGCCATGACGCCAAACGGGAGGTCGTCCGCGTTGTAGCTCCGCACACGCCCTTCGGCGGCGCAGTAATGGAAGATCGGTCCCTGACCGGCAGAAAGGATACGCACGCGGTTCGAGTTCGGCGTGATCAGCGCCGCGACGAACGTCACGAAGCGGTCCGCAGGGAGGTCTTCCCCGAGAAGGCGGTGGATGCGGTCCACCTGTTCTCCGAACTCGGCCGCCGTCAGGAAACTGGCTCGCGAGTAGGCGCGACAAGCGGCCGTGATGAGCGCCGGACCGATACCGTGCCCGGTCACGTCCGCGAGCGACACCGCGACGCGTCCGTCGGGAAGCGGCTGCCAGTAGTAGTAGTCGCCGCCGGTCTGGGCGGCCGGACGGCTCCACCCGGCGATCTCGAACCCCGGAAGATCCGGCAAACGGCCGGGCAGAAGCCCTTCCTGGATGGTCCTCGCGATCCCGAGGTCGCGCTCCATCTCCCGGATCTGCTGCCGTGCGTCCGCTTCGCGCAACGCCGCGATGACGTGCGTCCGGATCTGCCGTGAAACGCCCGCCGCCGCCACACCCGCGACAAGGAAGCAGATGGCATACGTAACGTAGATCGACAAGGGGAATGCGCCGCTCGTTTCCGGAGGTTCGGGAAAGCGCCGGTACGTGTAGGCGACCACGGCCAAGTACTGGGCCGCCGCGAACACGCCGGTCAGCGTACACAGCAGCGGATTGAGCCGCAGTGTGGCGAGGATGATGAAGAAGGCGTAGGCAAACACGGAGGGCGCGACCAGGGCCCGATAAGGGCCGGTCGTGGGGCTGTGGGTGATCATCGCGATGATCGCCGTCGGCAGCGCGGTTTCCACGAAGATGCTGAGGATCCATCTCCACAGCGCGGGTTCGCCACCGCTCCGGAGCATGCGACTGACCACGCGGAGCATCGCAGACTCGTAGGCCATGAAGACCGCGACAGGCACCAGGAACAACGGCATGAGCCGCAACTGCCCGTCGTACCCGGCGAGAAGCCCGCGCACGATCGAAATGACCACCATGACGAGGATCACGCAGATCAGGCTGACGATCCGCAGGCGTTCGCTCGCGAGAGCGGCCTTGCGGAACGCGGGGGAGGTGATGGCGGAGGAGTCCGGCATGAGACCACGCGCGATCAGGTCGCCTTCTTGCGCGCCGGCACCTCGTCGAGGAGGGCCCTGACGGCTCCTTCGATCTTCTTGTCTCTCATCTCCGGCGTATCCTCATCCACGATCCTCACCTGGGCGACCCCGCGCCAGATGAGCTTCCTGGTGGCGGGGCTGATGGCGTAGACGGCGAGCGTCCCTTCGGTGAAGTAGGTGAAGTTCGCCCCGCCGTACGGGTCGCCGCGCTGCACCTTGCCCACGCGGTAGTCGATCCAGAAGTCCGCCGCCGCCCCCGTCACCTTCTCGTAGCCCCGCCGGGCGAAATGCTTCACGATCGCCTTCCGAAGCAGTGGGTCCACGTTCGGATTCACAGGGCGGCCCTCGCCCGTGACGTACTCCGAGCCCGGCACCCAGTCAAACGTACGCGTCGCCTCGGAAAACCGCAGGCCCGGGCCCCACTCCGAGTAAACCTGCATCGGCGCCGGCTCACCGCAGCCGGCAAGGGCGGCTGCGACCGTGGCCGCCGCAACCAGAATCGAAGGAAACATCGCTCGCGATGCTGTCTGCATGACCGTCTCCTGGAATCCAGGTGCATGGTATCCCGTTCCGTGCCGACGTCAATCGGCGTACCGGCAACAACCCGACCGCGCCGCTGCCGGGTCCTGAATGCGAAGCGCGAAGTCGCCGCAGGCGATCGGCCCCGGGCTTCCGGCGGAGAGCCGACCGCAGAAAGCCGAGAGCTTCCGGAACAACGGACTGACGGGCTGACGAACCCGCATACACCCCGCCTACCTGCCCGACAGCGCCTCGATCTTCCGCTGGAGCCGCAGACGCGAACCGTCGGACAGGTTCTCCACACCGAGGGCCTGGCGGTACACGCTGATCGCGTCGTCGCGACGGCCGCGAAGCTCGTAGAGCTGGCCGAGCAGGCCGTAGGCATCCTCGTACTGCGGCGCCCGCCGGATGACCTCGCGAAGCACGTCGATGGCCTTGTCGTCCTCGCCCCTGCGTGCGAGGTAGAAGGCGTACGTGTAGGCGTAGCGGGGCTCCTGCGGGCGAAGCTCGTGGGCTTTGCGGCACCAGTCGATCGCCTCGTCGATGCGGCCTTCGGCGCAGATGACGCCGAGGTTGTAGGCGGCCACGGCGGCGCGCGGATCGGCCTTGAACGCGGCCCGCAGGGCGGCCTCGGCCTCGGCAAGGCGGTCCATCTCGGCGAGGAGCAGGCCGAGGTTGAGGTTCGCCGCCGCGTTGTTCGGGTCCAGCTTGAGGGCCTGGCGGAGGCTCTCTTCGGCCTTGTCATTGCGCCCGAGCGCGTTGTACGCAAGCGAGGCGTTGACCCGCGGCGGGATGCTGTAGGGCTGCAGGCGCGACGACGTCTCGAAGCTCGCCACGGCCCGCTCGTAGTCCTGGCGGCTCATGTGGTAGTTACCGAGGTTGTAGTGCGCGGCGTGGTCGTCCGGACGCGCGGTCATCGCCTGCTCGAACTCCGCGGTCGCCTTCTCGAGCGCCGAACGATCGGCATCGTTGAGGGTCTGCGCCGGCAGCCCCGCCAGCGACGCCGCCGCCCGGATCCGCACCAGCCGGAAGTCGTCCCGCGTGGCCGCGAGCAGGACCGCGACGACCTCGGGCGTGAACCGGCCGATCAGCGTCTCGACGGCGCTCGCACGCACGAGCGGCGAGGCGTGCCGCGTGGCGGCCAGGAGCGCGGGCCACTTGCGGTCATCATCGCAGTTGCGGAGCAGGCGCACGAGCGAGTTGGCCAGCACCGCGTCGTCGCCCGCGCCCGCCAGGGCCGCGAGAATCTCCGGCAGCTTCGACCAGTCGTCCCTGCGGGCGGCGTCGATGAGACGGGCCGTCCGGATCGGCCCCGCCTGGTAATCGCGGGAGCGCCAGGCCCGCACGTGCGCGTCGGCCCACACGGCGTCCTTGTCGCCGTGGCAGAGGTTGCACGCATTGGGCGACTTGAACGCCACGGTCGCCGACGGCATCGGCGGACGCATCGAGTGGTCGCTCCGGCGCATCCGCGCGAACTCCGTCATCGGCATGTGACAGGCCACGCATTTCCCCCCTTCGCCGCCGGCCTTGTGGTGCGTGTGGGCGGCGGCGTTCTCGACCTTGTCCTTGTGGCAGGGCATGCACGCATTGTTGGCCTGGTCGCCGGGAAACCGGTTGCGCCCGCTGGACGTGTGGCAATGCACGCAGCTCAGCTTGCCCGACTTCACGCACGGGCTCATCAGCCAGCCCGTATACGTGTAGTTCTCGCCGAGGTCCCGGCCGTCGGGGTAGAAGTCGGGGTCTTCGAGCGTCACCAGGTCGTAGTGGTCGAAGAACCGGTCGCCCGGCCGGAAGTCCGTCGTCAGCACCGCCACCTTCGCGTGGCACGGCCCGCACATCGTGTTCGTCTGCTCGACGGTGAATGTCTTCGTGCTGATCGTTCTGATGTCGGCGACCTTCTGGCCCGCGGGGAGATTCTGAAACAGCCGGACGTGCTCGCCGCTCGGGCCGTGGCAGGTCTCGCAGTTGATGCCCGGCTCGCTCCACGTCGTCTTGTACGTGTCGGTCTTCGCATCGTAGTTCACCGAGAGCTGGCTGACATGACAGCCGTAGCACGATGTGTTGAACGTCAGTTGCGGCTCGCGCCAGTCGAGCGGTTCGTCACGCCGGTCGCCGAAATGGCGGACCGCGCTTCCGGTCGTATCGAGCCACGCCTTCCGGCGAACGTCGTACGCGATCGGGAGAACCTGCAAACGGCCCCGGTCAAGCGGCGTCAGGAAGTAGTACACGTTCTTGCCGCCCATGACGTGCTCGATCGTGTACTTCTTCTCGCCGGCGGGGCCGGACTCCACGACCCAGTTGCCGCCGTTCTCGATCTCCGCGCGGTAGCGGGCGTCGCGGATCCGGATCCCCTCCCTGTGCGGCGTGAGCTGCCCTTGCGCCAGTTCAGCGCTGAACGGCTGCATCGCAAGACCGTGAAACGAGGTCGCCCATTTCTGGTAGAACCCCTCGTGGCAGCTCCGACAGGCCGAGGAACCGTAGAAGCCCGGCGGAAGCGCGCGGGGCTGTGTCGCCGGAGCCGACGCCGTCGGCGCCGATTGCGCCAACGCCGCCGGAACGAACGCCGCGAACGCCATCAACCGCGTCACCTGCCGACAAGCCTTCGGCATGGAGCCTCCTGTTCCGTCGTCGCCCACGCGCCCCGGTCCTCTGCCCCGGAACCGACGATACGCGACAGCCTGACCCGGGCGCATTCTACCCGCAACGGCCGAACGCCGCCCCTTTATCCTTCCGACTCCACACATCCGCAACCAACGCAGTGCGATGCGAGGACCGTCAAGTGCATGGCCGTTTCCGCGCGCGAGCGGGGGGGCAGGAACTCTTCTTGCCCTGGGCTGAACGCGTCAGGGCGTCCACCTCCCGTGAACACGGTGTTCCGCCTGTCCGACAAAGGTTCCTGCCCCCGTTCGCACACACGGCCATGCACCCCCCTCCCATTCCAAGGAGAGGGCCGGGGTGAGGGTGACCAACCCCCTCTCCCTCCCAGGGAGAGGGACGGGGTGAGGGTGACCATCCGGCGGCATGGCCGTTCCTGCACGCACGCTTTTCGCGTGGTTCGCGTATTCCGCGGTCCCCCAACACAATCGAACCGCGAAACACGCGGAATACGCAGAAACCCGCCGGAAGACCACGATATCACTCTGTACCGATGCTACAGCCTCCGGCTTCGCCATCCTTCCGATCCGCACAATCGAGCTGCGTGTCCGTTGCGATCTCCGATCAAATGCGTTCGCCGCACTCGGGACATCGAGGCCCCGTCAATCCGCGGAGTATGTAATCGCACTTTCGGCAGCGGGTTTCGACGGGGTCCTTACTGCCAGTTGATTCTGCCACAAACGTCCGTGCCACGAGAACGGCGGCTGCCCCTGCGGCACTTGCCGCGATGACCGCGGGCAGCCTGCGTAGGGCAGGGTCGAAGCCGGCCGAAAGGCCAGCGAGACCTGCCGCATGCTTGGGTTGGTTCCCCGCGCCGAAGAAGGCAGGTCTGGCGACCTGCCCTACCTGACTTATCGTCCGTCGCGCGGCTCGTTGTGCTCGTAAAACGAACCTGTCCCGTTTTCCGGTTCGTTTTCCGATTCGCTATAGACTGTCACGACCCGTTTCCGACCTTTTCCGATCAGCGCAAGGGCCAACCACGTGAATAGCCCCCACTGGACCGACCCAACTGAGAGAAACAGCCAGTACGGAAACACTTGGCTCCAGAAGTAGTCGTTCCCGTTCTGCACCACGGGGGACGAGGCAGCCGCGATCCAAAGGAGATAGACGGGGAAGTCGGGGAGTATCACTGCCCACCATAAGGCAAGACCGTCGCCACGGGCCGCTACCCTGATCGCAGCGACTATTACGTTGTGAGCCCAAATGCCATGCATAGCAGCCACGCCCAAGACGACGCCCCACCTTGCGCACCGCAGCTTCAAGAAGGGGTGCGCACGAGCGGGTGCGACACGATGTGAACTCTCATTGTTCATCTTAGCCCACACTCGGCCTTGGCTTTCTTGACCCAGGAGCTGCAGTCATTCCACCCGGGAATGGCCACGCCGGGGGGCTTTGGCGTATTCGCCAAGCAGTCCAGGATCTCATCGTCGCTTGCCGTACAGCCAAGCTTCCCGCTCCCCTTTCCATGTTGCAGCATCTCCCTGCTACAACGCAGCGGCGTGCAGTTGCTCGGAGGGCTGCTCTGCCACGACTTGGTTTCGTCTCCAGGAGCGTTATTCGCGCCGCCCCAACCGTACGCGCGGTCAAGACCCCAGCCACCTCCCCAATAGAGGATTCCCTGGTGCGGAGCGCAGACGCAATTGCTGCAGTGTATCATGCCCGCCGTACAATAACCATCGGTAGGATCCACCCGTGCATAGCGACTGCAGTGAAAGAAGCCCTTCGGGTGGGGTGAAGCGGGAGGACAGGGGCACGGGCCGGGTTTCGAGCACGCGCACTGGAAGTCGTCCCAGTCGCCAGGGGCTTCACCTGGTGGAGGTATGCCCGGTGGTTCTATGTCCCGGTCGTCGTCCGACTGTCCCGCTGGATCCACGCGGTTAAACGCCCGGTTTCTCAGGAACGCATAGAGATTCCGCCCGCCTCTTTCCTCCATCGGATCCCTACTCATCCACCGTCCGAGCCGCGGGAGGTAGTAGCGTGCTGGCCAGCAGCCGGCGCCGGTCTCGGGATCAAACGGACGGGTTGAGAACCGGATCGGGTTGGCGAGGGCGTACGCGGTGGCGTGCTCCTGCCAGTCGCCGTCGCCGTCCGGGTCCGGGCCGATGACGTTGCCGTACGGGTCGTACTCGTACCGCGCGGCCGGCGTCGAGGCCACGCCCGTGATCGAGCCCTGGCCATCCTTCGTCGTCGCGAGGATCTGGCCGACGTTGCCGTTGCCGTCGTAGCAGTACCAGTAGCTCGCGTCGTCGGAAGTCGATGGCGTGCCCTGCGTCTCGCAGACGGCGAGCAGCCCACCAATGCCGCCGGCACCGTGAATCCCGGCCGCAGGCAATGATGCCTGCACCACAACGCCGGCGCCGTGGATCCCGGCCGCAGGCAATGATGCCTGCACCACAACGCCGGCACCGTGGATGCCGGCCGCAGGCAATGATGCCTGCACCACAACGCCGGCACCGTGGATGCCGGCGGACGTTGCGTTGCCGGACAGCCCCGACAGATCGAGACCCCACGTATACCCCCAAGTTGCATAATCCGCACCTCGCACGAGCGAAGATCGTACGGATG
>CAZUAI010000138.1:0-7579 GCA_964617875.1 uncultured Planctomycetales bacterium | reverse complement strand
CCATCCGTACGATCTTCGCTCGTGCGAGGTGCGGATTATGCAACTTGGGGGTAAACAAACCTGCGCTTCTTCGGAAGCTCACTCAGGCGGCGAAGAAGGTGAATGACTGGCAAAAGAGTTGGCCGAATCGGGCTTCGGCTGTTCAGAAAGCGGAGTTGATCCGCTCCTTGTGCAACCTGTGGCATAACTGGCTGCACGTGCACAACAAGTTGGATCGAGACGCACAAGCCAAGATTCGGGAAACCAAACGCCTTTACGGAGTCCTCCGCCGGTTGAAGTTCAGAGATCTATACCGTGAGGCGCAGACAAACAACTGGATAGCACTCAAGAACAAAACGAAAAATCCACATTATGCCACAAGGCTCTACAAAAAACTCCAGAGCAGCCGGTGGCCGCGCGGGCGATTCTTTGCGAGACAAAATCTCGCAGACCTTAAGAAAGACATCAACGCCCTCCTCCGAATCTGCGACGAAATCCGGAATGACCAGCGGCGGGCCGGCGGCGCCGACGCGTTCGATCTGGATCGCTATCACTGGACAGTAGGGTTTGCCGAAAAACACATGAACCACAGCACCAACAGTCACACTCGAGGTAAGATTGACGAGCATCGTTTGTCCGTGGCCCGATCCGTGCAGGGCGTAACGACGGTGGCGATGCACAAAAAGGCATTTCAGGAATTTATCCAGCCTCGATTTCTGCAAATGGTGATCAAGAAGATCGAGGAAGCACAGGATCTGACGGTAGCCCCCAAGAGGAAAACGGACCTCGAAGATGAGGCGATCGCCCTCGTCGAGGAAGCTGCTGGCCGCGAGTTGTTGGATCTCATGGCCAGCCCACGTGGAACGAACACGGCGGTGCAGGATGATCCCCAAGCCCAGGCACAGGCCATCTTTGCCCAATGTGACTGCAACGATCCCGCCGCGCTCGAGAGGACCGTGCTTAAGAATCGCGATCAGGAGGAGAAGGTCTGGCTGGCCAATCCCCTGCCGACGACGACGCCGAATCCGGACATCGCCCATCTGGTGCGACTGGCCACCGCTGCAGAACCGGGGCTGCTGGTTCTGCGGTACTTCTTCAAACCACCCGAGAAGAACAAGAACGAGCACCAGCAGATTTGGGTGGCCGCCTTTTTCAACGGAGCTTTGACGATTGTTCCTGGGCGTAGCGTGGCCGACATGAGAACGCTCGTCGAGGATATGAACAACGAGAGCGCCGACATCGAGGTGACCCATGCGAAGGAGATGTGGTCGCAGTTCTTCGATCCCGCGATCACTGTTCTGGGCCCTCACAATGAGCTGGCAAAGGTGGAGTGGAAAAACGTGAGGCGGATCGTCGTCGTTCCCGCAGGCGAGATGTTTGCGCTCCCGCTCCAAGCGGCCCTCGTGCCGAAGGACCCGTCGAGGGAGGCGGATTCTGATCGGCCCGTGGCGGCGTGCAGGCCGTTGTCATTTTCCGTAAGCCTGACAGCCCACATCGACAGGCACCGCTCGCAACTCCGGCATTGCATAGCTGTCCAGAACGATGACAAGATCCTTTTCTGTCATGACTCGCCAAAGGCCGGTGCCCTGGCAAGTAGCATCGAATGCGCTCTTAATAGTCAGGCCCTCGGAAACTGCGGATGGGTTAAGCACATGGATGCCGGGTTGAGCGAGTTGACGAAGGTCATCGAATCCAAACCGGAGTTTCTGATCGTCGCCGCGCACGGCCGCCGTCATCCGACGAACAAGGATGTCGACACGTACCTCCGGTTCAAAGACGGTGTTCTGACGAGCTTCGGCCTGGCGACCCGGCGATGGCTGCGCCGCAACAAGCTGACTGTCCTCGCGGCGTGTGAGTCGGGGAGATCGCAGGGCTCAGACCCCGCTTCATTCGTTCGCGGCTTCGTCGCGGCGGGCGCGGGAGCGATGATGGTCGCAAGCAAGGCTGTCTACTTGAACGCGCTGGGACACGCGATCGGAAAGGTACTTTGTGAGATTCGCCCCGGTTCCACGAAGCCGTGGGACGAGATTCTGTGCGAGGCCTACGCTACGCCAATGGATACAGCGTTACAGACGTTCCCTCGTGATAAGGTGCGTCAGTCGCTCATACAGTGCGTGTTCCAACTGTACCTGTAGTCGCGGTCGATGCCCATGGGCCGCGGATTCGGTGTGACATGAGTCATGAACAAGTACCCGATGCCCGAAGCCGCTATCGCGAGCTACTGCGCGAGCGGCCCAGCTGGTTCGCAAACCCCCCAGGGGGGCCGCGATACGAGATCTTGCTCGACGACGCGTCGATGGACCTGGCCGAGCGGAACGCCCTGCAACGGCTACGGGCCCTTCGGCCGGATCTCCAGCCAACGCGGCAATGGACGCAGGTCGGTGTAGTGCTCGAGGACGGCTATCTGCTCGTTCTGCGTGACGCTGTGCGTTTTCCGGATGGCTGGATCGGCACGTACGACCGCGTGATGAATCGGCCCGAGCGAGGGCCCGGTGCGGCCGTGCTGCCGGAGTTGGACGGCCAGTTCCTCCTGATCGAGTGCCAGCGGCACGCACTGCGGACCTACCGGTGGGAAGCCCCCCGCGGGTTCAGCCGCGATGGGGAGTCGGCAGAGGATACCGCACACCGCGAGATCGAGGAGGAAGTGAACGGCCGTGTCCTGAGCCTCACACCGCTCGGCGTGCTCCATCCGGACGGCGGCAAGTTGGGCGACGGCGTGCACCTGTTTCACGCCCGGCTGGCCGCCATCAATCCCTCGAAGCCGGAGGACGCCGCTCAGCGAGGGCCAAACGAGGCCATCCGAGCAGTTCGCCGCGTGGGCACCCCCGAGCTTGTCCGCATGGTGGCAGACGGCACAATCAGCGACGCGTTTACGTTGTCGCTATTCGCCAAGGCGGTCGTCGCCGGTATCATTCGTGTGCCCACATAGTACGGTTACGCCGACCGCGAGGGCGCGGCCCCCGGAAACCGGCCACCCGGCGTGTCCGGTTGCGGGCGCGGCCTGCGCTGCGTTCCTTCGGATTTCTCGCCTTTTCGTTTTTCCGACTTCCCGTCGTCGCAGAAGACGATCACGGGTATAATCCTTGCGCATGAACCCTGAACCGCAGCAGTCCCGAAGCCTCGCCGCCATCCACAGCCTCATCGACGCGGGCCGGCCGCTTGTCTATCTCCAGTCCGCCGAAGAGGACCGCGTCCTGACGCTCCTCGCACGCGCCGCCTTCGAACGCCGCGGCGGGCAGGTCACCATGTTCGTCTGGAGCATCACCGAGGGCCTCAAACGCGACGGCCAGGCGCACAAGCCCCAGCCCGACGGCCCCCGCGCCATCCTCGACTTCATCATCGGCCACGACAAGCCGGCCTTCTTCCTCCTGAAGGACTACCACGAGTTCGTTCGCGAGTCGCCCGAGATCCGCCGCCGGATCCGCGACCTCTACTACGAATGCCTCGACACGGGGAAGTTCGTCATCCTCTGCTCGCCGACCCGGTGCATCCCCGATGAGATCAATCGCGAGGTCGCCTTCCTCGAACTGCCCCGTCCCGACCTGCGGGAACTCGAGGACCTCGTCCGCGCGGAGGTCAGGGCCCTCAGCCCCGGCAGCCGTGCCCCGGACGCCGAACTCCCGCAGCAGACCATCTACGTCCTCTCGCGGGCCCTCCAGGGCCTGACTTTCAACGAGGCACGGCACGCCCTCCGCCGGGCCGCCGCGAGAAACGAAAAACTTGACCCATCCGTGGTGCCCCTCCTCGAGGAGGAAAAGAGGCTCGTCGTCCGCAAGACCGGCCTCATCGAATACGTCCCCGAGACTTCCGGCATCGAACAGGTCGGCGGCCTCGAGGTCCTCAAGACCTGGCTCATCCAGCGCCGCGAGTTGTTCTTCTCCCGCGAGAGCATCTCCGCCGAGATCGTGCCCAAGGGCGTCATGATGATGGGCGTCTCCGGCTGCGGCAAGAGCCTTTCCGCTCGCGTCGTGGCCAATGTTTTCGGCCTGCCACTTTACCGCATCGACATGGTTCAGGTCTTTGCCGCCGGCATGGGCAGCGCGGAGCGGCTCTTCTCCAGTGCCTGCCGCGCCATGGAAGAGGTCTCGCCCGCCGTCGTCTGGTTCGACGAAATCGAGAACGGCATCTCCCGCCACCACCAGGACGGCACCGGTGTGCTCGACCGCATCTTCGGCTTCTTCCTCACCTGGATGCAGGAGAAGCCGGCCGGCCTCTTTGTCGCCGCGACGGCCAATCGGATCGACCTCCTCCCCGCCGAAATGATCCGCAAGGGCCGTTTCGATCAGGTTTTCTTCATCGACCTTCCCGACCGCGACGAACGACTCCAGATCTTCCGCATCCACCTCGCCAAGCGCAAGGTAGACCCCACGAAGCTCTCGCTCGAGTTGATCGCCGATCGCACGGACGGCTGGACCGGGGCCGAAATCGAGCAGTGCGTCATTGCGGCACTGGTTTCCGCCAGGCTCGCGAACGAACCAGTGACCGATAAGTATCTGCTGCCGTCGCTTCGGCAGATCGTCCCTCTTTCCCGTACCATGAAGGAGCAGGTCCAGCATATCCGTTCCTGGGCCTTCGACCGGGCCGTGCACGCCTCCGCCCGCAAGAAGTAGCCCTTTCTTAATTTCGGACGTTGAAACGCCGACGAAGTGATTGACGGACAGGCGCGGTTGTTGTACAACTAAGCCATAGTAGTGTGGTACCGCGGCACGAACGGGTGACCCGGGTTGGTAAGCCCGGGGCGTGAGTCTTGGTCGATCCTCCGAACCCCTATGTTGAAGGACCGCCCTCCTCATCCCCCAACGACCCCCTCAAGGCGCACCCGTCGGCTGACCGCCGCAGGATCCTAGGTAGACCGGGTTTCGAGGAGGTATTAAACCATGCCGTTCGAAGACAAGACGTTCACATGCGCGGATTGCGGCCAGGCGTTCGTGCACAGCGCGGCCGACCAGGAGAAATACGCCGCTCGCGGACTGACAAACGACCCCAAGCGGTGCAAGCCGTGCCGGGAGAAGCGGCGGAACCAGCAGGGCTCCAAGGGCGGCGGCGGCAAATCCGGCGGCGCTCCGGCGGCGGCCCCCGAGGCCCCGCGCCGCATGGGACGCGGACGGTTCTTCTCCGCCTCCGAGCCCAAGCGGCGGCTTGAGTTCCACCCGGCCGTCTGCGCCAGCTGCGGCGCCCAGACAACCGTCCCCTTCAAGCCCGTCGAGGGGCGGCCCGTTTTTTGCCGCGACTGCTTCCAGCAGAACCGCTCGAAGGGGAATGAAGGCCCGGCCGTCTGATGTCCACCAAGCGCCCGCGGGTCGAGATCTACGACACCACGCTCCGCGACGGCACGCAGGGGCTCGGCGTCAGCCTCAGCGTACAGGACAAGCTCCTGATCGCCCAGCGGCTCGATGACCTCGGTGTCGATGCCATCGAGGGCGGCTACCCTCTGAGCAACCCCAAGGACCAGGCGTTCTTCGCCGAAGCCGCACGGCTCCCGTTCCGCCATGCGAAGCTCGCCGCCTTCGGCATGACCCGCCGCAAGGGCGTCCGGGCCGACGAGGACGAGGGCCTCCGCGCGCTCCTCGACGCCGGAACCGACGTGGTCACCATTGTCGGCAAGACGTGGGATCTCCATGTCGAGCACGTTCTGGGCGTGAGCCGGGAGGAAAACCTCGCGATGATCGCCGACTCGGTGCGGCACTGCGTCGCGGCGGGACGGCGGGTCATCTACGACGCCGAGCACTTCTTCGACGGCTACGCGGCCAACGCCGACTACGCCCTCGCGACGGTCCTCGCCGCCCAGGAGGCGGGCGCCGACTGCATCTGCCTCTGTGACACCAACGGCGGTTCGCTCCCCGAGGCCGTCGCCCAGGCCATGGACGCCGTCCGGCCGAAGCTCTCGGTCCGCATCGGCATCCACCCGCACAACGACGGCGGGCTGGCCGTCGCCAATGCCCTCGTCGCCGTCCGCCACGGCGCGACACACGTTCAGGGCACCATCAACGGAATCGGCGAGCGATGCGGCAACGTGGACCTCACCGCCGTCACGGCAAACCTCGCCCTCAAGTACGGCTGCGACGTGCTTGCCGAAGGCTCCGTGGCGAAGCTCACGGAGGTCAGCCGCTACGTCTATGAACTGACCAACATGGTCCCCGTGGAGAACCAGCCGTTCGTCGGCGCCGGCGCCTTCGCCCACAAGGGCGGCATGCACGTGCACGCTGTCCGCCGCGTCGAGCGCAGCTACGAACACATCCAGCCCGAGGCCGTCGGCAACACGCGGCGGTTGATCATCAGCGAGCTGAGCGGCGCCACCGGCCTGGCGGCCAAGATCGGCCGCAAACTCGACATCGAGCACGACAAGAAGCTCCACCGCCGCCTCCTGCAGCGGATCAAGGAACTGGAGAACGAGGGCTACGTCTACGAGAGCGCCGAGGCGAGTTTCGAACTCGTCTGCCGCAAGGAGATGGGCCTGCACCGGCGGTTCTGGGAGCTGGACCATTGGCGCAGCGTCATCCTCAAGCGGACCGAGCGGAGCGCGACCGACACGGAAGTGATCATCAAGCTGAACGTGGACGGCGAGACGCAGCACCAGGTGGCCGACGGCGACGGCCCCGTCGATGCGATGGCCAAGGCCCTGACCAAGGCCCTCTGCGAACGCTACCCCGCCGTGCGCCAGATCCGCCTCATCGACTACAAGGTCCGCGTCATCAACCCCCGCGAGGCGACGGCCGCCAAGGTCCGCGTCAGCATCGAGTTCTTCGACGAGGCCACCCACGAGGTCTACAGCACCGTCGGCGTCAGCGAGAACATCCTTGAAGCCTCCTGGGAGGCCCTCACCGACGGCATCGAGTACAAGCTCATTTCCGACCAGGAGCGCGCGCAGGCTCCGCCGCCGTAGGCAGAAACAACGCGGAAACAAAAACCCCGCCGGCGCCGCCGACGGGGTTCCTGTTCACAACGTCCGAATCGCCGGCAACCCGCGACACCGCCCCCCTTGCGGCGCCGCGCTGCCGCTCGCTTCCTACGCAAAGTTCATCGTCATCAGGAACTCCGCGTTCGTCTTCACCTTCTCCAGACGGTTCCGCAGCAACTCGACCGCCTCAACCACGTTCATGTCGCTCAGCACGCGACGCAGACGGTACACCAGCTCCAGCTCCTTCCGGTCGAGCAGAAGCTCTTCCTTCCGCGTGCCGCTGGCGGCGATGTCGATCGCCGGCCAGACCCGCCGGTCGACCAGACGCCGATCCAGGTGCAGTTCGCTGTTGCCCGTGCCCTTGAACTCCTCGAAAATCACCTCGTCCATCTTGCTGCCCGTGTCCACCAGGGCCGTCCCGATGATCGTCAGCGAGCCGCCCTCTTCGATGTTCCGGGCCGCCCCGAAGAACCGCTTCGGCTTCTGCAGCGCGTTCGCGTCCACGCCGCCCGTCAGGATCTTGCCCGAGTGCGGCACTTCGGTGTTGTACGCCCGCGCGAGCCGCGTGATCGAGTCCAGCAGGATCACCACGTCGCGGCCGTACTCCACCAGCCGCTTCGCCTTCTCGATCACCATCTCGGCGACCTGCACGTGCCGGCTCGCCGGCTCGTCGAACGTCGAGCTGATGACCTCGGCCTTCGT
>CAZUAI010000137.1:0-7637 GCA_964617875.1 uncultured Planctomycetales bacterium | reverse complement strand
ATTACCTCGTGGACTCGACCCTGCCCTACGCCCAGGTGATCGAGGAGCGGACCGGTGCGGCAACGGTGTCGTACGTCTACGGCGACGAGCGCATCAGCATGAAGCGGCCGGGCGCCGGCACCCGCTATTACCATTACGACGGCCAGATGTCGACGCGTGCGATGAGCAACGCCGCCGGAGCAGCAACGGACACCTACACATACGACGCATTCGGCGTCCTGCTCGGTCGGACCGGCACAACGTCCAACAGCTTCCTCTTCAGCGGCGAGGCGTTCGATGCGAATGTCGGCTTCTACTACCTCCGCGCGCGGTACTACAACGCCGACGCGGGCCGCTTCGTCTCCATGGACGACTGGCAGGGCAACATCTATGATCCGCAAACCCTGCACAAGTACGTCTACTGCCACAACGATCCGGTCAACAATCTGGATCCGAGCGGCCACTTGGCCATCCCCACGCTGATGTCGGTCGTATGCACGATCGCTATCACGCTGATCCTGACGATGATCTTCATCGGAATCCTACTCTGGACCGGCACTTCCGCCCTCGCCAGAGCGGTCAAGACCTATTCGCAGAGGGTCACGCCCGGCACGCTGGGGTGGGTTCTGCGGCGCTACGGTGGCATTTTCGACTCCGCCCCGTATCTCGCCGATCGGTTCGCGTCCGACCACGGAACGGCGGGGCACGGCCTGTACGACGCCGCCTGCGGCAAGTCGGCTGCGAAGACCATCGCCTGGGTCGAGACGCAGGAGGGCAAGGCCATCAGGCATCTACACTCGACACCGGACTACACCGGACTGGGCATTCCGATGCTGTGGTACAAGAAGCACCGTTGGCAGGACCACGACGGCAATTGGCACATCTTCCCGTTCACGCCGCAATACGCGTCCTTCTGGGCCGGTGTGTTCTTCTACCACCAGGTCTGTGTCCTGAAACCAAGAGGCGAGGCGCCGGCGTTATGGGACGAGTGGGTCGTCGTACTCGACAACTGGAACGACGCACCGGCACGCGTGTACAACTGGGAGGCCGTCGTTAAGGCGAGCTGGGCCAGGCAGATCGGCACACAGGGGGGCGTGTGATTCCCGAAATGGGGCGGCATTCCGCATGAAGCGGAAGCCGGAGCGAGGAAATGGAATGAGAATGGAATAGCCCACGGCAATCACAACCTGTATCGCCGGCTTTTCCTGCGCGGGGCGTCCGATCGGAGGTGTATGCTGGAAAGGAACGGTTGTCTTATCACGCTGTGGATCACCTCTGCTCGGTTCCTGCCGCGCACGTCACGCCCACCAATGGCAATTTCTCGCCCGGCCTGACGGGCTGGACGACGAGCGGGACCGTCCTCGACGGCGGCGGCCATGGCCCGAATGAAGCCGGCGCCATGCACGGCCGCTGCGCCGGCGAAGCGGGCTTGTCGAAGGCCGCCTCTCGACACAGCCACACGGCGACACGAAGTTATTCCGCCGGTCACCGGGCCGACGTGCCGGACTTCGGGGCGATCGCCTGGAGGCGCTCGCCGGCCTCGGCGTGGTTGGGATCGAGCCGCAGCGCCTCGCGGTAATGCTCCGCGGCCTCGTCAAACCGGCCCGCCCGCTCGAGCATGTAGCCGAAGTTGAACTGCGCATCGAGGTAGTCGGGCTTGAGCCGCACGGCCTCGGACAGGTACCAGAGCGCCTCCTCGGTGCGCTGCTGCATCAGCAGGACGGCCGCCATGTTGTTGTACGCCTCCGCGAAGTCGGGGGCGGCGGCGATCGCCTCTCCGAACTGCGCGACGGCCTCGGACGTCCTGTTCTGCCGTGCGTACGCAAGCCCCAGATTGTAGTGCGCCTTCGCGTAGCCCGGCCGCTGCCGCAGGGCCTCCGATGCCTGCGAAACCGCCTCCTCCAGACGGCCCAGCCTGATCAGTGCGGTGGCGAAGTCGTTCCGCGCCTCCGGGTACGTCGGCTGCCGGCGGATCGCCTCCTCATAGTGTGCAACGGCCTCCGCGTCTCTTCCCAGATCGACGAGAACGCCCGCGAGCACATAGTGCGCCTCGGCGAACGACGGCTTGATCCGCACCGCCGCCTCCAGGTGCGCGACGGCCTCCCGGTGCCGCCCCAGGGCCGCCAGCGACTTGCCCAGGTTGAAACGCACCCGCGGCGCATCCGGCCGCACCTTCAGCGCAACGGTCAGGTGCTCGATCGCCTCGGCGTGCTTCCCCTGCGCGGCCAGCGCAACGCCCAGGTTGTTCCGGATGGCGAAATCATCCGGCCGCATCCGCACCGCCGCCGACAGGTGCGGGATCGCCTCGTTCATATCGCCCAGCGCGAACAGGGCCGCGCCGAGGCTCGATTCCGCCTCCGGCATGTTCGGAGAGTATCGGAGCGTCTCGCGAAACTCCTTCGCGGCCTCCGCCAGCCGACCCTTCGCCGCCAGGTAGCTGCCCAGGCCGAAGTGGACCGTCGGAGCCCGGGGCGCCAGCTTCAGCATGTGCTGATGAAGCCGCTCCGTGTCCCGCCACACGTCCAGGTAGCGTCGCGTCGCGCGGACCTCGCGGGCACCCAGCAGCACCACGACCCCGACGATGCCCGCCCGGACCGCCGCCGGCCACGGCCTCCCGGCCGCGCCCGCCCAGCACCGGCACAGGCCCCACGCCAGTGCCAGCAGCAGACCGATCGACGGCAGGTACGCGAACTTGTCCGACGCGATCACCGTGCTGAAGCCGATGATCTGCATCGTCGGCAGGACCGCGACGAGGAAGATCAACGCGCCGGCCGCCGGGACCCGCGTCCACCGCAACGAAATCACGATCCCCCCCGCCAGAACGGCCGTCCCGAGCACCCCCGCCAGAACCATCGGCGACGACAGGCCGAACGGCTCCGGAAACGGGTAGTGAGATGACAGATCCGCCGGACAGACCATTTTCCACGGGTAGAAGATCAGGTTATGGCATACGACCAGCGGAATGCGGGCCGGCGAGTATTGTCCCGGCAACTCGACTGCCGCCGTACGGCTCTGCGAGATGAACGTGACGACGGCCGACACAGCACCGACCACGAAGAACGGCAGCTTCTCCGCCACCGCCCGCCGGCCGAGCCGCCGCAGCGGCCACCAGTCGAGCACAAGCATCACCAGCGGGAGCGGCGTGCTCGTCGGTTTCGACATCAACGCCAGCACATAACACACCAGGCTCGCCCCGTAGAACCACCATCGCCGCCGGACCGCGTGCCCGCCGGCAGGGTGTCCCGTCGCTTCCGCGGCGGGGTCGCGAACGGGCGCGGCGGCCGCGCGATTCTTCGCGGCCACGGACGCACCGCCGCGGAGGCTCGCCCGCCTGTGAACGGCATAGCGCACGTATGCGATCAGGCACACGAACGAGAACAAGGCCGCCAGCGTCGTCTTGCGCTCGCCCACCCAGGCGATGGTCTCGACCGTCATGGGATGCAGGCCGAACAGCAGGCTGACCATCGCCGCGGCCGGGAGCGCCGCCCGGATCATCCGGGGCCTCACGGCGTCAGCCGCTCCGTCCTTGTCTTCCGGCTGCGGCCTCGCCGCCGCGATCAGGAGCAGATACACCAGTACGCCCGCGAGGACCGTGTTGACCGTGTGCAGGATCAGGCTCGTGCGGTGAAACGGCCGCAGGTAATCCGGCCGCCCCCCGGCCGCGTAATCCAGCATGAGCGAGATCATCGCGAGGGGCTGGTAGTATCCCCCGACCGTGGACGGCGTGAGCACCTCTGCCAGAAACCGCCGGGCCGACTCCCAACTCGGATTCTGAACGCGGTAGTTCTCGGTGAGATACTGCGTGTCATCAAACGAGAGCGCGCCGGCCGAGAGGACCGGCCAGTGGGTCGCCACAACGGCCGCGACGATGACGACCGCCGACCCCACGGCGGCGACGACCGTTCTCATCTCCAGGGATGACGGCTCGCGAGCCGAAGCCTTGCTCTGCATGGGTGGACTTTACAGCAAGAAGAGTACCCCCCTCAACGCCGCTCGGGCAGAAGGTTCAACCGGCCCCCCCAAAGAACCAAGGCACGCCCATCCGCGGAAGACGCGGAAGTCCGGCTTGAGGCCCGCAAACCGCCCGGGCAGAATCCGCGACGCAGCACGTCCGCCCGAATGAACAAGGACGAGATCCCTCGCCGAAACGACCGCTTCCACGATAGATAGAGTAATGCTGATATTAGGCCTGTGGCCCTGTATTTCTTGCCTATCTGCTGGGGGGCCGCAGTGCAGCGAACGGAGCCCGCCACAATTGCCGATAATGCACGACATCGCCCGGTCTGACGGGAACTTGGGGCGTGCGGTCGGTGTCTAGTCTACGGCCCGGAGCGGAACTCGGGGCTTGAGCCGGCCGTGTCGTTTGACGGCAAGTGTTCGTCTTGACGCGGGTTGCGCGCGGTGGTATACGGCAGGCGTTCTCAGAAACCAGGCGACTAGCAGGAGAATCCGAATGACTCGTTCCAAACTGGCCTTGTGTGCGCTTCTGGGTTTGAGTCTTGTCGTGCCGGGCTTGCCGGCGGCGTTGGCCCAGCAGGGGGGTGTGTACGACAACATCCCGGCGGACGCCTGGGGGGTGGTGGTCCTGCGCGACCTGAAGAGCATCAACAGCAAAGTGATCGGCGTCGGCCAGGAACTGGGGCTGCCCATCGGCCCGGGAACGATGGCCGGCGATCCGCTCGCCATGCTCAAGGGCATGCTCGGCATTGGCGAGGGGCTCGATGACAAGGGCTCCGTCGCCCTCGTCATCCTCAAGACGGAGGAACTGACGTTCGAATCGCTCGGCAAGAGCGTGGTGCTCCTCGTTCCCTGCTCCGATCCCAAGGCGTTTCTCGAGCAGTTCGCCGTATCCGGCGAGGGCGGCGAGGCCGCGTCGAAACCCCAGAGCGAAGAGAAACCCGCCGAGGAAGGGGCCGCGCAGGCGGATCTGCCCGCGGGCGTGACGAAGATCTCGCTCATGGGCAAGTCGAGCTTCGCGATGGCGAAGGGCAAGCTCGCCGTTCTGGCCCCCGAACCGGAGGCCCTCAGGACATTTGCCCGGGGCAAGGGCTCGATGAAGACAACGCTGGGCGAGGAGCGGCTGGCGCTGGCGGAGAAGAAGTTCGATCTCTTCGTCTGGCTGAACGTGGCCCAGGCGGGGCCGGCGATCAAGGACACGGTCAAGAACGCCCTGATGGGGATCATGCTGATGGGGGCGATGAGCGATCCGACCATCGCCAACCAGGTCCAGCCGATGATCCAGAAGATCGAGAAGTTCCTCGACGAAGCGGCGAGCCTGCAGCTGGGGCTGGCCGTGAACAAGGCGGGGTTCGATCTCGATCTCTACATGCAGGCGAAGCCGGATACCGCGCTTGCCAAGAGCATTGCGGAGTGCGGGGCGACCGAGAAGTCGCTCCTGACGGGTCTTCCGGCCGAGAAGTTCGTGTTGGCGATGGGGGGGCCGTCGGGCGCCAAGTCCGAGGACGTGAAGCAGGCGACGACCGTGCTCACCGGCCTGTTCGACAAGCCACAGGTGAAGAACGTCTGTGACGCCGAGAAGCTCGAGCCCTTCAAGAAACTGCTCGCCGAGTTCATCGAGCTGACGAGCGGCGGGCAGTGGCTCTCGCTGAGCGCGTCGAGGCTGCCCGAGGGCGAGTATGGGATGATCGGCCTGACCGTCGTGGCCGAGATTCCGCACGCGGCGAAGAAGTGGGCCGCGGCCTTCGGCAAGCTGGTGGATTCGGGCCTCCAGCTTGTCACCAATGAGGACGCCCGCAAGATCCTCGACGCGGTTCAATACAAGGCCGATGCGGAGAAGGTCGGCGAGGCGCAGGTCGGGCACCTGACCATCGACGTGGCGAAGCTCCCCGACGTTGGCGCGGATGATGTGACCGCGGTCCAGAAGATCGTGGGCAAGGAAGGTCTCCTGCTCCGCGTGGCCGTGCTCGACGAGGACCACGTGGCGATCCTGTTCGGTGGCGGGCCGAAGCGGGTCGAGATGGTCGCGGCGCTGGCGAAGGAGGGCAAGTCCCCGCTCGGCGACGAGGCGAGCATCAAGGCGCTGGAGCCGAACCTGCCGAAGGGCAAGCGATTCTTTGAGCTGTACGTCGCCGTGGACACGCTGCTCACGCTGATCAACGACGCCGCCCTTGCGGCCGGCGAGAAGGAGAAGCCGATCCCGGCCGAGATCCCCGCGATGAACGCCCCGGTGGCCGTCATCGGCACCGCCGGCAAGGACTCGCAGCAGATCAACATCTACGTCCCGATGAAGGTCGTGAAGGGCATCAAGGACGTGGCCATGGGCGCCGCCGCCGACAAGGTCAAGCTCCCGATGGAGCCGGGGGACGAACCGGCCGAGGAAAAGAAGCCGGAGCCCCCGGCCGACAGCGGCGTGAAGTAAGCCGCCCGAAAAGCGAAAAAGT
Organism: uncultured Planctomycetales bacterium; assembly: GCA_964617875.1. GTDB lineage: Bacteria > Planctomycetota > Phycisphaerae > UBA1845 > PWPN01 > CAZMVY01. The sequence continues at coordinate 1,257 of CAZUAI010000137.1, read as the reverse complement.
GAGCCGGCCGGCCTAAGGCCGAAAAAGCGAGAAACCCCCGCCGAACGCCGGAACACGCGGTCGGCGGGGGTCGCCCTTTGCCAAATCGCTTTCGTCGGCCGACAATGCCCGCCGACATGCGTGCTTCTGCAAAGGAAAGCCGATGAACGCCGACCTGCACCGTCCGCGATGGCCCGGTCGCCTTCTCGCCGGCTGGGCGGCTCTTGCCTTGCCGATCCCGGCCTTCGGCCAGGCCACGGCACCCGTTCGCCCGGCGTCACCGACGGCCACCCGGCCGTCCGCCGCCCCCCCGGCCGAACGTCCCCCCGAATACGCGCAGCCGCTTGACATCCCCGGCAATCTCCTGCGGCCACGCAAGCCGCAGGCCACGGTCCTGCCCTCGGTGCCCGCCGACGCGCCGGGCGAGGAGACCTCCGAAGCCCGCAGCGGCGGCGAGATTGCCGACGTGAAACCGACCGAGCGGCTCCTGCCGGAAGGGTACGTGCTGGCCCGCCGGCCCGCGCGGTTCGGGCGCGACGAGTCGTGGTGGGCGATCGCGATCGGCGAGGTGCCGGGGCTGCCCGTCGCGCCGTCGCTTCGTGTGCTGCCGAACCGAAGGCTGATGCTGCTCGAACGCGTGCTGGCGGCGGGCAAGCCGGACGACACGTACCTGGTGACCGGCCGCGTGACGGAGTTCCTCGGACGGAACTACGTATTCCTCGAGGAGGTGACACTGCCGTCCGATCGCGGCCCGGTCCCCGCGCCGCCCGAGGCGACGAAGGCCCCCGAACCGCCCGCCACGCAACCCACGCGGCCGCCTACGGCCTCCGAGGTGATCGAGCAGCTCATGCGTGACGCACCCGTTCGCGCGCCGACCCCGACCTCCGCCCCCGCGAACACGGCAACCGAACCCGGCACCGGGACCGCGGAAAGCGGCGAGCGGGTGCTGCCGGAAGGCACAATCGTCCCCGAGTTCCCCGCGCGGCTTGTGAAACTGGATCTGTGGTGGACCTTGGCGCGCGAATCGCAGGGCAGCCGGCCCGCCGGCCCGCCGTACTACGTGCTGCCGAACCGGCTGCTCGAGGTCATGGTGGCCGCGTCGGCCGGCGGGAGCCGCAGCATGGTCTTCCTCGTCAGCGGCGAACTGACCGAATACCGCGGGGCGAACTACCTCCTCGTGCGAAAGGTCCTCACCCGGCGCGAACTGGGCAATCTCCGCTGAGGTCTACCCCAGCGTTGCATATTTCGACAGGCTTACGCGGCGGATCGTAGGGTTCG
>CAZUAI010000136.1:0-8704 GCA_964617875.1 uncultured Planctomycetales bacterium | reverse complement strand
CGCCCCGATCAGTCGGGCCACCGCGTGCTGCTCCATGAACTCGCTCATGTCGATGCGGACCATCGCCGCCTCGTCGTCGAAGAGGAACTCGGCAAGGGCCTTGCACAGCTCGGTCTTGCCCACGCCCGTGGGCCCGAGGAACAGGAAGGAGCCGATCGGCCGGTTCGGGTCGCCCAGGCCCGCACGACTCCGGCGGACGGCGTCGGAGATCGCGCGCACCGCCTCGTCCTGACCGACGACGCGCTGCTCGATCCGGTCCTCCATGTGCAGCAGCTTCTCCTTCTCACCCTCCATCATGCGGGCGACGGGAATGCCGGTCCACTTGCTGACGACCTCGGCGACCTCTTCCGCCGTCACCTCCTCATGGACCAGGGCCTTGCCGTCGGCCTGGAGTTCGGCGAGCTGCTTCTCCATCGCGACGATCTCCTGGTTCAGCCGCGCGATGTCGCCGTAGCGAAGCCGCGCCGCCCGCTCCAGGTCGCCGCGGCGCTGCGCGTCCTCCAGCTCATTCTCGGCCCGCTGGATCTGCTCCTTTTTCTCCTTGATGCCCTTCAGCACCCCGACCTCGTTCTGCCACCGGGCCGTGAGCGATGCGTCGCTTTCCTTCAGATTCGCCAGTTGCTGCTCGACCCGTTCGAACTGCTGCTTCGAGCCCGCGTCCTTCTCCTTCCTGAGGGCCTCGCGCTCGATCTCGAGCTGCATGATCCGCCGGCGGATCTCGTCCAGCTCCGACGGCATCGAGTCGTTCTCGATCCGCAGCCGCGAGGCCGCCTCGTCGATCAGGTCGATCGCCTTGTCCGGCAGGAACCGGTCGGCGATGTAGCGGTGGCTCAACGTGGCGGCGGCGACGAGGGCCGAATCCTGAATGCGGACGCCGTGGTGTGCATCGTACCGCGGCTTGAGCCCGCGGAGGATCGCGATCGTGTCTTCGACGGTCGGCTCGCTCACCTGGATCGGCTGGAAGCGGCGTTCGAGGGCCGCGTCCTTCTCGACGTGCTTGCGGTACTCGTCAAGCGTCGTGGCGCCGATGCAGCGCAACTCGCCGCGGGCCAGCGGCGGCTTGAGCAGGTTGCCGGCATCGACCGCACCCTCGGCACGGCCGGCGCCGACGACGGTGTGCAGCTCGTCGATGAACAGGATCACGCGCCCGTCGCTCTCGATCACCTCGCGGATGACGGCCTTGAGGCGGTCCTCGAACTCGCCGCGGTACTTCGCCCCGGCGATCAAGGCGCCCATGTCCAGCGCCACCACCCGCTTGTTCTGCAGGACGCCGGGCACGTCGCCGTTGACGATCCGCAGCGCGAGCCCCTCGACGATCGCCGTCTTGCCCACGCCCGGCTCGCCGATCAGCACCGGGTTGTTCTTCGTCCGACGGCTCAGCACCTGCATGCAGCGGCGGATCTCGTCATCGCGGCCGATCACCGGATCGAGCTTGCCCTGGCGGGCCATCTCGACGAGGTCGCGGCCGTAACGCTGCAGGGCCTGGTACGTCTGTTCCGGGTTCTCCGAGGTCACCGACTGTCCGCCGCGAACTTCCTTCATCGCCGCAAGGAGCGCTTCCCGCGTCGCCCCGGCGACCGACAGGACCTCCTTCGCGTCCGACTTGACATCGGCCAGGGCGAGGAGCAGGTGCTCGGTCGAGACGTACTGGTCCTTGAGGCGGTCCGCTTCCTTCTGCGCATGCCGGAACACCTCCTGCGTCGCGCTGTCCATGCCGAGTTGCCCGCCGTGAGCCTTCGGTCGGCGGTTCAGTTCGGCGGCGATCAACTGCCGCAGACGCGGCACGTTCACGCCGACCTTCTCCAGGATCGGCATGATGATTCCGCCGTCCGACTCGGCCACGAGTGCGTCCAACAGATGAAGCGGCTCGAGGTTCGGATGCCCGGCGGCCTGCGCCCGCTCCTGGGCGGACGAGAATGCCTCCTGGGCCTTGACCGTCAGTTTATCGAATCGCATCGGCACTCCACTCCTTCCACCGTTCGTCCTGATCGAGGCAGCGGCAACTCCGACTCAACTGCCGTGGGCATCATGACCATCAGCAAGCCCACCCGTCGCTCGCGCCCCGGGCTCTGACGTACGGAAACCGGCTTGCCTCTCGTCCTCAGGTGAACATGAGCAAACGGCGTGCCGGGCACACGGAACACGCAACCCGTTGATATGAATAGCGTTACGGCAGCTGCCGCAGTCGGCGATTGTGTCAATTCGGCAGACGCCGGGCAAAACCGTCAGTTGACGCCGACGTCAATCCAGGCGCCTGGCCGGTTCGCTGGCCGCGCCGTCGGCGGAGCCATAGAAGACGCTCGGCTCGAGGCCGGTCTTCGCGGCATAGGCCCGGCACGCCTGCTGGACCGCTTCCTGGGCCATCGGCGTATCGGCGATCAGCACGGCGATTGTGCCCCCGCAGCCGGTGCTGGTGACCTTCGCGCCGTAGATGCCGCGCGCCGGCCCCTGCTCGCGCAGGAGGTTGACGAGAATGTCGGTCTCGATGCTCCCCATGCCGCACCGCTGGCTGTAGCTCCAGTGCGAGGCGTACATCAGGTCGCCGGCCTCGATGAGGGCCTCGTTCTCACCGGTTCGCGACGCACGGCTGAGCCGGTCGGCGAAGCGGTGAACGCGGTCGTTTTCGTAGATGTGGTGCTCGGCGCGCGACCGGACCCTGTAAATCGTATCGGGCTCGACGCGCGTAACCGGGTCGTCGATGTGGCCGTAACGTTCGAGGAAGTCCCGTCCCCGCATCTTGGTCGGAAGCCGGTCGCGGAACCGCTCGACGTAGTCGGTCGGCGTGATGTTCGCCAGGTATCCGCCGGGCAGGCCGTGGCCGGCCGCGTCCCTGCGAAGCAGGCTGTCGATGATCCGCAGCCCCATGAACGACGCGACACGGGTCTCGACGAACTTGGCGGCCTGCTTGTCGCTGTGGACGCGGCTGTCGATCCCCACGAACGTCGTCCCCGGGCAAAGCCGCGTGAAGCCGATCAGGTCGTGCGGCTGGCAGCGCATCTGGAGCAGTGAGCCCGCCCCGGCCAGGAGCGCGACCACCTTGTCACTGATCCCGCGCGGCATGCCCACGACGAGGTTCTCCGCCCGCTGACACAGCCGGGCGAGTTCGATCGGCGCGACGCTGTGGCCCGTGATGGTCGTGAGAGCCAGACCCGTGGCGACAGAAAGCGCCGCGGACGCCCCGATTCCGGCCCCGGACGGGATGTCCGACTGAACGACCACGGAGACGCCGCCGCCGTAATGGGGCACGGCCCCCGCCTCCAGGAGCGTGTAGAACACGCCTGCAATGTGCCGGGCCCACGTGCAGCCCGATGTCTCGAAGTGCGCCGCGAACGCTTCCGGCGAGGCAAGCTTGCCCGCCGTCGTGTACATCGCCGACAGCGGCCAGACCGACTCGGCGGCGCCGCCGTTGTTGGGCCACCCGAGCGACGTGATGCTCACCTTCTGGTCGCTCCGGGCCGCGACGCCCACCCGGGTCTCGACCGGCAACGCATACTGCAGCACCAGCGACCCGGTGTAGTCGGCCATGCCTCCCATGACGTCAAGCCGGGCCGGCGCCCGCGTCGCATACGCGGGACCGTTGGACACCGGCTGCTCCGCCCACAGCGGCTTGCACACCGAGGCAAACGAATCGAGCTTCTTCTCGCTGTCAACGGCAATCATTTGCAGGATCGTATCAAAAACGGGTTCCCGTGCCTGTCTCGAACTCGCGATCGTACCGGCCCGCAGTGTACCGCGCCCGGCGGCGACGACAACCACCCCCGCTAGGGGCTGGGCATCTCCGTCACCTCGCGAAGGACATGTTCGGCCACGTAGATCGGCGTATCCGCAGCGACACCGAGCGCGATGGCATCGGACGGCCTCGAATCGACCTCGAGCAACCCGCCCCCCTGCCGGATCACCAGCTTCGCGTAAAATGTATGATCTCGGAGATCGTGAATCACGATCTTCTCCAACTCGCCGTGCAACGCCTGAATGACGCTCGCCAGCAGCTCGTGCGTCAGCGGCCGCGCAGTCGCGAGGCCCTTGAGCCTCCGGTCAATCGCCATCGCCTCGTTGATCCCGATCACAATGGGAAACTGGCGCATGCCGGACCGCTCCCGAAGAACGATGATCTGCTGATCACTCGTTTCCGAGATAATGATGCGACTCAACTCCATCCGCACTTCCATGAGCGCCTCGCACAGAACGGTCCGCGCACGGTGCCGGCCCTCTTCGAGAGCCTCCGTGCCGGCGAGCTTAGGACGTTCCAGAGAGGGTGTCAACCCCGGCGTTGCGCGCGTGGCGGGCGCGTGGTCGGGGTGAGGGTGGCGGCGTGTGCCGAGTTGTCGCGGAGAACGGTGATCTCGATTGGTTCGCCAGGACACGCGGCGCGAATCCGCTCGGCGAACTCGCCGGCTGCCCCGACGGCAGAACCGCCGACGTGCGTAATGACGTCGCCCCGGCGAATCCCCGCGCGGCTTGCCGGACCGTTCGCGACGACCTGTTCCACCACAAGCGGCCGCCCGGCCCGCTCCGCCCGGACCAGCAGGCCGATGTAGCCGTGCTCGACCGGCTCCGCCCGACACAGGCGATCGACAATCGCACGCACGCGAGCGGATATCGGAATCGCGTAGCCGAAGCTTCGCCCCGTCCGCGCATCGAGGGCGACGGCCGTGTTAATGCCGATGACGCAGCCGGCGGCGTCGAGCAGCGGGCCTCCGCTGCACCCCGGCGGGATCGGAATCGTGGATTCCAGCAGGTTGCCGTAGAAGTGCTCCTGCGTCGGGTCGAGCGCGCCCTGCAGCGACCGGCCGAGGGCGTTGATGGAGCCTGTCAGCGCGAGGGTCCCGTCGTCCGCCGACCGGCCCGCGGGATAGCCGATCGCGGCCACGGGCTCACCGATGCGGACGGCGGCGGCGTCGCCGAACCTCGCTGCCGCGGGCGGCTTGCGGTCGATCCGAAGGATGGCTAGGTCGCTGCCCGGATCGACGCCCGCTACGGCCGCGATCACCCAACCGCCGTCGGCCAGGCGGATCTCGACTCGAGCACAGCCGCCGACCACGTGTTCGTTCGTCAGGATCCAGCCACGGCCGTCGCGGTCGTCGATGATAACGCCCGTGCCCTGACGAAGGCCGGGTTGCAGGCCGGAAGCCTGCACCACAAGACGCGGGCTGGACGGCAGCGAGGCGAGTTGCGGCAGCTCGGGCCGAACACTTGCGCGAACGGCCACCGTATATCGGCGGGCGTCCGCGATCGTGGACGAAGGCACGGCGTCGCCGGTCCGGTCTGCCGCAGCGGACTGCGGCGCGTGATCGTCTGGAGGTGTCTTCACGAGCAGGAGTTCACCGCGGCAGCGTCGGGCCGTATCGTCCCACTGCTGCTGAGCGCGATCGACGTTTGGCTGTTCCGACGGCGCACAACCGGTGCCCGCCACGGCAAGCGGCAGGAGGAGGAAGACGGAAACTGCGTACACCCCGTATCGCACGGACCGGGCGCCCCCTGGGATCGAACAGCGCCCGCGGTTACAGGACCGCGGGCCGGCTTCCGCGCGGCCTCTGGAAAAGCCGCGACCTACAAGGGGGACGTACGATACAGACCCGACCGGAGCAAGGCGCAAACGATCGGCCCGTCGCCCGCCGTTCCCACGAACGGCGACAACGGGCCGGGAAGCCTTCGAGTTATCGGCGGGCTTCCGCCGTCGTGTTATGGCTGCGTTACATCGACGCGGTTGCGGATCCGGCCGTACGCGGCCAGGGCGCCCGAATGGGCTGAGCCCGCGGCGCCCAGGTCGCGGCTCTGCGCCGCGTCCCGCAACCCCGCGAGCGACGACCGCAGCGCCTGGATATCACCGCGAACCGCGTTGCGTTCAGCGTCGCCCGCGGCCGTCAGCCGCGCCGAGCTTTCCCATGTCTGCGTCTCGGCGATCATCCGATCGCATTCCTCCGCGAGCGACTGCAACATCCGGGCCTGCCGGTCCATGTGCGGCTTGCGGAAACGGTGAACGTGCACCTCGGTCGCCTTGGCATACAGGGCGGACACCCGCGGGATCTGGTCACCCGCCGCCTCTCCCCGGGGCTGCGGCGAGGCACAGCCGGCCAGAACGGCCCCGGCGGCACACGCCAGCAACCACGCTATCGGACTCTGTAACCTCATGGTGTTTCCTCCTTCCCATCAGGGGTTGAATGACCCCTTGTCGAACTATACGCAGCAGGGCAAGCCGAATCAACCGGCCCTGCCGCAGGCGGCGTGCGTGCCCCGGGAAGGCAGGGGCGCGAAGGACGTTGCCGGCCGCCGTTCACGCGTGCGTTACTCCTCCGGCGTGCAGGGCGCCCACCAGAGCCCGAGGCACTCCGGGACCGGGAGCAGCGTCCGTAGCGAATCGCTCACCGTGCCGCTGACGGCGTCCAGCGCACCGCCCACGGCGGCGTCCCGCACGTCCGTCATGCACGAGGGCAGGATCGCGCCCGCGACCATCGCCGCAAGAACCGCTCTGAGGATTCGTGTCTTTCGCATCTTCGCATGATCTCCGAGAAGACGTCGGCCCATCGTCCGCCATCAGAAACTCGCCTGGATCCGCACCCCGGCGACGACGGCGTCCCGGCCGTTGTACGCGCCGGGGTCCACCAGGAACTGGAGGTCCGGCGTGATGTTCAGCCACGGGAACACCGCGATGTTGTAGTAGAGTTCGTACACCGACTCGCGATTGCCGCCTTCGAGCGCGGCAAGGCGGTCGCTGATGATGCCCTGGGCAAAACCGAAGCCGAGCACATCGCCGTCGCGCGAAGGGATCAGCCCCTGGTACTGCACGCCGACGCTCCAGAAGTGCTCGATCTCGTTGACTTTCTCGTTCGCCCAGCCGTAGCGGAAGAACAGGCCGAGCCCCTGCGTATCCGCCTCGTCGTCCGGCCGTTCCTTGTACAGCATCTGGTCCAGGTTGACATAGAAGCCCAGGTCGTCGCGCTTCATGGGAATCGTGCGCCGCCGGCCGCCGAGATCGTTGAAGAACTTCGCCTTCGGCTGCGGGTCGTACCAGAGCCCGAAGCGGTACGCGCCGGGCAGCTTGCCCCACCTCGTCTTCCAGACCGGCATCAACCCGAACTCGAAGTCCGCGAAGAAGTAGTCCTCGTCGTGAAAGGTCGTCTTGAAGCCGGTGGTGCGGCCATTCGCCTGGGCATCGGCCGCGACGGCCCCGGCGTAGAACCACTCCACCGGCGTGACGACGAGCTGCGCGCCCATCCCGTAGTCGGGGAAGGGGATGTTTCCCGTATTGATGAGCGCCGGGTTGAGAAACTGCGACGTCTCGTCGTTCGCGTAGGCGTTGGTGTCCATATCCCGCGTGACATCAAGCCGGCCCACGCGGAACCGCACCTTGTCGCCCAGGAACTTCTGCTCATACCAGAGTTCGTAGACGTTGATGCCCTGATTGCCCGCCGCATCGCCATTGGTGCCGAAGATGCTGCCGACGCGGTCGCTGCCGACGATGTCGTCCTTCCAACTGCTCTCCGCCCCGGTGTAAAGCGTGCCGCCCTTCCACAGCCCCATCGCCTCAAAATCGAGCGTGAGTTCGTAGTCGGCGCTGCCGGTGATCTCGTGGCCATGATGCGTCTGGAGGCCGCCATGAACATTCTGCTGATAAATCGACGTGAGCGAGAGGCCGAACTCGATCCCGTGTTTCTTCAGCCAGGTTCGCCCCCCCCACCAGTCCCCGGTGAGCTGCTCGTTGTTCAGGATGTCGAACGGCGTCTGGCGTTTCTCCTCGGCTTCTTCGGCCGGGGCCGTCGTCGGCTGGCTGGCGGTCGCCTCCGTCGTGCCTGCGGGGTCGGCCTTGGGCACTTCCGCATGAACGTACGAGGCGATCCCGACTCCAAGCTCCACAACCATCAACAAGCGAACGGCATACGTCATAGAAACCGTGCCCCGCTGGACTCGCCGCGCCATCGGAAAGCCGGGCGACTCGGCACACGTGATCGTCACGACATCAACGCATGTATCGGACGCAAAGTGCCGTTCCCAATACCGCAGAGTCGCCCTTTCCGGACGGAACGTGCAGAAAGCAACGAAACAGATGCAGATACGACCACGCTGACGTATAACCGTCACACAGAAAGACGGGGTTTCGCCAGAAGAAAGACTGGCTGGCTCACATGGACGTGGGTTTGCCCCGTTTGATGATCGCCGAAGCCGATGGAGGGATTCGAACCCTCAACCCCGGCTTTACGAAAGCCGTGCTCTACCGTTGAGCTACATCGGCGAACCTGAGAGCCGCGTGTACTCTACGCCAAGCGGGCCGCCGCTGCAAGTGGCGTCCCGACGCCCCTCGGCCAAGTGCGGCCGCTTCGCAAAGATCGGGCCGGCAGCCCGCTGGACTCGCATCGGGCTGCGCGTGAACGAAGATGCCGCATTTGTTCGTTGCCCCGCCGTCACTCCCGCTTCGATCGAACGATGGCCGATTTCCTCACACAAACACGCCCATATCAACGTTGCGATCCAATAATAATCCCGCGTCTCTGGGGGAGAGACGCGGGACCGTTGAAAGGGGACACGACAGCTTCCATAACATATATACGATGCTCTGCCCAAGAAATCAAACGATTTCCGGGAAAAAACTTTTCAATCTTTACGGGCCCCACCGGTGTCAGCCGGGGTGACGAGGCTTGTCATGGGCGGTCTTGTTAACCCAACCTTCGCACGCGGCCGGCGTCAAAGCGGCTGGCGATAGCGCCAG
>CAZUAI010000135.1:0-8892 GCA_964617875.1 uncultured Planctomycetales bacterium | reverse complement strand
CTGGCGCTATCGCCAGCCGCTTTGACGCCGGCCGCGTGCGAAGGTTGGGTTAACCGGCTATTCAACAACGTGGCCTTCTGGGTGTCAAGCGGGGTCCGCAATCAATTTCACCCCCGCCGTATCCCGCCACGACGTCCGTCAGCGTACCGTGCGTTCTGGGTCGCCCCCGTTCGTTCCGGGTATATTCCCCGGTATGCCTTGCGGTCCTGCCCGGGCCCCATTGCTTGACAACGCGGACGGCGGTAGACTGCCCGCACTCTTGGACAAGGACGGTAGCCAACCATGAGCGAAACCAACGGCAAGAACATCGGCAAGGTCACGCAGGTCATCGGTTCCACGCTGGATGCGGAGTTCGAGGAGGCCAACCTTCCCGCCCTCTACAACGCCCTGAAGGTCGATGTCGAGCGCAAGGTCCTCGGCATGACCACGAAGGAGACGCTCTGGTGCGAGGTCGCCCAGCAGCTTGGCGGGGGCACGGTGCGGGCGGTTGCCCTCGGCTCGACGGATGGCGTCGTCCGCGGCGCGCCGATCGAGGACACCGGCGGCCCCGTGACCATGCCCGTCGGCATGGAAACCCTCGGGCGTGTCTTCAACCTCGTCGGCGAACCCATCGACCTTCGCGGCCCCGTCCAGGCCAAAGAGCGGCGGCCAATCCATCAGGAGCCGCCCAACTTCAAAGACCTGACGCCCAAGAGCGAGATGATGGAGACGGGCATCAAGGTCATCGACCTGCTGGCTCCGTTCGTGCGCGGCGGCAAGATCGGTCTCTTCGGCGGCGCCGGCCTCGGCAAGACGGTCATCGTGCAGGAGATGATCGCCCGCATCGCCCGCGAGCACCACGGCTACTCCGTCTTCGCCGGCGTCGGCGAGCGGACCCGCGAGGGCAACGACCTGTGGCTCGAAATGCAGGAGGCCAAGTTCAAGGACGAGAAGGGCGTCGAAAAGTCCGTGATGGAGCACACCGCCATGGTGTTCGGTCAGATGAACGAGCCGCCGGGGGCACGCCTCCGCGCCGCGCTGAGCGCCCTGACTCTGGCCGAGTGGTTCCGCGACCAGTCCGGCGCCGACACGATGCTTTTCGTGGACAACATCTTCCGCTTCTCGCAGGCAGGCTCCGAGGTCTCTGCGCTCCTCGGCCGTATGCCGTCCGCCGTGGGTTACCAGCCGACGCTCGGCACGGAGATGGGCGCCCTGCAGGAGCGGATCACCTCGACAAAGGGCGGCGCCGTCACGAGCGTTCAGGCGATCTACGTCCCCGCCGACGACCTGACCGACCCGGCCCCGGCGACGACGTTTACGCACCTCGACGCCTTCATCGTGCTGGCCCGCAGCATCAGCGAGAAGGGCATTTACCCGGCCATCGACCCGCTCGGCTCGTCGAGCCGCATTCTCGACCCGCAGTACATTGGCGACCGCCACTACGCCGTCGCCCGCCGTGTGCAGGCGATTCTTCAGCGCTATCGCGACCTCCAGGACATCATCGCGATCCTCGGCGTCGAGGAACTGGCCGAGGAGGACAAGCTCATCGTCGCCCGGGCCCGCAAGATCGAGCGGTTCTTCAGCCAGCCGTTCTTCGTCGCCGAGGCGTTCACGAACATCCCGGGCAACTACACGAAGAAGGAAGATTCGATCCGCAGCTTCGAGGAGATCTGCGACGGCAAGTGGGACCACCTGCCGGAGCAGGCCTTCATGTACGTCGGCAGCATCGAAGACGCCGCCGCCAAGGCCGAAAAGCTGGCGAAGGGGTAGACGTCGATCCACAGGAGGCGGCCGTGGCTCCGAGCGACGGAAACGACGTCGAAGTCTCGTTTGTCATTCCCTGCCTGAACGAAGCCGAAACGCTCGAACGCTGTATCCGCAAGGCACAGGAGTGCATCCGGTCGCACGGGCTGGGGGCCGAGATCATCGTTGCCGACAACGGCAGCACCGACGGGTCGCAGGATATTGCCGAACGCTGCGGGGCACGCGTCGTTCCGGTCTCGGCGAGGGGCTACGGAAGCGCGCTGATGGGGGGGTTCGAGGCGGCCCGCGGAAAGTACATCATCATGGGCGATGGGGACGACAGTTACGATTTCTCCGCCGCGTACCCCTTCGTGGAACGCCTCCGCGAGGGATACGACCTGGTGATGGGCACGCGTCTGAAAGGCCGGATCATGCCCGGCGCCATGCCGTGGAAGCACCGATGGATCGGCAACCCGGTGCTTACGGGGATCGGTCGCCTCCTTTTCCGCTCGCCTGCATCCGATTTTCATTGCGGTTTGCGTGCCCTCACAAAGGACGCTTTTCGTCGCATGGACCTCCGCACCACCGGCATGGAGTTCGCGAGCGAGATGGCGATCAAGGCCACGCTCAAGGGCATGCGTATCACCGAGGTCCCGGTCACGTTGTACAAGGATGGGCGGTCACGGCCGCCGCACCTGCGGAGTTGGCGGGATGGCTGGCGGCACCTGCGTTTCATGTTGATGTACAGCCCGCGCTGGCTGTTCCTGTTCCCGGGCCTGATGCTGATGGGGCTCGGCCTGCTGATCGGGGCGTGGCTTGCGGGCGGACCGCGGACCATCGGCCGCGTTCACCTGGACGTACACACGCTCCTCGTGGCGGGCCTGGCGTGTGTCGTGGGCTATCAGCTGGTGTGCTTCGCCGTGTTCGCGAAGGTGTTCGCGGTGACGGAGGGTCTGTTGCCGGAGAACCGCACGTTCCAGCGCCTGTTTCGGTATGTGACGCTGGAGGTGGGCGTGCTCGTCGGATCGATGATCGCGCTGCTGGGGTTCGCATTGCTCGTGGCGGCCTTCGTCGTGTGGGCCCGGAAGGACTTCGGCGATCTGGACTACACGCGCACCATGCGCCTGATTATCCCATCCACCATCCTGCTCGTCATCGGCACGCAGACGGTCTTTTCGAGCTTTCTTCTCAGCATCCTCCGGCTTCGGCGTCGGTAGGCTTCCGGCGTGTTTCGTATCATGGTGAACACCGCGTATTCGCGCGTTCGTTGATTTGCGGCTCGAAATCGGGTATTCAGACAAGACGTATGGATCATTTTGAGTATCGAGACGGTGAATTGTTCTGCGAGGGCCTGCCGCTGCGGCGGATCGCCGACGAATGCGGGACCCCCCTGTACGTGTATTCGCGTGCGACCCTGCTTCACCACTACGGCCGTGTCCGCGACGCCTTTGCGGAGCTGGAGCCGACCATCTGCTTCTCCATCAAGTGCTGCCAGAACATCCACATCTGTCGGCTGCTTGCCGGTCAGGGGGCCGGGTTCGACGTCGTCAGCGGCGGCGAGCTTTACCGGGCTCTGGCGGCCGGCGGCGACCCCGCCAGGATCGTCTACGCCGGCGTCGGCAAGACCGACCGGGAGGTCAACGAGGCCATCGACGCCGGCATCGGCTGGTTCAACATCGAGTCCGAGCCGGAACTGGAGAACCTCCAGCGGCTTGCGGCGGCCCGGGGAGCCACCGTCCATGCGGCGCTTCGTATCAACCCGGACGTCGATCCGAAGACACACGCCTACACGACGACCGGCAAAAAGGAAACGAAGTTCGGCGTGGACCTCGAGCGTGCCCGCCGTGTCTTCGACCAGTACGGACGGCAGCCGAACGTCCGCCTGTGCGGGCTGCACCTGCACATCGGCTCGCCCGTCAATACGACCGAGCCCTACGTCGAGGCGGTCAACAAGGCCCTCGCGCTGATTGACGAGCTGCGGCGGGCCGGCTTCACGATCGACACGCTCGACCTCGGCGGCGGGTTCGGGGCCGACTACGTGGTCAACCAGGCCCCGGAGGCCGTTGACTATGCCGGCGCCATCGTTCCGTTGCTCCGGGGCAGGGGCCTGCGAATCCTCCTGGAGCCCGGCCGCTTCGTCGCCGGCAACGCCGGCATTCTCGTCGGCCGCGTCGTCTTCGTGAAGAGCAGCGGGGCCAAGAGCTTCGTCATCCTCGATGCCGCCATGACCGACCTGATCCGCCCGGCGCTGTACGGTGCAAACCACTTCATCTGGCCGGTGCGGCCGGGCAGCGGGTTCGTCCCGCCGGCGCGTGAGATGGACCTCCATCTGCCCGGCACGATGGCGGTGGACGTTGTGGGGCCGGTTTGCGAGAGCGGCGATTTCCTCGCCAAGGCGCGGAATCTGCCACCGGTTGCGCGTGGCGACTACGTGGCGGTGTTTACGGCGGGCGCCTATGGCATGGTCATGAGCAGCCAGTACAACTCCCGTCCGCGCGCCGCCGAGGTTCTCGTGGAAGGCGACCGGTACCGGGTAATCCGTCGGCGAGAGACGTACGAAGACCTCATCGCCCTGGAGCAATGATCCCGGGCCGCGAGCGCCGATGGACGACTTGTTCTGTCCGGACCATCAGCGCCAGCCGGACCGTGTGTTCTCCGGGGGACGTGCCCGATGCATCGAGAGATGCCGGCATCGTGCAGCGTGGCCTTCAGGAGATCAGACGCCGGCGTAGCGAATGCTGGACCGACGGGGTTTGGATCTGGGAAAGCGGGTCCGGGTGGGCGAACCTCTTCGTCCGCGAGAGTGCGGGCTCGACGGACCGCTCACGCTGCTTGACGCCGAAGGCCGGGTCGCGATAATGTCCGCATGGCCAAGAACGATAAGATCCGAATCGGTGTCGGAATCATCGGGGTGGTCCTTGTGCTCGTGATCGGCTCGAAGATGCGCTCTTCGGACAAACCGAAGGAGCGGGAGATCGAGGGCACGATCACGGCGGTCAATGTCTCGCTGCGAACGGCCTCCGTCGAGTTCGTCCACCCCAAGACGGGGCAGACGATGACGATCTCGAGCGAGATCCCGCCGGATTGCGACATTCAGATCGACGGCAAACCCGCCCAGTTGGAGGACGTGAGGGTCGGCGAGTCGGCTCGCGTGGTAGGGACCATGCAGAAGGACAAGTCGGTCACCGTGCGAGCCGTTCGCATCACACGAACCACCGGAACCGTTCCTGCCGCCGCTCCCGCGACGCGGCCCGCCGGGGACACGCGGTAGCGTGTTGGGCCTCGTCACGTTCGTGGGCAAGCCTGTATCATCGCGACGCGACGCCAAGGCAGGCTGGAAGCCCCCACCGCCATGACGCACGCCCCTGTTACGAAAGACGGCACCGGAAGAATGCCTGCCGGGCCATTCCCATCGCCGCCGGACGTCGGAGGCGGCAGTGGCAAGTGTCTGCTGATCGCGCTCGCCGTTCTCGCCGCGGGCGCGGTCGCACACGTGGCGTACCTCCTCTCGCCCGACGCCCTGAACCTGTCAGGGGACGAGGCATTCTATTGGGAATGGGCCCGGCGCCCGGCGATCAGCTACTACGAAAAAGGCCCGCTCGTCGCCTGGATCATCGCGGTCTCGCGCGCCGCCCTCGCCGAGACGTCGGAGCGGCTCGTCGGCAGCGAGATGCTGGCGGTTCGGCTGCCCGCGATCATCCTGTCCGTGTTGACGGGGCTGGGCATGTACGTGCTCGCCGCCGAGACGCTGCGGCGTCCGCGACTCGCCCTTGCCACGGTCGCGATTACCTGTACCGTGCCCATCCTTGCCGCCGGGGCGATCCTGATGACGATTGACACCCCGTTTGCCTGCGCGTGGGCATGGGCGCTTGTGTTCCTGCACCGCGGCATCCGGCGGGATCGCGTCGTGACGTGGGGCATCGCCGGGGTGTTGATCGCCGCGGGGATCCTCGCCAAGTATACGATGGCGCTGATCTTCCCCGCGTTCGGGCTGCTGCTGCTCCGCGAGCCGTCGTTGCGGCGCCTGCTCCGTCGGCCGGGGCCGTACGTGGCGTTGGCGGTCGGGCTGGCGGGGATGATCCCGGTGCTCGTCTGGAGCGCCGGGCACCAATGGGTGAACTTCCGCCACGTCGCCGGCCAGGCCGGGATGGCGGATGCGTTGCGGTTCGACGGGATGGGGGTGTTCGCCTACGTCGCAGGGCAGGCGGGCGTGCTTGGCGGCATCTGGTTCGTGGGGATCGTGTGGGCGCTGGTCGATGTCTCGCGACGGCCGTGCGATGCGCCCGCCGAGATCCACGACCCCATATCCGCCCGTTTCCTCGTGTACACGGCCGCCGTGCCGTGGCTGGTGTTCCTTGCATTCAGTCCGATTACCAAGATTCAGCCGAACTGGCCCGTTGTGGCCCTGATCTCCGGCACGGTACTGCTGGTGCTGTGGCTTGGGCGTCGGCTGCGGCTGCCGACGCGCGCCGGACGCACCGGGGCCAGGGCGTTCATCGCCGCGGGGATCGTCATCGGCGGCGGGCTCGTCATTGTAATGCACCGCAGCGACTGGCTGATGCCGCTTTTCGCCTACATGGCCCGCGGTGCGCCGGCGTGGGACCTGACGCCCACGGCCCGCTACGACCCTGCGTCGCGTCTGCGAGGCTGGGCTGAACTTGGGCGCGCCGTTGGTCGTGTCATCGAATGCGAGCGTGCCGCCGGCCGCGAGCCCTTCATCCTGGCGTCGGACTACCAGCTGGCGGCCGAGATCGCCTTCTATACGCCCGGCGAGCCGACGGTCTATTCGGCCCAGTCCGCTCTGGGCGGCCGCATGAGCCAGTACGATATCTGGCCAAACCCGATCCGGGATCGCGGCGATTTCATCGGCCGGCCGTGCGTGTATGTCGGATCGCTCAACGCGGCCCTGACGGGCCAGGGCGGTCGCCACGCCGCATTGCCGGGCCTTCGGCGGGCCGATACCATTACGTACAAGACGCGAGGACAACCCGTGCAGGTCTGGTCGATCTACACGTGCGAGGCCTTCGCCGGCTTCGAGGACCGGCTGCCTTCGGCATCACGGTACTGAGTTTCCCATGAGCCAAGACGTACAGTCGCCGTCCGCCGCATACGATACGCCTGTACCCGTGCAGCCAGCCGGGGCACAACGGTGCCGGCTGGCGTATGCCCTCTGGATCTTTGGCGGGCTCGTTTTCGTCGTGGGCCTCCTTGGCGTTGATCGCTGGTTTTACGAGCAGATTTCGCTGCGATTGAATTCGGAGGATCCACTCCAGCCCGACCTGTTCGCGACCGCCCACTGGGTGTGGGAGCTATTCCGCTACGCCGGCTCGGTTACAGGCGCGCTGGTGGTGTACTTCCTGGTGATTGCGGTGCATCCGCAGGGTTGGCGAACCGCCAACGCCGGTCTGCTCAGTGTGGCGGCGACGGACGCCGTGGGCCTGTTCCTCAAGCTGGCCATCGGCCGGCTGCGGCCCGACAGGGCGGACTCGCATCTCGCGTTCGTGCATCCATTCAGCGCCTTCTTCCGGGAGAGTGCGGTGTGCATGCCGTCCGGCGAGGCAACGGCCGCCTTTGCGTTGGCGACGGTGCTGTCCATCCTTTATCCCAGGCTCTGTGCGTTGTGGTACGCCGTTGCCTTCCTGACTGCGGCGACACGCGTCCTGGGCGGGGCCCACTACCTCAGCGATGCCGCCGCCGGCGCCATGCTCGGAACCGCTCTGGTTCATGTGATGTTCCGCTTCATCCAGTCGCGCGGCTGGAAGTATGCGGGGTAGGTGCCGACCGTGTCCCCTCCACGTTATGGGAAAATGGTCGCATTCGAGGTCCGCGCGGTACGAGTACGACCCTTACGGCAACGTCATCGGCCCGGACCCGGATGAGGACGGTGATTGGCAGGAGCACGCGACGGCGTACGCGCTGGCGAATCCGATTCGGTTCAGTCAGGTAGGGCAGGTCGCCAGACCTGCCATCTTCGGTGCGGGTTTCTGCGTATTCCGCGTGTTTCGCGGTTCGATTGTGTTGGGGAACCGCGGAATACGCGAACCACGCGAAAAGCCTGCGTGCAGGAACGGCCATGCAGCCGGATGGTCACCCTCATCCCGTCCTTCTCCCTGGGAGGGAGAGGGGGCCGACAAGCTGGTGGGCGAACCCGCGGAGTACCGCGGAACCGCCCACCCTACCTCTCCTGGGACAGGGAGGGGATGGGGAGGGTCGATCCGCTTCGCCGCTCGGCGGTTGAAATCGGTCACCCTCATCCCGTCCTTCTCCCTGCGAGGGAGAGGGGGGCCAGGGGATGCAGATCGGCAGACGGCGACCACGTGCTTCGCTTCAAGATGGAAGTGATCGCCGGGGGCCTGCATGATAGGGCGATCACGCGGAAGATCGGGCACCTCGCGTTGAGATGCAGACGCGGTCGGGGAACGCGGGCGCCGGCGCGCTTGTCTTCGGCAACGGCCTGGATTGCGCTGAGGCGGCACGAAGTGCACGCTGTCCGGCGGGGGCGCCGGCGCTATAGAATGTTGGCACAGGCCCCGGCGGCGTTGCCGGGCGCAGTGCGGTACCTTTCGAGCCACAGGGGGCTTTGTCTTGCGCCGACTTGCGGTTGGATCGTCGAGCGTCTCTCTGTTCTTCTGTGGATGGATGCCGTTTCATGCCCTGGGCCAGAAAAGTCCTGCCGTCGCCGTCCCCGGAGTTTCGGAACAGCAGGCGTTCTTCAAGAGCCAGCCAAGACTGCTGTACGGCTGTGATCTGATCCTCGCCGGCTGGATCGGCAAGCCCAGGGACCATGACGAACAGGGCATGAAGATGCTCGCCGCCATGGGCGCCACGCACATCTCGATCAACATCGGCTGGGTGGATGTCGAGCGAAGCCCGGGCCGGTGGGATTTCGACTATCTCGACTTTCTGGTCGATACCGCGCGGAGGAACAAGCTCGAAGTCATGGCCCTGATGGCAGGCACGCCCGACTGGGCCCTGCCGGCGCAGGCCCAAGGCAGGCAGCGTGTCGGCCACCGCTACCCGCCCGCCGACGAACACGAGGACGCGTTCGTGGCCTTTTGCAGGCGGGTCGCGAAACGTTACCGCGGCAGGATCAGGTACTACCATTTCTGGAACGAGCCTAACCCAACCTTCGCACGGCGATGGAAATCGCGAGCGAGAATCGGCGTTGGC
>CAZUAI010000134.1:0-8949 GCA_964617875.1 uncultured Planctomycetales bacterium | reverse complement strand
CTGGACACGCTCGGTCTCTGTCCCGCACGGCGGGTTCTTCACGGCAGTGCCATTCTGCTATGTGACTTGTGACCGTCCGGCCCTACAGCGAACTGCATGAGCCACTGCGAGCACTGAGGATGTGCTTCCGCGGACACACTGCACCGTCGTCATCGAATGGCGAGTCGGCCGCCTTACATGTGGTCGGCGACGGCCAGCGTCAGCATGAGGGGCAGGTAGGCGATGGTGGCGCGGAAGAGACGGCGGGCGTTTGCATCGGTGCGGTGGCGATAGAGCCGCACGGCCAGAAGCAGCAGGCCCGCCCCGAGCAGCAGCGCCCCGATCGCATACACACGGCCGGCGACCCCGACGAGCGCCAACGTCAGGCTGAGCGGCACGAGCGCGGCGGTGTAGAGCACGACGGCCCGGGCCGCGGCGTCGCCGGACGGATCGGCCGCGGGCAGCATGCGGAAGCCGCCATCGGCGTAGTCCGTACGGCGGAACCACGCCAGCGAAAGGAAGTGCGGCACCTGCCACACGTAGAGCACCGCCCCCAGCAGCCAGGCGCCGAGGTCGAGCCGCCCTGCGGCGGCGGCCCAGCCGATCAGCGGCGGGATCGCCCCGCTGACGGCGCCGACGAGCGTACACAGCGTGGTGCGGGGCTTCAGCGGTGTGTACAGGAACAGGTAGGCGCCCGCCGCCGTCGCCGCCAGCACCGCGGCCGTCGCGTTCGCCCCGACGGCAAGCACGACGACGCCCACCACGGTCGCGGCGACCGTCCACAGGATCCCCCGCACGGGGCACAGGTAACCCGCCGGGAACGGCCGGCCGCACGTGCGCACCATCCGGCCGTCGCGCCCGCTCTCGATCCACTGGTTGGCCGCGTTGGCCCCGCCGGCGGCAAATGCCGTTCCGACGAGCGTGACGGCGAGGGTCCAACCATCACCAAAGGCCCCTCCGGCAAGCGCGTAGCCCGCTGCCGCCGTCGCCGTAACAAGAGCCGTGATGCCCGGCTTCGCAAGCCGCAGGCAGGTGAGGGCCAACCCCGGGGGCGAGCCGGTCGCCGAATCCAATGTCTGCGGGGCCGAGCACATCGCGCACCATGATAGTCGCCCGGGGCGGTCGGGGCACGTTGCCAAGGCGCCGGATTGAGCCTACAAGATGAACGATCATGGAGCGCAGCAAGTCTGTGAATTCGGGCGGCCGCGTGGACATCCTGGCGACGGCGTTCGGCACGACCGTGGCGATGTGGGCCATCGGGTATGTCTGCCGGCTGCCGCCGGCGATCGTGCCGAGCTGGCTCATGGCCCTGGGGATGCTCGCGTGCCTGCCCATCGGCGGCGTTGTTGCGGGGCGGTACACCGGCCGCGGCCCGGCGGGCGGGGCGTACGTCGGCGGGATCGCGTCCCTGCTCAACATGCTGATCCTCGGCAGCCTGCTGACCGGCGAGCGGCCGAATCAGATCGTGCCCTCGGCGTTGTGGTGGATCCCGGGGACGATCGCCGCCAGTGTCGCACTGGGCGCCGCCGGGGCGGCGGTCGGCGGCTTCACGCGACGCCGGATCCCGCGCGACGTCAACTGGATGGCCGTGCTGGCCGGCGACGCCGCGGCGGCCGCGTTGCTGCTGGTGGTCGCCGGCGGCCTGGTGACGAGCAGCGACGCGGGGCTGGCCGTCGTCGATTGGCCCAACTCGTTCGGGTACAACATGTTCCTCTACCCGCTCGGACGGATGACCGGCGGGATCTACTACGAGCACGCCCACCGGCTGTTCGGCTCGCTGGTGGGGCTGGCCATCCTGGCGATGGCCGTCGAGGTCCAGGCGCGGGAGCGGCGCCGGTCTCTGAAGGCGTTCGCGTGGGTGCTGCTGCTGTTCGTCATCGTCCAGGGCATCCTCGGCGGCCTGCGAGTCACCGGGCGGTTCACGCTCAGCACCTCGCCGGCGGACACGGCGCCGAGCATCACGCTCGCGATCGTCCACGGCGTCGTCGGCCAGGTCATCTTCGGCATGATCGTGTCCATGATCGTGTTCCTCTCGACCGCGTGGCGCAGCGCCGCACGCTCGACGCCGGGCTGCTTCACCTCGACAGACCGGTTCTTCGGCGCGGCCCTGGTGATTCTGATGATCGTGCAACTGGTGCTGGGCGCGATCCTCCGGCACATCACCGGCGGCCTGCTCATTCACATCAGCATGGCGGTGATCGTCCTCGTCGTGGCGCACGTGTGCGGCATCCGCGCGTGCGTACGGCCGGCCGCGCCGCCGTTCGTGCCGCGACTGGGGCGGATCCTGCTTGTGCTGACGGGCATACAGGCGGCACTCGGGCTTGCCGCGCTGATCGCCGTGGGGCTCTGGTCCGCGGAGCCCCGGCGTCCCGCCACCGAGGTCGTCCTGGCCACCGCGCACCAGGGCGCCGGCGCCGTGCTGCTCGCGTGCGCGGTCGTCCTCATGCTGTGGGCCTGGCGCTTACGCGAGCGCGGGGGCTGATACACGGCTACCGCTGTTTACAGTTGGGCAGTTGCCTTGTGGTGCAGGCATCTTGCCTGCCTCCGTCCGCAGGCTGGAAGCCTGCACCACAATTCTCAGGATCGGGCGAGCACGCTTCGCAGGAACCCCGCGAACTCGGCGCGGAAGCGTTCGTGCGAGAACTGCTGCGCGTGGCGTTGGATCTCCGCCGGATCGAATTGGTCCGACGCGGTCTCGAATCGCCGGATCGCATCGGCAACTACATCCACGGTCTGGTCGCTGAACAGGATGCCCGTCAGGTCGGGCACGACCGTTTCGACGGATCCGCCGCGCGCATAGGCGATCACGGGCCGTCCGGCGGCCATCGCCTCGACGGGGACGATCCCGAAATCCTCCTGGCCGCAGAACAACAACGCACGACAGCGACGGTAGTGGCCGCGCAGGACGTCATCGGGCTGGCGGCCGAGAAACTCGACGTTCGCGCCCGCCGCCGCCGCCCGCAAGCGCAGCCCCGGCAGGACCGGCCCCTCGCCAATCACGACGAGCCGTCGGCCCAGCCGGGCGCATGCCTCGAGGGCCAGGTCGTTCCGCTTGTACTCCACCTGCTCGCCGACGACGAGGTAGAAGTCCTCCGGCGCGGCCGGCGGCGGGAAGTCCGTCCGCACGGGCGGATGGATCACGGTCGATTCGCGGCCGTAGCAGCGCCGGATGCGGTCCGCGGTGTGGTTCGAGTTGGCGATGAACGCCGTCACCGTCTGCGCGGCGGCACGGTCCCAGCGCCGCAGGCGCTCCGCGAAGAGCCGCAGGGCCAGACGGCCGGCGAGGCCGGTGTTCCGGGCGTAGTCCGCCGTCTGGTCCCACACGTAGCGCATGGGCGAATGGCAGTAGCAGACCTTGACCGCGTCCGGGCGCGTGCGGATGCCCTTGATCGTCGCCGCGTCGGAGCAGATGACCAGGTCGAACGCGGTTGCGTCAAGCGACTCGGCCGCTCGCGGGAACAGCGGCAGCCAGTGCCGGTGCGAGCCGCTGAGTCGCGTCAGCGCCTGCAGGAACGACGTGCGCAGCGGGTGGCGCAGCAGGCTCGGCGTCATGACGCCGCGATCGGCCATGAGGGCGAACAACGGGGCGTCGGGGAAGAACTCGCCGATCGCCTCGGCCACCTTCTCGCCGCCGCGCATGTACGCGAACCACTGGTGCGCGATCGCCACGCGGAGATTCGTCGGTTCCGGGACCACGCCGCCATTGTCGGCAAAGCGGAGACACGGGCAAGTCGCGCATGCGGTGTCAGGAACCCCATCTCCTGCCGAGGCAAGCTTCGTCAGTCCGGGGAGGCCGTTTGCACGCCGCCTTCGCCGCCGAGGGTTCCTGACGCCGTTCGCCCGCACGGGCGTTCCTTGCCAGAATATGGCGGCGTGGGGTATACGGGAGTACGCGAGGGGTGCGGATTGCGAGGTGCTTGATGGCGGCGGACCGGACGACGCACGCGGGCAAGACTTCGTTTGCCCTGTTCATCGGCAATCGCGGGTTCTTCCCCGCGTCGCTGCTGATCGCGGCACGCCGGGAGATGACCGAGGTTCTGCGCGGGCTCGGGCATGAGGTGCTCGCTCCGCCGGAGGACGCCACGCGGCACGGGGCCGTCGAAACGGCCGAGGAAGGTGAGGTCTACGCCGCCTTCCTGCGGGCCAACCGGGGCAAGTACGGGGGCGTCATCCTCTGCCTGCCGAACTTCGGCGACGAGACCGGCGCGGTCACCGCCCTGCGGGAGGCGGGCGTGCCGATCCTCGTCCACGCGTACCCCGACGAGCTGGACCGGATGGGTCCGGCCGACCGGCGCGACGCCTTCTGCGGCAAGTTCTCCGTCATGGACGTGTTCTGCCAGTACGGCCTGCCGTTCACGGCGCTCCAGCCGCACGTGGTCCACCCGCGCAGCGCGGCCTTCGCGGCAAACATCGACTACTTCGACCGGGTGTGCCGCGTCGTCAACGCGGTGCGGAACATGAGCGTCGGGGCGATCGGCGCCCGCACGACGGCGTTCAAGACCGTGCGGATCGACGAACTGGCCCTGCAGAAACACGGGATCACCGTCGAATCGCTCGACCTCTCGCACATCATCGGCCGCATGGGCAACGTGAAGACCGACAGCGCGGAGTTCCTCGCCAGGTCGGAGCGACTGCGCCGCTACGCCGCGTGGGACCAGGTGCCCGAGGCGGCCTTCGAAAAGCTCGTCGCCCTGGGTGTCGTCCTCGACCAGGTGATCGGCGAGTTCGGGCTCGACGCCATCGCGTTCCGCTGCTGGCTCGAGATCCAGCAGCAGACGGGCATCTCGCCGTGCGTGATTCTGAGCGAGCTGAACGACCGCGGCTTCGCAGCCGCGTGCGAGGTGGACGTCGGCAACGCGATCGTCATGCACGCCCTCGGCCGCGCGTCGGGCGACGTCGCCGCGTGCCTCGACTGGAACAACAACTACGGCGACGAGCCGGACAAGTGCATCCTGTTCCACTGCGGCCCCGTCCCGGCCGCCATGATGGCCGCCCGCGGCACGGTCGTCGATCACGTGATGACGCACGGGGCGATCGGCAAGGGCCGCTCCTACGGCTGCAACGTCGGCCGGATCGGTCCGACGCCGTTCACGTTCGGCAGCCTCCTCACGCGGGACGGCGCCGTCGAGTGCTACTTGGGCCAGGGACGATTCACCGACGACCCGATCCCGCCGGAGTTCTTCGGCTGCGCCGGCGTCGCGCGGATCGACGGGCTGCAAAGCGTGCTCCAGCAGATCGGCTGCGCGGGCCACCGGCACCACGTGAGCGTGACGCCGGGGAACGTGGCCGAGCCGGTCCGGGAGGCGATGACGAAGTACCTCGGGTTCCGGGTGACGCGGCTGTAGGCATTCGCCGTGTTCAGCGCGCCGCGCCCGTCAGCGTCTGCGACAACGTCAGCAGGAAGTCCCGGTTGTCCGCCGACAGGTAGCGCATCGTGCCGCCCATCCGGGCAAACGTCTTGTTGTAGCGGAGGTAGTACGCCGGGTCGGTCTCCGGCGGCTCGCCGCGCGACCAGTCCCAGCGGCTCTGGGCGAGGTCCGTCACGAGGATATAGTGGCCGTCGATGTGGCGGCCCTGCCGGATGGCGAGGTTCTGGGCCATCGACAGGCTCTTCTCGAAGATCATCGGGCTCATCACCGCCGAGCCGATCGAGATGTAGACGCCGCCCTCGATCCGGCTGACGCTCTCGGCATAGGTGAGGAAGTCGCGCAGCGCCGCCCGCCCGAGGCACGCCCCGTGGTTCATCGGGTGGTTGTAGATGATGTCGTGGCCGATCATCGGATGGCCGGTGAACGGCACCTTCAGGCGGAAGGCCTGCGCCTGGGCGCTGTACCTCTTGAACGGGTGGCCAATGGGCATCGGCCCGGGTTTCAGCCCGAAACGCCGCACGACGGACAGCAGGTCGGCCGCCGCCGCCGATGTTTCCGGGTCGCTCCGCAGGTTCGCGGCGACGGCGGACTCCAACTCCGCCTCCGACGGGATCGTGAGGGCCTCGTTCTGGATCATCGCCCCGACCGACTCGCCGTAGCCGCGGCCCTCGTACGCCCCGACGTTCAGCGCCAGGTTGATGTAGAAGCCCGTCTCCTCCCAGTTCCCGAACCGGCCCTCGCGGACCATCTTCTGGACGTCCTCGCAACTCCGGCCCTGAAAGGCGAATTCCCAGTCGTGGATGATCCCCGCCCCGTTCGTCGCCAGGTGCGTCGCCCAGCCGTCCTCGATCAGCCGGATGAACACCGGCGCGAGGCCGTTCTTGATCGCGTGCGCGCCGAACGTGAGCATCACCGGCCGGTCGTTGCGGCGGGCCGTGCGGATCCGCTCGGCGGCCTCGGCGATCGTGTCGCGGGCCTCCGGCGGCAGCGGATTCGGAGCACGGTCCGGCGGGACGTGGTCCCGCTCGATCTGCTTTTTGTTCGCCCGCGCCGACAGCGGCTCCATCTGCACCGCCGATCGATCGAGCTTCGCGTACGGCATGTTCACCTCCTCACGCGGTCGTGCGACCGTCGCCCCACAGGTACGCCAGCAGCGGCTCGCACTCGCGGAAGTCGGGAATGACCACGTCCGCGCCGACGCCAATCAGCCGGTCGCGCTTCCACGCATCCGGCTTGCCGCTGCGGTTCGCCTCGTCGCTGGCGACGGCCACCGCCGTCCCCCCCACGGCCTTGATGTTCTGGATCTCCACGTACCCGTCGCCGAACCCCAGCAGCAGGTCGCCCTCCACGCGGTTCTTCTCCAGGATCCGCTCGATCACCTTCGCCTTCGAGAAGGACTTGTAGTCGGCGATCGCGCCGTACACGTGCTCGCCGAAATACGGATCGAGCTGCAGCATCGCGACCTCTTCCCGGACGTAGTTCTCGTCGGTCCCGCTCGCCAGGTACAGGCGGACGCCCCGGTCGCGCAACGCCCGCAGCAGCTCGAACGCCCCCGGCACGAGCATGTCTTCCGGCTTCGCCCGACCGCTCTGCAGCGCATCGCGCCGCGAACGGATCCGTTCCATCAGCCGGTTGTGGTAGATCTCCTTGTACTCGGCCGGCTCGCGGGGCGTTCCGCCGCGCTTCGCCACCTCCTCGGCCAGCCGGATCATCTGGTAGATCGTCTGCTTGCCGTTGAGTTCCATCACGAAGTTGTACGCCAGCCGGTAGAGGTCCTGCGGCGACTCCCGGGTGCCCGTCTGCTGGAGCACCTCGACCATCATGGGCACCATGACCTCCGGCCAGCCCTCGCGGATCAGGCTGAGCGTGCCGTCGAAGTCGAACAGCACGTGTTCCGGCGGGCACTCACGGCGGACCTCATGTACGATCTCGATACTCGTGCCAGGCAGGAACCGCGTCGGCCCCACGGCCTGCACGACGCGCCGGTAGTCTTTCTCCACGTAATCCGACATCAATCCTCGCTACCCCGGCCCGACGGCCGGCGAAACCCGCCGATCCTCCCCGCGAGGCCCCGCGCGCAACGCCCGCTTCCCGCCGCCGGGCGACGGACCGCGTATTGTACTGTCGCCGGCCGCTGCGCCCATCTCGTGCCCGAAACGTCAGTAAGAGTTCGTCGGGCCCTCCGCGAAGCCTCCGCCCTCAACCCATTGGGGTGCAGGCTCCCAGCCTGCGGCCATCCCGCGGCACCCGGTCGGAATCCGCGCAACCCGCGAGCGCTCCCGGCGATACCAATGAGGCGCAAGCAAGGCTCCCGGTCCTCCCGAATTGGTCGGCGCTCGTGAATGCCGCTGCGAGACGCCGCCGCCGTCAGCTCTTGCCCTCGTTCAGATCGCGAAGCGTAACCAGGTCGTCGATCGTGATCGCGCACGAAAAGCGATACCCGGCCAGCGTTCTCCGCGGACGCAGCGACGGCAGCTCCAGGTGCGGATGGTCGAACACCGTCAGGACCGCGTCGCCTCGCCAGATCGGCGAGACCTGCACATCACGCGACTTGAGCTGCACCAGCTCGTGGACGGCCGGCCGATCGTGCCGGCCCGCGGCCAGTTCCGGGAAGTAGCGGACGTTGACCGCCCTGGCGAAGCCCGGGGCGGGCAGTTGCGTCGTCGGCTCGCGGAGCGTGACGACCGCCTCGACGAGCCGCCGGTCCCTGGCCGCCAGCGTGGCCCCGAACCGGCCGCCCGGCCCCAGGACCGGCGTCGCCTTCGACGGCAGGTCGTGCGTCCGGGTGACCCGTGTGGATCCGATCTGCTTGGGCCACCCCTGGATCAGGCCGCGTACCAGCGACACGTCCTGATCGACCCAGATGAAGGGGCAATACGCGCAGGCCGTCCCCTCGAACGCGGCCGAGAGCAGGAAGATGGTCTCGTGGTACTGGCTGCGGGCCGGGTCGAGGTACTCGTCCCCGGCCTCGCTCGCGTACTGCCATTCAACGAAGTAGACGGCACACTGCGCGGAATGAAACTCCAGCCCCATCGGCAGGAACGACCGCACCGCCTCGCCGTCGGCCTCGTACTCGACGGCCAGACAGTTGCCCACGAAATGCCACGGCGGCGCCGGCACCAGGCTCGACATTCCATTCGGCGTCCGCGGCGGCGTATAGCCCTTGAGCATGTCATCCTCCCGCGCGGTCCCTCGGGACGGCATCTCCAGGCCCGCCCCGTCCGATGCCCCATCCGGACCGCGCCGGGGCATTGTACAACGCCGCGGATGCACAGCGTATTCGACGACCGGCTTGCCGCACCGTGACCCCCGACACCCAACCCCTCTCCCTTCAAGG
The DNA here is from genome assembly GCA_964617875.1 of uncultured Planctomycetales bacterium. Classification (GTDB taxonomy): domain Bacteria; phylum Planctomycetota; class Phycisphaerae; order UBA1845; family PWPN01; genus CAZMVY01. The sequence continues at coordinate 264 of CAZUAI010000134.1, read as the reverse complement.
GAAAGAGCCGGGGTGAGGGTGTCCAACCCCCTCTCCCTCCCAGGGAGAGGGACGGGGTGAGGGTGACCGATTTCAGTCGCTGACGGGCAAAGCGGATCGACCCTCCCCATCCCCTCCCTGTCTCAGGAGAGGTAGGGTGGGCGGTTCCGCGGTACTCCGCGGGTTCGCCCACCAGCTTGTCGGCCCCCTCTCCCTCCCAGGGAGAGGGCCTGGAGTTTGGCCATTTCATAGTGATGACGGGGTAGGAAACGGTTGATTGAGGGA
>CAZUAI010000133.1:0-9140 GCA_964617875.1 uncultured Planctomycetales bacterium | reverse complement strand
GCGCTATCGCCAGCCGCTTTGACGCCGGCCGCGTGCGAAGGTTGGGCTAGCAGTCGGATTCCGCGCCCGTCTCTCTTCGCGCCCGACAGGCGGATGGCGCGCCGCCTGCCGTGGCGATGCGCACGCCCCCCCGGGAACGAACTCTTTCGGTAAGGCAATCCCGCGCTCGGCACAACAAGGAGATCGACATGGTACGTTCACGAAGAGGCATGAGTTGCGAACGGAGATACGCGAAGGCGACGCCGGCGCTGGCGGTCCTGACGGCCGTTCTCGCCGTCGCCATTGCCGGTGCGGCGCAAGCGGCGCCCGGCATCCAGACCAACATGAGTTCGCTGATCGTGCCGGAGGGCCAGAAACGCGAGATTCTCGTGTGGTTGAGCGAGGCGCCCCAGGGCGAGGTGGTCGTCGCCGTGCGCACGGCTCCCGGTGGCGATATCGACATCGGCGTGTCGCCGCCCACGCTGCGGTTCAGTTCGTCGGAACCGAGAACGATCGAAGTGACGGCAGGGGCCGACCCCGACGTTTGCAACGGCACGGCCGTGATTGAACTTACGGCCGCCGGATGGACCGGAGCCCAGGTCAGCGTGACGGAAAACGACATGGACACGCTGCGGTTTCAGGTCGATTCGCCGTCGGTGACCGTGCCGGAGGGCAACACGGCAACGTTCAACGTCCGACTCAACAGTCAGCCTTGCGCCGACGTCAGCGTCCAGATCAAGACCGAGGCCGGCAGCGACGCGGATATCATCGCCAGCCCGAGTTCCGTCACATTCACCCCCCAGGACTGGAACAGGCCTCGAACCATCACCGTGTCCGCCGCCGAGGATGCCGACGCCTGCGGCGGCCGGGCCACCATTGTGCTGACGGCGGCCGGAGTCCCCCCGCAGTTCGTTACCGCAGTTGAGCAGGACAACGACGTGCTCAGCATCGTGACCGACGTACCGGCGATTGCCGTGCCCGAAGGCGGGGCGGCGACCTTCCAGGTCAGGCTCAGCCACGCGATCTGCGGAAACGTCGATGTCGCATTCAGCGCCGAGGGCGATCGGGACATCCGCGTCACCACGTCCGCCCTGCGGTTTACACCGAACGACTGGAACACGTATCAACCGGTGACCGTGACGGCGGCGGCCGATTCGGACCTGTGCAACGGCCAGGCCGTCATCCGCTGCGCGGCCCCCGGGCTGCCCACGCGGGAGGTCGCCGTCGCCGAGGCCGATGGACAGCTCGCCCTCGTCACCGACCGCGATGCCCTGGCGGTTCCCGAGGGCGGTACGGGCTCGTTTCTCATCAAGCTGAACGGCGAGCCCTGCGGCGACCTGGTCGTGTCGTTCAGTTCCAGCGGCGACACGGACATCTCCGTCATCAGCGGCCCGTTGACGTTCACGAAGAGCACCTGGGACACCTACCAGCCGGTGGTGCTCGAGGCAAAACGCGACATCGACCAGTGCGCCGGGCAAACCGTCATCCGTTGCAGCGCGGCCGGTCTGGCAAGCACACTCGTGACCGCCACCGAGCAGGACGGCGATACGCTTTCGCTCGTCGCCGACAGGGATTCCGTGCCCGTGCCCGAGGGCGGCTCCGCCGTCTTCCAGCTCAAGCTCGGGGCGCAGCCCTGTGCAAACGTCGTCGTCTCCGTCTCCGCAAGCGGCGACGCGGACATCTCCGTGCTGCCGGCAACGATGACGTTTACGCCCTCGGACTGGAATGTCTTCCAGTCGGTGACCGTCGCGGCGGCGCCGGACCTGGACACCGCGAACGGCCAGGCCGTGATCCTCTGCACGGCCGGCGGTGTGCCGTCCCGGTCCGTCATCGCCATCGAACAGGATGACACGCCCGACGCCGACAAGGACGGCGTCGGCAATCCCATCGACAACTGCCCGGCCGTGTTCAACCCCGACCAGAAAGACAGCGACGCAAACGGCATCGGCGACGCCTGCCAGGTTTCCCTCCGCGTCAGCAAGGCATGGCAGCAGAACAGCGACCCGCTGCCCCCGCAGGAGTATGAGAAGGGCGTCTGCGTAAACGTCGCGGCCCCGGCACCGCCGACGGGCTACCGGTTCGACCGGTGGCTCGGCGACGTTCCCGCGGGATCCGAGCGAAGCTCGACCGTCGTGCTCTGCCTCGACGGCAACAAGTCGGTGACGGCCCAGTTCGTCCCCGAGGTCTACGCCCTGACGGTCGCCACGCAGGGATCGGGCAACGTGAGGATCAACCCGCAGGGCGGGCCGTACGAGTACGGCACCGTGGTTCAGCTCACGCCGCAGCCGGCCGACGGCTGGATATTCACCGGCTGGTCCGGCGACCTGACCGACCCGACGGCCGGCAGCATCACCATGAACGGCACCAAGAACATCACGGCCAACTTCGAGTGGGCGCCCCCGCTGTGCGGGCTTGGCATCTTTCAGGCGGCGGCCGGCAGCTTCGCCGGGCTGACGCTGCTGCAATTCCGCCGACGGCGCACCTGACGCCCGTCCTGGCCATTGATGCGTCGCGAGCGGCCCGCAATGGGCGCCGCGTGTCGGCGGCACCGGGCAACGGACCAACGGAACCGCGAACCCCCGACGACGGACAAAGAAGAGGCCGCGCGGCCTGCTGATCGCAAGCCGCGCGGCCTTGAAAACACTACGCTACAGCGTCCGTGCCCGCCGCCCGGACGTGCCTATCGGCAGGCCGGCGGCTGGTTCGGACCGTTGAAGCACTGGGAGAACGCCCCGAAGTCGAGGATATCGACGTCGCCGTCGCGCGCGATATCGAAGCAACGGCACTTGTTGCTGTCGATCGGCGGCCCCGGCCACGGGTTGTTCGGCCCGTTGAAGCAGCCGGAGAACGCGGAGAAGTCGATGATATCGACATCGCCCCCGTCGCCGGCCTCGTCCACGACGTTCTGCGGCGGATTGTTGCACGCCGGCATCACCTCGAAGCCCTCGGCGAGGCTCGCGGCACCGCAGCTGGTGACTTCCACGTCCCACTTGCCGGTGGCGGCGCCCGCCAGGTTCAGGTCGCAGGTGATCTGCGTGTCGCTGTCCACGACGACATTGACGGCCGAAATCGCGGCCTGGCCCGTCCTCTTCAGCTTGACGGACGCGCCCGCACTGAAGTTGGTGCCGGTGATCTTGACGCTCAGCGTCTCACCCGCAAAGCCCCACTTCGTATAGGTGCCGTCATACTTCCTGTACGTCGTCTCGACCGCGCTCACCGTCGTCGCCGAGCACGCCGGCAACAGCAGGTAGCTGATCGTGATCTTCTGCGTCAGGTTCACCATCGGGTTGGGCTGGTTGCCCGCGGCGACACCGCTCGTCACACGGACCCAGCGGGACGGGCTCTCGTCGCGGAACTGCCACTCGAGCCTGACGGACTGGGCGCTCGCGTCGCCGTGATACCCATCCACGACCGACACGGACGGAACGGCAAGGACGTTCATGTCCGTACTGCCCGAATAGGCCGGCGGACGGAACCCCACAGACGCCGTATCCGGAGCGTACGGCGGGTTCTCGTACGTACCGAACACAGTCGAACCGTTCGTGATGTTGTCGATGTACAGCACATAGGGACCGGTGTCCGGGTTGGCCGGATCGACCGTGACCGCCAGGTGCTCCAGCACGCCGAACGCGCCGTTGAGGGTCCCGGCGCCGGTGAAGGCGAGCTTGGGATCATTCACCGGATCGAACTCGATCGTCTGCCAGCTCGAACTCGGCGTGATCGCCTTGCCGACCGGGGCGCCGCCGTTCTTGCTGCTCGCCCCGATCCAGGTGATGTTGGCCCCCGTGGTCCCGCCGTCCTCGCCGATGCCGCCCGTCAGGCTCGTATTCTCGCGAATGCCGAGCGACAGGAGGAGACCGGCGTTGTGGCCGGAACCGGCGGTGGCTGGCGTCGAGTAGCAGTTCTCAACGCCGCCGTAGATCTGCACCACGCTGACCACGTCGCCCTTGACCAGCGCCCGCTTCAGCGTGACGGACATTGCGGCACCGGTCACCGTCGTCGGGTCGGCGAGCACCTCGGAGTGGTCGGCGCCGCCGTACACCTTGACCCCGTCCGCCGTCACGTCGCAGCCGGTGAGCGAAACGGTCGTGTCGCCGGCCTTGATCGGTCCGTCAATCGTCGGCGTCTTGCACGCCGGCAGCAGCAGGATGCGGAACGTCGTCGGCTTGGTGAGGTTGATAATCGGGTTCGGCAACCCGCCGGGGGCATTGTACGTCACGAGCCGGACCCAGCGACTGGCCGCGTTGTCCACGAAGGCGAACGTCACCTTGTTCGACTGGAGGCTGCCGTCGCCGTACGCGGCATCGATACGGGTGTAGTTGGGGCTTGCCCAGATGTTGCCGCTCGTTGTGCCCGAGTAACTCGGCTGGCGGAACATCACGGTGTTCGTTCCCGCAACGTAGGGCGGGTTCTCGAACGTCCCGAACGTCACACCGTCGTTTTCGACGTTGTCGATGTACAGCACGTACGGGCCGGTATCCGTGCCCCCGGTCGTGATGCCCAGGTGGTCGATGATGCCGTACGTACCGTCGAGCCCGGTGGTCGTACCGGTCGTGCCGAGGCTCGTGGCCGAGATCGGATCGGTGGCCGGGTCAAACGTAATGGTCTGCCAATCCCGGCTCGGGCTGATCGGCTTGCCCACCGGGGCGTCGCCGATCCTCGTCGTCGAGCCGATCCACTGCCAACCCGATCCGCCGCTTGTCCCATCGGCGCCGATGGTCTGCGGGCCGGGGTTGAGCGCCGCGTTCTCCTTGATGCCCAGCGTCAAGTACAACGAGCCGTTGCTGCCGGAACCCACGATGGGCCCCCAGGCCGGCATGCAGCCCTCAATCGTATTGACGACCTGCGTCGCCTTGATGGTCTTGCCGGCCACGAGAGGCGGGACCGTGACCGTCGTCGTTGCGCCGGTGGCCGGTCCGGTCGCAATCAACGCCCCGTCGGCGTAGATCTTGATGTCCGTGGCCGGGTACTCGGACGTCTTGACGCCCGTCACGGTAACGGTTGTCTGTCCCGCGCTGAGCGGGCCTGACACGGTCACCCCCGGCACGGGCGAACACGCTCCGACGACAATCGGGGCGCTCGCACAGCTTTCGCCGAGCGGATTGACTGTCTGCGAGGCCTGGATGCTGTGGCCTGCAACCAGGGCGCTTACCGTAACCTCGTTGATGCCGGCCACGATGCCGCTGGTCTTCGTGCCGATCACGGTGGCGCCGTCGTAAATCGTGATCGCGCTCGCCGCCGCATTCACGCCGGAAACCTTCACGGTGGTGGCGCCGGCCGGCAGCGGCCCGAGGAGCGTCACCATGTCCGTTCGCGCCGGGTTTGCATCCTCGGGCGTCTGGCCGTACGAGGCGCAGATGCTGTCAATCCACTGATCGCAGTTGGGTTTCGACGTACTCCCGCCGGAGTACGGCCCGCCCAATACGATGCCGTTGATCGTGCCCGTGAAACCGCCTCGCGTACCCGTGCCGATGCTCTCGCCGTCGACGAAGTACTGGAGACTCGATGTTGTGATCTTGACCGCCAACGTATGCCAGGTGTTGAACGTAATTGGCTTCGTGCTGGCCGTCCAGGTCGGCGTGCTCGCGTTGCTGACATAGGACCAGTTCCAGAAGCTCAATGACGAATAGACCCCCATGCCGATGTAGCTGCTGCTGAATGCGGTGGAGGGGTTCAACTGGAGGTAGTGCCGACCGGCACAGTAGTAAGCGGACGAGTTGCCCGCCACATACACCTTCCACTGGAACCACAGAGGGATCTCGTCGCTGCCCTGCATCGGACCGTTGGGAAGGCTGCGGGATCGCCGGGTCACCGTGCCGGTACTGCCGATGCCGCCAGGCAGCTTCAACGCGTTCGGGCACGTCTGGAATACGTTGTTGATGTCGAGGACGGGGTTGTATGAATTGCCGGATCCTCCGCTGTAGACCGTGCTCCAAACCGCCGTGCGGGCGGCCTCGGTCGGGTACGTATCGAAGTTGTCGATGATGATCGCGGCGCTCTGGACGGTGACGCCGGCCGAGTACTCGCTCTCGCCGCCGTCGATCACCTGCGTCGCCTCGTACACATCATTCAGACGGAGGTAGTCGCTGCCCTCCGGCGGCAGGTTGTCGGAGGGGCCGAACGTCGTGGTGCCATCGGGGAACGGCCCCGTGTGCGTGGCCACAAGCGTTCGCGAACCGCCCGCCGGCGTCACGTACAGCTTGACCGCAGTGGCCGCCGGGTCGATCGTGGTCACGGTCACGCTCGTCTGAACGACGCTCAGCGGGGCCTGGATCCCCACCGGCTCGGTGGTCACGCTGGGGGCGTCGATGACGACGTCGTCGATATCGACGTACCACTTCTTGGTCTGGTCGTCGGCTTCCGCCTTGCGGATCGCCAGGCCGTCCAGCGTACCGCGGTTGTACGATGCCGACAGAATGCCATCGCCCGAGAAGCTGACGATCTTCTTCTGGTAGACCGTCTCGCTCCCGCCATAGGGCGTCACGCTCACGTCCACACCGTCCACAACCCCGTCCGGCGCGCCTTCGGGAAGACGATCGACGAACGTCCATTTGACCGTCGTGAACTCGCCCGGCGGCGAGGAGCCGTTGCTCGCGATCACGACGCCGCCGATCGGGGTGTTCTCGTCGCCGGTGACGCCCTTGGTGTCCACGCCGACAAACTCCACCGTCCCGCTGTCGCCCCCGTCGTTTCCGAGCGGGAAGTTCTTGCCGGTTTCGCGGATGCACAGCGCGATTTCCAGCGCGCCGGTCGAAACCCATCCTTCATCGCCCGCGTTTCCGTCCGTGCCGAAGGCCATGATCTTCATCGAGATCGAGCTGCCCACACCGAGGTGGACCGTCGGGTTCGCCGACGTCGGCGTGACGGCCGGCGAGCCGGCCCTGTACGTGGGCACGCGGACCCACGACTTGTCATCCGCCGGATTGGTCCAACTGAAGCGTATTTCGTTGCAATTAAACTGGCTGGCGTAGAAGTCGTCCGTCAACAGGCTGTCTGTGCCGAGATTGTAGGACGTGTTGGTCGGATTGAACGCACCGTAGCCGCACCCATCGGTGCCGTCCACGTAGGCGGCCGTTTGATAGCCGTAGCCCGGCCGGTTGAACATGGGCGGGTTTCGCGGGGGAGTATCCCCGCAGGGTTGGTCCGGCGTGCCATATCCCGTGGTAAAATCGAACGTCCGTGTCGTCCCCAATGCGAGCGACGAAGCGGCCAGGACCGCCGCAACGCCCAAGACAAACGCGACTCGTGCCTTCATGCCTCAAACTCCTTTCGTCCACTGTTCACGGCCGGCCACGTTGGCCCGCCGAACAACACCATGTCTTCGACCAAGAACCAGGCCGCCACATCGGACAGCCATCATCCCCACGTTCCACAGAACAGCACCGGTCCCGGCGATTCCTGCGGCAACTCAGCGGCTCGGCCCGGTCACCTGCCTCACGCCCGCGCGCGACCACCCGTCGCAAAGGCCCTCGTTCCTTGCCCCAGCCTTCTCCGCCATCGTCTCAGCACACAGCTCTACAGACGACACTGTGCCTGCATCCCACGCTCCGCCTGTCGCTCCGGGGCAGCCGCCACTGGCCTGCCGCCCCCCCGCCGCAGCTCAAAACTGCGGATTCACCGTCCCCTTCCACTTGCGGACGCCTTCGGCGTGGCCGTCCAGGAACGTCGCGTTGGTCCGGCCTCCCAGAATCCGCGGGGTGTTGATGTTCGTATCGGTTCCCAGCGTGGGGTCATACCGCGCGGTGGTGCCGTGGAACGCGAACGAGGGAACCTTGAGCTTCCCGTTGTTGGCGATCGAGCCGCTGTCCGTGTTCAAAATCCCGAACGGCCATACGCCAACCGGTTTGACGTTCTGGCGCGGTGCCTGCGCCTGCCAATACCACAGGTCCGCGATCATCCACTCGCGGGCGTGCTGCGGGATCGAATCGAGCCGCCTCGGCCACTCACCGCCGTTTTCGACGAACTTGGGGTTCTTGGGGTAGTTGCCCGCGTTGTGATAGCCCATGTACGGCCCGCCCTTCGTAGCGTAGTACGGGTAGCGGTTCACGTCGATCACATTCGACTGGTCCGTGTTCACGCCCGCCTGGTTCTTCCCGAAGGAGTTGGCGAGGTAGTATGCACGCGGCTGATAGGTCCAGCCCTGGCCAGCCGAACTGGCAACAGCGATTCCATCGGCGGTGGGACAGACCGTGACCATATCGAGCGTCTTCACCTTCTTATCGTTGCCGACGCTCAGGTACCTGCCAATCAGGCACGGCAGGCTCTGGTTGAAGAAGTCCATGGCCGCATCGACACTCGGGGCGTTCTTCAGCCACTCGTCGGCCGCGTTCCGATACAGAGCCATGTGAATCGGCCCGGGCATGGAGCCCCGCTGGTCCGTCACGTACATAAGCGTACCACCCGAGATCTGCTTCAGGTTCGCGAGGCACAAGGTCGATCTGGCCCCTTCCCTTGCGCGGCCGAGCGACGGCAAGAGGATCGAGACCAGCAGCGCAATGATCGCCACTACGACCAGCAATTCAATCAGCGTAAAGGCCCCGCTCCGCGAAGGCCCGAATCCACCGCCCCGGCATCGACGCGACAACCTGCTCATGATATACTCCATGCACCAACAAGGCGCTGACAGGCAAACTCACACCCGCCCACCCGTTCCGCGACCTCTGACAGCGGACCACAAATGCCCGCCCGAACTCCCCAAGACCCTACCCTCCATAGACCATTGTACCATTATATAATGCCGCCCTCAAGCGCAAAATCGAACGCCATCAAAAAAACTCGCGCGTCTACCCTACCTATATATCGACCAAGCCATGGAAACCCATTCGCGCCGTGAAATTGGCAACAGAAGTCATGCATTACTGCAATTACTGCATTCAAGAAAACAATCTGCCGTATGCTCCTGAAACCACCTATCTCGGTGGCAACGATGCCCGACATCGGACCCCATGAACCGTCCCGTTCGTGGTCAAGCCCCCCCGGGCTGTTGCCCCAGACCCAACTCCATGCTCTCTGTTGCGCCCCCAGACCCAACCGAAGGCCCCGGGGAACCGACGTTCATGTTCGGGCGATGGGACGCCAAAATCACTAACGCATTGTTCACAAAAGACTAACCCGCATTTCTCACCAGCTTTGGGTCGGCGCCGTCTTGGGGTAGGTGATTC
>CAZUAI010000132.1:0-9479 GCA_964617875.1 uncultured Planctomycetales bacterium | reverse complement strand
CCAACGCCGATTCTCGCTCGCGATTTCCATCGCCGTGCGAAGGTTGGGTTAACCCTTCGAAGCATCGGCGGTCTGCAGCGTAACGGACCGCGTGGAGAGAACAGCGTGGAACGTGGGCACGAGGCACCGCCGCTGACCGTCGAGGTTTTTCTTGCGGAGGATGATGACGGGCATGCCGTGCTCGCCGAGGCGACGCTGAAGGCCGCCGGTGTGCAGGGGCCCATTCGCCACCTGCGCACGGGCCAGGAGACAATCGATGCCCTCGCGGACGAGCGGAGCCGCGCCGCGTGCGATGGTGACCATCCCACACTTCTTCTGCTCGATCTCTACATGCCCGACGGCGACGGTTTCGACGTGCTGCGATGGCTTCGCACAAATCCGATCCCGGGGCGTTTTCGGATTGTTGCGGTGTCCTCAACCGACGATCCGGTGGTTGTCGATCTCTGCCGGAGACTCGGAACTCAGACGTTTCTGACCAAGCCGCTGACCGTGCCGATGATCCTGACGATGTTGCGGCAACTGGGGCTGTGCGAGCCCGTCAATGGCGCGGACGCCGCTTCGTCCTCCAATCCGTGCGTCGCCTCGCTGCCATCCCGCCATCGCTGCTGACCAGTCATTCCGTTCGCACGTGCGCCGTGGCTGAGGCGTAGGCCGCGTTTCCATTATCGGTCGCGCACCGTGGTGAAGCTCCGGCCCGGTCCTGCAATCATTTCTTCCGTGAGACTTGCTTCTCGCGAGAGAGAATTGGATAGTCCTGCAGAGGGCTTGCAGTCGAATTTCGGGGACCGATATGAGCAGCGCGCGAGATCTGATCGCAGTACCGACCGCCGCCATGCACGCCTTCGTGGACGCCCACGACGGCGATGCGGACGTCGCGGTCTACCTGCCCACCGCAAGCCGCGAGGGTGCGGTTCTGTACCGCGAGGCCGGCGTGGGTCTGTCGCAACCGGACGTGGAGCGTTTGCGCCAGTCGGGCGTTTCCTCGCTGTTCCTGCGGGAGTCCTCGCAGGGGGAGTGCGAGGCGGCCGTTCAGGACAGACTCGCCGACGTGCTCCTTGCGCCGGACATCAGCGCCGACCAGAAGGCCGCGTGCATCTTCTTTGCGGGCTCGGCGACGATGCGAGACCTGATCGACCTGCCCGAGGCGGAGGGGAATCTCGACCGCGCGTGGAGCCTGCTCGGCACGGTGGTGGAAGCCGCGCTCACCGATCCCGCACTCGCGCCCGCCATTCTGCAGACGGCGGCGCGGCAACGAACCACGGCGAACCACATGCTGGCCGTGTCGATGCTCGGGATGCTCCTGGGGATGGAAGCGCTTGGCCCGGATACGGAGACGCTCAAGGAGATCGGGTTGGCGGGGCTCCTGCACGACCTCGGCAAGATGGGCATCGCCCCGGACGTGCTGAACAAGCCGGGGCCCCTCGATGCGGACGAGCGGCGCGTTCTCATGCAGCACCCCATCGAGTCCGTCCGGATGATCAACGACGAGGCGCGGGTGAGCTGGCCGGTGCGGCAGATGATCCTTCAGCACCACGAGCGTGTGGACGGCGGGGGCTACCCGTTGGGGCTTATGGGCAAGGAGATGCTCGCGGGCAGCAAGATCCTCTCCATCGTCGACGCATTCCACGCCATTCTCGGGCGGCCGGGCTACACGGGACCGCTCACTCCGACGAAGGCCGTCCGGGTGCTCGCCTCGCAGGCCGGCCGGCAGCTGGATGCCGAACTCCTCGCCTGCTGGCAGGGCGTGTTCGAACGGCACTGGCGGGAGCCGGCGACCGAACCGGACGCCGACGTGTGCCAGGCGGGGAACGAAAGAGCCGTCAGCCAGGAACACCGTTCGCTCCTTCAACCCCGGATCGCCTCGCGGCGTCCGCCGCGCTTCGCGTGCGAGGGCGACGTGAAGGTCGGCTGCGTCTACGCGGGACGGCTGAAGGACGTCAACGCGGCGGGCAGCACGTTCGTCGCGCCGCTCTGCGATGTGTCCAAGGAGGGCGTGTGCATGCGGACGGAACACCCCATGTACCGCGGCGAGGTGCTGAATCTGCTCATGGATGTTCGAGGCCGGAAGGTGTGGGTCCAGGGCGTCGTCGCCTGGTGCCGCCGGCAAGCTCCGGGCAGCGTCTACAGGAGCGGCCTGCGGCTGATCCGTCGCATTTCCCCCGACGAAGCCCGCCGCTGCGGCGATCCGAAGGCCTCGACCGCGCCGTTGACGTGTCTCGCGGCGCCGCGGGGCCGCGCGTTCGAGATCGAGGACACGACGCGCCCGCTCATCAGCGCCGGCGACGGTCGGCCGATTCACGACCAGGCCCGCCGATAGCGCCGACCCCTCTCGTTGCATGACGGGACCCCGCGGGATAGGCTGCTTGGGGGTGCAGGTATCCTGCCTGCACGGCCGCAGGAATCCCGGAGGCGTGCCCGAGCGGCTGAAGGGACCGGTTTTGAAAATCGGCGTGCCCGAAAGGGCACCGGGGGTTCGAATCCCTCCGCCTCCGTTTGTTTTACGCCCGAATCTGCTGATTTGCCCCGATCCATTCTATCGGCAGGCGGGGGGGCGGTTTGGTCCGTTGAAACAGTCCTGGAATGTGCTGAGGTCGGCCAGATCGACGTCCTCGTCGCCGTCCATGTCCGCGGCAGCGCACTCCGGTGCCCGGAGCGGGCGGTTCGGGCCGTCGAGACACAACTGGAGAAGACCGAAATCGTTCAGGTCCACGTCGCCGTCGAAGTTGTAATCGGCCGGGACTTCGTCGTCGTTCTCCGTTGCGAGCACGTCGCAGCTCGCCCAGCCGGCCGCGCTGCACCGGATCGTTGCCCGGCCGTTCGCCCGGTCGGGATCGTGGGCGGCGGCCAACGTCACCGACTGATACAGATTCCAGTCCGTCGGCGTGAAGGTGAGGCCGGCTCCCGACTGGATGGCAATATCGGTGTCGCCGCTGAGGAAGGCGACGGAGACGATTACGTCCGCAGCGGGCCGGCCCCGAAGCCTGACCTGGAAGGCGGCGGTGCCTGTCTCCGGTACGGTGAGAGAGCCGACGTCGGTCACGATCACGCGGTCGTCGTCGGCCTCGGTGGCCGTAACGTCCTTGCCGGTCCAGCCGGGCGCGCTGCAACGGATCGTCGTGGTGCCGTCGATGGCATCGTCGTCGTTCGCCGCGGCCAGCGTCACGGCCTGGTACGTGTTCCAGTTGGACGAGGTGAACGTGAGGCTCGCCCCGGACTGGACGGTGATATCGGCGTCGCCGTCGATCGGAGCGACCGACACCGTGACATTCGACGCTGGCTGCATACCGAGTTTGACCAGAAATGTCGCCGCGCCGTTCTCGGGCACGCTGATCGCGCTGACGTTGGCGAGTACGACGGGCGCTGGGACATCGACAGTCGCGGTCATTGTCTGCGAGCGCGCCGAGATGCCGGTGACGGCGAGGCCCGTCGGTGTGCCGTTGTAGAGCCTTGTGTTCGGGGTGGTGGCGTCGCCGAAGCCGGGGTTGTTCCCGCTGTAGAACAGCAGGGTCACATGTCCGCGGCAGGTCGTGCCGGGCGTCACGAGGGAGCAGTAGGCCGTGCTCGCCTCTTCCGCCATCACGCCCTGGTGGCTGCCGCTTACGTACTGGTTCACGGTGCCGATGGTGGTGTCGATGTGCTGGATCAGGAGCCCGCCGCCCCAGTTTGCGCCGAGCCAGGGCTCCATGCCCTTGTCCCAGCCGGAGGAATGGCGATTCTCGACCAGGAAGAACTGGGTGGTGCTCACGGTCGTGTTGATCAGCTTGACGGGGGCATCGGGCGACGAGAGTGCCGGGCCGAAGGACATCGCGCCCGGGGCGGCGGGGATCCGGGGGGCGGCCCATCCGAGATACTGCCGCGACCACGCATCGAGGGCCACGGGCGTGGTTCCGCCGTAGCTCTCGGATGCCGTGCGGCCCCAGGAGCCGAAGGCCATCAGCGAGAACACGCCCAGGCCGGAGTTCGTGTAGGTCGTGTCGTAGAGGTCGGGCAGTCCGCACATCGAGTGGCCGAGTTCGTGGGCGATGACGCCCATGGGATGTTGGGCGTCCGCGTTGTTGAGTTCGCCGTTCAGGGCCCAGGTCCGCAACTGTTTGCCGCTCACGGAGACGCCGGAGCCGCCCCATGCGTGGGCCCAGATGTTCGGCGTCTTGCTCGAACCGGACGCCTCATAGCCGGCCAGGATGAAGTAGATCACCACCTCGCTCGTCTCGAGCACGCCGTCGCCGTCGGTGTCCAGGGCGGGGAAGTTCACGTAGGGCGCGGCCTGGGCCAGGGCGGCGTTGATCCAGGCGATCTCCACGGAGTAATTCCAGTTGTTCCCGCTGTTCGGGTGGTTCATGGAGACGGTGACCGTCACGATGCCCGCCGGGTTGCCCGTCTGGGTATGGGCGACGGGCGAGACGGTCAGGGCGCCGAACGAGTTGTCGGTGTAGAAGTTCGCCAGGGACTTGGCCCCGGGCGTGGTGTTGAATGTCGTGCCGTTCCAGCCGGACGGCGTCGTCACCAGCGATCGGTCGGCGAACTGCACAAGGAGAATGAGGAGCTTCCGGGTTCCGGAGACCGGGGCCATCGTCACAAGCGCGCCGGGCTCCTGGTTGCGCGTCTTCCAGTCCCCGATCGCGATTTCGGTCTTGCGGGGCGGCATCAGGTGGAGAGGGACTTTCGCATCGGGTGCCACGTTGGGTTGCACAGGGACACCGGAGGACGCCAGGTTGCCCTGGGCGTCGGTGGCGGCGTATTCCCAGGCGCCGGTGGCCTCATTCCGCACGATGGTGTAGCCCTCCGCGGTCTCGACCCAACCCTGGAACTCGTCGCCCCGGACGTACGCGGCGAAGACGGAGCCGTCCGGTTGTGTGATCTCGACGGGATCGGGCGACGCAGGCACGGCCAGGAGGTTGGCCCCGCCGAGGAACAACCACGCAAGGCTGAGTCGGCTGCTCTTCATCGGTTCACGTCCTCCTGCGAGCGGTGACAACGGGGCATTGACGACGGCCCCGCGGGTCGGCACAAAGGTTTCCTTTCGGCGGTTTTCGCCGCCGTGTCCGTCGCCGACATACCCTGCTTCCATTATACGCTCCCTTTGGGCCGGGGCACAAGCCAAAAAGCAGCGAAAGAGAAAACGCATGAACAATGAATCGCCGCGTTGCGCGGCCGCTTCCGGTGCGGTCCCCGGCCACCTCGACACCGGTTTTTGGCAGCGAGCGACGGCGTTATCGTCTCATCGGCAGGGTGCTCCGCGCTTGCCTGACGCCCCACGGGGTGTAGGATATCGGCGCGAATCCGGTCCTCGCACGGAGGTGAGCGTGATGTCCGCCCGGAATGCCCGTTTCAGGCAAAGCTCTCCCAAGCCTCGAAAGCTGTCGCGAACACATGCGCCGGAGGGGATGACGCTTCGCCAGTGGCAACTGGAGCTGCGCCGGCAGTTCGGTGCGGAGCAGCCGTTTCGCATCCAGAAGCTGGGCCCCGAGCCCGTGTTCGCGGAGTACGCCGTCGCCAACCCGGCCACGCGGCGAACCTATCGCGTCGTGATTCGCGGCGAGGAGCCGGGGCGCAACTACTGCTCGTGCCCGGACTACGCGGTCAATACGCTCGGCACGTGCAAGCACATCGAGGCCACGCTTCACCGGCTGCGGCGCAAGCACGCCCATATCCTGCGTCGGGGCTTCCGCCCGCCGTTCGCCGAGGTCTACGTGCGCTACGGCAACCGGCGTGACATCCTGTTTTCAGAGGGCACCTCCTGCCCGCCGGCGTTGCGGCGCCTGGCGAGCCTGTGCTTCGATTCGACGGGCTGTCTGCGGCCGGATCGTTTCGGGCAATTCGACGCGTTCGCTCGCGGGGCCGCCCGCTTCGGCGACGCGATCCGGATCTACGACGACGCCTGGTCGCTGGTTGCAGAGGTCCGCGACGCCGAACGTCGCCGCCGGCGGCTCCGTGAGAAGTACGGCGGGCGGAACGGCGAGTGGAACCGGTTGCTGGCGGTGCCGCTGTACCCGTATCAGCGGGAGGGGGCGCTCTTCGCGGCGACGGCGGGGCGGGCGATCATCGCGGACGAGATGGGCCTCGGCAAGACGATCCAGGCGATCGCCGCGGCGGAGATCCTGGCCCGCGAGTGCGGGCTGGAACGCGTGCTGGTTGTCTGCCCGGCGTCGCTGAAGAGCCAGTGGCTGGACGAGATCGGCAGGTTCTGCCGTCGGCCGGCCCTGATCATCGAGGGCCTCACGCATTCGCGGGCCGAGCTGTACGCCAGAGGCGGGGTGTTCTTCAAGATCGTCAACTACGACGTCGTCCACCGCGACCTCGACGCCATCGCCCGCTGGTCGCCCGAACTCGTGATCCTCGACGAGGCGCAGCGGATCAAGAACTGGCAGACCCGCGCGGCCCAGACCGTCAAGCGGATCGAGTCGCCGTATGCCTTCGTGCTCACGGGCACGCCGCTGGAGAACCGGCTGGAGGAACTGCACTCGATCGTCGAGTTCGTGGACCGTCACCGGCTCGGCCCGCTCTTCGCCTTCAAGGCCGACCACGCCGTCTATGAGGAAGGCACGACGAAGGTCATCGGCTATCGCGATCTCGGCAAGATCACGAAGACGCTCGCGCCGATCCTGATCCGGCGGAGCAAGAGCCAGGTCCTGACGCAGCTCCCGGCGCGGATGGACAAGAACTTCTTCGTTCCGATGACCGAGCAGCAGTGGGTGCCGCACGCGGAGAACCGGGAGATCGTCGCCCGGATCGTCGCCAAGTGGCGCCGGTACAGGTTCCTCAGCGACGAGGATCAGTTGCGGCTCCGCATCGCCCTGCAGAACATGCGGATGTCGTGTGACAGCACGTACCTCATCGACCACCAGACGAAGCACCACACGAAGATCGGCGAACTGGCGAACGTGCTGAGCGAAATCTTCGAGGAGGACGGGGCGAAGGTCGTCATCTTCAGCCAGTGGGTGCGGATGAACGAGCTGGTCGCCGAGATGCTCGAGGAGCGCGGCTGGGGCCACGTCCACCTGCACGGCGGCGTGCCGAGCCGGGAGCGCAAGGACCTTACGCGGGCGCTCCGCGAGGACGACAAGTGCAGGGTCTTCCTTTCGACGGACGCCGGCGGCGTCGGGCTGAACCTGCAGCGGGCCTCCGCCGTCATCAACATGGACCTGCCGTGGAACCCGGCCGTGCTCGAACAGCGCATCGGTCGCGTCCACCGCATGGGGCAGCAGCGGGCCGTCCGCGTGGTGAACTTTGTCTCCGAGCACACGATCGAGCACGGCATGCTGTCGCTGCTGGCGTTCAAGCAGTCGGTCTTCTCCGGCGTTCTCGACGGGACGACCGACAAGGTCCTCATGGGCGAGAGCGCAATGAGCCGGTTCATGAAGACGGTCGAGGCCGCCACAACGGCGGTTCCCGCCGCGCCGCCGCCGTCAGAGACCGGCCGGCCGGAGGCCGGCACGTCGCGAGCCCCCGCCGCGAAGGACAGCGGTGAGCCGGCCCGTTCGCCGGAGGCCGGCCTGAACGCGCTGCGCGACCTCGTGACGCAGGGCGCCGCGTGGCTCCAGCAACTGGGCGAAGTGCTGAGTGTGTCATCCGGCCGCGCAGACGAGGGCGCATCAGCGAAGGCAGGCGCGCCGGCGCGCGTCGTACGGGACTCCTCCACGGGCCGTCAGGAGCTGCGGATCGCGCTGCCGGAGCCGGGCGTCATGGCGAAGTGGGTCGACGTAATCCGGGGCCTTCTCCACCGGCCGACGGCGTGAAAGGGGGCGCAGAAGGCCGGCGCCGTTTCGACGCGGGTGGTGTTCCTGTGGCGCAGGCATCCTGCCTGCAGGTCCGTGACATCGTGACGCGAAGGCAAGTCAGGCGGGAAGTCCGCCCCTCCCGGAGGCAGGCCCCCAGACTGTCCAGGTCGTGATCGAGACTCTTCGCGTGGTCCGTTGCGTCGGCTGCGCCGCCTCACTATCATGGCGGCGGCGTGTACGGGCAGTGTTATCCGCGGGTGGTTTGTCCCGGGGCGTGTTTTTCCCGTCACGCGAATGACGAGGACTCACATGCCATCGGCTCCGAAATTGCTCATCCACACGATGCGGGACGTCACGGTCGTCAACTTCGAGGACAGCTCGATCCTCGACACCGCCCAGGTCGAGGCGATCGGCAATCAGTTGTACGAACTGGTGGACGTGCGATGCACGAAGAAGCTCATCCTGGATTTCTCCAAGGTCAGGTTCCTGTCGTCCTCCGCGCTCGGCGTGCTGATCAACCTGCGGACCAAGTGCAACGCGATCAAGGGGACACTGGTCATCTGCAGCCTCCGCGCGGATCTGATGAAGGTCTTTGAGATCACGAACCTCAAGAAGCTCTTCACTTTCTGCCCCGGCGAGAAGGAGGCGCTCGAGTCGTTCGGCATCCTCGGCGTGGGTTGAGCGTTATGGCAAAGACCGATTCATCGCAGGCCACGCAGCTCGTCAACGAGCTGGCATCGGGCGATCAGAAGGCCGCGGAGCGTCTGTTCGCGATCCTGTACGACGATTTCCGAAAGCTGGCCACGCGCTATCTGAAGGGAGAGCGGCGCGGCCATACGCTCTCGCCCACGGCGCTCGTTCACGAAGCCTACATGAAGCTGATCGACCAGACCCGTGCGCACTGGCAGGGCAAGACGCACTTCTTCGCCGTCGGCGCCCAGGCCATGCGGCGCATCCTCGTTGATCACGCCCGCTCGCGGCAGCGCGTCAAGCGCGGCGGCGGACGGCTCCGGATCGAACTGGATGAGGCGTTGACGCTCTCGCCGGGACGGGACGAGGACCTGCTGGCCGTCGACGAGGCGCTCGCCAAGCTGACGAAGGTCGATCCGCGCCAGGCGACGATCGTCGAGTTGCGGTTCTTCGGGGGCCTCAACGTTGCGGAGGTGGCCGAGGCCATCGGCGTTTCGAAGCGAACGGTCGAGGCCGAATGGACGGCCGTTCGTGCGTGGCTCCGGCGGGAGCTGAGCCAGGTGCGGGAGCGAACGGACAGGGGCACCCCCGCATGAGCCCGGATCGCCACGAACGCATCAAGCGGCTGTTTCTGGCGGCATGCGAACTCGACAACGATGCGCGGGGGGCGTTCCTCGACCATGCGTGCGGCGACGACGCCGAACTGCGGGCCGAGGTCGAGTCGCTCCTGCAGCATCACAGCCCGTCGTCGATTATCGAACTGCCGTCGGCAATCGCTGCGCCGGGCACGACCCTCGGTGCCGCTCCTGACGCCGGGGGCCTTCGGCGGCCGGTTGGGGCCGTTGAAACAATCCTGGAACTCGGCGAGGTCCGACAGATCGACGTCGCCGTCACCGTCCAAGTCGGCATTGGGGCACCCGGGCCATGCGGGCGTCTGATCCGGGCCGTTGAAGCAGGACGCAAAGCAGCCGAAGACCGTGAGGTCGACATCGTCGTCGTCGTCCAAGTCGCCCGGAATAAACCCCCAAGTTGCATAATCCGCACCTCGCACGAGCGAAGATCGTACGGATG
>CAZUAI010000131.1:0-9778 GCA_964617875.1 uncultured Planctomycetales bacterium | reverse complement strand
CCCTTCGCCATGTCGAAGAGCTTGAACTTGAACGACGTGCTGCCGATGTTGGCGACGAGAATCAGCATACGAAATCAGACCGAAAAACCGCGAAACCGGAAAAGTGCGAAAGGGCCGCGATCGCCGCGTCCCGCTTTCTCACGTTTTCACGTTCTCACCGTCGGCGCATTTCCTCAGAGAAACACGCCCGTCAGCCCCTCGTGCGGTCTCGGGATCACGTGCGCGCTGACCAGTTCGCCGACGCGATTGGCCGCCTCGGCGCCGGCATCCACCGCCGCCTTGACGCTGCCGACGTCGCCGCGAACGATCGTGGTCACGTAGCCGCCGCCGATCGGGATCTGCTTGACCAGTTCCACGTTGGCGGCCTTGCACATCGCGTCCGAGGCCTCGACAAGCCCCGCGAACCCGATTGTCTCGACCAGTCCGATTGCATCACTCATTGTCGCACCTCACTTGCTCTTGGAAGCCTTGCTCGCGCCCGGCATCAGGTTCGCCACGTCGTCGTGCGGACGCGGAATGACGTGCACGCCGGCGACCTCGCCGACCTTGCTCGCCGCCGCCGCGCCGGCGTCCGTGGCCGCCTTCACCGCCGCCACGTCCCCCTTCACGAACGACGTGACCAGCCCGCGGCCGATCTTCTCATACCCGACCAGGGTCACGTTCGCGGCCTTGAGCATCGCGTCGCTCGCCTCGATCAACGAGACCAGACCCTTGGTCTCTACCATGCCTAGTGCCTCGATTGCAGCCATGTACGTCTCCTTGTCACCGAAAGCGAATCCTCGCCCGGTCTACGCCTTCGTCCTCTATTTCGCCTTGCGCACAATCGTCGCAAGGATCTTCTCGATCTCGGCCCCCCCCCGCAGCCAGGGGCTCCATTCCCGGCCTCGCAACAATCCCCGCCCCGACGACCCTGTCCAGCCGGCGGACCGCCTCGCGGCACTCCTTCAGGGCAATCGCCACCTGGTTCACGAACGGCGTCCGCGTCTCCGCGCGGTTCGGCTCCCGCGGGCTCGCGCCCGGGAACATCGCCGCGGCCACAACCTGCCGCCCGAGTACGCTGACCGCCGCATTCTGTGGAAGCGTCATTGCCGTTTTCACCGCACAAACGCCGAACCGGAACGTCCTGTCGAGTCTGTCGCCTCGAAAGCGGCCAACAGCGCCCTCGGTCGGCATTGCGTCCCTTTCGTGCGTTTCCACTTTCCCGCTTTCCCACTCTCGCGCTTTACCCCACCACCAGTTCCACCTTTCTCGCCTTCGTCAGGTTGCTCGCATTTCCCTCGTCCGTGTCCAGATGCACTTCCAGCTTCCAGGCGGGATTCACCCGGACCAACAGATCCTCGAACGTCGTGCAGCAGTCGCTCTCGACCCGCAGCTTGATGCGGTCGCCGTTCTTCACGCCGTAGTACGCGGCGTCCTTGTCGCTCATGTGAACGTGCCGCTCCGCACGGATCACGCCCTGTTTCAGCTCGATGTGGCCCTTCGGACCCATGACGATGCAGCCCGGCGTGCCCTCGATGTTGCCCGACGCCCGCACCGGAACGTCGATGCCCAGCGCGATCGCATCGGTGAAGGCCAGCTCGATCTGCGACGCCTTGCGCTCCGGGCCGAGGATCCGCAGGTTGTTGATCATCCGGTGCCGCGGACCGATGACGGTCACCGACTGCTCGGAGGCAAACTCGCCGTCCTGGTACAGCGGCCGCATCGACGTCAGCCGCGCGCCGGGACCGAACAGGATGTCCATGTGCTCCGGGCAGATGTGCATGTGCCGCGCGGAGATGTTGACCACCAGCTTCGGCCGGTGGCCGTCACGCCCCGCGGGGGCCAGTCGCGAGTACACAATCTCGCGAACGATCCGTTCGACCGTCCCTCGATCCACCGGCGGACGCGTCATCACGCTCATACCGACTCCTCCACGGCCCGCCGCGTTCCCTCCGCGACGGTCCCGACCACCAGGGCCACGCCGTTCGCCCGGAGCGTCGACTGCCAGGACGGGCTCAACCGGTCGTCGCTCACGACGCGGTCCACGTCTTCCCACGTCCCGAGCTGCGCCAGTGCCCGCCGCCCGAACTTCGTGTGGTCCGCGACGATGATCGCCTCGTCGGCGCACTTCATCATCTGCCGCTGGACCTCGACCATCAGCACATTGGCGTTGTACAACCCGCTCTCGCTGATGCCGGCGGCGCTCATGAACGCCTTGTTCACGTGGACCGTGGCGAGCATCTGCATCGCCATCGGCCCCAACGCCACCCCGGTACGCGGATAGATATAGCCGCCCACGAACACCAACTCAATCTGCCCGTCGCTGCCCAGCAGGTTTGCGATCGGCAGCGAATTCGTCACCACCTGCAACCGCCGGCCGGCCAGCCGCCGGGCAATCTGGAACGTCGTCGTCCCGCCGTCGATGAGGACCGTTTCGCCATCCTCGACCAGCTCGGCCGCCGCCCGTCCGATCGCCTCTTTCTCCGCCTGTTCCGTCGATTCCCGAGCGGCGAAGCTCAGCACGCTGAACCGATCGCTGACGAACACCGCCCCGCCGTGCGTACGGCGAACGATGCCTTCATCCTCAAGCTGCATCAGGTCCCGGCGGACCGTGGACTCCGACACGCCCAGTTCCTGCACAAGCGCCGACAGCCCGACGAACCCGCGCCGGGCCAGAAACTCGATCACGTGTTGTCTTCGCTCATCGGCAGCCATGCAGCCGGCACACCTCGTCCTCTATTATCGACGGATCGTGAAAGAATGCAAGCACCTTCCGTCATTCGATAGCACGATTTTGAACGAATCGGCATCATATCGTGCATGACTCTGCACTTAAGACGAGACTAATCGCAATATAACCGCAATCGTTACAATATGTTGAGGCTACCCATACCGTGGCGACAAATAGATGACCTACAATATCGCTTGCCTGTCAACAGGAGAGCGAATGGGGTCTTGTGCGCTGAAATACGCCGGTCCGTCGATACGGCAGACGGTGAACCGCTGCCGACCGGGCGGCCATCGATGGCGGCACGGGATCGGGTTGCTGCGAGCGTCCGTCGTTGAGTCGGGTTGGGCGGGGGAGTAGACTCACCCTGTGGTGCGCCCGCAGCAAGGAAGACAACCGGATAGGAAGGTTCCCTTGCCGTCAGCCACGCAACACGGCGGCTCACGGGGATCCCGCATGGTGACGGCGGCGATCCTGTCGGTGATCGTGGCGATTGTCGTCGTCGCGACGCACTGGACCGCTCTTTCGTCGCAGGCCCTTTGTATCGACGACCAGCAATACCTCACGGACAACGACCTTGTTCAAAACCCGAGCTGGCAGTCGGTGCGGCGGTTTTTCGGCGAGGTCCTCGATCCTTCGACGGTCGGCGGGTACTACCAGCCGCTGGCCATGACCTCCCTCATGCTCGACTACGCGATCGCGGGGCGAGCGGACAATCTCCGGCCGTTCCATCGGACCAGTCTGGCCTTGCACGCGATCAACGCGGCGATGATGGTGGTGTTTCTGCACCTGCTGTTTGGCAGGCCCTGGGTTGCCGCGGGGGCAGGGCTCCTGTTCGGGTTGCACCCGCTGACGGTGGAGACGATCTGCTGGGTCGCGGAACGCAAGACGCTCCTGGCGACGTTCTTCTCGCTGTGCTGCCTGGTTTCGTACGTCGGGTATGCGCGCCGACGGAATCGCGTGTTCGCGATTCTGTGCGTGGCTGCGTACGCCTTGGCGCTCTTGTCGAAGCCGACAGCGACGCCGTTGCCGCTGGTCTTGTTGCTGCTGGACTACTGGCCGCTGAATCGTCTGAGCTGGAGGGGCGTTCTGGAGAAGCTGCCGCTGTTCGTAATCGGGGGCATCTCCGCTGCCGTTACGCTGATTTCACAGGCGCGTACCGCACGGGTGCAAACGCCGGGCCAGTACCCGCTTGTCGAGATTCCCCTGGTGATCTGTCACAACGTGCTCTTCTACCTGCGCAAGGTCGTCTGGCCGTCGCACTTGTCGTCGCACTACCCGTTTCCGGAGCCCGTTGCGCTGTCGGACGGGGCGGTTCTGGCCGGCGTCATTGCGACGCCGATACTGCTTGCGGCGCTCGCGATATCTCTTCGATGGACGCGTGCCCTGGCGATCGCCTGGCTGGTGTTCTTCATCCTGATACTGCCCACGATGCAGATCGTCAGCTTCAGCAACGCGATTGCCGCGGACAAGTACGTGTACCTGCCGTTCGTGGGGTTCCTGCTCGCGTTAGCGTGGTTTCTTGGGCGGATCGCGGATGGCGCACCGGGCACGCGTGCGTCTGGGTATGCGAGGGGCTTCGTGATCGGGGCGCTCGTTCTTGTGGCAGGGGCGGAGGCTGTGGCAACGCGTCTGTACACCCGTCGCTGGAGCGACACGGTGGGTCTGTACCAATACATGCTGACGTTGGCCCCGCGTTCTCACATGCTCCACTACAACCTTGGCTGTGCGCTGGCGAAACGCGGCGATACGACGGCCGCCATGGCATGCTACGAGGAGGCCCTCCGGCTCCAACCGGATGCGCCGGAGCCCGCGATCCGCCTGGGCGCGGCCCTGGCGGAAAACAAGAGGTACGACGAGGCTACCGCCTATCTCGAGAGGGCGCTGAAGATCGCCCCGCGATCGTCCGAAGCCCACGGGGCGCTCGCCAATGTCCTGTCCCGGCAGAACAAGCCGGACCTTGCCATCCGCCATTACGAAGAGGCCCTCCGGCTGAGGCCGCGAAGCCCGGAGATGCACAACAATTTCGGCTTGGCGCTCCTGCGTTCGGGCAGGCCCGCCGAAGCCATCGAACACTTCGGCGAGGCCGCGCGGCTCGACCCCAACTACGGACGGGCGAAGACGAACATGGGCATCGCCCTGGCGCAGACAGGACACGTACGGGACGCAATCCCCTTCTTCGAAGCCGTCGTCCGGCTTCAGCCCGGGCGCGCCGAGCCGCACATCAACCTGGGCGGCGCGCTGCTCCAGAACGGCCAGCCCGCCGCCGCCGCGGATGCGTTCCGCACGGCCCTCCGCCTCCAACCCGACTCCCCCGCCGCCCAGGCCGGGCTGAAGGCCGCCATGGGGCAGATCCGTGGCGCCGGCGCCTCCACCGAAGCCCCCCTGTCAGACTCCGGCGACACGCAGCGATAGCCGCCCCAGAACAGGCTCACGTGCCCGTTGAGCCGAACGGTCGAGCAGCCACGCAACCGAGGAAACGGAGCACCCAGGAGCCCGCTCGTTTGTCACGTCATGACGTCCTGTCAGCGAAGCACCTTTTCGGTGTCCATCTGCCGCCCGGCCGCATCTTGTACACCGGACCGCGAAAGCGTATAACGCTGGCATGGAAGAGAAACCGAAACCTTCATCGGCGGAGCAGTTGAAGAACTTCCTGTGGTTCGCCGCGATCGCGTTCCTGCTGGCCGTGGCGCTCGTGCTGTGGATTCGCAAATCCACAAGCTCAAAGGCCCCGGTCGGCGAAGAGGCGGCCGGCACCGCACAGGAGCAGCGGGCCGCGCGGCTGAGCCGCGAACTCGGCGAGATCCTCCAGTTCGCGTTGGCGGAAGAGGGCCGCCCCCCCGTATCGACGAGCGCGGTTTCGCAGCCGGCCTCGCAGCCGGTGAATACACAGCGTCAGCGCGAGGCCCTGATCCGGCTGCAACGGATGATCATAGAGGCCCCGGACTTCCTGCCGGCCCGGGCAGCGTTGGTGCGGTTTGCCGCGACGCTGGGCGAGAACGAGTTGGCGCGGCGCACGGCCGACGACATGGCGAAAGACTATCCCGATATCCCGATGTCGCACGTCATGGTTGCGCTCGTCGCGGAAAGGGCGGGGGACAGAGCCACCGCGGAGACGGCACTGAAGAAGGCGATCGACATCGGCGTCAAGGCGGGCGAGGAGAGTTGGGAAGCGCACGCCCTGCTGGCCGAGGTCTATCTCAAGCAGGACAGGCTCGCCGAGGCCGACGCCGAACTGCACCGGGCCGTGGCGGTGAACGCCCCCGAGGCCGCTATGGGGATTGCCCAGACTTCGCTCGAGCTTGCCCACCGGCTCGGCATCGTCCTGTCCGCGAGCAACCAACCACTCCACAAGGAACTGGCGTTTCGGTTGCTCGACGGCGTATCACGGCATAAGAAGGACGACGCCGACGTGCGGTATCGTGCGGCCGAAGCGGCCGCCGATCGCGGGCACGCCGAGGACGCCAGGCGGCTGCTCGCCGAGGCGACGAAGCTCAAGCCCGATGATCCCCGCGCCGGCGGTTTGACCCGTCGCATCGCCACGATGCCTGCATCGAGGCCCGCAACCATGCCGGCCACCCGGCCTGCCGCCCCGGTTTCCGCGCCCGGCCAGTAGCAGTCCGGCTGTACGGCGGACACGACACGTCGGGAGCGGCGACTACAACAGGGCGGATTTCCGCCGTCGCATAGCATCGTCATGGCGGCCCGTCGCCCACGGGATGGGGTAATGACCGCACAACGATTTTTCTGTTTCTTTGCTGCGAACGAAGCGGTTTGTACGTCGTATAATGGGATGAAGGAACTGATCGGTCGAACGCCTCGGTCGCTGTCCCGTGCGTTCGACCGCCAACGAACCCACGACGCACCGACGAGTTCGGCCTGCAAGGGTTGGAAGACAGCGATACTTTCGGCTTCTTTCCCCTCCGGAAAGCACCGGATGGCTTTACGCGTCCGGTGTTTTCTTATGCGCGGGGCAAGAAGGTCTACGCCGTGACGAGCTTCGCGCCGGTCAATCGCTCGTAGGCCTCGAGGTACTTCTCGGAGGTCTTCGCGACGACCTCCTCGGGCAGCGTCGGCCCCGGCGGCTGTTTGTTGAACCGGATCGATTCCAGGTAATCGCGTACGAACTGCTTGTCGTAGCTCGCCTGGTCGCGGCCGGGCTCGTACCGGTCTGCCGGCCAGAACCGCGAGGAGTCGGGCGTGAGCACCTCGTCGATGAGGATCAGCTCGTCCCCCGCCCAACCCCACTCGAACTTCGTATCCGCAATGATCACGCCGCGCCCGCGGGCGTACTCGGCCGCATGCTCGTACAGCGCAACGCTCCGGTCGCGGATCGCGGTCATCACATCGCGTCCGACGATCCCGCAGGCCTCCTCGAACGAGATGTTCAGGTCGTGACCCGTCTCGGCCTTGGTGGCGGGCGTGAAGATCGGCTGCGGGAGGCGGTCGCACTGCTTCAGGCCCGGCGGCAGGGAGACGCCGCACACACGGCCGCTTTCGCCGTATTCCTTCCACCCGCTGCCCGCGAGGTAGCCGCGGACAACCGCCTCGATCGGCACGACCTTCGTCTTGCGCACGACCATCGCCCGCCCGCGGAGTTGGTCGAGATGCGGCTCGAAGCCCGCGGGGGCGCGGTCGCGCACCGTCTCGATCAGGTGGTGAGGCGTGATCGAACCCAACCGGGCAAACCAGAAGCACGACAGCGCCGTGAGCACTGCGCCCTTGTGCGGTATGCCGTTGGCCATGACGACATCGAACGCGCTGATGCGATCGGTGGCCACGATCAGCAGCGTGTCGCCCAAGTCGTAGATGTCACGGACCTTGCCCCGACGGACGGACCGGCCGGGGATGTCGGTTTGCAGAACGACTCGTGAACAAGACATGACTGTGCGTGTCCTCCTTGATCCGGGTTTGACCGGGGACGCGACGGATTCGCCGTCACCCCTGCCTGCCGCTGCCGCCGTGACCGCCCGTAGCCGGCTTGCCGCTCGACTTCGGCGCCTTGTTCTTTTGTTGGTTCTTTCTCTCTTCCTGGGCCTTCTTTGCCTTCTCCGCCTGCTCCATCATGAACTTCCGCTGCTCACGCTTCGGCTCGGTAAGATTGGCGACGGTGCGAACGGTCGCCTGGAGATCCAGCAGTGCCTTGCGTTCCTTGGCGATGGTCTCCTTCTCCTGTTTGACCTGCTTGGCGTCGCGATCCTTGCCCAACCGATACTTCGGATCGTACTGCATGCGGGCGTCGATGAGGCTGACGGCGTAGGCGATGTGCTTCGCGAACGCCGCCATCTGCTCGGGGCCGACGCCGATGCCGTCGAACTTCTTCGGCTCGGCCTTGAACTCGTTGATCGTCAGGGAACGCGAAAGTACCTGCGGGCTCTCCGCCGACGGCGGGGCCCCTGGGGAGCCCGGCGCGGGCTCGCCGCCGGGACCTGGGCCTGGCCCGCCGGGCAGTTGTCTCTTCGCCCTGCCGACGGGTCCGCCGGGGGGTCTCTTCGGTCCGTCCGCGCCCTCGTGGTCGCCGCTTTTCTCCGGCTTCTCGCCGGCGGTCTCCTTCGCCGGCTCCGGCAGCGCGATCGTCTGGCCCAGTGCCTCCGTGTACGCCGCCTCGAGCTTCTTGGCGAGCGCCTCCTGCTCGTACGCCGTCACGAACATGAGCTTGATCGCCCCGTCCTTGGCGTTTTCCCGGGCCATCTCGATGTGCGCCTCGGCGGCCAGCTCGGCGAGCGTTTTCTGAAACTCCTTCTCGGCCTGAGCCGAAAGCGCATCAAGTTCGTCGGGCCTCGAGCTGTTGATCAGCTTCGTGAGGTTCACCCCGGCGTTGCGGTACTTCTTCGCCTTGAACATCTCGATGGTGTCCGTGAGGAACTTCGGCTTGTCGTCGATCTTCACGGCCCTGGCGATGTCCTCTTCCGTGGCCTTGGCCGGCCTGTCCGCCGGGGCCGGGGCCGAGCCTGCGTCCTTGGCGGCGGCCCCTCCGGCCGGTGCGTCGGCACCCGCCCTGGATTCTTCAGCCCCGACCCTCCACGCCACTCCCAAGGCCAGACCCACCAGGGCCATCAGCATCATTCTGTCGCGACTCATGACGGATTCTCCTCGCGCCAATCCGGTCGGCGCCGGCCGTTCGCCCATGCGACCAGCGCCTTCGGCATTATACCGCTACCGCCGTTTGGTGGGAAAGGACGGAATCCGACGGAGTACACGGCCGTACCTACAGAGCGGGTCAAGACCCCCTGCCGGAACGGCCAAGAGACTGTTCACGGGGAAGAGGCACGCCCGGGCGGGTTTCGCCCCGGGCGGGAAAGACACTGACATTCCCCCCTCGCGCCGATCAGGTCGCGTCGCCGGCGGCGGCGGCAGCCGGTTCGGCGGGGGCCTCGGCCGACGGGGACTCAAAGAAGAGCTTCTTCTCTTCGTCCTCGGTAGCCGGCGGTTTGACGGATACGACGATGCGGTGCTTGCCGCGGTACTCGCCGCGAAGGATGGCCTCGCTGATCGGGTCCTCGAGGTACTGCTCGATCGCGCGGCGGAGCGGCCGTGCGCCGAACTTCTCGTCCGTGCCCTTCTCGATCAGGAAGTCCTTCGCTTCCTGCGTCAGCTCGAGGACGATGTCCTTCTCGCGGAGCCGCGCCGCGACCTTGCCGACCTCGAGATCGACGATCTGGCAGAGGTTCTCGTGCGTGAGCTTGCGGAAGACGACCAGCTCGTCCACGCGGTTGAGGAACTCGGGCCGGAAGTAGCGCTCGACCTCGCCCTTGAGAATGTTCTTCATCTTCTCATAGCTGACTTCCTCGTCGCGCCGCTCAAAGCCGAACGTGGACTGGTTGGTGATCCGGTCGGCGCCGATGTTGCTCGTCATGATGAGGATGACGTTCTTGAAATCCACGTGACGGCCGAACGAGTCGGTCAGGCGGCCTTCCTCCATGATCTGGAGCAGCATGTTGAAGACGTCGGGGTGGGCCTTTTCGATCTCGTCGAGCAGGACGACGGCGTACGGGCGCCGGCGGATCCGCTCGGTGAGCTGGCCGCCCTCCTCATAGCCGACGTAGCCCGGCGGGGCGCCGATCAGCCGGC
>CAZUAI010000130.1:0-9801 GCA_964617875.1 uncultured Planctomycetales bacterium | reverse complement strand
GCGACACACGGATTTTCAGTCCGTTGCTCTACCAACTGAGCTACCTACCCGGCGGTAGACCGTCCTGGCCAATCCAGAGGAGATCCTACCAGCCCTGCCGGCCGTATGCAAGCCCCTCGGCGGGGCGTTTGACGGGCCGCCGGGGCCTCTCGACAATCGGCAATGCGGGGGCCGTGAGGCTGGAGCGCCGTTTCTCCAGCACGTTCCCGGGGCTGCGGACGTTCTCGTGGTGCAGGCTTCCCGCCGGCACCTTCGCAGCCGGGACGGCTGCACCGCAGAGGCGCGCCGCCCCGACGGGCGGGGTCAGGATACCGGGGCTTCGTCATGCATCGCAGGCTTTCCAGGCGGGAGTTCTTCGGGGCGACGGCCGTCGCGGCGGGCGTCCTGGCGCGATCGGCGGCCGTGGCCGGGCCCGCGACCGCGCCGCCGACACGCATCCGCAAGGTTTACCTGGCCCCACCTTCGCCGACCTGGCCACGGCCCGACCTCGACATCAAGGCCGAGATCCGGCGGATCGAGGACGAACTCGCCAGGCCCGCGCCGGGATTAGACGGTGTACGACTCGACGGCGGCGACCTCTACCGCATCCCCGACGACGTTCCCGGTTCGGCCCATGACCTCGGGGCGTGCGACGGGCTGCTGGTGTTCCGCCTCGGTGCGGTCGATGCGGAGATCCTCGATCGTCTGGCGGCGCTCGCCCTGCCGACGGCCTTCTGCTCGTTGCCGTCCGCCGGCCACGCCATAGGGGCACCGGGGCGGGCCGAACAGGTCTCTTGTGGCGCAGGCTTCCGGCCTGCGAAGAGATGCGGGCAGAATGCGCGCGCCACACAGGGCCGTGACGGGATCGCCGAGGCGTGCCGGCGGATCCGCCGGGCGCACCTGTCCGGCATCGCTCGGCGTGCCTGGGACGGCGAAGGCTCACCCCGTGTCCCACGTCGTGTCGCGGCGAAGGAGTGCTGACCCTGCGAGACCGGATCATCATCGGCACGCGAGGCTCACTGCTGGCCCTCTCGCAGTCGCAGTGGGTCGCGGCGCGGATCGGCGAGATTCACTCCGACGTCCGCGTCGAGCTGCGGCGGATCGTCACCACCGGCGACAAGCGGGCCGACGACGCCATCCCCGAGATCGGCCAGAAGGGCATCTTCACGTTCGAACTCGAGCAGGCGCTGCTCGCCGGCGAGATCGACCTGGCCGTCCACTCCGCGAAAGACCTGCCGACCGACACGCCGGCCGAACTGGACCTCCTCCTCGTTCCGGCGCGCGAAGATCCGCGGGACGCGATCGTCTCGCGCGACGGCCGGCCGCTCGCGGACCTGCCCGAGGCCGCCGTGGTGGGCACGAGCAGCCTGCGACGGCAGGCGCAGTTGCGGATCGTCCGGCGGGACCTCCGCTTCACGGCCCTGCGGGGCAACGTGGACACGCGGATCAACAAGGTCCGCCGCGGCGATTGCGACGCGGCCGTTCTGGCGATGGCGGGCCTGCGGCGCGCCGGCCTCGCGGACCAGGCGACGGAGATCCTTGATGCCGCCGTGATGGTTCCGGCCCCGGGTCAGGGCATCCTCGCGGTGCAGGGCCGCGGGCGCGATGTGGAGCTTCGGGCGATGCTCGCCCCGCTCGAGGACGCCGCTGCCCGCGTTGCCCTGTCCTGCGAACGCCGCCTGATCGAACATCTCGAGGGCGGCTGCCGTGCCCCGGTCGGCGCGTACGTCCGCCCCGACGGCGGGCGGCTGCATGGCGATGCCATCGTCGCGATGCCCGATGGATCACGATTCGCGAAGGCGTCGGCGGATGCGCCGGCGAGCGACGGGGCGGCGCTGGCGGACGAACTCGTGCGGCAGCTCCGGGAGCAGGGCGCCGCGGAAATCATCGCCGAGTGCCGCCGGCTCGACAGCGGGCCCCCAGGCCGGTCGTCGCGGTAGACGGCTCACGACCGCGGCCGCCGCGGGATCCACCGCGGTACGCGGGCGAGGTACTCGACGTAGCTCTGGCCGAATCGCTTCCGCAGCAGCGGCTCCTCGAGAAACACGACCTGCAGGTGCGCGACCAGCAGCGCCGCCAGGAACAGCAGAAACACGCCCGTCGAGGACAGGGCGATTGCCTCGCCCAGCAGCGTCGCGACGACGCTCGCGGCGACGGGGTTCCGCACCCAGCGGTACGGCCCGACCGCGACGAACCGTTTCGGCGGGTCGAACTCGACGTAGGCCCCCTCGCCGTGGCGGCTCAGCAGGTACGACGAGCGGACATACGTCACGAGGCAGCCGACGAATACGGCGGCCCCGACCAGCCGGAACCAGCCCAGCTCGATCCGCCACGCCGGCCACACGAGGTCGATCCGGTACGCGAGCCACGGAAGCGCCACGAGCACGACGAGCAGGAAGAACGCGCCGTAAAACACCATGCGGATCGTAAGGGGAACGCGGTCCAGCATCGCCGGCGGCGTGTCGGAAGGGCGGTCCGAGTCGTGGGGCCCGCTCGGCATGGTGCGCATCACCAGCGGACGACGAACCCTGCCGTCATCCACTTGCTCGACTCGACCGAATGGAGCGACACCAGTTCGCCCGGCTTGATCTCGCCCCCCCGGACCATCTCGTCGAGGTGCAACAGAATCGAGGCCCCGCCGCAATAACCGGTGTGGCGTGCGCGGAACTTCATCTGGTCCGTCGTCGCCTGCAGCTCCTTGATGAACCCTTCCGTGTTGTCGTTGTACAGTTGCCGCGTCGGAATCGAGAACACGTGGTGGTTGACCGCCTTCGGGTCGATGCCGAGCGACTCGAGCATCCGCCGTACGCCCTGCCGGAGCAGCGGCCCGGCGTCGCGGTTGACGGCGGTGAAGTCCTGGTCCAGGTGGTGTGTGCCCTTCGCGAACAGCCCGTCGATCTGGCATTCGACGTCCACCAGGTCGGCCACGCCGCCGCCCGCCGTCATGCCCGGCGGCCGCTTCCCGCCGATCGACTCGACGAACGTTCCCAGAACCTCGTGCGGGACCGCGCTGCCGTTGGCCGTCTCCACGCCTTCCAGGAACAGCGCCCCGGCCCCGTCCGCCAGGATGTAGCGCAGCGCCGCCTGCGTCTTGTTCATCTGCTTCTGCTGGAAGTAGCAACTGCGGAGGTACACACTGGACAGCTGGGCGTACACCACGAGCGCTGTGTTGTAGCGGCCGGTTCGCAGCGCGTCGTAGGCGACCTGCACGGCCTTGCCCACTCCGGAGCAGTTGGAGTGGATCTCCATCTCCGCGCAATCCTCGATCCCCAGCCGCTCCTGCAGGATCGTGGTCGTGGGCGGTGTCGTCTGGTCGTAGCTCGAACTCGACAAAATCAGAAAATCGATGTCGGACGGGCTCCGCCCCGCCGCTTCGAGGGCTCGCCGGGCGGCCTCTTCCGCAAGCGTTGCGATCGTGTGCGTCAGCCGGTGCGTCTTCGGGTCGATCGCGAAATGCCGCGTCTCGATCCCCCCGTGCGCCAGCATCCGCGGACCGATGTTCCGGATAAAGCTTTGCACGCGCTCCGGGGCCTCGTTCAGCGGCCCCAGGATCTCATCCAAACGGTCATTCGGGATCGGATCATTTGGAAGGAACGATCCGGTCCCGAGGATACATACGCGACGAAGCTGATGATTCACTGATATCGCACTCGCTGACCAAAAGACGTCTTTCCGCCGCTTCCGCGCCGACGGCGGCGACCCATAATACCACATTCATGCGCCAGGACGGCCCTGATGTCAACCACGCAAGCCACCGCATCCACCAGTTGCTTGGGGAGGCGCATTCGGACAACCCGGATCCCGTGCCCCGCCGATCGGCGGCGCACACGAGAATACGCGTGATCCTGGGCCGGACCGCGCAACCCTGGCCCCCGGCTCGTATCCTTAATGACGGAACGGCCGTTTCCCGCATTTCCGCTTCCACGGCGTTTGAGCGACCGCGTTGCGGCCCCCCGTTCGGCTCCGTACAATCGACATCGCTCCGCCACGCGGGCACCACGAGGCAACCGATGATCACCATACGCTCGATTCGAACGACCGACGCCGACTCGCGAGCCCAGTTGGCGGACTTGCGCAAACCCTTGCTTCTGGAGCAGTTACTGAAGGACTCGCAGGAGCTGGACGCCGTCCGCGAGATCTTCGCCGACGTCCGCCGCCGCGGCGACCACGCCGTGGCCGACGCCACGCGGCGCGTCGATCATGTGGAACTGGTGCCGGGTTCATTTCGCGTACCGGCCGACGAGATCGAGGCCGCCGGCCAGGCACTCGCCCCGTCGCTGCGGGCCGCTGTACGCAAGTCGATCGAGCAGGTACGCGAATTTCAGACGCACATCCTGAGCCGGACGCGCGAGCCGCTCCGCCGCGAGGGTTGTTCCCTTCAGGCACGGCTGCTGCCGCTGCGGCGGATCGGCGTTTGCGTTCCGGGGGCGGCGGCCCCGCTGCCCTCGTCGGCGATCCACTGCATCGTGCCCGCTCAGGTGGCGGGCGTGAAGGAGATCGCCATCGTCGCCCCGCCGCGGCACAGGGGTACGGTTCACCCGACGATCCTTGGCGTGGCGGCCGAACTGGGCGTCACGGAGGTCTATCGCGTCGGCGGACCGCAGGCGGTGGCAGCTCTCGCGATCGGGACCGAAACCATCCCGCGGGTAGACAAGATCGTCGGCCCCGGCAGCGTGTACGTGCAGCTCGCGAAGCGTCTCTCGTACGGCCTGGCCGACATCGAGATGTTCGCCGGGCCGAGCGAGGTCGTGGTGATCGCGGACGGGACGGCGGTGGCGTCGCACGTCGCGGCGGACCTGCTCGCGCAGGCCGAGCACGACCCCGGCGCGGCCATCCTGCTGACGCCCAGCGAAAAGCTCCTTGACGACGTGCGCCGTGAACTCGCTACGCAGTTGGCGGCGCTGTCGCGGCGCGAGGGCACAACGCGGGCGCTCGAGAAGTACAGCGCGCTCGTCCTTGTCCGCGACATCGACGAGGCCGTCGCGATCGCGAACGAGCTGGCGCCGGAGCACGTGCAGATTGAGACCCGCGACGCCGATGCCCTCGTCGAGCGCGTCGTCAATGCCGGCGCGATCTTCGTCGGCGGGCACGGCACCGAGGCGGCCGGCGATTACGTCGCCGGGCCGTCGCACGTCCTGCCGACCGGCGGGAGCGGCCGGTTCTGGAGCGGCCTGTCGTGCGACAACTTCCTCCGCCGCACGAGCATCATCCGGTACGAGGCGAAGGGGCTGGCCGCCGATGCCGACGCGATCATCGAACTGGCCGAGGCCGAGGGCCTGACGGCCCACGCCAACAGCGTCCGCGTCCGCGTGCACAAGTAGCCCCCGGCGCTGCGCTTCTTCGCAAGGATGGACCCGCACGACGGCTCCATGACGTTCAGTTCGCCTGGCTCTGTGAGCGGCGGGATCAAGCCCGAGTCGGTTGCCATGACGGGCGTCGGCAACTGGTCAGCAGCCGCCATATGCACCAGCCTGTCTTCGACGACGGTCGGCGGGAACCTCAGCGGCAGCATCACGATCGGCGGGGGCAGTTCATACGACCGAGCCGTTGAGCGGCAACTTCGCCGTGCGGACGGAGGTCGGGCCCGACTCCCCCGGCGCACACGGCCATCCCCCGGAATCCTCGCGGCGCGCCAAGCTGCTTCCGTGGTACACTGCGTCCATGACCATCGGCTGGGTCTATGATCGGTTCTTCCTGAGACACGATCCGGGGCCGGGCCACCCGGAACGCCCGGAGCGGCTGGAGGCGGTTATCGAGGCACTCGGTACGACGGGCCTCCTCGCGCGAATGGTGCCGCTGGCGTTCGAGGCGGCCCCGGCCGAGGTCGTCGGCTGGGTCCACGAGCCGGCCTATGTCGAACTCGTCAGGCTGGCCTGCGAGCAGGGGATGACGTTCCTGGGCGATCCGGAGACGCGCATCTGCCCGGAGAGCTACGACGTCGCGCGGCTCGCCACGGGCGGCGTCCTGACAGCGTGCGATGCGATCCTGGCGCGGCGGGTCGATTCCGCGTTCTGCGCCGTCCGCCCGCCCGGTCACCACGCGGAATGCGACCGGGCGATGGGCTACTGCCTGTTCAACCATGTCGCCGTCGCCGCCGAGTCCCTCATCCGCCGGCACGGCCTGACGCGCGTCGCCGTCGTGGACTGGGACGTTCACCACGGCAACGGCACGCAGCGTATCTTCGAGGACCGCGACGACGTTCTCTACGTCAGCCTCCATGAGGCCCCCGTCGCCTTCTACCCCGGCACCGGGTACACGAATGAGACCGGCACCGGCCGTGGCGCCGGCTTTACGCTGAATGTCCCCATGCGGCCCGGCAGCGGAGACGACGACTATCGCCGGGCGTTCACGGAGGCGGTGATGCCGCGACTCGATGCGTTCGCGCCGGAGTTCGTGCTCATCAGCACCGGTTTCGACGCAGCCCGCGAGGACCGCACGAGCCACATCAACCTGGAGCCGGAGTCGTTCGCGTGGATGACGAGGGAGCTGCTGGCCGTGGCCGCGCGGCACGCGGGCGGGCGTCTCGTGAGCGTACTGGAGGGTGGCTACGATCTGCCGTCGCTGGGGCGATGCGCCGCCGCACACGTGCGGGCATTATGCGACGGGGCCTGCGGCTGAGGCGACCTATCCCTGCGCCGGGGCTGTGGCGCTTGCCGCCGGCCTGGTCGTCGGCAGCTCACTGGCCTTCTTGTCGGCCTCCATCCGCTGGCGGATGGCCTCGAGGCGGGCCTTTTCCTTCTGCTCGAAGGCCAATTTCTGCTCCTTCGTCGGGATCTGGTCCAGCCGGTGCTTGAACTCCGCGAAGATCCCCTGCGAGATCGGCTTTTCCAGCTCGACCTTCTTCGCGCGAAGCTCGTCCAGTTGCTTCGCCGCCTCCGCGAGCGATTCCTTCGACGCCCCCTGCTTCGACCGCGACTCCTTCAGTTCCTTCATCTTCGCGTCGATCTCGTCCGTCTCGGCCTTGTGCTTCTCACGGTAGTCCCGCGCCCGGTCGCGGCACTCGCGGAGGACCGACTGCGCCGTCTCTTTCTGACTGTCGTCCAGCCCGTACCGGACCGCGAACGCGCGGAGATACATCTCCCATGTGTCTTCCGGCCGCGACTCCGTCCATGGCGGCTCGCCCCCGATCTGGCCGCGCGAGCCGGCCGGCGTGAAATCCTCCGGCTGGATGTCGCCCTTTTCCCACCGGTTCAGGCGCTCCTCCATGACCTTGAACTGCCGTTCCATCATGGCCATGTCCTGGTCGTGCCGCTGCCGCTGCTTCTCGTCCAGGATCTCGCGCCACTCCTTGTTCCCGTCGAGGATCGCCTTGCGGGCGTCCTTGAAGATCGGCTGGCCCATCTCCGCCCACTGCTTCGCCGTCTCCGACGGCGGGAGCTGCCGCTTGCCCTGGAACTCGAACATCTCGAACATCAGCGTTCGCAGGTCCGTCTCGTGCGTCTTGAGGAACTCCCGCACACGCTTCGTCAGCAGCTTGCGCGTGTACTCCTCCTGGTCCGGCGTCAGGTTGTACGACCGCGTCAGCGCCTTGACGTACAGGTCCATCATGAACTCGGGGTTCCAGAACCCGGCGCCGCCGCCCGCCGCCGGGCGATGGCCGTTCGGCGGCCGCTCCGGCTGGACCTGTGCCTGCACCAAGGGACTGACCGAAACGAACGCCCCCGCCGCGAGCGCGGCGGCCACGAACCGAAGACGAATGTACCGACTCAACACGTCAACTCCTGTCGCCAACAAGACAGACCAAACCATCCTGGCCGGATCGGGCCTCCCAAGCCGCCGCATTATACCCGGCGACCGGCTGTCCGTCGCACGGCGCGGGTCCCGGCCTACGTCCGGTATTGTCGGCAATCCATGCGGCGGGCCTGCACCCCATTGACCTTTTCCGACCCCCTGCATCTACTGTGGACATGCCGCACATGTCGCAGCGTCCCTGGCTGGTTGTTCTTGGCTTGGCCGTCCTGGTGCATGGGGCCGCCCTGCTCGTGACCGCCGGACGGCTGGGCGGGATTGACGCCTGCGCCTTCCGCTCGACGGATTCCGTGGAGTACTGGGATCTGGCCCGGAGCCTGGCCGCCGACGGCACGTATTCGCGGCTGGGGCGGCCGGACCTCTGGCGGGTCCCGCTGTACCCGGCCTTTCTCGCGGGCGTCATCGGCATCTTTGGCGAGTCGCCTCAGGCGGCCGTCCTGTGTCAGCACGCCCTGTCGGTCCTCAACCTCATGCTCTTCTACGCTGCCGGCTCGGTCGTTCTGGGCGGCCGACGGGCAGCCGTTGCGGCCGCGCTATGGGCGATCGACCCCTTCCGCGTCTACTACAGCGGCTGGCTGCTGGCCGAAACGCTGTTCATCACCTGGCTGCTCGCGGCAGGGATCCTCTGGCTGCAGTCGAGAACGCCGGAGAGGCCCGAAGCGGGCGTTTCTCTCTTAGAACCTATCCCGAAACCCTTCGGCACAGACGGCTTTTCGCCACAAGTTGCCCATCCTCACAGGTTTTGGGATGGGCTCTTAGCCGCGTTCGCCCTTTCCCGCCGTCTCGCCGCTGTGTTTCTCGGCCTGGCCCTCGGCGCGGCGATGCTCACGCGGCCGATCGGCGTGTTTCTGCCCGTAGTGGCCACGGCCGGCCTTCTGTTGCGGCGCGGCGCGCCGTGGCAACGACGGTGCGGTTATGCGGCGGTTTGTGCTCTGGCGACGGCGGCGACGGTGGCCCCGTGGCTGATCCGGAACCGTGCCGTCTCGGGACGGTGGGCGCTCTCGTATCAGAGCGGCGTCAGTCTGGCGTACTTCAAGGCTGTCGAGGTGCTTCTCTGGGACCGGGGCCTCGCGTCGAGCCGGTTCGATCCGAGCGTCGTCAACCCGATTCTCGAAGAGATCGACGTCCGGCTTGCCGACCGCTGGCAGCGCGATCACGGCCCGCCGGCCTCGGAGCAGGCGGCCGAGCTGACATGGCCGAACATCATTTACGGCAAGCTCTGCCGCGTGCCGCCCGTCGAGGTATCGCGTGAACTCTGGCGGATCGGCATGGGCTTGCTGGCCGAGCGCCCCGGCGCCACGGCGGCGTGTTACTCCGCCCGCTCCCTGAGCATGCTCACGTTTCCGGCGTCGATCGGCCTCTGGCCTCCGGCCAACGCTCGCGCAGCCCCGCTCGCGACGGTCCTCGGAACCGGCCGGCCCGGCCTCGCGCGGGCCGTGGCGGTAGCCCTCGGCGGCGCGTTTGCCGTCCTGACCGCCGCCGCCGTGTTCCGCGTTGTGCCTGTCCTGTGGCGGCGGGAGCGGTTCACGGCCTGGTTTGTCGTCGTCACGCTGCTCGGCTTTCTCGCCATGACCGCTCCGTTCGAAGACCCCCGCTTCCGCGAACCGCTCGTGCCGATGCTGTTGCTCATCGCACTTCTTCCCTGCGCGACGGGAGTGCATGGCCGTTGCTGCACATAGGGAGGGGGGCAGGAACCTTTCGTGCCCTGGGCCAAACGCGCCAGGGCGTCCACGTCCCGTGAACACGGTGTTCCGCCTGTCCGGCGAAGGTTCCTGGCCCCGTTCGCCCATACGGCCATGCACCCCTCTCCCATTCCAGGGAGAGGGCCGGGGTGAGGGTGACCAATACTCGCAGTCTCTCCCCGGAAGAAGGACGGGATGAGGGTGACCATCCGGCTGCACGGCCGTTCCTGCACGCACGCTTGTCGCGTGGTTCGTGTATTCCGCGGTACTCCAACAGAATCGAACCGCGAAACACGCGGAATACGCAGAAGCCCGCCGGAAGACCACGATATCA
This sequence comes from uncultured Planctomycetales bacterium, assembly GCA_964617875.1. GTDB lineage: Bacteria > Planctomycetota > Phycisphaerae > UBA1845 > PWPN01 > CAZMVY01. Next base: position 57 of record CAZUAI010000130.1, on the reverse strand, counting down.
CTCTGTACCCCCAAGTTGCATAATCCGCACCTCGCACGAGCGAAGATCGTACGGATG
>CAZUAI010000129.1:0-10088 GCA_964617875.1 uncultured Planctomycetales bacterium | reverse complement strand
CCCATCCGTACGATCTTCGCTCGTGCGAGGTGCGGATTATGCAACTTGGGGGTCATCCCTCCTCCGAACACGGGGATCCAGACTTGATGACACGGACCCTGGACCCGCGATCTCGCGGAAGGGGCGGACTAACGAAAGAACGCATCGGACGCTTGCCGTGTCGTGGCCGGGTCCATCCCGGCGAGGCAGTCGGCGACGCACTTGCGGATCCGCTCGTTCAGGCCGCGGGCGAACGGGGCGGGGTTGCCGGGGCGGTTGTAGTTCGACGATCGCACTTCGTAGCCGCCCTGGTCGAGCACCTCATCGACGGGCAGATACCCGAACAGTTCCTGACAGTAGCCCAGCGTCACCACCGGCCGGCCGCCGAACCACCGGCGGGCGTACGTCGCCCACTGCACCACCGGCTCGCCGGAGAACCAGCAGATCCACTGGTCCGGCGCCAGGCGGACGACGCCGACAACCCACGAGACCGTCTTCTGCGACGGCCCGCCCTGCTTGTATTGCTCGAGCCAGTAGCGCGCGGCACGGGCGGTGTAGTCCGTCTTTGTGCGGACAACCTCCTCATAGAACGTCTTGGGCGGCGGTTCGCCTCGCGGCAGATCAATGCGGGCCGAATGTGCCGCGAGACGCAGGGAAATCGGCCGTCCCGGCCGCTTCAGGCCCGCCAGCACGGCCGTGGCCAACTCGCGACCGGCCGTCTCCTTCGCGTGCGGCACGGCCATCTGGAACACGCCCGTCGCCAGGTCCGCCGTACAGCGAGGGCGAACGTTGCCCCCGGGCCCCTGGAGGAACTGCACATGCACATCCGGATCGAGGGCCGCGCGGATCTCCCGCCGGCAGACGCCCGGGTAGTCGGCCGAGAGGCTCGTCTTCGCGTGCCCGTACACCGTCACCGCATGGCACGCATACGAGAACACGACCGCGCGGGTCTTCGCCTCCGGCGTCGCAAACCGCAGGATCCAGACGGTCGGATCATACGGCCCCTTCGGGTCGGGCACGCGCGAGAACGTGTCGTCCGGCGACCGGCCGCGGCGGTGGATCCCCATGTCGCTGGTGCCCTCGTAAACCTCGGCCACCGCGGGCGCGAGGCCGGCCGCCGCTTTCGAGCACACGTCGAGCGTCTTGCGGGCCAGCTCGACGAAGTAGCGACGCTCGACGTCATTCGGCTCGCCGCAGGCCGCGATGTACTCACGGTACATCATGGGGCCGCTGTGCGTGTGCGAGAAGTTAAAGATCACGCAATCCTCGGGAATGCCGATCCGGCGGGCGACGTCCGCGCGAAGCCGGTCGCTGAACGTCCGACCGAGACCGATCAGGTCGAACGAGACGATGGCCAGCCCGGCGCCGGCCGCGTCCCTGAGGACCGTCGCGTGGGCGAACAGCGGGTCGATGACGTCGGTCGAGATCTCGTCGCTGCACCCCCGACCGCCCATGGCGACTCCCAAGGGCGGCGTGATGTCCACTTCGGCAAACCCCGCCAGCGCCATCCCGCCCGAATCCCCCGCCACGGAAGCGGCAGAAGCCAACACCGACCACGAAAACGCAAAGACGCCAATCCACGGGGACCGCACGGCGATATTTCTCATTTTCTTACTCTTCCGCTTTCCCACTTTTCCACCTCCCGGCGTTGAGGAACTCAGCGCCCGAACCTCCCCCAGGTGTTCCACGCCCCAGCATAAGCCTACAATGCCCGGAGCATGACCCGGCCCCCTCGCTACACCGACTTCTTGCTGCCCCCCTATACCTTCGTCCCGGGCCGCACACCGCATCCCACGCGCGACCCGCGGGGCCACGACTATCAGGGCCGGGCTCGCCGGACACGCACGCCCATCTGGGTGCCGCCGGACCAGTGGCACCGGAGCCCCGATTATCTGTTCGGCTGCGACCTGTACAACCTCGGCTACTGGTGGGAGGCCCACGAAGCGTGGGAGGCCTTGTGGCGGTTTGCCGGGCACGACACGGCGCAGAGGCGTTTCCTGCAGGCCCTGATCCAGATCGCCGTGTGCCACCTCAAGCTGGAAATGGGTGTGATGGCCAGCGTTGAACGTCTCCTGGCCAAGGCCAACGCCGGGCTCGCCCCCCTGCTTGAGCATCTGCGGCGGAAGGGCAACGGCGAACGGTACATGGGCCTTCCGGTCCGCGCCTGGCTGGAAGCGGTCAACAGTTACTACGCACGAACCGGTCCCGGTGGAACGGCCCCGGGCATTCACGACATGGAGAGGTATCCGTATATCGTGTTGGGGGGCGACGAGGCGCAGCCCGGCCCGGCAACCGAAGCACGAGCGAGCTGACCGGGGGAGGCCGGCACCGCGGATGCTACTTGGCGGCCGCTTCGGGCTTTACGTAGTTGCGCTTCAGCGGCTTGACGATCAAGCCCATGCGGATCGCCCGAGTACTGACCCGGAGACGCACAGGTTTTCCATCCAACACCGTACGGACCCGCTGGATGTTGGGCTTGAATTTCCGCTTGGTCTTGCCGGTAACCTTGCGGCCGACGCCGCCGAGGTACTTGGCCTTGCCGCGACGGGTAATCTGCCGTCCGCTGGATGTCCGACGACCGGTAAAGTAGCAAACGCGAGCCATGCTCCACCTCGTGATTTCCGCCTCAACAAAGACCATTGAGTATAATGCCCCCGCCCGGTTTTGCAAGCGGGCCCTCGATGGCGTAAAAAGCCAGCCCCGCCACGACGCAGGACAGGGGCCGCGAACCGGGGGCCGACCCGGCAATTTCCGGGCACGGCGGGCGTTAGGAATAACGGACAACCTATGGACGCGGACGAGCTGGCAGATCTCATTCGCCGGGCCAAGGCTCGGGACCCGACCGCGTACGATGCGCTGATCGAGTGCTATAGCACTCGGCTGTACGGCTATCTTTTCCGGCTGACGGGTTCCGGGCACGATGCTGAGGATCTGCTGCAGGAGCTTTTCGTTCGCGTCGTGAAGATGATCGGTCGCTACGAGCATGACGGGCGGTTTGACGCGTGGCTGTTTCGGATCGCCACGAACCTCGTTCGAGACCGGGTGCGGCGTACGAGAGCGGCACCATGCCCGGCAGGCGGGGAGGGCGGCGGGGACGGCCTGACGAGGGTCTGCAGCGACGCTGAGGACGCCGACCCCTCGCGGCGTTTGAGGCTTGCGGAGGACACGGACCGGTTGCGGTGGGCGTTGAACCAGTTATCGGGCCCTGAGCGGGAGGTGATCCTGCTACGCCATTTCTCGGATCTGCCGTTCCGGGAGATTGCCGAGATCATGGACACCCCCCTGGGGACAGCCCTCGCGAGGGCCCACAGGGGGCTGCAGCGACTGCGACAACTGATGAGCGAGAACGGCCGCGAATGGGGAGCCGAGGCGGCAGAGTGAGCGTGGAGGCGACGATGGACTTCGACGAAACCAGACAGGCCGAGCTGGAACGCGACGAGCGTTGGCTGGCGTCCTTTGCGACACCGGGACCTTCGGCGAAGACCGTTGCGCAGATTCGCGACGCCGTACGAACGGCGCTGGACGAGGAATGGCTGGCGGAGATCCCGACGCCCGCCCCGCCGCGTTCTGCGGTTGACGGCACGAAGGCCGCCGTGCGCCAGGCGCTGGCGGGCAGTTCCCGGAGCATTCGCTATCGGGGTCTTGCCGCGTTGTCGGCGGCGGCAGTGATTGCAGCAGCCGTTGGCCTCAGCCGGTTCCACATGACGACACCGACAACACCGACGACGCCGACCGAATCGTTGTCCATCGGCGACAGCTTCGTCGCCGCCTGGGGAGCGATCGAGGACGCGGGGGATTTCCTCGATTCCCTGACGACGGACATGGCGTGGCTCGACGCGGAGATCAACGCCTGGGCGACCCACTCCGGCGATCGGACGGACGAGCTGGAGCTGGAATCTCTCGAAGACCGGATCGACCGGATCTTCGCGAGTCCGGATTATTTCGTGGAGACTTCCTGACACGATGGGAGCAAGGCGAATGCGAGCGTCGAGTCTATGGAATGCGGCCTCTCCAGAGGCCGCCCCGAGGGTGCCTGAGCGAACGGGAGCAGTGCAAATGCACACTTGGGCATGGCTGATCACCGGGGGCTTTATTCTGGCACTGACGGCCGCAGCGGCCGGAGCCGATTCGAACGCCGGCCACGACGACAACAAGCCGACGACACGGCCCGCAGCCAGAAGCGAGCGCGGGGCGAAGAACGCCGAGCCCCGCAGGCCGGGCCGGAGAAATCCCGGCGACGGGGACGCTCATCGCCGCCCGCCGGGCGAAGACCGTGACGACCGGGACCTGGAGAATCCGCCCGAACCGCCCGACGAGCCCGGGCTCGGCCCGATGCCTCCAGCCGGCGAGGGGCGGGGCGGCCCGATGTTCGGCCCCGATCCGGAGCGGACCCGCCGCGTGATGAAGTTCCTCAAGGAGCATTATCCGCGGATGCACGAGCGCCTGGCGGAGTTGCAGGACCGCGATCCACGGGCCTTTCACCGGCAGATGATGCGCATGCTTCCGCGGTTGCCGGAGTTGATGGGAATCCTTGAACGCAACCCGAAGCTGGGCAAGCTGATGATCGAAGAACACCAGCTCGAAATGGACATCCGCGACGCGACGATGGAGTACCACCGCGCGCGGACCGAGGCCACGCCCGCCCAGATGAAGGAACGGCTCCGCGAGTTGATCGGCAAGCAGTTCGACATCCGGCAGGAGAAGCTGCAACTGATGATCTCGGAGATGGAGCGCGAACTTGCCCGCAAGAAGGAGCAGCTCTCCGAGCAGGCGGCCAAGAAAGACGAGGTCATCAAGCGGGAACTGGAGCGGCGGCTCTCGGCGGAATAACCGGCAGGCAGGCGTACCGCCAGGTCCACGGGCGCGCAACCCGCGGGGAACCGCGTGGATCGCCGCACCCCTCTCCACGCGCGCGCCCAAGACCTCGCAGCCCCCCTTGCGGTTCTGACGGCACGTGGCATAATGGTAGCGTTTCTGATCGAAAGGCAAACGCGATGTTGAGGTGAAGATCATGACGACGCGGACACGAGTGCTGGGGCTGGTCGGTTCGGGCATCCTGATGGTTTGCGGGGCCGTTCGCGCGGCAGAAGCAGAAACGGAGCCGTCGATCGTCGGCCGATGGGATCTGACGCTGGAGGAGGGCCAGCAGCGATTGCCGTCGTGGCTGGGCGTCACAATGAAGGACGGCCAGCTGCACGGACGCTACGTGAGCACGGGCGGCGGCGTCCACGACGTGCAGGACCTGAAATTTGAGAACGGGAGGGTCTCGTTCCGACGAGGCGACGAGAAGCAGGTCGCCGAACTAAAGGGCAACGAACTGGTCGGCGAGATCACGCGCAAGGACGGCAGCACAATCAAGTTCACCGGCAAGCGCTTTGTCCCGAAGCCCGAACGGCCACGACGCCGGCTGCAATGGGGCGAGCCGATCAAGCTCTTCAACGGCAAGGATCTCGATGGCTGGGAGACCTTCGGCCAACCCAACAACTGGAAGGCCGAAAACGGCGAGCTGGTGAATACCGGGCACGGGGCGAACATCCGCACGAAGGAGAAGTTCTGGGATTTCAAGCTGCATATCGAGTTCTGCTCGCCGGAGGGCGGCAACAGCGGCGTGTACCTCCGCGGCCGGTACGAAATCCAGGTGTGCGATGACAGCAAGGCCGCCGAGCCGAGCCTGCACGGTTGCGGCTCGCTGTACAGCCGGATCGCCCCGAGCAAGAAGGTCACGAAGAAGCCGGGCGAGTGGCAGACGTTCGACATCACGATCATCGGCCAGCGTCTCACGCTGGTCTTCAACGGCGAAACGGTCATCGACAACGCGGAGATCGAGGGCATCACCGGCGGCGCGCTGGACAGCGACGAGACGCAACCGGGCCCGATCTACCTCCAAGGCGATCACACGGGCATGAAGTACCGCAATATCGAACTGACGCCGCTGAAGGCCCCCAACCAGCGTGCGATGGACAAGGAAGGCCCCGGCGAGCGCAGCGGCAGACGGGGACGCAAATAGCGTGCGGAGCACGCCAAGTGCTGCGGGCTGACTACCGGAAGGCCGGCCGGCGGTCCGCGTCCCCGCGGGCATCGCACACCTTGATCGGATCCGCAAACGGCAACGCCCTCTCCTTGTTGTCGTGCATCAGGCTTGTACCCGGCCGGGCTGGAAGAGCGAAACATCCTCGGCCGTCCGGCCGCGCACGATCACGTCGGCCACGACCTCGGCCGTCAGCGGGGCGAGGCCGAGGCCGGTACGGAAGTGGCCGGTGGCCGCGATCAGGCCCTCGGAGCCGGGCACCGGGCCGATGTACGGACGGCGATCGGGCGTGCCGGGCCGCAGCCCCGCCCACGCCTGCACGAATGCCGCCTGGCCGATCGGCGGGACCATTCGCTGCGCCTGCGACAGAACGTAGCCGACGCCCTCCGCCGTCGTGCCCGCGTCGAAGCCGGACTCGTGCTCCTGGGTTGAGCCGACGAGGATGTGGCCGTCGGCCCGCGGAACGACGTACGACTTGCGGTGCTTGATCATCCGCGGCGGCCAGGCGACGGACGCCTTCAGCAGCGCGATCTGCCCCCGCACCGGCAAAACGGGAATGTGCGCACCCGCCGTCGCGTCGATGGCCGACGACCACGCCCCGGCGCACAGCACCGTGTGGCCGGCCTCCCGGTCGCCCTGCGTGCTTCGGACGCCTCGAACGCGGTCGCCGTCGCGCAGCAGGCCCGTGACCTCGCAGCCTTCGACGATCCGTGTCCCGGCGGCAACAGCGGCGGCGGCCAGCGCCCGCAACAGGCGCGGGTTGCGGACCTGCGCATTGAACGTGCAGAGCTTGGCGCCGAGGATCTCGCCCGAGAGCCGGGGCTCAATCGACCGCGCCTCCCGCGGCGTGAGCAGCCGCAGGATCGGTGCACCGTCGGCGTCGCGGTAATCGACCGCGGCATCGACCTCGGCCTGGGCCATGCGGAACTGCTGCTCGTCGAACAGCAATTCGAGGCTGCCGCAGCGAACGTACTCCGGGTCGATGCCCGACGCCCCGGCCGCCTCGGCGCAAAACGTGGGGTACATCGCCAGGCTCTTGCGCTGGAAGCGCACGAGCGGGTCCTTCCGCTGCCAGTTGCCCGCGGCAAGGACGCCCGCCGACGCCCACGACGCCTCGCGCCCGACGCTCCCCTTCTCGAGCAGGACGACGGAAAGCCCCCCGCGTGCCAGTCGCCAGGCGACGGCCAGGCCGATGACGCCGCCCCCGATCACGAGCACGTCAGACGTCGTTCGTTCGGAAGCCATGCGCATCACTTCCGCCGGTGCGTCCGCAGCAGTTCGATGATCCGCTGCAGCGTCGCGTTCGGGGGCGCCTCGATCTGCATCCTCTCTTCCGTGATCGGGTGGCGAAACTCGATGCGGAAGGCGTGGAGGGCCTGGTAAGCGATCAGCGGGTCCTCGCTGCCGGAGCCGGCGATATCCTTCTCGCTGAAGACGTGCCCGCCGTAGAACGTATCGCCCAGCATCGGGTGGCCGATGTACGACATGTGAACGCGGAGCTGGTGCGTGCGACCGGTTTGGGGGTGCAGGTGCATGAGGGCGAAACCGCGATAGCGTTCGGCGACCTCGTACTGGGTGACGGCCTCCTTGAACAGCTCCGGCCGGTGGCGCAGGCCGGGGACGATGTACTTGTCCCTGACGTGTTCGTGCGTGCCCAGCGGGGCGTTGATGATATCGCCGTCGAGCTGCGGCTCGCCCTCGACGATGCCGAGGTACGTCTTGTGGATCGTCCGTCGCTCGAACTGGAGCGAGAGCCGCCAGTGGGCCTCGTCGGTCTTGGCGATGAGCATGACGCCGGTGGTGTTCTTGTCGAGCCGGTGGACGATGCCGGGGCGGAAGGGATCGTCGCCGTGGCTGAGCGAGCAGGCGTAGTGTGCGAGGGCGTTGGCGATGGTGCCCGTCTGCGTCGACCGGGCGGGGTGGCAGATGATGCCCGTCTGCTTGTTGATGGCGAGGATGTGCGGATCCTCGTAGATGATGTCGATGGGGATGGGCTCGGGGATGACCTCGTAGGGCTCGGGCGGAGGCACGAGGACATCGACGATGTCTCCGCCGTCGGGCTCGTAGCTGGGTTTCGTGGGCCGGCCGTTCACGGTGATGGCGCCGTGCTTGATGAGCCGCTGGATGAGCGTCCGCGACATCCGCGGGAACCGGCCGTGGAGGTACTTGTCGAGCCGCCGGCCGACAAGGCGACGGCGGATCTTGAGCCGGACGTTCTCCGCCTCGTCGCTGTCCACCGGCGGCGGCACCTCCGCCAGCTCGTCGCTCAGGATGTAGTCTTCGCCGTCGTCGGCCATCCTGACCAGAATAGCGGCGGGGGCGGCCGCAGGACAAGAAGGCGGGTGAGCCCAGTGACGCGTACCGAGGACGTCATCCCCGCGCAGGCAGGGATCCAGACTCTCTGACACGGACCCTGGACCCCCGCTTTCGCGGGGGTGACGGGCTGACCGAGCAACGGCCTGGGAGTAAACGGGCAACCACGCAACCGGACGGTGGCCGCCAGTTCCGCTTCCGCGAATGGAACGGTACGGCGACCGGCCGGGAGAAGCGCATCGAAGTGGACCTGAGCGAAACCAGGACGCGGCGAGCAGGCGTTCGACGTGGAGCAGAACAACAGACTCCGTCGTTGGCGTTCCGCAACGACGGGGTAGAAGCTCTCCTCAACAGGGAGCGCGACGAAGCGCAAAGAAGAACCCCGCCGACGCGGGGTTCTTCTGTGATGGGTATCTCGGAACCTTCGTCAGGCCGCGACGAGCTTGTGCGCGACCTCGACGGCGCTGGCCGCGTCGGGGGCGTAGCCGTCGGCCTGGATCTCGTCGGCGAACTTCTGCGTCACCGGAGCGCCGCCGATCATCGTGCGGACCTTCGAGAGGCCCGCGGCCTTCAGACCCTGAACCACCTGTTGCATGTACGGCATCGTCGTCGTCAGCAGCGCGCTGAGGCCTACGACCGTCGCGTTCTTCTCCTTGCAGGCCGCGACGAACTTCTCCGTCGTCACGTCCGTCCCGAGATCGACGACCTCAAACCCGCCGCCCTTGAGCATCATGCCGACCAGGTTCTTGCCGATGTCGTGCAGATCGCCCTTGACCGTGCCGATGACGACCGTGCCCGCCGGCTTCACGCCGCTCTTGGCCAGCAGCGGCTCCAGGATGGCCATGGCGGCGTTCATCGCCCGGGCGGCGATGAGCACCTCCGGGACGAACACGATGTTCTTGCGGAACCGTTCGCCGACGACGGACATCCCCGCGACGAGCCCCTCGTTGAGAATCGTGGCGGGCGAAACGCCCTCGGCAATCGCCTCCTGGACCTTGCTGACCACTTCTTCCCTCTTCCCGCGGATCAACGCAACAGCCATGCCTTCCAAGTCTGCCATGTGTAACGACCTCCGTCAGTGTCTGCGGTCCAACTCAGCCGGGTTGGCAAGGTAGCCGCTCGCCGTGCGCCTGTCAATACCGGTCAACTCCCCCGCGACGCCGGGGGGCCAGCCCGCGTTTCAGCCACGCCCTGGCAAAACTCCAGTCGTGCTCGATTGTGGCGCGGATGACCCCCGTCGAGGCGGCCGTATCCTCGATCGCGATCCCCCTGCAGCCGCTGCCCGCATTAGACCCGAAAGGGTGTGCCGGTCCGGCAGCCAACGCTCGCAAGGGGGTCAGGGCGGCCGGGGTGAACCCCGTGGCGGCGCAGCTACGGGCATGCCGTCGCACGGTTCGGGCCGTTGAAACATCGCTGGAACCCGGTGAAGTCCACGAGATCGACATCGGCATCGTGATCGAGATCGGCAAGCCGGCACGTCTCGGCGGCCGCAGCAGCCGGGGCGTTGGGGCCGTTGAAACACGTCTGAAACGCCGCGAAGTCCTCCAGGTCGATGTCCCCGTCGCGATCGGCGTCGGATGCGTACGGCAAATGGTCGGGCACGACCCGGACCTCGGTCGTAAACTTGCAGGATGCCACCCCGCCGAGAGTGTACGCCAGTTCGACGAAGTACGCGGTGTACCCGCTCGCGGGCGGAGGCACCTGACCGATGTAGACCCCAGCGTTGCATATTTCGACAGGCTTACGCGGCGGATCGTAGGGTTCGCAG
>CAZUAI010000128.1:0-10528 GCA_964617875.1 uncultured Planctomycetales bacterium | reverse complement strand
CCTCCAGCTTCCTTCAGACCTCACCTCGCGGTGACAGCCCTTGCTGTTCGGCTAGGGGTTCCCGTCATCAAGGTCCCCAGAGGACTTGCACCTCCAAGTCAAACATCATGCCTGGCACACCACCGAAGATGGCAGGTCTGGCGACCTGCCCTACCGGACTGCCGTCTCCGGCTTTGCCATCACTCCGTTCCGCGCAATCGACCTGCGGCCCCGTTCTGATCCTCCCGTCCGTCCGCCGTGCCGCCCGGCTCGTTGTGGCCAGAGGAAGCGTCTCGCGATCCGTTCGCATCCTGCTCTCGCAGGTCGCCTGGCGCGATTGCCTCTCGACTTTGCCATGTTCGCACTTTCCACATTCCGGCGTTGCGGCACGCAACGCCCCACGGTCCAACTTGGCCTCCGGCCGGCTCTCGCGTATCATACCCGCCCGTCGGGGTACGACGCCGGCGAACCGGCGACCGGGAGACTCGTAACGTGGCAAAGGCCAGAGCCATCGTCAAACGCCGCAAGGCGGTCCAGAACATCTGCAAGATCACCCGGACCATGCAGTTGATCGCGACGGCGCGGTTTCAGCGGGCCTTCAACCGGGCCGTGGCCACCAAGCCGTATACGCAGAAGATCACGGACCTGGTCCGCCAGTTGTCCAGCGACCGGGAGTCCATCGAGCACCCGCTGCTGCGGGTGAACGCCGGGACGGGACGAGCCGCGCTCGTGGTCATCACCAGCAACCGGGGGCTGTGCGGGGGCTACAACGCCGGGCTGCTTCGCACCGCAGGGAGCACCATCGACTCCCTCGAAAACCCCCCCGGCGCCGAAGGCGGGCGCCGGACGGTCGAGCTGCACGTGGCGGGCAAGAAGGGCATCACCTACTTCCGCTACCGCGGACGACCGATGGCGGCGACGTACACCCAGTTCGAGGACCGGCCGCAGTATGCGGAGGTCGAGCCGATCGCCGAGGGCTTCCTCCGGCAGTATGCCGAGGGGAAACTGGACAGCGTTCACGTGGTCTACATGCGGTTCGAGTCCACCGCAACGCAGTACGCCGAGGTGCTGCAACTGCTGCCGCTCCAGCCGCCCGCAGGGACCGCTGCCGCCGAGGCGCGGACGGCGTCCGTTCCCGTCCAGTACGATTTCACGCCGCCGCCGTCGGTGCTGCTGGCCGAGTTGCTCCCGCTGACGGTCAAGGTGCGGCTGTTCCAGTGCTTCACCGATGCGGCGGTCAGCGAACAGGTGGCCCGCATGGTGGCGATGAAGGCCGCCACGGACGCCGCCACGGACATGATCAAGCAACTCACGCAGGCGTACAACCGGGCACGGCAGACGCAGATCACGCTGGAACTGCTGGACATCGTGGGCGGGGCGGAGGCATTGAAGTAAGCCCTTTCCGCCGCCTTGAGTGGATTCGCCATGAAGATCGCATTCGTCGGGCCTCCGCAGTCCGGCAAGACCACGCTGTTTCGGGCCGTCACGGGGCTTTTCGAGGACCCCACGCACGGGATGGGCGAGCACGTTGCCGTCGTGAAGGTGCCGGACCCGCGGCTCGATTTCCTCGCGGCGCTCTACAAGCCGAAGAAGTATACGCCCGCGACGATCGAGGTCGTGGATGTCCCGGGCTTCAGCCAGGTGACGGCCCAGCAGCAGGCCGAGTTCCGCCGGCACATCCCGAGCCTCAAGCTCTGCGACGGGCTGGTGGCGGTCGTGCGGGCGTTCGACAATCCGCTGGTCCCCGCGTACCGCGACCGTGTGGACCCGAAGGCCGATCTCGAGGAACTGCACGCGGAGCTGATCTTCGCGGACCTGGAGACGGTGGCGAACCGCATCGAGCGGCTCGAGAAGGCCCTGACGAAGCCCACGAAGACGCACGACCAGGAGAAGCGCGAGCTGGCGGTGCTTCAACGCTGCCGCGACGCCCTCGAGAACGAGAAGCCGCTGTCCGACGTCGTGACCACCGACGAGGAGCAGAAGCTGGTGCGGGGCTTCCGCTTTCTCACGCAGATGCCGCTCGTCGTCGTCGTCAACGTGTCGGACCGTGACGCGGCCGCCCCGGCGCTCTTCGGCTACCCGCACGCGAGCGCCATGGTCGGCCTTTGCGCGAACACGGAGGCGGAGATCGCCCAGCTCGATCCCGGCGACCGCCAGGCATTCCTCGACGATCTTGGCGTGAAGGAGCCGGCGAAGGACCGTCTCGTTCGCGCGTGCTACGACGCGCTCGGCCTGATTTCGTTCCTGACGTACGGCGAAGACGAGGTCCGCGCCTGGTCGATCCGACGCGGCACGGTCGCCGTGGACGCGGCGGGCGAGATTCACTCGGACCTGGCCCGCGGCTTCATCCGCGCCGAAACCGTCGCTTTCGAGGATCTCAAGGCCGCCGGCGACATGAAGGCGGCGAAGGCCGCCGGAAAGGTCCGCCTGGAGGGAAAGACGTACGTGGTGCAGGACGGGGACTGCATCCTGATCAAGTTCAACGTGTGACGGAAGGGGCGGGTTGCGCGTGCGGGGGAATCCCATGATGTCTGCGCTGTTCGTGCTGGTTTCGGTTGTCACGGCCGCCGGGGCGGATGCGCCGGCCACGGCGCCCGCGTTCCGGCCCGTGATCGTGTGCGACGACGCCGGCGCCGGGGCCTACGAGGCCTTTCCCGACGTGATCCGGACGAAGAAGGGCGAGCTGCTCTGCGTCTTCTACGCCGGCTTTGATCACGTCTCGCTGCCGAAATGGGCGCCGGGGGGCAAGCTGCCCGACCACTGCGCGAAGGCCGGGCGGATCTGCATCGTGCGCAGCGGCGACGAGGGCAAGACGTGGTCGAAGGCGGCGGTGGTCGTGGACACGCCGCTCGACGACCGCGACCCGTCGATCGTCGAGATGCCGAACGGGGACCTGCTCTGCAACTACTTTTCGCTCCGGCACGACGCACAGCACGGCTACCAGTTCGTGCACTCGGCGATGGTCCGCTCGCGCGACGGCGGCAGGACCTGGGGCGCCGAGCAGGTGCTCTTCGACCAATGGATCTGCAGTTCGCCGATCCGGCCGCTCTCGGACGGACGGCTCGGACTGGCCCTGTACTACCACCCCGGCGAGGACCGCGTCCGGAAGCAGATGCACGCCGGGTTCACCACATCCAGCGACGGCGGGCGGACCTGGACGGCGCCGGTGTCGATCGGCGAGCATTCGGACATTCCGCTCGACGCCGAGCCGGACTTCTGCGAACTCGCGAAGGGCCGCCTGCTGATGATGATGCGGCCGGCGATGGCCTTCTCGTCGTCGAGCGACGGCGGCAGGACGTGGAGCGAGCCGAAGCGGGTCGGCTTCGAGGGCCATGCGCCGTACCTGCTGAAGACGCGCGCGGGCATCCTGCTGCTGGGCTACCGGGCGCCGAACGTCGGCACGTGCCTGCGCTACAGCGCGGACGACGGCGGGACCTGGAGCGACGCCGTGCGGCTCGATCCGTGCATCGGCGCCTATCCGAGCCTGTGCGAACTGCCGGACGGAAGCGTCTATTGTGTCTACTACACGGAAGGCCGCGGGAGCGACATCCGGGCGATCCGCTTCCGGGTGAGTGGCGAAGGCGTCCGTCCCTGCGAATGAGGGGACAACCCCGGGGGCGTCCGGCTACCGGACGAGCCGGGCGCGGCGGGCACGCTCGACGTCGGCGGTGAACCGGCCGATGTTGGCCAACTGCGACCGCATGACGCCCATGTCCGGCCAGCGGAGAAACTGGAAGCCTGCGATGCCGGCGTCGTGGCCGGGGATGTCGCGCATGTGACGGCACTCGGCGAGGAACGCAAGGTTGACGTTATGGCCGGGCAAGTCGAACGTCAGGAAGCACAGGCGGGCCACCCGAAGGAAGAACCGCGTCGGTCCCTCGATGCGGACGGCCAGGCCCCCGCGCGACACGTCAAACAGCTGGCCGGTCCAGCGGCGGACGTTCAGAGGACAGCTGTTGGGGTCGGCGTTGTCCGTTTCGTGGATGTAAACCGGAATGGGGTCCAGCGCCGCCACCGAAACGCGGTAGTCCTCGCGCCGCTGCCCTTCTCCGAGCGACGGCGGCGCCTCCAGCACCGCGCCGACAATGCGTGTGCTCTGGTTCAGGTCGATCTTCTTCCGGAGGGCCTTGACCTTCGTCCGGAAGGTGTACATCGTGTCGTTATGCGTGAAGAACGCATCGACGGGCTGATCGACCCGCAGCCGGACTTCCTTGCCGATGTGCTGCGCGTTGTCCACATGGATTTCGCCTCCCTCCATCCGGATCAGCCGCGTGTGCGCCACGAGGATGTCCGGCTCCATCGAACCGGCGGAGCAGCGGGTATTGACGTAGTGCAGCTCCAGCGGGAGGTTTCGATCGCACGCCTCCTGCAGCACGGACAAGTCGGTGAGAGTCTGCGTTGCTTCTGCCATCGAAGACGCCGGTCCCCCAAACCACGAGGATCGGCCGTACTGCAATTCGGCCCGAATCTGCGCGGCATTTAGCCTATTCCGTTCTGAGCGGGGCTTTTTTCGGGCGTGCTGTCCGATAAGACGCGCGGACGCGATCCAGCGCCGAGCCCCCCGCGGTCCGCCACGCCGGCTTGACCCCGCTCGCCGCCGCCGGGCATAATCCACCGATCGAGCCGTTCTGCAACCCTGGAGCCCTGGAGGTGCCGGATGTCCGACGAGCGTCAGACCAGACGGGAGTTCCTGGCGAGGACCGGCGGCGTCGTCGCCGGCGGCGCGATCGCGTCGCAACTGGCGGGCTGCGCATCCGGCCCGGCGGGCGGGCCGCAGGTGGCCGCGCAGCCGCCGAAGCCCGAGGCGAAGATCCGCAACCACAACCCGAAGATGGGTTACCGGACGCTGGGCAAGACCGGGATCCGGATCTCGGAGATCGGCCTGGGCGGGCACAGCGGCGGCGACGAGAACAACCGGGCCCTCGTCCTCGACAAGGCGGCCGAACTCGGGATCAACTACCTGGACACGAACATCGTCGAGGAGTGCGCCCTGTACGGCAAGGCCCTGCGGGGCAAGCGCGACAACTGGAACATCGGCTTCGCCTCGTGGCCGGAGAAGCTGACGCCGGACGGCGAGAAGGACCTTTCCATCGAGGGCATGACCAGGGCGATCGAGGATCGCCTGGCCGCCTACCACACCGACGTGCTGGACATCTGGCGGCCGGTCGGCGCGACCTGGGGCCCCGGGCAGAACAGCATCGACACGCTGTGGGACATCAACCCGCGCGTGCTCGACATGGTGGTGACCGTCTACGAGCGGGTCCACAAGCAGGGCAAGGTCCGCTGGCTCGGCATCTCGGCGCACAACGCCAAGGTTTTCCGCCGCGTCCTCAACGAGTATCCGCCGTTTGCGGTCGTGCTGTTTCCGTGTCTGTTCCTCGGCACGGAGCTGAAGGGCAACGAGCTGACCGAACTGGCGGCACGGAAGAACGTCGGCGTGATCGGCATCAAGCCGTTCGGGGCGGGCATGGTGTTCGGGATCCGGCCGCGCGAGATCAACGGCGACGCCGATCCGAACGCCGCGGTCGTCCTGAAGAAGATCCTCGCCGACCGGGCCATTTCGTGCGTCATCCCGGGCGCGCAGACGCCGGAGCAGCTCGAGGTCAACGTGAAGGCGTCGTACGACCGCCGGACGGCCCTCACACCGCAGGAGCAACAGCAGCTCGCCCACTACGAGGCCATGCTGCACAGGCATATGGTCCCCGAGTATGCCTGGCTCCGCGACTGGATGCACGCATGACGAAGCTGCATGTCGCAGGCCTGGTGATGGCGGCGGCGATCGCGTCGGGCGCGGCAGGGTGCGGGCCCGCGCGTCCGCGGCCCGCCCCGGGCGATGCCGGCCACGGAGCCGCCCCCGGCCCGCGGCGCTCCGCGATCGAGCAGAACGCCGACTGCTGCATGTGCCATCAGCCGTTTCTGGCCGAGACGTTCTCGGTCAGGCATGCGAAGCACGACATCGCCTGCGCCGGCTGCCACGGGCCGAGCCGTGCCCACTCGACGGACGAGACGTTCCGGGTCCCGCCGGACGTCACCTTCAAGCCCGGCGACGTGGACCCGTATTGCCTGACATGCCACGCGCGTCATCCGCTCAAGCCGGATGCCTCCGCCGGGATCTCCGACACGGAGCACCCCCCGCGCTGCACCGTCTGCCACGCGCCGCAGCATCGCATCGCCCGGAAAACGACGACACGACAGGCCGGCTGAGCGGCGATCGGCGCACGCTTCCGGAAGAACGGGCGGCCGGAACGACGGACGGCCGCGCAACCGAGTCACCGGTTCAGGACACGTTGCCCTCGTGCGGCGCGGGCTCGGGCGGCCGGGGGATCGGCGGCTGGGCCAGATACCATCGCGCGCCGTTGATCACGCGAAACCAGTCGAACGCAGGGCCGGGGTCGATCTTCTGCCTGGTGATGTGCCAGTGGCCCAGCAGGCCCCGGTAGGTCTTCATCCGGTCGTCGGGCAGGACGCGATCGATCACCGCGCCGCGGGCGTCCCGGGGCGCATCGCAGCGGAGTTTCGGGAACACGCGGCACAGCGTGGCCGTCAGCCTGATGAGCGAGTCGTACTGCTCGCGGGTGTAGTCGTATTGGACGAGGTCGCGGCCCTGGATGCGGCCGCGGATCAGCCCCGGCCGTGCGGGCCGACCAACGAAGTTCGGCGTGCGGACGCCGCCGTCGCCGAACGACTCGGGCAGCGTGATGCGGAGCCGGCCGGAGGCGTCCGCCCGGTACCAGCGGTCCAGCACCTGGGTATCCGGGTAGGCGCCGATGTGGGCGATCTCGACGCCGACCGAACGGCTGTTGGCGGTTCCGGCGTGCCAAGCCCGCTCCTTGAGGTCGAGCGTCTGATAGATCGTGCCGTCGATGTCGAGCAGGAACTGCACCGACAGGTCGCGCATATCGTGGAGAACCCTGAAGCACTGCTGGGCCGTGCCGCAGACGTCGTAGTGGATGACGAACTGGTCAACGACCTGCTGCAGCTCGTCGAGCCTCCAGCCGCGCCGGCGGACTTCGTCGGCGAGGTTCTCCGGCAGGGGGTCTCGCCACGAGCCGTACGTGACGAGCGGCGCCGGTTCGGTGGCCGGGCGGGACGAGGCGCCGCGGCCCGTCGGGAACTTTCTCTCGAAGCGGTAGGCATCGTAGCCGCCGGGGTCGAGCCACGTGACCACGGGCGCCCCCGTGTGGACAAGCTGCCCGCAGACGATGATCTCATCGCCGAGGCGTGCGACGCGGTTGCCCGGCCAGCCGCAGCCGGCGAACGCGGCAAGAGTCAGCGAAACGGCCGCAAGAGCTTCGAGACGGCGAACCATGAGGACCTCCGTGGTTCATCCCCCGTTCATCGCATCGGGGTTGTACTCGTTCAGGATCCAGTCCCGGTCGGGCTGGAAGAGGGACACGAGCTTGTCCGGCGCCGGAGTCGTCAGAGCGAAGTGAAAGTACGCCGGCGAAAGCTCGCCCATGGCGGCCTCGCGCGACTCGCCCTGCATCATGCGCCAGATGGCGGCGGCGGCCCCGGTGCGGTCGGCGCCGCTCCGGCAGTGGATCAGGATGGGGTATTCGGCGGACACAAAGGTGTCGTAGAGCAGGAGGAGCATCTCGCGCGAGGGCAGGCTTTGCGCGCTCATGCGGATGTTGACGAGCGTGACGCCGTAGCTCTCGCAGACCTGTTGCTCCTGTTGCCACCAGGCCTCATCCGGGTTTTCGCCGCGGAGGTTGACGACCGTCCTGAGGCCCAGTTGCTCGATGGCGGAGGCGAGCGAATCGGCGGTCGGCTGCGCGGAACGGTAGGCGCGGCCGTCGGCGACGACGTGGAAATTGAAGGGCATCGCGCCGGCCGGGACCGGGATTCCCCCCTCGCAGCCGGCGCCGGCGAGGAGCGCGGCGGAAACCGCCACGGAAGCGACCTGCACCGACAGAGACCAAGCGCGAATCATGCACCTCCGCTTCCCTGCGGCAGATGCAGGCTGGAAGCCTGCACCACAAGGGGGCACAGGAAGCCTGCACCACAAAGAGGGCACAGGAAGCCTGTACCACAAGAAGGCACAGCCCTCTTGCCGAAGACGGCCTAGAGCCTGAGGTTCAGTCCGCCCGTCCAGTCCCAGTGGGACGACAGGCCGCCGCGGAGCGGCTTCTTCCGCTCCTTCTTCCTGGCCGCCTTCGCCGCCTTTTCGGCCTCGGCCTGGCGCTCGGCGGGCGTCGGCTCGGGCGGCGGCGGCCGGAGGGACAGCGAGATCCGGTGCTTCTCGACATCGACGCCGAGGACACGGACCTGCACCTCCTTGCCGATCTCGACGACGTCGCCCGGCGCCTTGATCCGCTTCTCGGACATTTCCGAGATGTGGACGAGCCCGTCGATGCCGGGTTGCAGCTCGATGAACGCCCCGAACTCGGTCAGCCGCGCCACCTTGCCGGTCACCGTCGCATTCTTCGGATACTGCTCGGCCATGGTGAGCCAGGGGTCGGACGTCAGCTGCTTGATCCCGAGGGAGATCCGACGCTTGGGCTTGTCCACCGAGAGCACGACGGCCTCGATGACCGCGTTTTCCTGGACGACGTCCGAGGCCCGGAACACGCGCTTGACCCAGCTCATTTCGCTGAGCGGCACGAGGGCCTCGAGGCCTTCCTCGATCTCGACGAACGCGCCGAACTCGGTGAGCCGCGTCACGCGGCCCTGCACGCGGGTGCCGGGGGGGTATTTCGTCTCGACCGTTTCCCACGGGTTCGACCGGGTCTGCTTGAGGCCGACCGAGACCTTGCCCCTGGCACGGTCCACCTTGAGAATCTTGACCTGGATCTCCTGGCCCGGCTTCAGCACGTCCGACGCCTGCCGCACGTGGCCCCAGCTCATGTCGCTGATGTGCAGGAGGCCGTCCACGCCGCCGAGGTTGACGAAGGCTCCGTACTCGGTCAGGTTGCCCACGACGCCGTTGCGGATCTGGCCTTCCTGAATCTCGTCGAGGATTCGTTTGCGGGTCTCTTCCCGCTCGCGGATGAGGGCGTTGCGCCGGCTGACGATGACTTCCCGGGCCGCGCGGTTGATCTCGAGGATCTCGCAGCGGATGACGAGGTTCAGCAGCGTCGAGATGTCCTTCATGCGGTGGACATCGCACTGCGAGGCGGGCATGAACGCATGGACGCCGCCGATATCCACCTCGAGGCCGCCCTTGTTCATCGCCGTGACACGGCCGTCGATAATCTCGCCCGTCCGGAGCCGCGCCCACGTCAGCGCGCGGTCGGCCTTCTTCTTCGAGCACACCATGATGCCGCCGGCGGGGTTGTATTGCTCGAAGACGACGCGGAGTTCCTGCCCGACGGCCGGTGGGCCGTCCTTGGCGAACTCGATCAGGGGAATGGTCCCTTTGCTCTGGTCGTCCAGGTCCACGAAGACGTCTTCGCCGACGATGTTGGTGATCCGGGCGAGGTGTACGCCGGCCGCCGCGAGCATGGCCTGCTCGGAGACCGTGTCGTCCGCCTGTTTCAGCATCGCCTCGAGTTCCTCGCCGGTGATTCCATCGAGAGTCTGCGCGGGGGGCGCGGCGGCGGGCGATTCCGCGTCGGGCATCGGCGGCGGCGCGAGGTCCGGCGTGCCGGCCGCAGAAGACACGGCCTCGGGAATCGTCGGCGTTCCCTCCGCAGGGGGCAAAGGCGTTGATTCCGGTAACTCGGACGGTAACAGACTCATGTCGTTTTCCTGGGACCAGCTTCCCCATCCGCGACGCCCGGCGTCGGGGCACGGGCCGCCCTTCACCGCCGGGCGAGATGCGTCCTCCGCCGGCACACATCGGCGATCGCAGACCGTCATCATGCCATGAAACCGGGGCGGCGGTCAACCGCCCCGCCGGCGGGTCGCAAACCGCGCATCGATGGGTGCCGGGGCTGTCTTCGGCTAACGGGCGGCCGGCCTTGCGAATCCGGCACCGGGTATTCCGCTTCGGCCGGGCGGAAACAGGCCCCAAAAGCGAACGGAGCCGTGTCGTACCCCTGCGGGGTCTGCGGCGCCTTCGACATTCAGGCTTCGTCGTTCGTTCGCCATGCTGGCTTCGCCCTTCGGCATTCGCGAGGACATATCGGGCGACAGACCCGTTTGGCGCACGTCGCCCTGACCGCACGCCTGCGAGGTTATAGGGCCTTCATGCGGAACCGCAGCGTTGATGGTTTCTCTTTGTCCCGCTCCGGGGAGCCGATCACAGTATGACAACGCCGTGCTCCGGGGTAAGCATGATCGCATGTTGCGACGGTCGCTCGCGATTCCGAGGGATATGTCGTTTCTTATCGGAGGGGACGGTCGCCTTCGTCATGGCCTGTGCGTGGGCCGGGGCGCGTGCGGAAGGGCCGCACGCCGTGTCGCCCGACGAAATCGCGGCAATGCAGGCCCAGGCGAATGACGAGGGCTGGACGTTCCGCGTCGGATCGACTCCGGCCACCGAGCGGAGGCTCGACGAGCTTTGCGGCCTTCGGGTCCCCGTGGGCTGGCGTCCGCCGGTGCGGAAGACGGCGTTAGCCCAACCTTCGCACGCGGCCGGCGTCAAAGCGGCTGGCGATAGCGCCAG
>CAZUAI010000127.1:0-10529 GCA_964617875.1 uncultured Planctomycetales bacterium | reverse complement strand
TCTCTGTCCCGCACGGCGGGTTCTTCACGGCAGTGCCATTCGTTCCTGACCCCCTCCCTGCGTGCGGGAATGGCCACGCACCGGGCGGACACGCAACATGCACAAACGGAGGTCTTCATGGTAGCACGGAATGCGTTTCATGCGTTGGCCGCACTGACGTTTCATGCCCTGGCTGGAGTCGGATTGCTGACGTTCGCCGGGGGTTGCGGGCTGTCGTGGCAGCCCTTGTTCGATGGCCGTACGCTTCAGGGGTGGCGGGCCGTGGGAAACGCCGTCTGGAAGGTCGAGGACGGCGCCATCGTCGGCCAGCCCGATGCCCAGAACCGCCCCGGCGACCTTGTGACCGAAAAGGACTACGGCGACTTCGAACTTGACGTCACGTTCAAGGTCGTCTGGCCGGCCAACAGCGGTATCTGGTTCCGCTGGGCGGACCACAAGGGCTACCAGCTCGACATCCTCGACTACCCCAACCCGAAGGCGTATACCGGCACGCTCTACTGCGACGGCAAGATGTTCCTCGCGATCAACGACGACCCATCGCTCGTAAACCGCGCCGGCTGGAACCGCGGCACGATCTCGGCGATCGGCGACCACATCGTGGTCACGCTCAACGGGCGCAAGGTCGCCGACGTCCGCGACACGTCGTACCAACGCGGCGCGATCGGCTTCCAGGTTCACCCCGGCGAAGAGTTCAAGAACATGAAGATCATCGTGCGGGATGTGAGGATCCGCGTACTCGACAGTCCCGGCCCCAGGGGCCACGGCTGACAGGTCTCCCGTTCTCGCGCGCCCCGATCAGGCGACGGGGCCGATGTGCGTGATCATTTGCATTCCGCGGCTTCGTCTGGTCGTTGCCGCCGGTGCTTCGCGTCTATCCGGCCGTGGTCACGCCAAATACGCCGAGGCCTTCGTCGGCACTCGGCGCGAACTGAAAGAGCCGGTCGAGGGCCGTCATGTCGAAGAGCCGTTTGAGTTCCTTCGAGAGCCCGACCAGCACGACGCGGCCGTCGATCTCGTCGAGTTTCTCCTTGAGCGTAAGGAGGACGCCGAGCATCGAACTCGAGAGGTTGCGCACCTTGCTGAAGTCGAGCACGAGACGCCGACGATCCCGCTGGTCCACCAGTTCGTAAAGCGAGTTGCCGACGGCCTGAATGGAAGCGGCGTCCAGAAGCACGTTGTCCTGGAACGTGACGATGGTCACGTCCCGGATCTTCTCGACCAGCAGATTCGCAGCGATGGCCATGGTTCGTTCCCGTCGCCCGAGGATTATCGGCCCATTGTAAGCCGTTCAGGGCCTAATCCCAAGCTTCGGCTTCCCCTGAGGCTTGATCGGCATTTCCACGCGGTGCCTGCGGAGAAAACAACACAGCCGCCCACAGAGCAACCTCCAATGATTTCGACAGGAGGACTGTCCACTCGGCGATAACGTTATTGACGGACCACAAGGTCTTCGTTATACGCGGTTTACGCGGGGTTTTCGCTACCCCGAGGGCGCCCAAACGACGAGGCGGTGCTGCGATGCGGAACACGGCGGAACGTCAGGAACTGGAGGCGGCCGCGGAGGAGATCTTCGAGCTGACAAAGATGAGCTGGATCGCCCGCGACCGGATGCACCGGGAGAAGGGCCAGATCGATCTGACGGAATCGGAGTTTCTCACGCTGGATTGGCTTGTGAAGAGCCAGCCGAAAACGCTCACGGTTGGCGACATCCAGAAGCGGATAGGAAAGCTGCCGGCCCAGATGTCTCGCATCATCCGCTCGCTGGAAACCAAGTCGGGCAAGCCGCTGATCCGGTGCCAGATCAACCCCCGAGACCGCCGACGGGTCGATGTAACCCTGACTGAAACCGGTCGGCGGGCACACGAGTTGTTCCGCCAGGCAATGCTGGCTTCGACCGTGGACATGGTGTCGCACCTGCCGGCGAGCGATCGGACGGACCTGATGCGCATTCTCCGGTCCATTCGGGAGTTCGTTTCTAACAAATTGCAGAATATGACATTAGATCGATGATTCACTGAGAGACTTGCGCGGTTCTTGAGCGTGGCGAGCGGGGGGCACGCAGCTTGTGCGGGGAGACTGTCCCCCCGGTCCGACGGGGTCGATAACCCCTTTTGCGTAGGCCGCGACGCATCGACCTAACGTTCATGCCTGCCCCGGTGTCTTCCCGGATGTTATACTTGTATGGATCGGACCGATGAGAGATCCAGCCCCGTTCGCGGGGTGACGGGTCCGACAGGGATGCGATGATAAGGAGCATGGCGATGTGTTTCTCGAGGACAGCGGTGGTGATCGTGAGTGTGGCGGCGGCCCTGCTCGCCTTCGGCTACGCCCCATCGTCGGCGAAGGCCCAGTGCTACTCGCCGGGTTACTACAGTTACGGCTGCTCGTATGCCCCCGTGTACTACTCCTATGCGGCCCCCGTGGCGTATGCCCCGGCCCCGGTCGTCTATGCGGCCCCGCCGGTCGTGTACGCCCCGCCGGTGTATTACCCACGGCCGTGCTACCCGGCGTACAGCTATGGGTATCCCGCCTGCTACGGGCGCGGAGGCTGGGGCTTCAGCTTCGGGTTCGGATATCGGCATCGCTGAGCGACGCTTCGGTTCGCCGGACAGAGTGTTTTTCGTAGGCGGTGGAGTCTACGCGGCACCAAGCCGGGCGCGGCGCCCGGCTTGGTCTATTGCGCGTAGCGGCGAAGGGCCACGAAGCCCGAACGCCTTGCGGCCCCGACAACCCGTCAGAGCTTGTACTGCGGGATCTTGAGCAGCTCGCCGTCCTTCATCGCCGACTGGTGCGCGACAATCCCGCCGACGGTCATCGCGAGCGCCTGGCAGATATCGACAAGCGGCTTGCGGTCCTCCAGGATCGCCGTGATGAACTCGTTCATGAGGTAGCCGTGCGAGCCGCCGTGGCCGCCGGCCTCGACCTTCGGCGGCAGAGGCGGGCGCCGGATGTCCGGCAGCTTCTTCTCGAGACCCTCGTAGGCATCGTAGTAGGTGCCTCGCTGGCCGCGGATGCGCCCCATCTCGCCGCCGCGCCCCGGCGTGTCCCAGCTGACGGCCATGCGGGCCGAGCCGCCCTCGCTGGTGCGGAAGAGGGCGATTTCGGTGCCGAACGGGTTCTTGTAGCGGTTGTTCTTCGGCTGCAGGTGCTCGATGATGCTCGGCATGCCCATGCAGGAGACTTCGGTGAAGCTGTGGCCGCCGACGCCGACGTAGTAGGCGTTCGAGTGCGTGGGATACCACTGGGGCGGCAGACCGACGCGCCAATCCTTGTAGGAGGGAATCGGCGTGTCCATGTAATGGTAGTACTCGCCCTCGGCGTACACGAGCTTGCCGAAGCCGCCGGCCGCGTAGATCTGCCGCATGGCGTACAGATCGGCGTGGAAGCAGGACGTTTCGAAAAGCATGTACTTTCGCCCACTCGTTTTGACGGCCTCGAAGAGCATGTCGGCCTCTTCGAGCGAGCCGAAGCACGCCGGGACGGCGGAGGCGACGTGCTTGCCGCTCTTCAGCGCCATCGCCGCCAGGCGGGCGTGGCTGGGCGCATCGGTCGCCACGAAGATCGCCTCGATCCGGTCGTCCTTGATCATCTCCTCGCAGGAGGGGTACTGCTTCTGGCAGCGCACGGCCTTCGCCAGGTCGGCGCACTTGTCCGGCTCAATGTCGGTGACGGCGACGATCTCAACGTTCGGATGGTCCTGAAAGCTGAACGCGGCCCCGAAACGGCAGACGCCGTAGCCCGCGATTCCCACGCGGACCTTGCGATCCGAGACGGCCTTCCATCTCTTCGACGCCTCGACATCGGTCGCCTCCTTCTCGAAGCCCTGGATCACCTTCTCCTTCTCCTCGGCACGAACGGACTGTTGCAGGCCGAGCGCAGCGGCGCTCACGCCGATCGCCTGCAGAAACGCACGTCGTGTGGTCCAGTCTTGCATCGCAGATCCTCCTCGTATGTTCTGCTCCCAACTCACCAGTACACCGCCCCACCGGCGCAGCGTCAATGCGCGCACCCTACTGCCATTGAATTCCCAGGCGTTCCGCGACGCGGTCGAAGTCGTCGAGGCTGAAGTAGTGGATCACGATCCGCCCGGTGCCCTTCTTCCGCGACTCGTGGATCTCGACCTTGGTGTTGAGGGCGCGGACGAACTGCTGCTCGAGGTCGCGCACGTGGGGGCGCTTCTGCGCGGCTGCCGCGGGCGGCTTCGTCGGGGCGGTGTCACCGGCCCTGGCCTTGCGAACGAGTTCCTCGACGGCCCGGACGGAGAAGAAGTTAGCAGACGCAAACTGCGCGATTCTTTCAATCTCCTCGGGCCTGTCGATTCCGGCCAAGGCTCGGGCGTGGCTCATGGAGAGGCGGCCGTCGCGTACCATGTCCTGAACGGACGACGGCAGCTCCAACAGGCGGACGTAATTGACGACCGTTGTGCGGTCCTCGCCAATCCGCTCGGCCACCTGCTCGGCCGTCAGGCCGAACTCCTCGCAATACCGGCGGTAGGCCTTGGCGCGGTCGATCGCGTTGAGGTCCTCGCGGAAGATGTTCTCGATGAGGGCGATTTCCAGCATGTCCTCGTCCGTGGCCGTGCGGACGATGGCCTGAATCTCGTTGAGGCCCGCCCGCTGGGCGGCCCGCCAGCGCCGTTCGCCCGCGATCAGCTGGAATTGGCCACCGACCTGGCGAACCGTGATCGGCTGCACGAGTCCTGTCTTTCGGATGGACCCGGCGAGGCCCTCGAGTCCGGCGTCGGGGATCTCCGAACGCGGCTGGAATGGGTTTGGCCGTATGGAGTCGCACCGGATGAGCCGGATTGCCGGCCGTTGGGGCAGCTCGGCGGGGGGTTGGACATCCTGTGCGGGGGCTGCTGTCGGCAGATCGATTGTGCCATGGATAAGGGCCGCCAGGCCCCGACCGAGGCGTTTTTGGTCCTTTGTATTTGACATCGTGCCTTCCCTGGTGAAGAGAAACGGCCTGCGGGGCGACCGTCGCACCCGCCTCTCGGCACCGAAACCGGGGCGGTTTCGGCCAGCCGGGGCGTTATCGTACCTTGGAACAGGGTTCTGAGCAAGCTTGTTTCACGTGAAACGGCGAACCCGCGGGTGCGCGACTATGCGGCCTTGCGGGCTTGCGCTTACCCTGAAGCCCTGGGTTCCATACTGCGCTGGACCGAACGGCCGCGCGATTGCCGCCCTACGCCTGCGAGCAACGCCCCTGTGATCCGTGCCGACCGTAGGGCTCATCCCCACGCGGCACGGCCGACCGACCCGATCGTGGCCTACGGGCGGACTACGCATCGGGCCAGCGGAAAAGGGGGGATCGGTGGGTTCGTTTCGCCACGGGGCGCCCGGCCAACGAGGTTTTCTTGCGGGAATGCGAGGGTTCGGTGGGTTCGTTTCGTCGTGGCGCGGGGGGCGTCCTGGCTGGGGCCCGTCGGGCGGCTTGGCGTGTTTCACGTGAAACAGCCAGCAGCGGACACGGCCCGGTCCGCTCCACTTCTTCGAAGATGATCCCTACATCGCGAACGGGAGCATGTGCGAGTTGCGATTTCAAGGTCCGGCGAACCGCAGATTCAAGCCGAAGCTCGCCTGCCGGAGATCGCGGACGGCGCTTCGCGATACAAAAGGGCGTCCATTAAATCGAAGATTGCATTCACTAGCTTGTAGTGCGTCTCTGCGTCGTGCGGCACCGGGCCACGCACCCCGGACGCAATCGGCATGAATCATTGTACCCTATTATTAATACGAATGTTATGGCCAGATCCATATCATCGCAGCCGGATTGCCACCACCTTTCCTTTCAATGGCACGGGGGGTCTGGCCTTTGTGCCGACCAAATCGTACGGTTGACTTGCAGGGCAGTCCTGGACCGGGGCGCCCCGCGGGATGGGGAAGCGGCGATGTCGATGCTCACGTCGGGCTTGCAGGGGGTGCAGGACAACGTGCGCGGGATGGTCGTTGCCGCGCAGAACCTGGCGAACATGAACACCGAGGGCTACCGGGCGGGGCGGTATGCGTCCGCCGCCGACCCGATGCCGTCGGGGCCGCGCGCGGAGAGCGGCGACGTGGCCGACGGCTTGCCGGCGGCCCGGTCCGTGGACGTGGCCGGCGAGGCGGTGGCGCTGCAGAAATACACGTACGGCGTGCGAGCGAACGCCCTGGTGATCCGGACGGCGAACGAACTCGAGGGCCGGTTGCTCGACGTCTTCGGCTAGCCCGACGCGAACCCGGTTCGGCGTACAACAGGACAAACATGAAGGGTCCGCCCGACCGCGGGCCGGTGGCGAGGACGCCGTGCGTCTTCGGCTCGACGGCGGGGCGCGCCGGCGTTAGAATCCGCGCTTCGCGGTGGGCGTTGCGCCCACCGTCCGCAAGAACCACGAGGTCCGCATGGCGAAGCGTCGATTCCTGGTGACCGGGGCGCTGCCGTATTCGAACGGCCCGCTGCACGTGGGGCACATCATCAGCGCCTACCTTCCGGCGGACACGTACGTGCGTTATCTGCGGCAGCGGGGCGATGAGGTCCGTTTTATCTGCGGCTCCGATGACAACGGCGTGGCGATCACGATCACGGCGGCCAAGGAGAACTCCACGCCGCAGGAGGTGTGCACGCACTACAACCGGCGGCAGAAGGCGTGCTTCGACGCGCTGGGCATCCGGTTCGACATCTACGGCGGCACGCATCAGCCGGATTGCGTGGAGTTGCACAACCGCATCAGCCAGGACTTTTTCCTGAAGATCCACGAGAAGGGCTATTTCACGAAGAGGACGTCGAAGCAGCTGTACGACACGCAGGCGGGCAAGTTTCTGCCCGACCGCTACGTGCAGGGGACGTGCCCGCACTGCCGGCACCCGGCGGCGTACGGCGACCAGTGCGAGAGTTGCGGCCGGAGCATGGAGCCGCTGTCGCTGATCGATCCGCGGAGCATGATCACCGGCACGAGGCCGGAGGTGCGCGAGACGACGCACTGGTACCTGCGTCTGGGCGAGTTCGAGGAGCGGCTGCGGACGTGGCTGGAGGGCAAGCGGGCGCCGGTCGGCGATGAGCCGGCCTGGCGCGAGACGACGCTGAACTTCGCGCTGGGCCAGATCAAGGGCAGCCTGCCGGAGCGGGCGATGACGCGCGACCTGGAGTGGGGCGTCCCCGTTCCGCTGCCGGACGACCCGGACGCGAAGGGCAAGGTGCTGTACGTGTGGTTCGACGCCCCGATCGGGTACGTGTCGTTCACGGCGAAGCTGTGCGAGCAGACGGAGGGCGACTGGCGGGCGTACGAGCGCTGGTGGAAGGATCCGTCGTGCCGGATCATCCACTTCATCGGCGAGGACAACACGATCTTCCACTCGCTGACGTGGCCGGCGGTGCTGATGGCGGAGGGGACATACCAGGTGCCGAGCAACGTGGTGGTCAGCGCGTTTTTGAACGAGCGCGGGCCGAACGGGGAGATGCTGAAGCTCTCGAAGAGCCGCATGGGCGACGACTCGCCGCTGTGGATCGAGGAGTTCCTCAAGCGGTACGACCCGGACCCGCTGCGGTACTACCTGACGGCGATCGCGACGGAGAACCAGCGCGGGGCGTTCGACCTGAAGGAGTTCGTGTCGAAGAACAACGACGAGCTGCTGGCCGTGCTGGGCAACCTGTTCAACCGGACGCTCACGTTCACGGCGAAGTACTTCGACGGCAAGGCGCCGGCGGCCTCCTCGCCCGGCGAGGCGGACCAGGCACAGCTCGCGCGGATCGGGGAGACGCACGCGAAGGTAACGGCCGAACTCGAGGGCTTCCACTTCAAGGCGGCGCTCGGCGAGGTGATGGCGCTGGCGCGGGCGGGCAACGTGTATTTCGACGCGAGCAAGCCGTGGGCGACGCGCAAGACGGACCTCGCCGCGTGCGGGACGACGATCCACGTGTGCCTGCAGACGATCCGGTCGCTCGTGACGCTGATGGCGCCGTTCCTGCCGCACATGGCGGAGAAGGCCGTCGCGATGATGAACCTCGGCCCCGACGCCCTCGCCTGGGAGAGGGCGACGGATCGGCTCGCCGCCGGCCACGCGCTGCGCGAACCGGCGATTCTGGTGAAGAAGATCGAGGCGACGCCGTGACGCGTCCGTTGCCGGTGGTGCGGGGGGCGCGCCGGACCGGCCGGCTTCCGGCGGCTTCGATCGACAGGAGCGAACGATGGGCATGATGAACCGATGGGCGATGGCGGCGGGGCTCGCTTTTCTGGCGTGGGCCGCGGCGGCGCAGGCCGAGGTCCGGCGGGAAATCCAGTTTCCCGACGTCCCGGGCTACCAGACGCTGAAATGCGATTTCCACATGCACACCGTCTTCTCCGACGGAAAGGTGTGGCCCACGGTGCGCGTCGATGAGGCGTGGCGGGAGGGGCTCGATGCGATCGCCATCACGGACCACATCGAGTACCAGCCGCACAAGGCGTATGTGGCCGCGGATTTCAACGCCCCGTACGAACTGGCGCAGACGCGGGCGAAGGAGAAGAACATTCTGCTGATCAAAGGGGTCGAGATCACGCGGGACACGCCGCCCGGCCACTTCAACGCGATCTTCGTGGGCGACGCGAAGGCATACAACAAGAAGGACTTCTACGAGGTCTTTCGCGCGGCGGCGGCGCAGAAGGCGTACGTGTTCTGGTGCCACCCCGACTGGAAGGGCGTCGAGCGCGGCAGGTGGGGCGAGGCGCAGTCGCGACTGCTGGAGAGCCACTGTCTTCACGCCATCGAGATCTGCAACGGCGACGGGTACCAGGCGCAGGCGCACCGGATCGCCGTCGAGAAGAACCTTCCGTTCGTCGGCAACAGCGACATCCACGAGCCGTCCGACGAATCGGCGCCGACCCCGGCGAACCATCGCACGCTGACGCTCGTGTTCGCCCGGAGCCGAACGGTTGGGGGCGTCCGGGAGGCCCTCGATGCCGGGCGGACGGTCGTCTGGTGGAAGAACCAGCTGATCGGTCGCGAGCCGCTGCTCGCCCCGCTCTTCGCGGCGTGCGTGCGGATCGGCCCCGTCCACCACCGCTCGAAGGACGCCGGCTGGATCGAGATCCGCAACACGTGCGAACTGGACATCGAGCTTGAGCGGGCGGACCAGGGCAGCCCGCCGCGGATCACGGTGCCGGCCCGGGGCACGGCCCTGGTGAAGCTGGACACGACCACCTGGGGCGAGGGGCACCCGGTTCCGTGCCGCGTGCGGAACTTTCTGATCGGACCGGACCAGCCTCTCCTCGTGAACCTACCAATCGCGGAGCCGGTCACGACTCGCGCCGCGTCGCCGCCGGCGAGCCCTTGACCCGGCCGGGGCAAAACTCGACAATCGAGTGCAGGGAACGGTCGCCGTCCGCGCCAGCGGGCACGACATGCCTTCCAGAGTGTGCGACTGCGGTAGAGGGGGACACGCGCGGCGCCGGGCTCGCCTGAGCGGAGGTCGTCATGCAGAGTATCCGCGGCGGACAACTCTCCTGCGCGGACCGTGTATTGCGTTGGGCGGCGGTGTTTACGGTGATCGGCGGTACCGCCGTCGCGGGCGGCGCCGGGACAGCCGCGACCGCCGCCCGGTTCGACAATCCGGCCTGGTCACCGGACGGCACATGGCTGGCAATGACGGACGGCGGCCGCGACCGGATCTACCTCCACAACGTCATCGACAAGACGGCGCTCGAGATCGCCAGTGCGCCGAGCACCGGCTATGCGTACACCTGGTCGCCGGACGGCGCGCGGCTGGGCTACAAGCTCCTGCTCCCCGGCCCGGCGGGCGAGCCGCCTTTGCACGTGCCGATGATCTTCGATGTGCCGCGGCGTGAATCGATCCCGCTGAGCGGGCCGGTGCCGCGGGCCGGCGTGCCGTCGTTCGCGGCGGACGGGCGGATCGCCTTTACGGTGGGTCAGGAGCTTCGGATCGCCGACGCCTCGGGCCGCGTGCTCGCCACGTTCGCACTCGGCCACTACGCCAACCTCGCGCCGATCGCGCCCGACGGCACCCGCGTCGCCTACAACGACGCCGATGACCGGATCCGCCTGCTGGATCTGTCCACCGGCGAAAGCCGCCCGCTGACCACCGACGGCCAGGCGTACTTCGGGCCCGTCTGGTCGCCCGACTCCGCCCGGCTGATCGTCAGCACGGTGGCCGGCCGGCTGAAGGCGATTGAGGCGGCCACCGGGCGGGTCGACGAACTGGACGACGGCGCCTCCGCCTCGTGGGCGCCGGACGGCGAGACGATCGTGTACTGCAGGATCGACCGGCTCGACGGGATCCGGGTCAACCGCGCCGACATCTGCCGGGTGCGATACGACGGCAGCGGCCGCACGACGCTCAGCGGCGACGGCGCGACGCAGGCCGTCGCCGCCCGCATCGCCCCACGGGGCGACAAGGTCGCGTTTGTCTCGCTCGCGGACGGCGATCTGTACGAGGCCCCGCTGGTCGCCGGCCGCCGCCGGGCAGGGTCGGCCGGCGAGAGCGTCCCCGTCTCGCTCGGCCCGCCGGCGAAGGTCGCCGGCGACGGCTTC
The DNA here is from genome assembly GCA_964617875.1 of uncultured Planctomycetales bacterium. Taxonomy (GTDB): domain Bacteria; phylum Planctomycetota; class Phycisphaerae; order UBA1845; family PWPN01; genus CAZMVY01. The sequence continues at coordinate 27 of CAZUAI010000127.1, read as the reverse complement.
GCGGCGCAGGCGTGCGGCGCGGCCCCG
>CAZUAI010000126.1:0-10695 GCA_964617875.1 uncultured Planctomycetales bacterium | reverse complement strand
CATCCGTACGATCTTCGCTCGTGCGAGGTGCGGATTATGCAACTTGGGGGTAAAGAAAGCCGATGGTGATCAGAAGGACCGTGTCCACGGAAGGGCTCTCAATCTCCCGCACGCGATGGCCGGAAGGCGAGCTTGATCACCGCGGACCGGCCCCGCCGTGCGAGCATCTCGAACGCTTCGCGGTAATCCTCCAGGGCGAATGTGTGCGTGAGGAGGCCGCCCAGGCTGAGGCGGCCCCTGGCAATCAGATCGAACACGACTTCGTACGTGTGCCGTACGCCGCCGTCATGTCGCTCGAACTGGCGTCCGTTGCAGCCGATCACGTTCAGTTCGGTCAGCCACAGCGGTGTCGTGTCCACCACGGCGATCTGGGACGTGCCCGCAAGGACGACGGCACCACGCGCACGCGTGAACTTCATCGAGTCGGTCAGGCTGCGCCCCGTGCCGATACAGTCGTAGGTCACGTCATAGCCGCCGATAAACGCCTGGTTGCCGAACATGGAGGGGATCCGGCGTCCGCCGATCGCCGTGGCCACGGCGTCGTATCGCCTCGCGTGCGAATCGCGGCGCGGCGTGATGATCGTTTCGTCGGCGCCGGCCGACCGCATCCACGCCGCCTGATGGGCATGCCGCACCAGGGCGGTCACGCGGGCGCGGCTTCCCACGGCGCGGATCGCCTTGGCGACGCCGAGGCCGATGATCCCGGCGCCGACGATCAGGACGCGTTCGTCGTTGCCGGGCACGCGGCGAAGCACTGCGTGCAGCGACGAGGCCACCGGATCGACGACGACGGCCTCCTCGTCCGACAGACCGTCCGGCACAGCGTGCAGTTGCGAGTCGTGCGCGACGAAACCGGACGACCAGCTTCCGCCGGTGAAGCTGTTCCACCCGATCATCATGCCCGGTGGCAGGTTCGACGGTCCGGGGTCGAGGAACCGCTCGCACAGCGTGAAGGTGCCTTCGCTGCAGGGCCGGCAGACCGGTTGGATGCCCCGGACCACGCACGAAAGCGACGGCTCGACCACGACCCGCTGCCCGGGCCGCCAGCCGGAGACGGCCTCGCCGACCTCCTCAACAACGGCGACGTTTTCATGGCCGAGCACGACGGGAAAGCGCGTCATGACCCGCAGGATGTTCGCCGGGTGCGTCCGCTGGAAGACCGCGGCGATGTCCGTGCCGCACACGCCGCCCAGGATCGTCCGCAACCGCACCCACCGCCCGTCCGGACCGCCCGGCCTGCCGCGTGCGGTCCAGAGGGGCGACGGCGGGACATCCCGGAGCCGCAGCCCGGACAGCGGCGACCAGAAGGCCCGGGGGCTGATCCAGCCCGCGACCTTGCAGATCGGCCAGCGCACGCGGTTTGTGTCGAACGTCAGGGCCTTCATGCGGTCTCCAGTATACGGAATCGCTTCCCCGATGCACTTCCGATAGGATTGGAGCCGTTTCGGGTCATCGGGAGGTCCTCGCATGAATCGCGTCTGCTTGCTCGTCGGTATGCTGTGGCCTGGTATAGTGGGCGTGGCGCGGGCGGAGACGGTCCTGCCCGTCGGCAACGCGCCCGGGCCGGTTGCGTGCCCGCACTTTCCTGATCGGCTGCACGCCTTCATCTGGCGAAACTGGACGGTCGTCGAGCCGGAGCGGCTGGCGAAGGTGCTCGACACGACCGTTGGCAACGTTGCCGCCATGGCAACATCGATGGGGCTGCCCGCCGACCCCGCGGTCCCGCCGGAAATGAGGACGCGCGGGTACATCACGATCCTCAAACGCAACTGGCATCTCGTGCCGTACGATCAGCTGCTGACGCTGCTGGATATGACGCCGGAGCAACTCGCCCATGCCCTGCGCGAGGATGACTTCCTGTTCTACAAGCTCGGGGCGATGAAGCCCGCCTGTGAGCCGCTGCGCTACGTTCCACCGGATGGCGCGGCACGGAACCGCGCGGGCGAGATCCGGCGCGTTGTGCGCGAAGTGTTCGGCGACGAGATCGATCAGCCCGCCGAGCCCCGGTTCCGCTTCGTACGGCAGCTCGGCGAGGCCGTCCCGGGACAGGCAGAACCGCGACCGGTGCCCGCCGCCGGTGACGGCCCTCGGTACATCTACTCGTATTTCGCCATGTACGGCGACCCGCTGATGACGCCCGAACTCGACCCCTTCCCCGACGGCCTCCTGCGGCGGCTCGCAAACCTCGGCGTCAACGGAGTCTGGATGCACACGGTGCTTCGGCATCTCGCGCCGGGAGGCGTGTTCCCCGAGTTCGGCGAAGGGCACGAGACGCGGCTCGCCAACCTTCGCGCGCTCGTGCAACGGGCGAAGCGTCACGGGATCGGCATTTACCTGTACGTCAACGAACCGCGGGCCATGACGGCACCGTTCTTCGAGAAGCGGCCTCACCTGAAGGGCGTGCAGGAAGGCGACCACTTCGCCGTGTGCACCTCCGTCCCGGAGGTTCGTCAGTGGATTACCGACTCGCTCGCGCACGTGTTCGCGAACGTGCCGGACCTGGCCGGCGTCTTCACAATCACGGCATCGGAGAACCTGACGAACTGCGCTTCCCACTACGGGCAGGCGAACTGCCCACGGTGCAGGGACCGGAGCGGGGCGGTCATCGTGGCCGAGGTCAACGCGGCCATTGAGGCGGGCGTCCACCGCGCCGCCCCGGGCGCGAAGGTCATCGCGTGGGACTGGGGCTGGAAGGATGAATGGGCCGCGGACATCCTCGCCGCCTTACCGAAGTCATGCTGGTTCATGTCGGTCAGCGAGTGGTCGAAGCCGATCGAACGCGGGGGCGTGAAGCTTGCGGTGGACGAGTACTCGCTGTCCGTCGTTGGTCCCGGACCTCGGGCGACGCGTCACTGGGCCCTCGCACGGCAGGCCGGCCTCAAGACCGTCGCCAAGATCCAGGCGAACAACACGTGGGAGCTGTCGGCCGTGCCGTACCTGCCCGTTTTGGACCTCGTGGCCGAGCATGGCGCCAATCTGGCCGGCGCCAGGATCGATGGCACGATGCTGAGCTGGACACTCGGCGGCTACCCGTCGCCGAACCTGGATGTCGTGCAGCATCTCGGCCGCACGCCGACCCCGGAGAAGGGGGCGGTTCTGGATGCCGTCGCCCGCGAACGCTATGGCCACGGCGGCGCCCCGCACGTCCGCAAGGCCTGGACGGCTTTCAGCGAGGCTTTCCGCGAGTACCCGTACAACGGCAGCGTGCTCTACCAGTGCCCGGTTCAGGTCGGGCCGTCGAATCTTCTCTACGCGGCGCCGACGGGATACCGCGCCACGATGGTCGGCTTCCCGTATGACGATGTTGACGGCTGGCGCGGTCCCTATCCGGCCGAGGTGTTTGTGAATCAGTTCGCGAAGGTGGCGTCCGGATGGAAGGCGGGCCTTGCAGAACTGCAACGGGCGGTCGCGGCCGCACCGCCCGATCGCGCGGCGGACGCCCGTGCCGAGATGGCGTTTGCCGAGGCGGCATGGCTGCACTTCCGCAGCGTCGTGAACCAGGCGAAGTTCACCCTGGCCCGCAATGCCCTGCTGGCCGGGGACAAGCCGCCCGCGCCGGCCGACCGGCCGGGGCTTGCCGAGCGGATGCGAACGGCCGCGATGGACGAAGTCGACGCCGCACGCCGGTTGTACACGCTTGCCCGGCAGGATTCGCGGATCGGCTACGAGGCGTCGAACCACTACTACTATGTGCCCGTCGATCTCGTGGAAAAGGTGGTCAACTGCCGGCATGTGCTCGAGCATATGCGCGAGTAGTGGGCTCGGCCACGCGGCCGTACGATCAGCAGCCGGGCGACACTTCACAACCGTGCGTGCGCAGCGGACAGGAACCGCGGACCCTACGTCGGCTTGTCGGGCTCGTCGTCGTCAAAGCGGAATGCGAACTTGCGGTGCAGCCAGTCTTCGGCCTGTCGAAAAGTCTTTGTCTGTCGTACGCGTGCCAACAGCCGCTTGCGGCCGGGCCAGTCGATCAGCAGGAGCCCGGCGAGGATGAACATCCACCCCTGCAGGATCGGTACGAAGCCGCCGATGATGCCGATGATGATGCAGAGGCCGCCGATCAGGTTCCGCAGGATTCGCCGCCAGAGTCGCTTCATGTGTGCCCGTCCTCCGGCGTACGGTGCGCGGTTTTGCGTGATGGCATCCTCGCGGTCGGGAATGTTCGCCCATTTGTCGGCTGCGCGTCCTGCAACGTCATGGCCTGCGCCCCATCATCGCCAGGCGGATCAGATTCAAAGCGAACTTGCTTGCGCGGTCGCGAATCTCGTCACGCCGCATGTCACTGCCGAGCCGTCGTTCGTACGCATCACACCCGTCGGGATGGGCAAGGGCGAAGCATACGAGCCCGACCGGCTTGTCGGCGGTTCCGCCGTCAGGACCGGCGATTCCCGTGACGGACACGGCGTAGTCGCTGCCGCTGACCCCGCGGACACCGGACGCCATGGCCTCGGCCACCGGCATGCTGACGGCGCCGTGCTTCCGGATCAGCTCCGCCGCCACGCCCAAGAACCGCGTCTTGGACTCGTTCGTATATGTCACGAAGCCGTTGAGGAAGTAGGCGCTGCTGCCCGGGATGTCGGTCAGGCACTTGGCAACGAGCCCGCCGGTACACGACTCGGCCGTCGCGACCGTCTTTTTCGTCTGTGTCAGGAGTCGGGCGACGGCGTGCGCAAGCGTGTCTTCGTTTTCGCCAAAGACCAGTTCGCCCAGCCGGCGGCGGACCTCGGCGGCATCCGCGTCCAGCAGCGCCAGGGCCTCATCGTGCGTCCGGCCGTATGCGTGGATGCGGACGCCGATGATCGCCTGGTGTGCCGTCGTGCCGACCGTCGGGTTGCGGCCGCGCGCCATCAGGTCGCGGATTCTCACGCCGACGTCCGACTCGCCCGCGCCGTACGTGTTGATCGTCGTAGCCAGGATCACCGCCCCGCCGGCGCGCGCGGCCAGCACCGGGCGAACGCTCCGCTCGAACATGACCTTCATTTCCCGCGGCACGCCGGGCATGACAAACACCTCGGCGTCATGCAGGCGGGCGCGGATGCCCGGCGCCGTACCGCAGGTGTTTTCGATCGGCGTCGTGCCTTGCGGGAACATGGCCTGGACGCGGTTCGCCTCGGGCATCTCCCGGGCACGACGAGTGAAGAACGCCCGGATCTGCTCAACACTCGGCTCGTGAAGCACCAGCGGCACGCCCAGGGCGGCGGCAAGGGCCTGCCGCGTCAGGTCGTCCTCGGTCGGCCCCAGTCCGCCGGTCACCAGCACGACGTCTGCCCCGGCCGCCGCCCGATCCAGCAGTTCGCGAATGGGTTCGGTATCGTCGGCGACGGTGGCGTGCATACGCACGGAGACGCCGATTGCGGCGAGCTGTTGCGAGAGCCACGCGGAGTTCGTATCGACCGTCTGGCCGAGTGTGAGTTCGTTTCCGATACTGATGACGACTGCCTGCATCGCCACGACGATAGGGGTAAGGCCGGCCGCGGGCAAGCGTGCGGGGCAGACGTGAACGATCCGCGTACCACGGCTATAATGCCCGCGATGATGAAGCGTCGTTGGATATCCGTTCAGACGGCGGCCGCCGGCAGCTTTTTCGGGGCCTGTCTCGCGGTTGCGCTGTGCGGTTGCAGCCCCGATGCCACGTTCCATATCCAGCAGCCGCGGCTTACCGGCCGGCAGCGCGACATCACGCTGACCAGCACCAGCGCGGCATACGGACGCGCCGAGGATGGCCGCGCGTGGCACATCCTCGTCCGATTCCCGCTGCCCGGGGCGGCGTCCGGCCGGCCGGGCTACCTGGTGTATCTCCACGTACCGGAGCCGACGGCGGGCGAGGCGGTATCGTATCCGTTGGGCGAGACGGCGGCGGCCCGCGGATTCTTCTTCCAGCGAGCGGGCGAGGGACGCGGACGCGAGCTGGTCATCAGCGGCTTCGTCCGGCTTGAGCCGCAGGCGCCCGGCCGGTGGTTCCTGCGGCTTCTCGCCAACGGGGCGCTTGGCACGCAGATCCAGGGCACGGCGGTTTTGCGCCCGGACCACCTGAACGTCCGCGACTACGTTGAGACCAGACACCCGGGCGACGTGGCGGATCTCCTGAAACCCTCGGCGACAACCCGCGACACGGGCAAGTGAGCGCGTCGCGGATCACGGGGCCGTTCGTCACCGCTTGCTTGTGTTGTGGTGCAGGCCGGGTGCCTGCGTCGGGAGGCAGGCTGGAAGCCTGTATTACAACAATGTCGCATGACCCTTCCACCGAGGCGGAGCGCGTTGCACAACGCAGCGCGTGGATCGACGTGACGCGGCCTCTGCAGACGGGGATGATCCACTGGCCGGGCGATCGCCCCTTTGTCTGGCGGCGTTCGGCGGAGATCGGCGGGCCGGGCACGTGCAATGTCTCCGAGATCACGACCAGCGTGCACGTCGGCACTCACATCGACGCCCCGCTGCACTTCATCGCCGGCGGCGCCGACATCGACCAGATCCCGCTTGATCGACTGTGCGGCCCTGCCGTCGTCGTTGAGGTCCCCGCCCCGCGCGATGTGGAACGGCAGGACCTCGAACGGACCGATATCGAGGACGGCGAGCGGGTCCTGTTCAAGACCACGAACGGGGCGCTCTGGGCCAGGGGCGAGTTCGACGCCGGGTTCGTCGGCGTCAGCGGCGATGCCGCACGATGGCTGGTTCGCCACAATGTGCCGGCCGTGGGCATCGACTACCTCTCTGTGGATCGGTATGACTCACAGGACCGGGCGGCCCACTATGCCCTGCTCGGCGCCGGGATTCCGGTCATCGAGGGACTTGATCTTTCCGCTGTCGGCCCGGGCCGCTACGAAATGGTCGCACTCCCGCTACGCATCTCCGGCAGCGACGGCAGCCCGGCCCGGGTGATCCTTCGTTCGCTCGCCGCGAGCGGTCAACCATCATCGCGGTGAACGTCGGCGTGGCGTACGATGACGACGCAGGCCGCCGGGAGGCCGAATGGCCCGGTGTGCGAGTACGGATTTCTGGAAAGCGGCCCGCCGTATGGCCGTCAGCCTTCGATGATGCCGATGGGGGCGCGCGTCTTCCAGCGGCCGCGGGTGAAATCGGGAACATCGACCGGGCGCGAGCGGTTCGCCACCGAACGCTGAGTCAGCTCGAACGGCACGCTCCAGGCTGCGGCGTCGTACACGTCCTGGTCGGGGTACTGACCGGTCCGCAGGGCATGGATCAGGCGATAGTCCTCGATGAAGTCCATGCCGCCGTGGCCGGCGCCTGTGGACTGCTCGCGCATCTTCCTCCAGAGCGGATGTTCGAACTCCTCGTAGTAGGCCTTTGCGTCCTCCCACTGGTGGGGCTTGCTGCGGCCCTCGATGTGGACCTGATCGGGGAAGCCGCGAAAGATGCCCCGGGTCCCCTGCACGAGGGCAATGCGGCTGTACGGCCGGGGCAGGTTGGTATCGTGCTGAAGCAGGATCGTCAGGCCGTTGACCGTGCGGATGAGTGTGGAGTTGACGTCGCCGAGGACGTAGGTCTCCTTGCGGCGCGGGTCGTCGGGGGTGAGGTGTTCGGCGGCGTATTCCTGCAGGCCCTTCGACGGGCTGCTCATCGAGACGAGGAAGTCGAAGCGGTCGCCGCGGTTGATGTTCATCCACTGGGCAACAGGGCCGAGGCCGTGCGTCGGGTACAGGTTGCCGTTGTACTTCTGTGCGAAGGCCCGGCGCCACAGCCCCTCGCTCTGTGCCGCGAATTTGACGCTGCGCAGGTCATGCATGTAGCCGCACTCGGCGTGGACGAGCTGGCCGAAGAGGCCCTTGCGGACCATGTGGAGCACCATGAGTTCCGCGCGGTCGTAGCAGCAGTTCTCCATCATGATCGCGTGCCTGCCGGTCTTCTCGGCCGTCTCGACAAGCTGCCAGCACTCCTCGACGCTGATGGCCGCCGGCACCTCCGTTGCGGCGTGCTTGCCGGTCCTCATCGCGTAGAGGCAGACCGGCGTGTGCCAGTCCCAGGGAGTGGCGGTGTAGACGAGGTCCAGTTCCTCGCGGTCACACATCCGCTTGAAGTCTTCCGGTCCCTGCGTGTAGCCCGTGGGCCGGGGCTTACCGGCATTGACAGCGAGTTCCTGCGCGTGGGCGACCTTCTCCGGCACGATGTCGCAAACGGCCTGCAGCTCGGCGCCGTCGATCCGCAACAGGTTGCGGACATGGTTGGTGCCCATTCCGCCGACGCCGACAAAGCCGATGCGGACGACGTCCCGCGGTGCCGGGTTGGGGATCTGCGCCGGGCCCACACCGGTCCTGGGCAGGTCCGCGCAGCCCCCGAGGGCCAGTCCCCCAAGCGATGCCCCCAGCGCCGCCGCCGCCGCACTGCAGAGGAACTCGCGACGATTGTACCCGTCATTCGTTTCGTTGAGCCGCTCGGCCATGTCTCCTGCTCCTTTGGCTGTGGTCCGTTCGTCGGCTTGACCGCCGAACGACAAGCATAACCGGTCCGCGCAGAGCTTGCGAACGCACGACCCTGCGGCCATGTCGACCGGCGGACCCCGCCTCGTCGCGGGACCGTCCCGGGCCGTGCGGGGCAGGTCTGGCCGCTACGGCGTCAACGTGGGGCAAGGTAAGTCCGGCAAATGCCGGATCACATTGTGGCTCGTCAGGGGGCCTCGTTGCCCGGCCGTGCGCCAATGGGTCGCGGACGCGACATTCGTCGGACGCCCATGGATGCCCCGCACACGGCGGCGCTGGTATCATACCGCATGTGCTCCGCGTCCTTCCGGTGCGGGGCACGCCTCGGTGCGTCGGACCGCGATGGCGCCGTCGATGCGCGATCGATGGCGCGGGTTGTCGTGGAGTGCTCGTCATGGTCGGACGTTTGTGCTGGTCGGTCTTCGTCACGGCGTTTCTCGGTGGTGCGTGGGCGTTTGCGGGACACGAAATCCTCATCCGCAACGGGATGATCTACGACGGTGCGGGCGGGCCGCCGTACGGCGGTGCGGTCGCGATCGAGGGCGACACGATCGCCGCGGTCGGGGCCCTGCCGGATGCGCACGGCCGCCTCGAGATCGACGCCGCCGGCCTGGCCATCGCGCCCGGCTTCATCAACATGCTGAGCTGGGCCAACGAGTCGCTTATTCACGACGGGCGGTCGCAGAGCGACATCCGCCAGGGCGTCACGCTCGAGGTTCTCGGCGAGGGATCGTCGATGGGACCGTGGAACGACGCGATGAAACGCGAACAGCGCAAGTCCCAGGGCGACATCAAGTTCCCTGTCGAGTGGACCACGCTCGGCGAGTACCTCCGCTGGCTCGAACGGCGGGGGATCTCGACCAACGTGGCGTCGTTCGTCGGCGCGGCCACGGTGCGCTTCCACGAGATCGGCGGCGCGAACCGCAAACCGACGTCCGCGGAACTCGACCGCATGTGCGAACTCGTGCGGCAGGCGATGAAAGAGGGAGCCGTCGGCGTGTCGTCGGCGCTGATTTATCCGCCGGGGGCCTATGCCGAAACGGACGAACTCGTCGCGCTGGCCAGGGCCGCCGCCGAGTACGACGGGCTGTACATCTCGCACATTCGCGGCGAGGGCGACCGCCTGCTCGAGGCCGTCGATGAGTTCATCGGCATCGTCCGGCGGGCAGGTGTCCGCGGCGAGATCTATCACCTCAAGGCGGGCGAGGGCAACTGGCATAAGTTCGACGAGGCCATCCGCCGGATCGAGGCGGCCCGCGCCGACGGGTTGCAGATCACCGCCGACATGTATCCTTACACCGCGAGCGGCACGACGCTGAGCACGGTCCTGCCGCTCTGGGTGCAGGAGGGCGGCCCGCGGGCCCGCGCGGAACGGCTCAAGGACCCCGCGACGCGCGAACGGGTCAAACGCGAGATGCAGATCCGCGACGGGGGATCGCGGATCCTGCTCAACAGCTTCCAGAAGGAGGCGTTCCGGCAGTTCGTCGGGAAGACGCTGGCGGAGGTCGCGAAAACCCACGGCAAGTCGCCCGAGGATACGGTGATCGACCTGTTGATTGACAACACCCACGTCGGCGCGATCTTCTTCGGCATCTCAGAGGAGAACGTTCGCAAGGCGATCCGGCTTCCGTGGGTCAGTTTCTGCTCGGACGCCGCCTCCCTGGCGCCGGAGGGAATCTTTCTTAACCGCAACCTGCACCCCCGCGCCTACGGGACGTTTGCGCGGGTGCTGGGGATGTACGTTCGGGACGAGAAACTGGTGCCGCTGCCCGAGGCGATCCGGCGAATGACGTCGCTGCCGGCGGGCAACCTGAAGATCGAACGGCGTGGACGGCTGGCGGCCGGGTGCTTCGCCGATGTCGTTGTCTTCGACCCGGCGACGATCCAGGACCACGCCACGTTCACCAGGCCGCACCAGTACGCGACGGGCGTGCGCCACGTCTTCGTCAACGGCGTGCAGGTCCTCAGGGACGGCGAGCACACCGGGGCAAAGCCGGGGCGGGCGGTGCGTGGCGCGGGGGGAGCCGGTGATAGAAAGGCAGGCACGCCAAAAAAGCCGGACGATCCTATGCCGTCGATTGCGCCGAAGGAGCGCGAGAAACGCAAGCACTTGGCCCCAGGAACGGTACATGACGTCGCCCGGGAGCATCCGTAGTTGCTCTCAGCGTACCAGGGTCTGGCGAGCCTCGTAGCGGGCGATCTCTTCCTTAGAGCCTATCCCAAAACCTCCTTGAATGCCGATATCAGCATTGAGGCGCGG
>CAZUAI010000125.1:0-10967 GCA_964617875.1 uncultured Planctomycetales bacterium | reverse complement strand
GAATCACCTACCCCAAGACGGCGCCGACCCAAAGCTGGTGAGAAATGCGGGATAGGAACGGCAACGCGGCGAATGGGGGGAAACGAGAATGAGAGAGCGAGAGAAGGAAGGCGGGCGAAAAAAGACGGTTGCATGCGGTGCGGACGTACTCGCAGCGCCCCATTCGCGGCGTGGCGGGTGCGGGCATGACGCTTTCCTTGCCGTGGTGCTTGGGGTAGGATGTCGGGCGCGGGGTACGGGGTTCATTCATGGGAGTAGCTGGTATGAATAGCGGGCCGGATGGTCAGGTCACACGGCGGACGTTTCTGGTGAATGCGGCTTGCGGCGTGGCGGCGGGGGGTCTGGCGGCCTGGGTGGAGGCGGCGCAGTCGCCGGCGACGCGGCCGGCGAAGCCGCTGCTGCCGTACGGCGAGTTCGGGCGGTCGCGGTATCCGGCGACGCTGGTGAGCTTCGGGGCGATCCTGATCTCCGAACGGCAGGGGACGCGCGTGCTCAAGGCGGCGATCGACAGCGGGGTCAATCTCGTACACAGCTCGGCAAGCTATGTGAACGGCAAGAGCATCGTCGCGGTGGGGGACCTGTTCAAGGCGGAGAGGGCGTATCGCGACAAGGTGTTTCTCGTCCTCAAGAGCTATACGCCGGAGAAGGAGTCGGAGATCGACGACATGTTCCGGATCCTCGGCACGGACCACGCCGACGCGATCTGCACGGAGCTGCACAGCGCAGCACCGGCCCGCCTGGACGCGATCCGGAAGCAGCAGGACAGCCTGAAGAAGAAGGGCAAGCTCCGTCACACGGGCTTCGTGTGCCATGGGGATATGAACGGTGTGATGCGGATGGTCCTGGAGAAGGCGCCGGACTACTTCGACGTGACGCTGATGTCGATGTCGATGGTTCCGGTGCCGGGCGGTCGGTCGGAGAAGGCCGACGCGAAGACGCAGGAGTTTCTGAAGAACCTTCGCGAGCTGAAGGCGAAGGGCGTCGGCGTGATGGCGATGAAGAGCGGGGCGCGAAAGGCCGTGGAGAAGGGCGCCGGGGTGTTCCAGCCGCACGTGAAGGCGCTCCTGGATGCCGGGGCCGACACGGTGCTGACAAGCATCAACACCCTGGAGCAGGTCGAGATGGTGAAGAGCCTTCAGCTCAGGAGCACCGCGCCGACGGCCGAGGAGCGCAAGGCCGCCGCGGAGTTTCATGAGAGCCGGTTCGGCGCGTGTCTGATGTGCGGCGACTGCGCCAAGGCGTGCCCGGCCGGCGTGCCGGTGAACGACCTGATGCGCGTACGGCTGTACCACGACGAGTACGGGTGGCGCGACCACGCGCGGGCCGAGTTCGCGGCTCTGGGCCCGGGCGTCGTCTCCCGGCTGGATCGTTGCGGCGATTGCACGAGGTGTGCCGATGCGTGCCCGGTCGGGCTGGCGAATGCACGGACCGTGCGTCGCGTTGCGGCCTTGTTCGCGTAGGGTTCGCTGTCAGGGGTCCGTTGCTCGTGCTCCGTCGCGGGAAGCGCATCGCCTGCGATCCGTCAGAAGAGCCGCTTGCCATCCTGCCAGGCAGCCGCTGATCGGGGCGGAAGTCGCACCGATTCCGGGGTTTGCCCGGGGATAAAGGCGACGGGCATCGCCTCTGCTGCGAAGTTGACCGCCACAACCGTTCTCCCGTCGCAAGAGACGATCAGCATGCCCGACGCCGTGCTGCGGAGAATCGCCTTCGCGTTTGGTGTTTCCTGGTGCGACCGGCCCGGAGAAACGACTATGCACAACGTGTGATCGCGGCCCGGTGCGATCGGCGTGTGGATGCGAACCGCGTCCCGTATGCCGGGTTTCGGGAGGGTGAACACGGGCCGGGGCTGGTCGTCGGGGACGCACGCGATCAATGCCACGCGGTCATGAAGGTTGAGCCAGCGGGCGTGCGTAATCGTTGCGGCGTTGGCGGGCTCCCAACGGGGCTGGCCCGGCTCCCATGCGGCTCGGCCGCCCTCGAAGTAGATGGTGAACGGCGCGTGCGGTTTCTCGACCGCGATCGTGTTTTCCACCCGGGCGGCGCCGCCGATCGCGGCGGCCGGGGCGTGTTCCAGCCAGATGACGAGTTCGCTTGGCAGCGAAACGAACGCCTGTGCCGCCTGCGTGCGTTCATCCTGCCGGACCGCCCAGAACCAGTCGGTTTCTTTTCGCCACTGCGTCGTGCCGCGGGCAACGAAGGGTTTACCGTCGATGCGCCCCTCGTAGTTGCCGGCGACCGGCAGCAGCATCCACCCGTCTGCGCGCGGCGAGACGAACCGCACCCAGGTGTCGCCTTTGCCCCGGCACCAGGTTCGCAGGCTGCCGCCGGCCGACGTATGGGAGAGGAGATCGGGCGTCTCGAGGCGATGCGTGCCGACGAGGCGTGCGTCAATCGCGGCGTCCGGCAGGACCGCGGGTGGCGCCTGAGCCCTCGTGACGTGCAGCAGGACGGCATCGGCGACTCGCGACGTCCACGCCTTCCCGCAGACGTACGGGTTGTCGTACGCGAAGCCCTCGGGGAATGACCTCCAGTACCGCATCGCGTTCGCCAGCGCCCGACGTTCCAGGCCGGCGGCGAGGGCGTCCTGCGTCAGCGTGGCGATATAGGCGTGAACTGCGCACGACTCGGTCCAGTTGTGATAGCGCTTCCAGTCGTTGTCGGGCACATACGCAAAGAATCCTTCGTGGTCAAGGCACGGCCGAAGAACCCTCTCGTACACGTCGCGTGCGTGGTGACGGAACGCCATCGGCATGGCGCGGCCGGCGACGCCGTACATCGCCGCCCCCTGGATGTGGAAGCGGTAGCAGGCGAAGACGTAATCGATGTGGAACTGCGCGTGGTTCTCCATCGCGAAATCGTCGTACAGGTTCACGCCGACGATCCACTCGCGGACGGGCTTGCCGTCGTCGCCGGCGGTGGCATCGTTCGCGTCGCGGGCGACGGCGAACGTGTTGTAGAGGTATGTCTTCGCGGCCCTCTCCCAGTCGGCGGCATGCGGGTGGCCCGGCATCATGTTCGGGGCGAGCGTGAGAATCGCGCTGTTCCACGCGACGGTCTCGGCCTCGGTGTTGGCGCGGTAGCCCATCTTCGGCGTACTGTCGATGAAGCGGTCGGCCTGCCGGATCACCATTTCGGCGACGGCGTCGCGGGTGTCGGCGTCGAGGCGGTCCCACAGGAACCAGCCGGCGATGCCGCCCTCGGCCGCCCAGAAGGCGGCCTGCCACTCGTTGCCGAAGTTCGCCTGCCGGCGGTGCGCCTGGGCGATCTCGCCCACCCACGCCGCCGCCTCACGCCGGCACTGTTCTCGCAACTCCGCCGGCCAGAACCCGTCGAACACGGATAGCACGGCCGCGCCCTTTGCCCGCTCGGCGAAGTTGCGAATGTGCATGTTGTTCTGGCGGTCGCCGGTGCAGCCGTCGTCGGGCGTCAGCACATACCGCCGGGCGGCATCGAAGTAGTCCGTGACGATTCGCCGCTCATCGGGGGGTAGCGAAGCGGCATGACGTTGAAGGGCCGTCAGGTCGATCGGCCGAACATGGGCCGACGCCCCGCGTTCCGCGCTGCCGGCTGCGGCAATGCCGCAGGCCCACAGGCAGCCGAAGATCGGGGCGAGCGCAAGAGGCGTGTTCATGCAAGAGAACCTTTCTCGTTTTTTCGGCGTCTACCACTTCACCATCGGTGCGAAGTCGATGTGCTTCTGTATGCACGTATCCGTATGCGTTACGCGGCTTCCGTGGCGAACACGCGCTCCAGCGACCGGCTCTCGAAGTCGACCGCGTCAAGGAGGCCGAACACCTCCTGCGGCGACAGGAACTGCTGAATGGCTTCGAAGACATCGGCGCGGACGGTTCGGAAGGCGTCATCCATGGCACCGGTCCGCGAGCGGTGGAGGCGGCCAATGGCGTCAAGCATGGCAAGGACGGCGGCCAGGCGGACGAAATCGGGATCCTCGGATGCCGAGGCGCCCTCACGGAGGCCTGCAAGTTCGGTGAGCCACGGCGTCACCCGCTCGGGCCACTCCCACGGGGCCGTCGAGCGAAGACGCTCGGCAAGTTCGTCCCAATAATGCAGGCACGATTGATGAACGGCGGTTGGGGAGAGCGCGGCTGGAGTGGACGTCATTTTCGGACTCCCTGCTCTTGACGCGGACTTGACAGCAACCTCGCCGATCGCCTCAAAGACATTATTTCAGATCCGAGTTGCTTTGTCAAGCTTTTGGATTGCAAAAACTTGCGGCTCGCCGGAACTGGTTTTGTCGGTCTGCGGGAGTGGGCGTCAGGCGGGCGTGATCGATCCGCCCCGGTGCCGGATACACTAAGGGGTGGTCTTGACGGCTGCAACGAGTGCGGGTAGTCTGAACACAGCGTGATTATACGAAAAGCGTTCTCCCTTTAGACTGTGAAGCGGAGGTTTTCTGCCGATGGTCAGGCACCTGGTATGGACATGGTTGGTTTCGGGGCTTTCGGTCGTCATGATGAGTTGCACGATTGCTCCGGGGCCGGGTACGCCGCAGTCGGGGTGCGCGGCGGATGACCCGCGTGTGGGCCAGACCGGTACGTTCACGAACAACCTGCACGGGATTTCGGGCACCGCGCGGATCGTGGACAACTGCACGATCGTCATCGAACACTTCTGGTACGACGGGATCGGGCTCGACGTGCGCGTCGTCGGCGACACCGACTTTGCGTTCAAGGACGGTGTGCGGCTGACGGACAACCTCGTCCGGCTGGGTGGCTACAAGGATGCGACGCTGACGATCCACCTGCCCGAAGGCGTTACGCTCGACGACGTGCGGACGCTGAGCATCAACTGCATCGCGGTGGACGGCAACTTCGGCGACGCCTACTTCCACTGAGCTACCTGTCGAGTTCGAACGCGGCGTGAACGGTCTTGAGCGCCTTCTCCGCGTCCGCCCGGTCCACGATGCAACTGATCACGATCTCGCTGGTGGAGATGTTCTCGATGTTGATCTTGGCGTCGGCCAGGGCGCTGAACATCTTCGCGGCGACGCCGGTGTGGGTCTTCATGCCGACGCCGACGATGCTCACCTTCGCGACCTTCTCCTCCAGCTCGACCTTCGAGAAGCCGATGTCCTTGCCGATGTCCTGACAGACCGTCCTGGCCTCCTCGGCGTCGGTGGCGCCGCACGTGAAGCCGATGTTCGCCACGTTGCCGTCCTGCCAGACGTTCTGGATGATGTCGTCCACGGCGATGTTGTGCTTGGCGATCCGCGCGAAGATCTTCGCCGCCACGCCCGGCTTGTTCGGCACGCCGATCATGACCACGCGGGCCAGGTCTTTTTTCAGTGTCGCGCCTCGGACTACGATATCTTCCATGTCGGGTGTCTCCGTAATGATCAGGGTCCCCGGCGTGTCCGTCAGCGAGCTGCGGACGTGAATGGGAACGCCGTACTTCTTGCCGAACTCGATTGCCCGTGAGTGCATCACGCCGGCGCCGAGCGACGCCAGCTCCAGCATCTCGTCATAGCTGATCCGATCGACCTTCTTCGCCTGCGGGACGATCCGCGGGTCGGTCGTGTAGACGCCGTCCACGTCCGTGTAGATCTCGCACGTGTCGGCCTTCAGGGCGGCGGCCAGCGCCACCGCCGTCGTGTCCGAGCCGCCCCGGCCCAGCGTCGTGATGGCGCCGTCCTCCGTGATTCCCTGGAATCCGGCCACGATCACGATGCGGCCGGCTTTGAGTTCCTTGTGGATGCGGTCCGCGTCGATCTTCTTGATGCGGGCCTTCGTGTGGCTCGCGTCCGTGACGAGGCCGACCTGTCCGCCCGTGAAGCTGATCGCCTCGTGGCCCGCCGCGTCGATCGCCATGGCCATCAACGCGATGGAGATCTGCTCCCCGGTCGTGAGGAGCATGTCCATCTCGCGTTTGGGCGGCTTCGACGTGACCTGGTTGGCGAGGGCGATCAGTTCGTCGGTCGTGTGGCCCATCGCCGAGACGACGACCACGACATGATGCCCTTCGAGCTTGGCACGGACCGCACGGCGGGCGGCGCGGTGGATCCGCTCCGCGTTCGCCACGCTCGTACCGCCGAACTTCTGAACGACAAGTCCCATGCTGACACCGTTTCCCATGCCTGTCCTGAGGACCCCCCAAGGGGTCCAAGCCGAAGAAGGATACCGGCGCCGCCGCGGCCTGTCCAACGCGGTTTCGGCCGGCGTTCGGCAAGGCGGCGGCCGACGGGTCCGGTAACTCTGGTGCGCGGGACTACGGTCGGGCCCGTGAAATGTCGATAGCGTTGGGTGCATACGGGAGGTGGTTCGCTCGCGTGTTGACTCCGCGGCTTCATCCTTGTTTCGCGCGTGGATGGGGAGCGATCACGCACGCCGGCCGAAGCGGAGGAAGTAGTCCAGCATCTCATGGCCGGGGTCGATGTGCAGGTCGCTTTCGGCGGCGTTCGCCTCGCTGAACGGTTCCTGCTGCACGCCCGTGACGCCCGTGCCGGCCATGCAGAACGGCGGCGGGTCGGCCGTGTGCGTCTTGTGGCCGACCGGCGTCGGGTGGTCCGGGGCGATCAGGATCCGCCACTCCTCGAACGTCTTCAGCTTCGCCAGCACCGGGCCGACGATGTGCTCGTCCACCTGCTCGATGGCCGTGATCTTCGCCTTCAGGTCGCCCATGTGGCCGGCCTCGTCCGGCGCCTCGATGTGTACCGCGACGAGATCGTACTCATCCAGCGCCTTGACGGCCGCCTGGCCCTTGCCGCGATAGTTCGTGTCGATGAAGCCCGTAGCGCCCGGCACGTCGATCAGCGGCCACCCCAGGCAGACCGCAATCCCGCGGAACAGATCCACCGCCCCGATCGCTGTGCCGCTGAGGCCGAAGCGGTCGCGGAATCGGTCGAGCCTGGGCAGGGGGCCCTGGCCCCAGAGCCAGATCGACGTCGCCGGGTTCTCGCCCAGGTCGCGCCGGACCTGGTTCACCGCATGGTCGGCGAGGATGGCCTGCGACCGTTTCATCAGGTCGCGGATCAGTTCCGCGTCGGGCCCCGAGGGCAGGTGCTTCGCGACCGGCTGCCCCGGGATGTCGTGCGGCGCGGTCGTCTGCACTCTGGTGCCGGCGCCGTCCTTCAGGACCATGAGGTTGCGGTAGCTCACGCCGACGTGGAACCGCACACGGTCGCTGCCGAGCTGCTCGTTCAGGTCGGCGACGAGCGTCTCGGATTCCTGCGTCCTGATGTGGCCGGCGGTGAAGTCCTCCATGTTGCCGTCCACGATCGTGACGAAGTTGCACCGGTAGACGAGATCGTTCGGCCCGACGTGGACCCGCCGGGCCGCCGCCTCGAGCGGCGCCCGCCCGGAGTAGTACCGGACCGGGTCGTACCCGAGCACGCTCAGCGTCGCGACGTCGCTCGCGGGCGTGAAGCCCGACGGAACGGTGCGCACCGTGCCCTGCCGGCCGTGTTTCGCGACCCAGTCCATGTGCGGCTTCCTCGCCACCGCCAGCGGTGTCCGCCCGTTCAACTCGGCCACCGGCTCATCGGCGGCCCCGTCAGGAAGTATCAATGCGAATTTCATCCGCGACCGCGACTCCCCTGGTCGTCAGGCATGTCATCCGATCCGTTTGCCGGTCGGAACGGAGGACTCATCGCCCATTCCGTATCACTCGTCACTGCTTCCGGTACTCTTCCCGCTCGCCCAGCACCCGGATACACACCGGCTTGCCCGCAACGATATCGAGCGCTTCGATCTGCCGGATCGCCGCCCGCATCGAGCCCTCGCGGGCCAGGTGCGTCGTGATCGCCACCGGCACGACGTCGTGCGGGGCGTCGCCGTCCGCTTCGTGCTGCGTGATTGCGCTCAGGCTGATCGCGTGGTCGCCGAACACTTTCGTGATGCCGGCCATGACGCCCGGCTGGTCTTTCACCATCGCCCGCACGTAGTACCGGCTCTGGATGGAGTCGATCGGCTTGATCGTTGCCGGGCCGTTCTGGTCGGGCAGGAGCCGGAACTGCTCGAACACGCGCCGCGCGTTGCCCGTCGCCGCCGCGACGACGTCCGCGAGGATCGCGCTGGCGGTCGGCTTCGGTCCGGCGCCACGGCCGTAGAGCAGCGTGTGCCCGACGGCGTTTCCGAACAGGCTGATTGCGTTGAACGGCCCGACCACGCTCGCGAGCGGGTGCGTCCGGCGGATGAACGCCGGATGTACGCGGAGGCTGATCCCGTCATCCTCGCGCTCGCCGATCGCCAGCAGCTTGCACACGTAGCCGAGTTCCTTCGCCACGCTGATGTCGGTCCGGTCAATCGCCTGGATGCCCTCGACGGCGATGCTCTTGAAGTCGATGTCCGCCTGGAACGCGATCGCCGCGAGGACCGCGAGCTTGTGCGCCGTGTCGGTGCCGTTGACGTCGAGTGTCGGGTCCGGCTCGGCGTAGCCGAGGCGCTGGGCGTCGGCAAGGACCTCGGCGTAGGCGCGGTCGTGTGCCGTCATTTCGCTCAGGATGTAGTTGCACGTCCCGTTGACGATGCCGAATACGGCGTCGATCCGGTTGGCGATGAGGCCCTCGCGCAGCGACTGGATCAGCGGGATGCCGCCGCCGACGCTCGCCTCGAACGCCACGCACCGCCCGGCGGCCCGCGCCGCGGAAAAGACCTCCCGTCCGCGAACCGCGAGCAGGGCCTTGTTGGCCGTCACGACGTCCTTGCCCGCCGCCAGGCACGTCTTGACGACCTCGCCGGCGACGGTCGTGCCGCCGATCAACTCGATGACGATGGTCGTCTGCGGGTCGCTCAGGATGACGTTGAGGTCGTCGGTGAAGACTCCCGGCGGGGCCTTCACCTTCGCCCACACGGCGCGGTTGATCTCGCAGATGTGCCGTAACTCCAGGCGCAGGCCTGACTTCTGTGCGATGGTTTCGGCGTTCGACGCCAGCAATTCCACCACGCCGCCGCCGACCGTTCCACAGCCTACCAGACCGATGCCAACCGAGGTCATACCTGTCTCCACCGGGTGCCTGCGATTCGGCCCATTATGCCTTCGCAGGCCGGTCGGACGCAAGGCATGCCGTACGCCGGGTCGCTCTGGCGGCACTATGGCGCCTTCAGATCCGCCAGGAACTCGGGCGTGATCTTCCTGCCGACTAAAAAAAACTTGCGGTCCGGGTGCCACAGGACGTTGTTGCCGTTGCGCGTGGTGAAGCTCGAGTAGAGCCCGATGTCCACGTTGACCCTGCCGAGCATGCCCGCACCGGCCTTCTCGCCGTTGACGCCGTACCCGTCGGTGTCCATGAGCTGCTTCGATTCGCTGAACCAGATTGGCTGATCGGCGTCTGGGCGAAACTCGCCGAGGGCGATGAACGCGGGGCGACGTGGACCGCTGGTGGCCTCGGGCGCCCTGGCGATGTCGCCGCGGTTGTTGTGGTGCAGCAGGACATAACGCCCGTCGGCCAGCTGATAGATCGGGCAGCAGCCGACGGGTTGGAGGATCGGCAGGCCATGATCGCGGCGGAGCAACGGGCGCGGGTTGCACCACGTTTCGCCGTCGTCGTTCGAAAGGCTGTACCAGATGTAGCCGCTGTTCGTCCGCATCACGCAGAAGAGCCGCTTGTCCGGCAGGCGGACGATGCTCGGCTCCTGCGCGATGCTCAGCAGCGGATACTTGAAGTGGGGCACCCGCAAGGCGTTGTCGCCCCATGCGGAGTACGTCACGCGCAGGTCCTTCACCTCGGGGTTGTCGTCCACGTTCGCGAACCGCATGAACTCGACCACCGACTCGATCTGCGTCCACGACTCGACCTTCTTGAGGTGCGCCTTCGCGACGTTGACCCAGTGCGAGTAGCCGACGAAGTAGCCGCCCTTCAGGTCGCGCATCGGCGTCTGCCAGACGATCCATTCGCCGGGGATCGCGCCCGTCGGGTCGTCGTAGATGCTCTTGGGCATGGGCACATTCTGCGGCTTCGACCACGTGGCGCCGTTGTCGTCGCTGTAGACGCCGTCCATCGTGCCCGTGTGCATCTTGATCCAGCCGGCGCTGCCCTGGTTCTGCGTCCAGAGCACGTAGATCCGTCCGGTCTTCGCCACCATCGGGAAGGCCCAGCTTGCCATGTTCGCCGGGTCGTCGGGCGTCTTCGGCCCGGCCACATGCGACGGCGGGGTCCACGTGACGCCGTCGTCCTTCGACTTCGAAAAGACGATCCGGTTGCCCGGCTGGCCCTTGGGGGCGTTGATGTTCTGCGTCCAGACGGCCATGAGCGAGCCGTCCGGCCCGTCGAAGACGAGGAAGTGCTCGTTGTGCGAGTCGTGCGTCGAGCCATCGTAGCTGCCGGGAACGTAGCAGATGTAGTC
The DNA here is from genome assembly GCA_964617875.1 of uncultured Planctomycetales bacterium. GTDB lineage: Bacteria > Planctomycetota > Phycisphaerae > UBA1845 > PWPN01 > CAZMVY01. Next base: position 666 of record CAZUAI010000125.1, on the reverse strand, counting down.
GGGCTTGCTGCGTTGCACCTCCTTGCGGAGGATCGCCTGCTGCTCGGCCACGGGCCTGGCTGGTGCCGGCTTCGGGGCCCATTCTTTCAGAAACGCCAGCACCTTGGCGGTATCGTACCTCTCGCCCGCCTCGAACTCACCGGTCTCCTGGTTCTTCACGACGTTGCCGGCCTCGTCGAGCACGGTCAGCCAGGGGAAGCCCTTGCCGACCTTGTACTGGTCGCCGAGGGCTCGGTTGTTGTTGATGTCCAGCAGAACCAGCTCGTAGCTGCGGCGGAGCGCCGCCCGGACCTTGTCGTCCTGTTCGAAGACGTCGTGCAGCCGGTAGCACCACTTGCACCAGTTGCCGCCCCACAGGATCAGAACACGCTTGTCTTTGTCGCCGGCGCGGTAGAGGGCCTCGGCAATCTGCACCTTGCCGTCGGCCTTCTCGTCGTAGATGGGCTTGCGCGGCGCGGCCGCCTTCTCCTCGCCGAAGGCAGCGGCCACGCACACAAGGGCTGCCGACAGGAGCCACCGAATACTGTAATTCGCCATACAGACCTCCGGAGCGGATATTACCGTAGCCCTCGCCAGGCCGCCAATATTGGAGAGCAAGTCCTATGGTCTCAGGGACGAATGGCACTGCCGTGAAGAACCCGCCGTGCGGGACAGAGACCGAGCGTG
>CAZUAI010000124.1:0-11109 GCA_964617875.1 uncultured Planctomycetales bacterium | reverse complement strand
ATTCCTTGGCCAGGCCCGGCTGAAATGGACGGCATCCGCTTCCCCGAGCGGATCGAGACTTAGTGTATTCGGCGTCTGTTAGGTAGTCAAGCATCATCCGACCGACACTCAAACGAGCCGGAAGCCTTCTCCTAAGTCCTTAAGCAGATTGTTGATATCGCCAATCACTTCGTCCGACGGCCGGGAGCCCGCATCACCGACCTCCAGACGAACGTGGAACTTCATGGGAACCTTCGCCTTGGCCTTGATGTCCAACAGTGCCGGGACGAGATCGCCGAGGTCCTGCATCTGAGAGGGCTCGAAGTCAGCCGCCGCGATACGAACGTTCGGCGGCGTAAAGCCGCCTCCACCGGTCCCACCCCCCGTGCCGCCGGTGCCACCTCCCGACCCGCCGCCCGAACTGGCGGCGGCGACCTTGATCTTGACCGTGTTGGCGGCAGACAGGTCGCACGGCCACGGCGCGGAGTCGTCGGCCAGGGCGATGAACCGAGCGGAGATCGCGCCGCCGATTACGTCGCGCACGGTCTTCCACGGCAGCGTGTTGCCCGCCTGCTGGGATAGCGCTGTGGCAATGGACAGCGCGGTCGTGCCGCCATCCTTCCACGCGCTGGGCAGGTTCTCCGGCAAGATCGCCGCCGCCGAAATCAACTCGGGCGGCGCTCGCAGTTTCGCGCCGGGGGTGAGCACGCCCGCGGGAATCGGCTCCGCCAGAAGGCTGGCAGGCCCCGATAGCAGCCACACTTTCCCGGCCGCGACCGCGTCGCCAATGGCCGCATCGACCACTTCGGCCGACGCCTTGGGCACGGGCACGGGTTCCTTGAAGCCGCCCTTGTCGACCTGGACCACCGTCTTGCCGCTGAAATAATCCATCACAGCCTGGGCCGTGATTTCGTCGCCCGTCCACAGGTCCGGCAGCATCTTGGGCGCGAGCAGGTCGGCCGCAATCTCGCCCAGTTCCGCCGCCTCGGGCAGCACCAGTTCAATCGCTGGGTCATTGAGCGCCGCGTCGTCCGGGCGCGTGCGCCACCACGTACGGAACGTGCGATCCGGTCGGGTGAGTTTGAGCACGAACGTTCCTTGCATGCAGCCCTCGACGAGCGTCTCGACGATGGCCTGCGACTTGAGCATCTTCGGCAGGTGTGGAAGCTGCGCGAACGCCCCGGCCAGGTCCTTCACGCGACGGCTGGTCTCGCCGCCTTTCCACAGGTTGTACGGGCCGTCGGGCAGCAGGGCCTCGGCCGTGATCGCCGTGTCCTGCACGCGAGAGCGTGAATCCCTCTTGATCGTCTCGAAGTGCGCATCGTCCGAGACCGTGATCTTGAATGCCTGCGCCTCGTCCTTGTCCGAGACGGTCACGACGATGCAGTACGCCTGGCGGATGGCCTCCGGCACGCGGGCCCTGGCCTTGTCGATGTTCATCTTGAGCGTCTGCAGCCGGGCGACATCGACCGATCCCTTCTGCTTCTTCTCCTCCTCGTTTTTGGGCGTCAGCTCGTTCATGACGCGCTCCCAGGCCAGATAGTCGCGCACGCGGGCCTCGGCGACGCTCAGGCCGTCCTTCGACGCCGTCAGGAGCAGCACCGCGTTGCGGAAGACGCGAGGCTTCTCCGGCCCGGTGGTCTCATCGAGGAATCGTTTGGCCTCTGGACTGGGTTTGCCGGAATCCGACGCGGCACTGGGCGGCAGAACGGCATAGTGGAACAGCCCGTCGTCCTCGATGTCCCTGGGCTTGGTCGGCAGCGTGTGGACCCGCACGCCCGACGCCGAAGCGCCGCTGGTCAGCGTCTTGGCCTTGCCGATCTCCTCGATCAGACGGGCCTTCACCAACTCATCGGAGATCTGCGCGGCCGCCGCCGCCTGCATCTGGTTCAGGTTCGGGCGATTGCCCAGCCGCCACTCGGCGGGCAACTGGCCTTCCTTGTCCGGCATGTTGGTGTCGTCGAGCCAGTAACTGTTCCGTGCCCAGCGACCCAGGCCCTTCTCCAACTCGATCTTGTCCGGCCGGCACGGGCCGATCAGCAGCATCAGGTCGCGGGTCTTGGCACTGCGGCCGGTCGGCTGGGAGTGCAGGAAGGTCGCCATCACCGCCTGCTCGATCTCTCGCAGCTTCAGGCCGACAGACTCCGATTGCACCTGGCGGGCGCTGTTGAGTTCGTTCTCGACGATGCCCGTCCACCGCGTCGCCTGGCCGTCGCTGACGATGGTGTCGGCGATGGACACCAGCTCGCGGGCCGCTTCGGAGAGGCCTTCCTTCTTCGGCGCGTTGAGGAACACCGCCGGTCCGACCAGCGGGCTTTCATCCCATTTCTCCGCCTCGCGCAGCGCCAGGGCGAACGTCCGCAGCACGCCGCGCGTCTTCTGGAACCGCTCGATGCCCGCCGACCACTTGGTGTAGAACACCTCCGTCAGTTCCGGGTGGAACGGGAAGCTCTTGAGATACCGCTCCTCGGCCGTCGCGCCCTGCTTGGCCGTCTGGTCGTCCAGGGCGGCGATGCCCTTGATCGCCGCGATCACGTGCTGGGGCCACTGCCCCCGAAGCTCCACGGACTTGGGATCGAACAAGCGACGCCGCAGCACCTCGGCCACGTCTTCCTTCTCCACCGGCTGCACCGCCTCCTCGCGCTGGCGCTGGAAGATGTCGTACAGGTCCGAGACGATCTTCCTGCCCAGCGGGTCGGCCTGGTCCTTCGGCTCGCTCGACAGCAGCGACGCCACGATGCAGCACTTCTCCACCTTCGCCGCCGCCTGGCTGAGGTACTGGAAGAACCCGATCAGCACGTCCAGGAACCCCGGCTCGGCGTGGCAGCGAACCTTCGCGTATAACAACACCTCGTCCAGCAGGATCAGCGACCCCATCCCGGCCTTCAGCGGCAGCGACAGCAACTGCGTCAGCGTGTTCTCGGCCGGCGGGGTGTTCCGCTCTTCGGCCTTGCCCTCGGCGTGCAGCAGCTTCAGCCCCTCGTCACCGGCAAGTTGGTACGCCAGCAGACTCCACGGTTGCTTGAGCCGGCGTACGGCGCCGTCAGGGGAGCGCACGTCACAGCCGGTCTCCACGTCGAGCTTGTCGAAGCACAGCGCCGCCACACGGGCCTTCGGCGGCGTCTGGCCGATGGTCTCGGTGAACTCCTTCACGGCGGGCAGGTCGGGCAAGTTGTCGGGATCATTGACCAGGTGGCGCATGGTGATCAGCGTGTGCGTCTTGCCGCCGCCGTAGGTCAGCTCGAGCTGCCGCACCGCCTTGTCGTTCTTCCCCGCCAGGCGCAGCACCACGTCGCGCACCAGCCCGCGCAGGTTGTGCGTCGGGAAGGTCAGCGCGAAGAACTCATCCGGCTTCTCGTAGATCGGCCGCTTGCCGCTGCCCATCATGACCTCGTAGAGGTCCGCCGCGAACATGTGCAGCGGCAGATCGCCCGAGCGCAGGTCGTCCCGCAGTTTCACGACCTCGTACCACGTCTTCCAGGGTTGCTTTGCCATTTCGTCACCTTTGCCTTTCGGGTCGCCGCATGATGCTCGCCCGCGTATTCATTGCCGGGTTCGTTCACTCGTTCTCGTCAAACAGCACGGGGCCGCGATCCTTGACCGCGCCCTTCGCGCCGATGTGGTTGCTGATGCTCTCCAGCAGCGACCGCTCGCTATTGGTGGACAGTTCGATCAGCGACTGCACCACCCGCTTGAACAGTTCGTTCCGCCGCAGGGCGTGCTGGTCGAGGTACTCGTCCACCTTCTGCACGTCGCCTTCCTTCCACAGGTGCATCACGCGGTGAATGCGGTCGATCAGCGGCACGGGCTTGCCGTCGGGGGCCTCGTAGCCCATGCTCCTGCCGCGCCGCTGGCTCCACGCCTTGAGTTTCACCTTGCTGCCGCCGCCCGAACCGTCTTCAGACTCGGCGTCCCCGTCGGAATCTTCACCAAGTTCGACATCCTCGTCATTCACCGCGCCGCCCCCGCCGGCGTGTGTGAGAATATCCCATGTGCGATCCAGTTCGCCGTCCGTCAGGCCGCACGCCGTGGCATAAAGGATGCACGCCCCAACGGGCGCTTCGTCCATGCCGAAATCGTGGCGGTGCAGCAGGTAGTAGGCCGTCACCTCGTCCAGCCGGTCGGCAGCGGCCATGCCTGCCTGTGCGTCGCACGCAGACAGGTCCGCGCCCTGCTCGCCGGTCAGCACCTGGCCGACGATGTAGTCCACCACCATCCGGCGGACGTGATTGAGAAACTCGCCGACGCTCATCGTCGCGTTGGGCTCGTTGGCCTTGCGGACCACCGGGTGCTTGCTGTAGGCCTCCAGTGCCGGGCCGGTGGCGGCCCAGACGAAGTCCGGGCCGCGAATCCCGGCATCCCAGAACTCCCGCAGCTTCACCGTGATCTTCGCCCGCATCTCTTCCAGAACGTGGTTGTCCCAGCCGGGGCGGGCCGTTGCGGGACGCTTCCTCGCCGCCAACCAGACGGACGAAGCCAATGCTGCCGAGGTTTTGGCACGCATTCGAGTAGACATTTCTGTCTGAATTGGCCAACTGCACTCGACGACAAAACCTGCTCGAATGATCGCAGAAACAAGTGTCTCCCACGCATCAGGTTGCTTGTTGGCGAAAACGACAACCACTCGCCCTTCGGGCTTGAGTGCCGTGCAGCATGAACTGAATACTTGAGCCATTCCGTCTTCGTAGATTCTTTTGCTCAATGCCGCGTCGTTTCCGTGGCGACTGCAGTCATCGATGAGTTCGCCATCGTTGGCCTCGTGATCCCACTTGGGCGACAGTTCCTGCAAGAAGGCGGCGTCGATTGAGGATGAAATGCTGTGCAGCGAACGCCGGAGCCAGATATAAAAGAAGTCCATTAGATCGGAGTAGGGAATCGCATCGTAGTACGGCGGATCGGTAATGATCGCATCCAGCGTCCCATCGTGGATGCTCCTGGCGGAGCGATTGATGGGATGGGGCAGCTCTGCATTTGCGCTTGCGATCAGGGCATGGTCGATGTAGCGGCTGGACCAATCGAGTTGCGCGGAATACGCGCCTCCGGTGTCGTTGGTCGCTGGTATTTCTGAAAAGTCCCAAGTGATCGGCAATGCGAAGCGAGTGAATGTATGCCCGATAAGCTCCCGCGATAGATGCCAGACACAAACTGTCGAGTTATAGTCTGCCACTTTGTCGATCACGAGCGCCAGATACGCCCCGACGCCTTCGATCCACTCGGCGGGGACTTGTTGCTGGGCCATTTCGTCGCGTGCGGCGCGGGTCGCGGCGACGAACCGCCCCAACGCCACCAACTGACGCGGGGTGAATAGCTTCCGCCACTTGTCGAAGCCATACAGCGGGACACGCATTCCGAGCGCGTTCTCGCTCGGCGTCGGCTCATCGGGCACGCCGAAGGGCACGTCCTTGAATGCCTCCTGAACCTGCTCTTCGGTGATGGCCGCGGCGGCCCTCTCGTGCTCCGTCGGCAGCCGGTACTCCTTGCCATCCGGCCCGTCCACGACGACGGCCGTCATGATGCTCCCTAGGCGTCCGGCTTTGCCCTCCAGACGAATGTCCTCCATCGTATTGATCGTGGCGCAGCATGGACACTGTGTCCCCGCCCGTGACATCGTGCCCGCGCCGATGCGCTTGTCGTGCTCGCGCTTCCGCGCCGCGTTGCCGCCCTTGATCGGCACGTGTGCCTCGACGCCGAACACGACACCCGTCTTGTCCGCATTGGGTTCCATCGTCAGCAGGACCCGCTTGTTGGCCTTCTTGCACAGCCAGCGCGTCTTGAGCAGCGGCACCGTCGCCCGGCAGTTCTTGCACGTCACCGTCCGCGCCCACAAGTAGGCGACCGTCGGCTTGGCGACCCACCTGCCTGCCTCGCTACGCTCGGCGCAGGCGGGGCCGGCCTGCGACGTGCCCTCGTTCTTGACCGGGCGACCCCAGTCATGGGGACCGAGGAACGGATCGACGAACTCTCGGTTCAACCGCTCGATGTCGGGCAGTCCGTCTTCGGTCAGCGGCACCAGGCGGCGATCGTAGATCTGGACGCGCAGACGACGGGCTTCGTACTCCCGCCTGATCCATGTGCGACCGAAGCCCGTCTTGAGGGCTTCCTCTCGCCTGACCGCCTGTTCACGTGTGGAATACTCTTCCCAATGAATCAGTTCAACCGGCCGACGGGACGCAGTCCAGGAAACTTCACCATTCAGATGTTGGTTAAACCGTCGCCCGAGATCCTCTGTCTGCCCGATGTAGAAGGAGCCGTCCGAACACTTCAAGATATAGACGAAAAACGGTGATCGACGGTTTATGGGCAGGTGTGCAGGCAGACCTGTCTGCGCCGAGGGGCGAAGCCCCGAGGCAGGCAGAAAATCGGCGTAGGTGGGGTAATACTGCGCCAACTCACGCCGGGCGCGATCCAGCACCCACTGGCCCCAGGCGCGGACGTGCCAGGCCAAATCGGCCTCCGGCGCGTGGTCGGCCTTGGCGTCCACGAAGAGCGTGTCTTTCTGCTTCTTGGTGGCCTTGCCTTTGCCGATGGAGCCGGGATTGGCCTTGTAGAAGGCCTCCATGAACTCTTCGTTCTCCAGGATGAAGTCCGGCAGCGGGCGCGTCTGCCCGGCCAGCTTCTGCGGGTACTCCAGCGTGCATTTGAGGATGAACCAGGCGACGGGGTTGATGTCCACGGCCGTGGCTTCGCATCCCAGTCGCATAGCCTCGAGCGGGATGGCCCCGCCCCCGGCGAACGGGTCGAGCACCTTTGGGGCGCGGCCGCCATACGCTTTACGGATTTCCTGGCGGAACCATTCGAGTGTGTCGGCGTTCTCCGTCTCCCGGCCCCAGTGCAGGATGCCGCCCTCGGTCTCCTCCTTGATGCGCTCCACGGTCTGGCCGTTGGGCATTTTCTTCTTCTCGGTCTTCTTGACGACCTTGCCCGCGATCTTCTCGCACAGTTCCCGACGCCGCCGCTTGATTTCCTCCTGCCACTGGGCGTCGGACATGCCTTCGGGCTTAGGTTGCGCCGACGGGTCCGGCAGGAGCGTGGCAATCAGCGCCGCTCGGCAGGCGGCAAGCGGCCGCCTCGCCGGCCAGATGTGCAGCGTGGAGATATGCCCGTGGCGGACGTTCTTCTCGTGGACGGAGTCCAGCGAGGTCTGCTTGAGCGGGAACGCGTGTTCGATGAGTCGGGCGAAATCGTTCATGGGTTCTCACTTTCCGAAGCCTGCATCACCTGGGCGGCGCTGACCAGTACGCTTCCTTTGGCCCTGGCCAGCAGCTTGCCGAATGGGTCTTGGACCCGTGCTAGGCGTGGGCTAGGTGTCGCGCAGTCGTAGACGGCATACAGCCAGTACCCCTCACGGAGGTTGGCAGCACGCGCCCACTCGTTGGACGAGACCTCCACGTCGCCGGTGTTGGCCCGGCCCTTGACCTCGATGGCCCGACGCCGACCATCGGGATAGATCGACATCAGATCGAAGCCGGGGTTGTCAGTGAGGCCAGCCGCGCGTGCGCGTCCGGGAGTGTGAACATCCATGACGGTCGCCCCGGCGGCTTCCTCAAAAGCGCGGGCCAGGTCCATCGCCACCTTCTCGACCTCGGCGTCGTGGCGTTCGAGATCGGCCGGATCGGATGAGGGCACGACGAGGGCGTGAGCCAGGAACGACAGGTTGCCGGGAGCGATCAGCTCCGGTTCACGGCGGATCGTGGCCAGGGCGGTAGCGCGGCGCCGGGCCAGCGACCGCTGCTGTTCCTTGATATCCTTGAGTGCCTTGGCGGCGGCGGTGTTGCCGGAGCGGGCTTTCTCCGCTTGCTTGGCTCGGGCGGTGGCCAGCTCCGCCTCCTGGAAGTCGAACCCGCGCTGGATGAATTGCTCTCGCTCGGGCAACGCGGCCAGCAGGGTCTTGCGCCGCTCCATCGCCATGCTGCGGGCGACGCGTTCGATGATGAAAGCCTCCGCCTGGGTCTTGAGCTTCTCAGCACCCAGCGCCAACCGCTGCGCTGCCGGGGGCAGCCCGTGGCCGCCTTTGAGCAGCAACAGGTGCTCGACCGGGCAGAGGGCGACCTCGGCGCCCTCGAACTGCTTGACGCCGACGAGCTGGCAGTCGAGCACCTCCTCGCTGGCCAGGTCGGGCAGTTCGGCGTCGGCCTGTCGCACGACGCTGATCAAGGCGAGGTGGAACAGGTAAGGTTTCTCGGTGTTCGGATCGACGAAGACCGCGCCGCGCAGGGCCTGGTCGCCGAGGCGGTCGCTGACGATAGCGCGGAACTGCTCGAAGACCGGCTCGCCGGGGTGGACCCAGATGCGGGTGTTCTTCTGGTCTGGCCCGGGGCGGATCACCGTCAGACAGTCGCGCTGCGTGGCCGAGTACATCTCCAGCGTGTGCAGAAGTGCATCGACCGCGCCCTTGCGGGCTGGCTTCATCGAGAAGCAGCCGTTGATGTCGCCGTCGATCTCGATGTCCACCAGCGGGGCGGCGCTCTCGAGGTAGTGGCGAACGTAGCCGGGCAGCAGGCGGCAGTATGCCTCCTGCTGAAGGTCGTCGCGGAGACGGGGAAGCTGGCGCTTCACATCGCCGCCGTCGCCGAAGAGCATCTTCTCCTTAAGAGCCAACGCCTCGACCTGCTCCTGCGTAAGCCGACCTTCGAGCTCGTGGGTGACGATGTCCGCGCCCTCGACGATGGCCCGCTCCATGTAGGTCTTGAGCGATACGCCCTCGAAGAGACGGCCGATGGAGTCAAAGACCTTCTCGCTGCCTAGGCTGTCGCGGATGGTTTCGAGCTTGTTCAGCAGCGTCTGGATGACCAGGCCCTCGCGGGTCTTGGGGGCAACGAGGTTGACGATCTGCACGGGGTCGTGCTTCTGGCCGTAACGGTGGATGCGCCCCATGCGCTGTTCCAGGCGGGCAGGGTTCCACGGAACGTCGAAGTTGATCATGATCCAGCAGAATTGGAGGTTGATGCCTTCCGCCGCCGCGTCGGTGCAGACCATAAACCGCGCGCCGCCGTCCTCGTGGGGCAGGCGGAACCGCTCGACCTGCTCCTGGCGCTCGGTGTGGTACATCCCGCCGTGGATTTGGGCGATCTGCCCGGTATAGCCCATGCCGCCGAGACGCTGGATGAGGTAGTTGAGCGTGTCGCGGTGCTCGGTGAAGATGATGAACTTCTCGCCGACAAACCGGGGATCGGTCAGGACCTCACGCAGCTTATCGAACTTGGATTCGGCCCCAAGGTCGTACACCTTCTGGGCGAGCTTCAGCAAGTTCACGACTTGCTCGCGCTCGACCACCAGGTCGGTGAGCGACGCGGCGATGACGCCCGCCAGCAGGCGCTCCTCGGAGACTTCGCCTTCCTCGCGGCCGTCCTCAGTGCCTTCTTCGTCGGCCGTCTTGGTGTCCAGGACATCATCCTCTTCGGCGAGGCGTCGCTGCAGCACGACGAGCTGCTCCTCGGTCAGCTTGCCCTCCTGGACCTGGCGGATCAGGTCGTCGAGCTTGTCGATTCGCCGTTCGAACGATCGGAGAAGCGCGTACGTGGAACTCGCGAGACGGCGTTGCAGCACGCTCATCGCCAGCCGGGCGGCTGAGCGGTTGAGCAGCTTCGCGCGGTTGTAGACATACCGCATGTAGTCGGTGGTTTCATCGTAGAGGGTCTGCTCGCTGATCGGCCCTTGGGTCAGATCGTAGCCGAGGGTATTCGAGATCCGCTTTGGATAAAGCGGCTGGCCGTTGAGGTGGACCATTTCCTCCTTTGTTCGGCGGATGAAATGAGCTTGGCGGCGATCGGCCGGGTATTCATCAAAGGCCTCCGGCGTAGAGAGCGCTTTAGGTTCGAGAAGCCGCCAGAGAGCGTAGTACGGATAGTCCTTGCCTTGGTGCGGTGTCGCGGTCAGCAGAAGGATGTGGTGCGCCGCCCACGGCAGCCGCCATGCCTCGTCCACACCGCCGACGCCGGCTATGGCCTCGGCCAGCTTGTAGCGCTCGGTCTTGCGAACACGCAGGTCGTTGCCGCGATCCACCGACAGTTTGTGGGCTTCATCGAAAATCACCAGGTCGTAGGGCACCACGCCTGGTTCGCGGAGGCGCGAGAACATCCGCGCACCCGTGAGCGTGTCCACGCTGACGATCAGGCAATCGCTGCCCTCGCCGATGAACGGGTTCGTGTTGCGGGCATCGGCCCCGGTGACGATCTTGAACTGCAGGCTGAACAGCGTGGCAAGCTCGCGCTGCCAGTTGCCGATCAGACCGGCGGGCGGGACGATGAGGATGCGCTTGATGAGACGGCGGGCCTTCATCTCCCGGACGTACAGACCCGACATGATGGTCTTGCCCGCACCGGCGTCGTCGGCCAGCAGGAACCGCAGGGGAAACTGCTTGAGCATGTGCTCGTAGACGGCGATGCGCTGGTGCGGCAACGGATCGATCTGCGAGATCTCCGTCGCGAACGCCGGGTTGAACATGTGCCCGAAGCTCAGCCGCTCGCCCTCGGCCAAAGCGCGGACCACATCCGGGGACGCCGTGAAATCGAGCACCGGTTGCTCGACAACCGACTGTGGCGCTGGCGCGGTGGCCGTCTCGCCCTCGTCCATGCGGAGAAGCTGGTGCCAGGACAGGGGGGACGGCTTCGTTTGGCCGTTCTCCCAGCGATTCACAGTGGCGAATGAGACCCCCAGCCGCGTCGCCAGTTCCAACTGTGTCAGGCCCAGGCGGGCGCGGAACTGCTTGATCCGAGTCGAGTAGTCCGAGGGAAGCCTGGAGGATGTGGCGTCGCCTGTCATGCACAACCTCAGTGCGTTTTCCAAAAGACATCGTTTGGCGCGACTTTTCTTAAATATAGCACATGTTATATTGATGTCAAGGGCGCGTTGGCGTCGCCTCGAAAAAAGGGCGCCACGGCATCTCTACCGAACCGCGCTGTTTCTAACACTTGTAAATAAATGTAGTTGTGTTGTGTAAGCGCCGACTTGTCGGTCCACCTCTGGCAAGCACTCAGACGGCGGGACCTGATCGAAAGCCTATTGGCTGATACGCATCACTGACCTTGGCTACACCCCTTACACCCCGGCGTCGCCACCCCTCGCAGCCCTGCCGGTTTTGGACCGGAGCTCGGCGCTCGGCTTTCGATCGTTGCCGCCACGGCGGCATAG
>CAZUAI010000123.1:0-11680 GCA_964617875.1 uncultured Planctomycetales bacterium | reverse complement strand
TATCGCACAGAGGCCAGCCTTTTTCCATAGGGGGGGTGAGAAATGCGGGCTAAAGATGACGGTGCGAAGCAGTCGATTCAGACCGCAATGTCGGGGCCTGCATTCGCGTGTGCAATCAACACAAGGAGATATTCTATGGCATGTCTGACCGTCCGAAATCGCGACCATCGTGCGAGCGCTCTCGGCATCTCTTTCATCGGAGCCTGCATCCTGATCGGCGGTTGCGGCGTCTGGCCCCCCCCCCGTCCCTCCGACGGAACCGGGCGTGATCGTACTGCCGGAAATCTATGAAGGCGGGCAGACGATCCCCAATGATATCTCCGCCGACGGGAAGGTCGTGGTCGGTTACTGCGCGCTTCCGTCGGTCATTTCGGGACAGCCCGCTCAAGCCCAGGCGTTTCGCTGGTCTCGTAAGGACGGACTTGTGCCGATGGGGTTTCTGCCCGACAAACCGCTGAGCTTTGCGGTGGCCACCAACCATGACGGTTCCATCATCGTCGGCTACGCCGCCAATCCGGACGAAGACATCGAACAGGCGTGGATCTGGACGGCAGCGAGGGGCATGGAGGCGATCCCGTCGCCAACCGGCGTGATTACCAAGTCGGGCCTGTTGCGGGATGGCGCAGAGACCGAAGCGTGCGACGTGACCGATGACGGCGTGGTTTTCGGCCGCTATGCATTCGCAACGCCTGATGCAGGTGTTTTTGTGGCGCCGTTCCTCTGGTCCTATGACAACGGATACGGCAACTATCCGCTGGATGAGTGGGGCAACCTGACGAGTTCGGTCACTGAGAATCCCGCTGCCATCGCCGCTGACGGTTTTTCGCTTGTGCTTGACAGGCTTTCGTCGCTTCAGGGTGATGCCGTGCCGGATGGCGCATGGATCGCCGAGTTCGGGCTTCCATTTGGCGGCGGAAACTGGATCCAGTATTCGGCCGCAACCGCGGATGCCCCGACCTTCAAACCCTCGCCTCGCGCGTATGCAAGCCGTCCCCGCGTCATTGGCGGAGCATCGACCCGAAGCGACGGGGGAATGGGCTTGGACATACCGGCCGTCTGGACCTCGGCCACGGGCGTCGTGATTCTGGATGACGGCGCGCCGGGAGCGGTGATGTGCGTATCGCCGGACGGCACATGGGTCGGCGGCGGCAACTATGACGCAGGCACGGGGTTCGTGTGGAACGCGAGCTTCGGTTTTACGAACCTGGCCGTCTATCTGCAGCAATTGGACTGGACGCTCGGAACGAACCTGTACGAGCAGTTCGAGGAGGTGGGTTTGCCGTCGAACGTGCTCGGCATCGCCGCGGGAAACAAGCGGATGATCGGCACGGCTGATTCATCCGCGTTCGGCCATCCATGCCGCGGCTTCATACTTGATCTGCCGTAATGCGGCTTACGTTCCGCCGGACACAAACGGCACACAGAGAACGGGACACCGTTCTCGCCCGCCGGGTGGCCCCTCCTTCGCAACGGCGAAGGACCGTATAACCGTTGTGCTACTCGCTACGACGCGCGGCGCAAACGCTTGCGCCGCCTCGCCGTGACGAGAGACACGCCGCCCAGCAGCATGGCCCGTTGCGTCGAATCGAGTTGGACACACGGTCCTCTTGACGGGATCGTCTCGAACGTGCCCGCCTCAAGGAGCCGGTAGTACAGCCAATATCCCGCGCCGTCCCAGTGCAGGATCCTCAGCCGGTCGCGTCCGGCGGTTGCGGGTCGATTCCCGCTTGCTCCGCGACTCTGTTGCGCTGCGGATGGCGATCGATTCGCCGTGTTGGCTGCTGCTCAACTCTCATCTCCGGTCTGCAGGCGATATCCAACACCGGCCTCCGTGATGATGAAGCACGGTTGAGCGGGGTCGGGCTCAATCTTCTGACGCAGTTGGCCGACGTAGACGCGGACATAATGGGTCTGGTCGATGTCGGCTGGACCCCAGACTTCGCGGAGCAGGTGCTGATGCGTCACAACCTTGCCCGCGTTCAGCACCAGCACGCGGAGCAGTTCATACTCGTTCGGTGTCAGCTTGATTTCGCGGCCGTCGAGGCTGACCAGTCGTTTCGACAGATCGACGCACAACCCGCCGTTGCGAAACACCGGCTCCTCAACCTCGTCGGCGAGGCGGTTGCGCAAGGCCGCGCGGATTCTGGCCAAGAGTTCGCCCATGCCGAACGGCTTGGTCACGTAATCGTCGGCACCCGCGTCGAGGGCCGCGATCTTGTCGGATTCGCGGCCGCGCACCGACAATACGATGATCGGCACCTGCGACCACTCGCGAACGCGACGAATCACCTCCATGCCATCGATGTCCGGAAGCCCCAGATCCAGGATCATCACCTCCGGCCGATCATCCGCCGCCTTAAGCAGTGCTTCGTTTCCGTTCGCCGCCTCGATGATGGTGTAGCCGTGTGCGACGAGGCTGGTCCGCAGAAATCGGCGTATCTGCGATTCGTCATCCACCACCAGAACTCGCGCAACCACTTCCGCCATGATGCCTCTTCATTGCTGGAACGTTGCGGGCGGGCTTTCGCTCGGCAACGAGATTGTGATCACAAGCCCCTGACGATCGGTACGCCCAGCGGCCATGATCGTACCGCCGTGCGCCTCAACAATACCTCGACAGATCGACAAGCCCAGACCCGTGCCGGCCACCTGGCGATCCATCGCTCGTACACGATAGAACTTGTCGAAGATTTGTTCAAGCTGCTCGGCCGACACTCCGGGGCCTTCGTCGATCACCTCAATCATGACGCGACGATCCTTGTCTCTCGCACGGACGTCAATCGTCGTGTCCGGCGGCGAGTACTTGGCGGCGTTCTCCAGAAGATTCACCAACACCTGCTCGATCAGGACGAAGTCCACTCGCACCAGCGGCACGACCCCGACCACATCCACCCGGACGCGGTGGTTTGCCAACTGCCGACGAAGCCGGGCGACGGCGGAGCCGATGATGTCGCCGAGTTCAACCCAGTCGCGATTCAGCTGGAGCCTGCCCGATTCCAGCCGGGTAATGTCGAGGAGGTTGGCGACAAAACGGTTCAGCCGCTCCGCTTCTTCCTGGATGGTTGCCAGGAGGTCGGCACGCGTTGGCTCGTCGTAGTCGCGACCATACTCGCTCAGGCTGCTGGCCGATCCGATGATGGACGCCAGCGGCGTGCGCAGGTCATGTGAGATGGAAGACAGCAGCGCCCCCCGGAGTTTCTCGGTCTCGCTTGCGACCCGCGTCTGTTCCATCTCTCGCCTGAGCCGCGCCCGCTCGATACCGACGGCCGCCTGGTCCGCTAGCGATTCCATCAATCGCCGGCGCCTCGGAGAGATTTCGCCTGCTCCGGACTCGAACTGAACGCCCATTACGCCAACGGCCATCTGGCCTGTCGTCAACGGCAAGAAGGACCAGGCGACACCGGGAAGTGTGTCCGACCCGTGGCCGGTGGGCTGCCTGTGCTGCCAGGCCCAGGTGGCCGCCGCTTGCTCATGCTCGGTGAGAGTCGTGGCTTCGGGATCGCTCGCCGCGGGCGAGAGCTTCGATGAGGACGGCAGCAGGACAACTACGCGAGCTTGTAGAATCCCCGCAACCTGATGAACCACGGTGCGAGCAACGGCACCCGTGTCCGTGGCCGCGGCGATGGCACGGCTGAGTTCAAACAGTGCGTTCGCCCGATCTTCACGGCGGCGGGCCGCTTCTGCCTGTTCGCGCATTCGCGCGGCAATCTGACTCGTGATGATGGCCACGATGAAATACACGATGAAGGCCAGCGCCTCCTGCGGGCTGGCGATGGAAAACGTGTACAGCGGCCGGATGAAGAAGAAGTTGTAGATCAGTGCACTGAGAAGGCAGGCGAAGATCGACGGCCACAGTCCAAGCCGCACGGCCACCGACAGCACGCCGATCAGGAACACCATGGACAGGTTGGGCAGCGACAGGTGCTGCCGGAGGAACTCTGCCACGGCCGCACTCAGCACCACGATCGCCGCGGACCAGCCGTAATCACGCATTCGAAACAAGGGCGCTCGTGACGGCGCGCGCGAGGGCGTCTCAGGATGCGCGTCCTCGGCATGGATCACGTAGACATCGATGGGTCCGCTGAGCCGAATCAGGTCGTTGACGAGGGCGCCGCGCCAGACCTCCTGCCACCACGAACGGCCGGACTTGCCGATGATGATCTCGGTAACGTTGCGCGAACGGGCGTAGCGGATCAGGTCTTCCGCCGGCCGGCTGCCGGGGAGGTTGACTGCCTGCCCGCCCAACTGCTCCGCCATTCGCAGCGTCCTGGCAACCCGATCGTGATCGGCCTCTGAAGCACGTTGGTAAGCGGGGGTCTCGACGAAGACCGCCAGCCACTCGGCATTGCGACGGTCCGCTCTCCGTTTGGCGGCTCGTACCAGTCTGGCCGACGTTGGGCTGGTGCCGACGCAGACCATGATGCGGTCCTTGGCCGCCCATGGCCCCTCGACCGCCTGCGCCTTCATCCAATCCTGCATCTGCACGTCGACGCGGTCGGCCGTACGCCGCAAGGCCAGCTCGCGAAGCGCGTTCAGATTGCCGGGGCAGAAGTAGTTGTCGATCGCACGTGCGGCCTGCTCGGGGATGTAGACCTTGCCGTCCTTGAGGCGCTGGATGAGTTCTTCTGGCGGCAGGTCGATCAGCTGGATCTCGTCCGCCTCATCGAGAACGTGGTCCGGCAGGGTCTCTCGCACCGGCACGCCGGTGATGCGGACGACGGTATCATTGAGGCTCTCAAGGTGCTGGACATTGACCGTGGTGTACACATCGATGCCGGCAGCGAGCAGTTCCTGAACATCCATGTATCGCTTGGGATGCCGGCCGCCGGGTGCGTTGGTGTGGGCCAGTTCATCGACGAGGACAAGTTGCGGCCGACGGGACAGAATCCCGTCGATGTCCATCTCGGTCAGTTGCGTGCCGCGGTACTCGACGCTTTTGCGTGGAACAACCTCCAGCCCTTCGAGCAGAGCCTGGGTTTCGGCGCGACCGTGGGTCTCGACGATGCCGACCGCCACGTCGATGTTCTCCCGCCGGCGTGCCCGCCCCGTCTGCAGCATCGCATAGGTTTTGCCGACTCCGGGAGCCGCGCCCAGGAAGACCTTCAGTCGGCCGCGCTGCGACCGCTGGGTCATCACCAGCAAGGCATCGGCCGACGGGCGTCGGTCCTGATCTGTGTGTGAGTCGCTCAATTCCGCACTTGGCTTTCCAGAACCATTTTACCTCGATTGGTCTGACGGGTGGAGCCTGTCAAGGGCCAGGTTCAGTTGGAGTACGTTGATGCGAGGCTCGCCCAACAGGCCAAGCTGTCGGGGCTCCGTGTATTGCCGCACCAGAGTCTTCAGCTGATCTGCCGGCATGGAACGGGCCCGGGCAACGCGAGGAATCTGAAAGACGGCCGCCGCCGGGGAGATGTGCGGGTCCAGCCCGCTGCCGGAGGTGGTCACCAACTCGACCGGGATCGGCTTGCCCGGGTTCTCGGCTCGCAACGCATCGACGCTCCTTCTCACTCGGGCGATGAAGGTCTTGTTGGTGGGGCCGAGATTCGAACCGCCGGACGCCAGGGTGTCGTAACCGCCGCCAGCGGCGGACGGTCGCGGGTGAAAGTACTGCGGCGCCGCGAAGCCTTGCCCAATCAGTTCCGAACCGACGGCACGATCGCCACGTCGGATCATGCTGCCGTTGGCTTGATGCGGAAAGGCCACCTGAGCTATGCCCGTAATCGCCAGCGGATAGGCAATGCCGGTGATGAGCGTCATGACGACCATCATCACAACGGCAGGCCTGATTTGACGGATCATGAACATGCTCCTCCGTGTGCTATGCCAGATGCATTGCGGCAATCACGACGTCGATGATCTTGATGCCAACGAACGGCGCGATCACGCCTCCAACTCCATAGATCAGCAGGTTGCGACGCAGCATGGCCGCCGCACTGAGCGGTCGATACGCGACGCCACGCAGGGCCAGCGGGATCATCGCTATGATGATCAACGCGTTGAAGATTACGGCCGACAGGATGGCACTCTGCGGTGTGGCCAGATGCATCAGATTCAGCCGGTCCAGCTCCGGGTACGTTGCGGCGAACATGGCCGGGATGATGGCGAAGTACTTGGCCACGTCGTTGGCGATGCTGAAGGTCGTCAGCGAGCCCCGCGTGATCAGCAGTTGCTTGCCGATAGCTACGATCTCGATGAGCTTGGTCGGGTTGCTGTCGAGATCGACCATGTTGCCCGCCTCCTTGGCGGCCGAGGTGCCGGTGTTCATAGCCACGGCCACATCCGCCTGGGCGAGCGCGGGGGCGTCGTTCGTTCCATCGCCGCACATGGCCACAAGCTTGCCCTTGGCCTGCTCCGCGCGGATCAGGGCCAGCTTGGCTTCAGGCGTGGCTCGGGCCAGGAAATCGTCCACGCCGGCCTCCGCCGCGATAGCGGCGGCGGTCAGCGGGTTATCGCCCGTGATCATCACCGTGCGGATGCCCATGCGGCGCATTTCGGCAAAGCGTTCCTTCATGCCGCCCTTGATGATGTCCTTCAGGAAGATCACACCCATCACCTGGGCGTTGCATGCGACGACCAGAGGTGTGCCACCCGCACGGGCAACATCATCGACGATTCGGCGCACCTCGGCGGGAAACACGCCGCCTCCGACCTTCACCCAGTCCTCGACTGCCTCGGCAGCGCCTTTTCGGATCTGAGCCAATGGCATGTTGATACCGCTCATCCGGGTCTGGGCGGTGAAGGGGACAAATGCCCCCTGGAGTTCCCACAGATCACGGGCGCGAAGCCCATACTGCTCCTTGGCATGCACCACGATACTGCGGCCCTCCGGCGTCTCGTCAGCGAGTGAGGCGAGTTGAGCCACATCCGCGAGTTGATGAGCCGTGACACCCGGGGCCGGAATGAACTCACTCGCCTGGCGGTTGCCGAGCGTGATCGTGCCCGTCTTGTCGAGCAGAAGCGTATCCACGTCACCTGCCGCCTCGACGGCCCGGCCCGACATGGTCAGGACATTGTGCTGCACCAGCCGGTCCATACCCGCGATGCCGATGGCCGACAGCAGCCCGCCGATGGTAGTCGGAATGAGCGTCACCAGAAGGGCGATCAGCATCGTGACCGAGACCGTACCACCCGCGTACTTCAAGAACGGCTCGATCGTGCCGGCGGCCATCAGGAACACGATGGTCAGGCCGACGAGCAGAATCCCCAGGGCGATTTCGTTGGGCGTCTTGGATCGCCTGGCGCCTTCGACCAGGGCGATCATGCGATCCAGAAATGTCTCTCCCGTTTGTGACGTGATCTTCACGCGAATCCAGTCGGAAAGAACCTTCGTGCCGCCGGTGACCGCACAACGGTCGCCGCCGCTCTCGCGGATGACCGGGGCCGACTCGCCGGTAATGGCAGATTCATCGACAGAGGCAATGCCCTCGACCACGTCGCCGTCACCCGGAATGACGTCGCCAGCCTCAACCAGAACGACGTCGCCCGGGTTCAGTTGCGTGGCCGGTACCGACTCATAGAGATGCTTACCGGCCCCAGAGGAGTTGAGCAGCAGCTTGGCGATTGTGCCGTATTGGGTCTTCCGCAGCGAGTCGGCCTGAGCTTTGCCGCGCCCTTCCGCCATCGCCTCCGCAAAGTTGGCGAAGAGCACCGTGAACCAGAGCCATAGCGCAATCTGGAGCACGAACCACCAACCCTGCCCGGTCGGACAGATGCTCTCGCGCACCAGCAGTACAGTCGTCACGAGGGCTACCACCTCCACCACGAACATCACCGGGTTACGGATCAAGGTCCGCGGGTCGAGTTTCCGCAGCGACTCGGCCAGTGCCGCTCGTATGATGCGAGGCGTGAACAGCGAGAGCCTCTTCATGCGCGGCGTCCGTCCGGCTGAAGGGCTCTTGGCAGCTATTCCAGGAAGGTGCGTGAACATGTATGCGACCCCGGCCTGTCAGCGCGTCGTGTTCAGAATGCCTTTCCAGCCGCCATCGCCAGGTGCTCAACAATCGGCCCGAGCGCAAGGGCCGGGGAAAACGTCAGCCCACCCACGATGAGGATCACGCCCGTGAGCAGGATCACGAACATCGGCCCGTGCGTGGGGAACGTCCCCGCCGACGCAGGCACCGTTCGCTTGGCGGCGAGAGACCCGGCCACCGCGAGCATGGGTACGATGTAGACGAATCGGCCGATCAGCATCGACAAACCGACGGTCAGGTTGTAGAAAAGCGTGTTGGCGTTCAGTCCTGCGAATGCACTGCCGTTATTGCCCGTTCCGGAAGTGAACGCGTACAGGATCTCGCTGAAGCCGTGCGGTCCGGCATTGAGCGGCCCCTTGAGACCGGCCGGGTGCAGACTCGCGAGCGAGCTGAAGCCCAGGATGGAAAGGGGCAGCACAAGCACCGCGAGTATCGCCATCTTGACTTCCCTGGCCTCGATCTTCTTGCCGATGTATTCGGGTGTGCGGCCCACCATCAGACCGGCGAGGAACACGGTCAGCAGGGCGAAGACCAGCATGCCGTACAGGCCCGATCCGACGCCGCCGATAATGATCTCGCCGAGCAGGATGTTCACCAGCGGCACCATGCCGCCCAGGGGGCTGAAGCTGTCGTGCATGCTGTTGACCGCTCCGCAGGACGCCGCCGTCGTGATCGTCGCGAACAGGGCCGAGTTGGTGATGCCGAACCGTGTCTCCTTGCCTTCCATGTTGCCGCCGGCCTGACAATCGCTCGCGTTCACATCGACACCCGCCGACGCGAACGCGGGATTCCCCCTGGCCTCTGCCCAATAGAGTGCGCCGACACCTGCGAGGAACAGCAGCATCATGCACCCCAGGATGGCCCAACCCTGCCGCTCGTCTCCGACCATCCGGCCGAACACGTTCGTCAGCCCTGCGCCGATGGCAAGAATCGCGATCATGTTGAAGAGGTTGGTCAGCGGTGTGGGGTTCTCGTACGGGTGCGCGCAGTTGGCATTGAGAAAACCGCCGCCGTTCGTGCCGAGCTGCTTGATCGCTTCCTGCGAAGCGATCGGCCCTTGCGGAATCGTCTGTGTCCGCCCCTCCAGCGTGGTCGCCGAAACGTAGTCGTTGAAGTTCTGCGGCACGCCCTGCCAGACGAGCAGCAGCGCGAGGACGAAAGACAGGGGCAGCAGAATGTATAGCACACACCGGGTCATGTCCACCCAGAAGTTGCCCAGCGAGTTGACCGACTGCCGGGAGAACCCGCGCATCATCGCAACGGACAATGCGATCCCGGTCGCGGCCGACACGAAGTTCTGCACGGCCAGGCCGCACATCTGCACGAGGTAGCTCATCGTACCTTCACCGGAGTAGGCTTGCCAGTTCGTGTTCGTGACGAAACTGATCGCCGTGTTGAACGAAAGGTCCGGCTTCACGGCACCCATGCCCTGCGGGTTCAGCCAAAGCGACCCGTGCAAGCGCTGCAATGCATAGAGACACAACACTCCGACGGCATTGAACACGAACATGCTGATGGCGTAAGCCGTCCAATGCTGCTCGCGGCTCGCGTCCACACCGCAGAGACGATAAATGATCCGCTCAAGCCGGCGTGGCTGGCTCAGAGGCGCGGGCTCTTCGTTGAACACGCGGGTCACATACCAGCCTAGCGGTTTGACCAGAACGAGCAGCAGGCCCGTGTACAGGCCGATCTGCAGCCATCCGTTGGCGGTCATGACGTCCCCCGTTGTTCAGAACCGTTCTGGGCGGACCAGAGCGTATCCCAGGTACACCAGCAAGCCGAACGCCACGATGATGCCGATCCAGTAGTCACAAGACATCGCCACATCTCATCTATAAGCGTTCGCACACGATGACCAGGCCAACGCACCCGGCGAAAAACGCCAGCAGGAGACCTACCAGCACAACCTCAATCATGAGCAGTATCCTTCCATGAGCAGGTTCTCATCCATCCCCATACATAACAAGTGTACAACAGCGCCGCTCAGGACCGCGGAAAAAACGGCCTCACGCGCGTAAGGAATACGTAAAGATCTGCCTCAGCCGATGGCTGGATTCAGAGTAAGCGCCCGCCAGCACCGGGCCCGTAAGCGCCCACCAGAACCATGGGCTGCCGTGGGGGGCGCGGAAGGGTTTGGGGTTGAGTTCAGCGGGAGGCCATTGCGCGGAAGCGCCGGCGTTCGGCCCGGCGGCGTTGTTTGCGGTCGGCGCGGTCGCGGCGTTCGGCCGCCCGGTACTCGCGGATGGCTTCGGGGTGGGCGTGCCTCCAGGCATCAGGCCGCAGCGCGGCGTAACCGGTATCGCCGGCCAGCAGACGATCGAGCACGTCCTTGAGGTAGGCCCAGACATCCAGATCGTTGCGGACCGCGCTGCTGACGAGCGTCAGGAAGTCCGCGGCCCGCTCGCCGGCCTCCACGCTGCCGATGAACAGCCAGTTCTTTCTTCCGATGGCCACCTGCTTCATCAACTGCTCGACTTCGTTGTTGTCCATCGGAACCCGGCCGTCGCTCAGGTAGGTCTGCAGCGGCTCCCAGTGGTGGCGCAGGTAGCCCAGGGCCTCGCCCAGCTTGCTCTTGGGCAGCACGTCCGCCGCCGGCTTGCTCTCGAGCCACTCGCCCAGCGACCGCCAGACGGCGACGGACTCGCTTTGACGCAACGCCAGCCGCTCCTCGGCCGATGCCGCCCGGGCGCGATCCTCGATGTCATAGAGTTGCTGGAACTTGGCCAACACCACGCTCGATTCGAGCGGATAGGCTTCCCGCGCGTCGAAGATCTTACGCCGGGCATGCGCATGACAGGCGGCCCGCCGGATCCGCCCATCGCTGCGCAGACTGATCCCCTGGTACCCCGAGTAACAATCCGCCAGCAACGTGCCCCTGAACTCCGCCAGCATCAAGTCCGGGCCGTCCCGGTGCCGGCTCACCGTGAAGTCAAACACGTTCAACCGCGTATTCACGCCCCGGTAGGCCCACATCCGCGCGGTCACGCTCCGGCGACCCGCGGCCGCCGCCTCGCTCAATACCTCGTGCGTCCGCCGAGATTTCGGATCCTTGGGATCGACATCCGGAATCGTCGGCGGCACGAGCAGCGTGACGCGGGTGTCGTCGGTACCCAGGACATCGTCGGCCAGGACCACCTGCTGGATGTGCCCGGCCAACGGTCGAACGATCGCCGCCGATGCCACCAGCAGGTTCAGCAGGGTCGACCGGTCCGGCGTCCAGCCGCTGCCCGCGAACAGGTCCTGCTGGCGATACACCGGAAGATGGAAGCCGTACTTGGCCGTGATGATCTCCGCGGCCACGCTCGTGTCGTAGCGATCGCCCTCCACCAGGCCCGCAGGACGTTCTGGCGAGGCGATGCCGCAGTCGGCGCGGCCAGGGCAGGCATACTTGGGATACCTGGTGACGCGCACGCGAAGTTTGGGACGCTCGAACTCCAGCGTCTCCACCCGGTCGTAGCCGATCAGCGTCCGCTCGCCGTGCTCCGGGCAATGCTTCGTCTGCTCCGGCACGCGCGCTTCCACTTCGTACCGCGGCAGGTGCTCCGGCAGCGCTTCGCTCCGCGACGTATGCGCGCGACGGCGTCGGGTGTGCGCTTGGACCGGCAGCCCCGCCTCCTCGACCGCCTGGGTCAGTCCCTCGGCGGCGTCGGCCGCATCCGGCGCCGCGGGCGCGGGTCCCGTCGAACGGCAACGGCCATGGCCGTCGGCCG
>CAZUAI010000122.1:0-11958 GCA_964617875.1 uncultured Planctomycetales bacterium | reverse complement strand
ACCCTACGATCCGCCGCGTAAGCCTGTCGAAATATGCAACGCTGGGGTTTACCTGGGGATGATCCTGGGCGAGATCCCCGGCCTGGCTCTCGATCGCACGGGCGTCGCCCTGCTGGGCGCGATCGCCCTGCTTGCCACGGAGCGAGTCAGCCCGCAGCAGGCGTGGGACGCCGTCGATGTCCCCACGATTGCGCTGCTCTTCGGCCTCATGATCGTATCCGCGCAGTTCCGGCTCGGCGGCTTCTACGCCCGGTTGACCCGGAGGCTGGCGGCCGCCGAGGTCTCGCCGGACGTGCTGCTGGCGATGCTGGTCGGTGTCGTCGGCCTGCTGTCGGCGCTGCTGGCGAACGACATCGTGTGCCTCGCGATGGCCCCCGTCCTCATCCACGGGTGCGCCCGGCGGCGGCTCGACCCGGTGCCGTTCCTCTTCGCCCTGGCCTGCGCGGCGAACGTCGGCTCCGCGGCCACGCTGATCGGAAACCCGCAGAACATGCTGATCGGTCAGGCGCTACGCCTCTCCTTCGCGCAGTACCTGGTCGACGCCGGCGTGCCGACGGTGCTGGGGCTCGTCGTGGTATGGTGGCTGATCCGCGTACACGTCGGCGGCCGCTGGTACAAAGTGACTCCCGTCCCCGACCTGGCCGCCGAGCCCTTCAATCCCTACCAGACCGCGAAGGCCCTGGCGGTGCTTGTCGCCCTGGTGGTCTGTTTCCTCGCGTCGCCGTGGCCGCGGGAGGTGCTCGCCATGGCGGCCGCCGGCATTCTCCTCATGAGCCGCAAGATGGCCTCGCGCGACATCCTCGGACTGATCGACTGGTACCTCCTGGTACTGTTCATCGGGCTGTTCGTCGTGAATCACGCCCTTGTCGCCTCGGGAATCCTGGGGCACGGGATGGCCGCGATGGAAGGGGCCGGGATCCGGTTGACCCGGCCGGCGTGGCTGTTCACGGTCACCGTGGTCCTCTCGAACCTCGTGTCGAACGTGCCCGCCGTGATGCTCCTCCTGCCCAGCGCCAGCCACCCGATGGCCGGACCGATCCTTGCCCTCGCCAGTACGCTGGCCGGAAATCTCTTCATCATCGGGAGCATTGCCAACATCATCGTCGTCGAGCAGGCGGCGCGGCTCGGTGTGCGAATCACGTGGAAGGAGCACGCCCGCGTCGGCGTGCCGATTACCCTCGCGACCCTGGGGATTACGGCCGTGTGGCTGTGGCTGCGGACGTGATGCGGGCGCGTCCCAGGCGTCCACGCGGGGCCGCGTGCGATTTACACCTGCCGTCCGTCGTGCTAATCTCTCCGAACCGCCGTGACGCGGTGGCCGGGCCGGCGCCGTTGCGGCACGGGCGGCCAATGCGGAGAAACACAAATGACATCGAAGACCCGACGCGCGTGGGCTGGTTTCCTGGCGATTCTGACGGCGTGGACGGCCGTGGCCTGTGTCGGCTGCGGCGGGGGCATGAGCATCGGCCCGTCGGTTCGCGTGCCGCTCGAACAGCGGCAGACGCTCGATGCGGCCGTCGTCGGCAAGCAGCTCCATTTGCCGCGGGAGCGGGCCTTCAACATCCACGTGAAACAGAGCAGCCAGAACCCGGGCGCGAACGGCACCGCCCAGGGAACCGCCGACGCCACCGAGCAGGGCACGGCCTCGTGCGCGGCCGTCGTCAGCAACGGGGGCACGGCGACCGGCGAGTTCAGTATCGGTCAGGCGATCGACTACACGGGCGCGACCCCCGTCAGGGCCACGGTGCGGGTGGCCTTCCGGCTCGCGCACGAACTGAGTGGTGAGCCGGTGGGCGCGGCCACGTCGGCCACGTTGACGCTGACGGCATTCGTCCGCGACTCCGCCGGCCGCATCAGCCCCAGGATCGCCATGGAATCGCTTTCCAGTGACGACGCGCCCGGCAAGGCCACGCGATCGGACACACGTGAGTTCACCTTTGTGATGGAGCCCGCCGGCAGCTACCAGATCATCCTGCAGGGGAACGTCAACGCGGCGAGCGAGGCGAGTTCAAAGGCATCGGCTTCCCTGAATCTCGACGGGTTGGAAATGTCCTTCACGTTCGCCCCCGCCACGCCCCCCGTGCCAACGAGCGCACCGGGACAGCGGTAAGACCCGCCGAGTACCCGATCCGCTCGATGACGCCGCCGTCCGCGCTGCCCTGACCCGCGATCGAGTACCTGTCCGTCAGCAGGTAGTACGTCCACCCCGGCGCAGCACCCCCGGCGACCGAGGAGCCACGGCCGGCTGTCGTAGTAATAGTGCGTCCGCCGATGCCGCGCCGGGTCCGACGGCAACACCTCCGCCGCCACCCGACGCCCCAACGCATCGTACCCGTAGCTCGCCAGCACCGTCGTTCCGTCCGACGCCGGCACCATGCCAGCCACGAGCACCAATCCTGCCGCCGCAGTCGTTCTACGGCACATCTTCATTCAGCGACCAGCCATTTCGGGTGCCCGTTCCTGATTGGGGCCGGATGCATACGCGCCGAGCACGGCCAGATGCATCCGCGCGCCACACGCATGGTACACCGCACACATGCGGCGTACCATCCCGAGCCTGGCAGAAGGCATCTTACGGGCACATGGGCGGGCGGTTCGCGCCGTTGAAGCAATGCGTGAACCTCAGGAAGTCCTCGAGGTCCACATCGGCGTCGGCGTCGATGTCGGCAGCGCCGCAGCCTGGCGAGCCGGCGGCGTTGTTCGGCCCGCTGAAACACGCCTGGAAACGCACGAAGTCCTCGAGGTCCACGTCGCCGTCATCGTCGTAGTCGGCAGGCACGTGCGGGAGAAACACATAGTGACCGTCGGCGTAGACGACACCGATACCCGCCCCACCGTTGTTCGCCGACGCGTTGTCGCGAATCAGGATGTCGTTCCGACCGAGGCTGTCCAGACGCTGCCCCCCCGCCAGGTACGCGTAACTGATCTGGGCGCTATTGGGCTGATTGACTTCGTCGTTGTCGATCATCAATGGCCACGGATCGGTGTCGCCGGGGTTCCAGAACACCGTCGGCCGGCCAATCGATTCGGGGTACAACGCCGAGAGACTGATCGGCAGGTACGCTTGCTCGTTACCCCAGATGAGCAGACGTGAGCCGATCGCATACAGATTCCTCGCCGACAGCGCTATGCAATCCTCCACGGAAAGGCACGACGGCGCAGTAGTATCCTGCCGCACCATCCGCGGTGAGCATATTGATGCCGCTGCCGCCGTTGTTCGCGAGCGAGTTGTCCGCCACCAGGATGACGCCGGCCCCGCAAGGCGACGCGCAGGCCGCGGCCGGGTAGTTGTAGCTGACCTGCGCGCTGTTGCGGCCGTTGGGCACGTCGTTGTCGATCGCCGTCGGGCACGGGTCGCGGTCACCGGGATTCCAGAAGACCGCCGGATCGGCGATATACGCCGGATACAGCATCGACAACCGGGCGGGGAACTGGCCGCCGTTCGCCGCGGCGTATGCCTGGAGGGCCTGACCGATCTGCCGCAGGTTGTCCCGCGCGATCCCGGCCGAGGGCAACGACCGGGTGCACGGCTCGAAGAAAGCGATGACGGAATCATTGGTCACGACGAACGCCCCCAGCCCCTCGTTGTTCGCCAGCGAGTTATCCTCGAGCAGGACGGCGAGGGGCTCGTCATCGGCGCTCTGGCCAAGGAAGGCGTAGCTGAGCTGCGCGCTGTTCGGTGCGTTCGGGATGGCGTTGGTGATCTCCGTCGGCTCCGGGTCGCTGTCGCCCGGGTTCCAGAACATGCTCGGCGAGCACACGTTGGTTTGTGCGAGTATCGCCGGATCAGCCGGGTATCTTCCATCCCCCTGCCCGGCGTACGTGCACATGGCCAGCGCCAGGGATCTCAGGTTCGCGAGAGCCACGTCCCTCCGTGTTGGCGTCGGTGTGATCCACGGGGGGTCGGTCTTGAAGTACCCGGCTCCCGTGAGCTTGTTGACGAACCAGCCGGCGTTGTTCGCGGGGGAGCTGTCCCAGATCAGCGGGTCCGCCTCGCAGAGATCGTCCACACGGCGAGCCGGCGTGAATCCGTAGCTGATCCTCGTGCTGTTCGGCTGGTCGGGATCGTTGTTGTCAATCGTTGTCGGCGGCGGATCGGAGTCGCCCGGATGCCAGAAGGCCGTCGGGTCGGAGATGTAGTCGGGATACAGCATTCGCAAGTCGGGAGGGAAGCAGCCATCATACCCGTTGGCGTAGCTATACATGGCAGATGCGATCTGCCGCATATTCGCCCGGGCGATGGCCGATCGCGCCAGTACGTCCGCGGGGATGCCGTTGCCACTGCTGACAACCCCGGCCCGCACGAACGCCACGGCAGCCATCGCACCGAACAAAGCCAATCCGCCCACAAGCCAAACGCGACATGCCCGCCTCATGTTCGGATCCTCCTGAGTCTTCGCGATTCCTCGCTCGCGCCGCCGCAACCGTCTCTTCGAACCCTCTTCCGCCGACGCCGGCCGGGCACTCGGGACAGGAAGGCCGGCCATCGACCGCGCCGGCTGCACCGGCAGCGATCGGACCTGCCATTCATACGCCGATGGCGAACGGGTGTCAAAGCCCTATCTCTGCAACCATTGCCCCGAGGATGCCGTCCACCCAACCCACCCACGGTGGCCACGCCGGGCGATCCGACACCGCTTGTCTCGCCGCCGCCGCCCGGTAGAATGTCGCCATGAACTCCGACCAGACTACCGAGGCTTTGGGAATACCTTCCATGACGCCGGCTCTCGGGCAACAGCCCGCAACGTCGGCGACGCCTCCCACCCCCGCCGTCCGCATGGCCTGGCCCGGATGGCTGGGGGCCCTGCTTCTCATCCTCGCCACCGCGATCGCCTACATTCCGGCGATGCGCGCCGGCTTCATCTGGGACGACGACTCGTACCTCTACCTGACTGACAACAACATCATCGTCCGGAACGACGGCCTCAAGCGAATCTGGACCACCACGTCGACGCCGCAGTGGTATCCCATGGTCTTTACCACGTTCTGGGCCGAGTACCGCCTCTGGGGCCACACGCCGAACCCCGAACTCGGCAAGAACGAGGTCCAGCGGAAGGCCGATCCCCCCGATCCCGAGCGGGACGAAAAGCCCGCCTGGTTCAACCCGACCGGTTACCACATCGTCAACGTGCTGCTCCACGCCTTCACGGCCGTACTCGTCTGGCGGATCCTGTTGCGTCTGAAAGTCCCCGGGGCGTGGCTGGCCGCGGCGATCTTCGCGCTGCACCCCGTCCACGTCGAGTCCGTCGCCTGGATCACGGAGCGGAAGAACGTCCTCTCCGGGTTCTTCTACATGGTCTCGCTCCTGAGCTTCCTCTGGTTCGCCGAGCGCAAGTGGCTTGGCGTCGGCGGCTCGCTCGCCGCCTACCTGCTGGCGATCGTCGCGTTCGTCGCCGCGCTCCTCAGCAAGTCCGTGACGTGCAGCCTCCCCGTCGCGGCGATCCTCGCGGCATGGCTCATCAAGGACCGCATGCGCTGGCCGGCGGTGGTGATCGGCGTGATGCCCTTCTTCGCGCTCGGCCTCGCCATGGCCTCGCTGACCAGTTGGTACGAGTTCCACAAGATGGAGGAGGGCTACTGGGAGCCCATGCCGATCGGCAAGGCCTTCCGGCTCGCGGCCGTGAGCGTCGTGGACAAGCAGGAACGGGAGCGTGCCCGCGCCCGGTCCGACTACGACCTCACCGCGCTGGAGCGGACGATCATCGCGTCCCGATCCCTGCTTTTCTACGCTCAGAAGCTGATCGTGCCGCATCCGCAGGCATTCTTCTATCCCCTGTGGAAGGATCCGTCGGTCCGGCGGGCCCCTGACGGATCACGACTGCCGCGGGATCCGTCGAAGCCGTCGGTCCTCGACCCGTCGAACGCCGTGAACCTCTGGCCGATCGCGGCGGTCCTCGCCGCGGGCGTGGTGGTCATCGGCCTCAGCGTCATCTACGGCCGCGGAATCTTCATCGCCTGTTTCTTCTTCGCCATGACGCTCACGCCGGCGCTCGGCTTCTTCGACACGTACCCGATGCGGTACTCGTTCGTCGCGGACCACTTCCAGTACCTCGCCAGCCTCGGGCCGATCTGCCTTATCGCGGCCGGCCTCGCGCTCCTGTTTCGCCCGAAGCCCGGCGGCGGTGTCGCCGTCCCCGCATTGAACGGGGCCACGGCCGTCGGCGGCGTCCTGGCGATCATCCTGCTGATCGCCCTCGGCGGCAAGACCTTTGCCCGCTGCCGCGTTTACAGGAATGAAGAAACGCTCTGGACCGACACCATCTACCGGACGCCCACCGCCTGGGGCGCCCGGATCAACCTCGGCATGCTCTACGCCCGCCGTGCCCAGCAGCTTGAGAAGGCCGGCAAGAAGGACGAGGCCCGCGCCGACTACGACCGCGCCGAGGAGCAGTTCCGGGCCATCATTGACGGCGGCGCCGGCTGGCAGGAGGCCCCGTCGAACCTCGGGAACATCTACGCCATGCGGCGGGACTTCGCCACGGCCGAGAAGCTCTTCCGCCTCGCGGTGAAGTACGAACCGCGATTGGCGAATCTGTGGATCCGGCTCGCAAAGACCCTCACCAATCAGAAGAAGTTCAACGAGGCCCTTGCCGTTTATGAAGAAGCCGCCAAGGTCGATCCCGCCTACTACGTCTGGCGGCAGGAGTGGCCCAGGCTCTTTCAGGAGTGGGCCGATGTTCTGGAGAAGACCGGACAGGCCGACAAGGCCAGGGAGAAGCTCGCACAGGCCGACGAGATGCGCAAAACACTGCCGGCGCGGAAGCCCACGGCAACCACGCCGACCACGGCGACCGCGGCCGGATCCACACCCCCCGGCACGGCCATCGATCTCGGCGGCGCGAAGAACCCGCAGGAACGCCGCAAGGCTTACCTGAACGTCGTGGACGCCGCTATCGCACGACGCGACTATGTGGGCGCGATGGGGGCCATTCAGGCCGGCATTGGCGAGTTCCCGACCAGCGCCGGCCTCTGGACGAAGTACACGCTTTTGCTCGCGGCCAGCCCCATCGACTCGCAGCGGAACGCCAAAACAGCCGTCGAACTGGCCGAGAAGCTCCGCGCCTCCCTCGCCGCCAACAATATCCTTGACGCCCCTGCGATGGAGGTCATCGCCGCCGCCTATGCCGAAGCCGGCCGATTCGAGGACGCCGTCAAGGCCGCCCAGGAAGGCACCCGACTCTCGACCCGCGGAAGCCCCGGCGTCGCGGGCCGCCTGCAGACCCAGATCAAGATGTACGAGATCAGCAGGCCCTACCGCCTGCCGCCGCCGCTCGCAGCGGGTGAAACCGTGCCGCCACCGCCTCCGACGACGCGTCCGACCGTGCCCCAGACTCAGCGGGTCGCGAGCCAGACGCGACCGGCGCCGGCCCCATGGCCGGCAAGGCAAGTCCCCAACCCCGCCACGAAGCCGGCGGGGACGTGAAAGGACGATCCATGCTTTCTCGCTTTTTCGCTTTGGCCACCCTGTGTGCGATTGCTCCTGCCCTCGTCGCCGAACCCCCCAAGGCATCGCCGAAGCTTGCCGACGAGCGAATGCAATGGTGGCTGGACGCGCGATTCGGCATGTTCATCCACTGGGGCACCTACGCGATGGCCGCCCGCCACGAGTGGGTCAAGAACTACGAACGCATCCCCGATGCCGAGTACCGCAAGTACTTCGAACGGTTCGACCCCGACCTCTACAACCCGCAGGAATGGGCCCGGGCCGCGAAGCGCGCCGGCATGCGCTACTTCGTCATCACCACGAAGCACCACGAAGGCTTCTGCCTCTGGGACTCCCGCTTCACCGACTACAAGGCGACCAACACGCCGTACGGCAAAGATCTGCTCAAGCCGATGGTCGAGGCCTTCCGCGCCGAGGGGCTCCGCGTCGGTTTCTACTACTCCCTGCTCGACTGGCACCACCCGGACTACACCGTCGACAGCTGCCACCCGATGCGCGACAACAAGGAAGAACGCGAGAAGAACAAGTCCCGCGACATGAAGCGCTACGTCGATTACGTGGAGAACCAGCTCCGCGAGCTGCTCACGCAGTTCGGCCCGATCGACTGCCTCTTCGCCGACTTCTCGTTCCCCGGCGCCGACGGCAAGGGCCGCAACGACTGGCAGTCCGAGCGGTTGCTCAAGGTCATCCGCGAGTTGCAGCCCGACTGCCTCATCAATGACCGGCTGGATCTGCTCGACCGGCCCGACGGCTGGGACTTCCGCACGCCCGAGCAGTTCATGCCCCGCGCGTGGGTCAGCATGGACGGCCAGCGCGTCCCGTGGGAAACCTGCCAGACGTTCAGCGGCTCCTGGGGCTACCACCGCGACGAAGCGACATGGAAAAGCCCGCAGCAACTCATCGTCATGCTCATCGAGACCGTCAGCAAAGGCGGCAACCTCCTCCTGAACGTCGGACCGACGGCACGCGGCACGTTCGACGACCGCGCCCTGCAGCGGCTCGCGGCCATGGGCGATTGGATGCGGCTGCATGGGCGCGCCATCTACGGATGCACCGCCGCCCCCGACGAGTTCCGGAAGCCCGACAACTGCCTTCTCACGTACAACCCGAAGGCCCGGCGGCTCTACCTCCACGTGCTCGTCTGGCCCATGGGCAAGCTGCATTTTGACGGCGCCGCCGGGAAGGTCGCCTACGCCCAGTTGCTCAACGACGCCAGCGAAGTGAAGTGCAGCCGCAGCGAGGGCGGCGCCTGGATGTCGGCCCAGGGCGATCAGAACACTCTCACCTTCGACCTGCCCGTGCGTCAACCGGACGTCGTCGTGCCGGTGGTCGAACTGTTCCTGAAGTAACCGGCGCCGTTCTCCGGAACCGCGTACTCGCGGCGAAGGAGGTTCGTCAACCCCCTGGTCTGTCAGTCCGTTGGGTCGTTGTTCCGTCATTTCCGTGGGCGGGGTTGCGAATGGCGCGTGGCGAGTGGCGGGTCCGTCCGCGTTCCGCAGTCAGTTGTCCGTTGTTCGTCGTGGGAAGATCGCGAAGTGGACGCCTTCCCCCGGAACTTGTCGCCAACAACCCCGTCCGTTAGAATCCCGCGGTCAAAAGGAGTGTCCGCAGATGGTCAAGCTCAGTGCGTTCGCCGACGAGATCGGCCCGGATCCCCAGCTTCAGATCGACACGCTCAAGAAGAACGGAATCCGCTTCGTCGAGATGCGGGGGGCGTGGGAAACCAACGTCATGAAGCTCTCGGACGCCCAGCGAACCGAGCTGAAAAAGCGGTTCGACGACGCCGGACTCATGGTCTCATGCATCGCCTCGCCGATCGGCAAGGTCAAGATCGACGACGACTACACCAGGCATTTCGACGACTTCAAACGCGCCGTAGACCTCGCCGAGTTTTTTGAGTGTCGCTATATCCGGATTTTCAGCTACTACCCGCCGGACGGGAAGAACATCGCCGACTACCGGGAGGAGGTCCTCCGACGGCTCGCCCAGAAATGTGACTACATCGCCAATCGCAATCTCACGCTTGCCCTCGAGAACGAGAGCGCGATCTTCGGCGACGTACCTGAGCGATGCCTTTACCTGCTCGCGCTGCTGCCGCCGGACCGGATCACCGCGGCGTTCGACCCGGCGAATTTCGTCCACACCGGCGTGCAGAACGTCTATGAAACCTGCTGGCTGCCGCTCCGGCCGTACGTGGGTTACTTCCACATGAAGGACATGAAGTACGGCATGGGGGACAAGGCCGTCCCCGTCGGCCAGGGCGACGGGCACATCGAGCGCATCCTTCGAGACGCCGTTGCGGACGACTACAGCGGGTTCCTCGCGCTCGAACCGCACCTCGGCGCCGCCGGCCAGTTCTCCGGCCACACGGGACCGGACCTCTTCGCCGTCGGCACAAAGGCCCTTCGCGATATCGCGGCCAAAGTGGGAATGGTGCTCGAGTAGCCCTCACCCGACCAGGTGCTCGTCGTCCATCCGGGGGATCGGCGCTGTGGACAGCAACGCCCACCAGATCCGTTCGATTGCTTCCGCCCTGTTGCGCATCTGGCCGATCGGCACGATGTCCTTCGAGCCCCCGCAGGACAGAACCATCGTTGCGGGCGACCCCGGCCGGCCGGACCGGCTCGAGAGCAGTACCAGCGTCCCAGCCTCCATCGGGTAGCTGCGAATGACCGGCTTTCGCCGCAGCAGGCGGTACTCCATGACCTGCACGATGCCCGGCGCCACACGAATGTACGTCGGACGAATGCCCGTTCGCCAGACCCAGGTTCCCGCGACGATCCCAGCCATTATCAGGATCCACGCGAAGCTGCCCAGGTTGACACCCCGGCTCGGGATGATGCCGAGAGTCTGCAACGTCCAGACGCTCAAGACGGCCATCGCGGCAGGAACGTAAAGGAGTTGCCGCCCCACCAATTCGCCGGCAGGGATGATGTACGGCTCGAACCGCCGCTCGCCGACCTCCGGCACGTCGATCAGGCCCACGCACACGATCCGCCCGCCGGGCGGATCGGGCAGGCCCGCAGACTGCAACGCCTCGCGCACCCGTTTGGGCCTCATGATCGCCCGGCCTTTTCTCCACAACGCGGCGATCGCCGCCACGTCCGGCCTGAATTCCAGGTCCGGACAGTTCTCCAGCATTGCCTTCCTCGCTCGCCTCGCGCCCCTATGAACCAAGCCGATCGTCAACAGCAGGGTGACCACGAATATGGCGCCAACGCTGATGACGAACACAAGCACTCGGGCCCTGCCAATGATCGCCCCGATTACGGCGGCAAAAAGGATCACGCCCACGAGAATCCCGATCTCCATACGCGGCCGCGACGCCGGCGGCGGGACGCGGGTGATCTCGGGCGGCGGACGTGTTGGCGACGGTGACTCCATAGTCCAGCAGGTGGGCGAGCCTCCGAGTCCGCGAGTACGCGGTTTCGGAAAACCGCCCACCCTACCCGCTCGTCATTCGGGCTTCGCTCGCGAGATTCGGCCGAGCGGCTTCGTCATTCGTCATTCACGGCGATGTCTCGCGACGGCAGGTCTTGCCCGCTTCGCGGCCGGCGACCATGCCCTACGTGAGGCCGTATTCCTTCATGGCCGCGACCAGCTTCTCGCGGTTCGCCGGCTGCATCGGGCACATCGGCAGGCGGAACTCCTCGCGGACCATACCGAGGATGGCCATCGCCGTTTTGATCGGGATCGGGTTCGTCTCGACGAACATCGCCTTCGCGAGCTTGAACATCTTCGCATGCCACGTTCTTGCGGCCGCCCAGTCGCCCCGAAGGGCCGCGTCGCACATGGCCTTGACGTCTTTCGGAATGATGTTCGCCAGGACGCTGATCACGCCCACGCCGCCGATCGACAGCAGCGGCAGCGTCATCGAGTCGTCGCCGCTGATGATGGCCAGATCGCTGCGCGTCGCCAGTTCGCTGGCGCCGTCCATCGAGCCCGTCGCGTGCTTGACCGCCACGATGTTCGGGTACGCCGTCCGCAGCCGGACCATCGTGTCGATGCCGATTTCCACGCCGCACCGGCCGGGGATGTTGTACAGCACGTGCGGCATGTCCGCGGCCTCGGCGATCGCCGCAAAGTGCCGGTACAGCCCCTCCTGCGTGGGCCTGTTGTAGTAGGGCGCCACCTGGAGCGATCCGGCGGCCCCGGCCTCTCGCGCGTGGCGGGTGAGCTGAATCGCCTCGTCGGTGCTGTTCGAACCGGTGCCGGCGAGGATGGGGATGCGTCCCTTGACGCGCCGGATCACCGCCGCGTTCACGCGGTCGTGCTCCTCGTGCGTCAACGTGGGCGACTCGCCCGTGGTGCCGCAGGGCACGAGCACGTCCGTTTGGGCCTCGACGTGCAGATCCACGATCGCATCGAGCGCCGCCCAGTCCACCGCGCCGTCACGGAAGGGCGTGACGAGCGCGACCATACTGCCCCGGAATGGATTCGTCATGCGGTTTCGCCGGTTCCTAGCCTTGATTCCCACGGCCCCCTGACCAGTTAACGCGGGGGCTGTTCTTCAG
>CAZUAI010000121.1:0-12062 GCA_964617875.1 uncultured Planctomycetales bacterium | reverse complement strand
GGACACGCTCGGTCTCTGTCCCGCACGGCGGGTTCTTCACGGCAGTGCCATTCGTTCCTGACACCTTCTGGCGTTCGAGCGAGGACCATTCGCGAGCATGGTGTGGGGTTGCATTCGCCGCGAGCAAGGTGTCAGGAATCCCTGACGAATCTCGGGTTGCTTTCGCCGGCCAACGGGCCCTGGACAGACTGACCGCCGTGGGCAGCCGAGGATTCCTGACACCTTCCTGCGCTCATGGGGTCGGCTTCTGCTTCAGGAGCGTCTCCAGTTGGCCCCGCAACTTGCCCACGACTTCGGGGCGGTCGCCGATCAGGGCCTGCTCGATGCGGCCCTTCGGGCTGACGATCAGAAGCGTGGGGAAGCTCGTCGCCTTGAACAGGAGGCCGATCTTGCTGTCGGGATCCAGCGCAAGTTCCATGTGCGATCCCAGCGACTTCATGACCTCCACGACCTGCTCGGCCGAAAACGCCTTGCCCATCACGCCGCTGATATCCACGAAGCGGATGCCCTTCGGCTCGTACTCCGCGCGGAACTGCTCGATCTGCGGGATCTGCTTCCGGCAATGCGGACAGTTCGGGGCCGTGAAGTTCAGGACCGTGGCCGCCGGGCCGATGAGGTCGGCATTTGAAACCGACTTGCCCTCGATCGTCTTGAACGAAAACGTCGGTGCGGGTTTGCCGACCGTGAGTTCGGCCGGCCTCACGCGCGGCGTTGCGGGCGCAGAGGCGGCGCGTGTGGTCGTCGGCCGGTTCGTCAGCGGACGGTACGAGCGGACCGGCACGCGGAGAAACGGCCGCTCGGCGTCGTCGGTCTTCAGCACGATCGTGCGGCCCTCCGCTGGGGTCTCATAGCCGGACGGCCACTGCACATGCACGCCGTAGCTCTTGCCTGGGACGTACTCAACGACCGTCGTCGTCAGCGCCGGGTCGTCCGTGGTTGCCGCGACGAGCCTGACGGGCGTTTTGCCGTAGTTGGTGAACCGGACGATCTGCATCGGCGGCCTCTGGACGGCCGGGGCCGTGCCGGGCGGTGCGTAGATGCTGATGGCCTGCGGCTCGACATCGAGCCGGTCGGGAACGCGGCCTGTGGCGCGGACCTCGACGGTCCTCTGGCTCTCGACATTGGTCTTCAACACGGCCACGCCCTGCAGGTCGCCGGGGACGAACGGCGGCCTGGCGATGGCGCGAAGCTCGAAGATCTGCCCGGGCGATTTCTCCATGAGTTCGAACTGGACCTTCGATTCGGGCGGAACCGGCACGAGCGACAGCTGCAGCGGCGAGCCGGTGCGGTTCGTAATTGTGACCATGCGGGTTGGCGGCGGTGCGTCCGGAATGATCGTGCCGAAGTATGCCACCATGGGCACGACCTCGATCGGGCGGATGACCTCGCCGCGGAGCTTGAGCCGCAGCTCGGGCGTTACAGGGTCGTTCGAGAAGATCGAGATCGACTTCTCGTAACGGCCGTGGAGAGCGATCGTGGCGAGCGTGAACGGGAACTTCGCGGAGGCGCCAGGTTCGATGCGGGGGGGGTAATTGCCCGCCACCGTGCAGCCACAGGCCGGCTTGACCTCCTTGATCTCCAGGACCGCGTTGCCCGCGTTCGTGATCGTGAAGACGTGTTCGAGCGCGGGACCGAATCCCGTCTTGCCGAAGTCGCGCGTGTCCGAATCCACCCGGATCATCGGCCTCGCGGCGGGCGTCTGGGCTGTGACCGCGCGCGGTTCCACGGTCGCGAGAGCGGCGACTGCCACAAGGGCTGCCGATAGACGTCTCATGCGTGTTTCCTGTCCTGCCTGTGAATCCGGGCCGCGGCCCCGCGAGGGCCGCCGCGTTGCGCGAGCGGCCACAACGAGAGAATCCGCGTCGATTTTCAAGGCGTCGTGGGCGCCAGGTAGGGACACGGGGCCGTGGTCTTCGGGGGGTTGACGACGGCGAGCGATACGAAGTTGGGGTTGACGCCGTTGTTGCGGTCGTAGATCCGGTACTCAATGGTGCCCCCGCACGGCACGTCCGACGCGTAGTAGCACGCACAACGGGCGAGATAGGCCCCGGTTCGCCCCGTAAGGCAATCCGACGGCGGGGCGCCGCCGGGAAGCATGCTGCAACGGTAGTTCACGCCGGCCCGGTGTTCCGGCGAGGTCAACGCCTGCCCCGGCCTGCCGACGTCGATCCCCATCGACTTGATCTTCTCGCACTGGATGCTGACGACCTTGGACATTCCGGGGCCGAGCGAGGTCGTTGGCATGCCGAAGATGGGCGTCAGGTTGACACGGGTGGGATTGAAGAGTTCCGGCGGCGTGAGGCACAATTCGCCCACCTGGGCCCCCGGACACCAGCACTTGCACGACCGCTGAGCGTTGTTTTCCGGGCAACAGTCCGGCGCCGTCCCGCAGTCGTAGATCTGGCGG
This sequence comes from uncultured Planctomycetales bacterium, assembly GCA_964617875.1. GTDB lineage: Bacteria > Planctomycetota > Phycisphaerae > UBA1845 > PWPN01 > CAZMVY01. The sequence goes on along the minus strand of CAZUAI010000121.1, from coordinate 9,655 downwards.
AGGTCGAACCCGTCGTGCGTGTACAGGGCGACCTCGACCGTGATGATCGTCGTGTTGACAAGCGAGATGCAGACAAAGCCCTGATCGCACGGCGGCGGCGCCAGGTCCGTGCTTCGCGTCAACGACATCGTCAGCGACTGCGGCGCCGTCGGGGCCGGGCAGCTGGCGCCCAGGATCGCCGGAATCGCCGCGCCGGACAGGATCAAGAGGACTATCAGGTACCGTCGCACGTACATTTCGTGTTCCTTCCAGTCGGCACGTCCGCCGGGCCGGCTGCACCGTCAGGTGCCGCCGCCCAGAGGAATCACGTCCATAAAGCCTTTCGTGGCCAGCAGTTGCCACAGGTTCGCGAACGTATCCGCCCGCGAGCCATCCCCGCCTCCCTGCGTCGCATCAATGCGGCTGATGTCCACGCGAATGAACGACGAGCTTCGCACATCCTCAACGAGGCGAAAGACGATTACGTCGCCCCGGTTATAATCGACGCCCGCCTGGAGGGCCGGGTGGCCAAACGGCACCTGGGTTGCCCCGACGGTTACCGCCGAGGGCTGCGTGGTCGTGCCCGTCTGGCCCTGCAGGGCCGCCTGGTTCTGGATCGTCAGCTTGATTGACGGCATGTACGGGTCCGTGAGGCTGCCGATCGCCAGCCTGTAGACGGGCCAGTGAAGGACGACGCCCTCTTCGCGGCCCTGCGGATTCAGGCTGGTGATGTACACCACCGGCGGCACTGTGGAGCCGTCGTCATAGATGATCGGCACCTGCTCCGCGACGCCCGAGGTGTCGTTGATCACCCGCGCCATCAGGAACGGCGTGTTGCCGGGCGCAACCGGGTAATACGTCCCGAACGCCGCATTGAGTGTTTCCGGATTGAGGCAACCGGTCGAGCCGGCGGCGAGCGCAAACAGTGCCGCGATCAGGGTGAGACTCCGCGCGGATTGATCGAAAGCAAGCCGCGAATCCGTCCGCACCCGTGCCGTGTTCGCAGATCTCATGTCTCAGTACACCGTTACGTTAATATCGCTCGGCGAATACGTGTCGCCGAGTACGCCGACCGTAATCACCACCATCTTACCGCAGGAAAGGCTCTGGCCGTTGACGAGAGCAGGTACGCCGCGAAGATCGTAGTCCTGCGTTGTGCCCCCCGGCGGCTGGATTCTCACCTGCAGGAACTCGATCTGATCCACGTCGCAATCCTGGGCGAAGACGGCGTGGTCCAGAAGGCTGACCGGGCTGTAGGGCGCCGCCGTCATGTACAGGGGCGTAACGGCCGTGTTATCCTTGACGACGTTCACGCTCGCCAGCACGTTGCTGAGCGTATAGTTCAGCACCACGATCAGGATCGTGCCCTTTGACGCATCCACATAGGCCGCGGTGTTGCCCCCCACCGTGCCAAACAACGCGGGGTTCAGGCCCGTTACGCAGCCGCACACCGGATACAAGACGGAACCGGCCACGGCCATCATGGCTACAAACACTCGGAAGCGGTGGTTCGTCATCAGGACGATCCTTGTCGATGAAGTACTTCGTCCCCTTGGCGGTTGGCCCGCGCTCTCCGGGGAGCCGCCGTCATACTACGCGAAACCACGTGAGTCAAGCAAGGGGGCATGAAGTGCCCCTGACGCCTCAGCCGCCCGTCGGAGCCGGCCGACAGGGGGTCACTGCGCGGTGCCGGGCACCTTCTGCTGGATCAGTTCGGCGACGGCATCCGTGGTGAGGCCCGCCCGTTTCTGCAGGATGTCGAGTTTCCCGCGAACTTCCTGCGCCATGCGGGAGTTCGGGTAGTCGCTGACGATGCTGAGACCGAGTTCGAGCGCAGCCCGCCAGCGTTTCTCCGTGACGGCAAGACTGAACTGCACGCCGAGGTTCGACAGCTGGGCTCGGAACACCCCCCGGGCGGACTCCTCCAGGGCTTCCGCCTCGCTCCGGGTGAGGAACGGATCGAGCTGCTTCAGGATCTCGACGCAACGTTCCGCCTCGTTGCGTCCGAAAGCCTCGTGGTACTCGCGCAGGAGCAGGGCCTTGTACTCGTCGCGCTTGCGGTCCACCACTTCGGCGGCGGCCGCCGCGCGCTCGTTCTTGGGAAACAGCCGTGACAGGCGCTCGGCCTCGGCCGTCGCCTGCTCCCAATTCCCCTGGTCGCACAGCTGTTCGATGTGGTGGATGGCTTCGCCCATCTTGCGGCTGATCTCCTCCTCGCGATACGAGTCGATCTCCTCGCGGGCCTTCTGGGCCTCCTGCCGGTAGCCGAACCGACGCTCCATCTGGTGAATCAGGTAGTAAGCGGCCTCCCAATCGCGGTGCAGGATCTCTTCCCGAATGGCCTGCCGCAACGCCTCGCGCTCCTTTGCGCGGTGCGCGATCGACTTTGCCGCGTCGGAAATGTGCGTGTTCTCCGCGATTTCCTTCAGAGGCTCGGCCATCGAGCGGACGCGATCGTCCAGATCGAGCATCGTGCTGTGGAGCCGATTCGTCGTGCCCTCGATCTTCAACGCCAGGATCAGCAGTCCGTAGACGAGCAACGAGACGATCTCCAGCAGGACACCGCCCACCACGAGCGCGACGCCCGTCGTCAGCCACATGGGGCGATCGGCGGGACGCCAGACCATCGCGATGCCGATGGCCAGCATGATCAGGCCGCTGGCGGCACCTGCCACCGCGACCACCTCACCCGTTCGCCGCAACCACCGAAATCGAAGCGGTATATCTGCCACCGACAGGCCTCCACCCAGACCGACCCCTGACAACCGGCCACCCGCAAGGCGACTCTACGTTCGCCACGCCCCCAAGTCAATGGACCGGCTCACCCGAACGGGCAATTCGATGTCCCCGATCCTGTGGAATACCTCATCTTCACACGCCACCCAGAGCTATGCGGCCGACGCCGAAACAGGCGTTGCCGTGATCGGTTCCGCCGGCTCCGGTTCCTCCTCGCCCCCCCGGCGCTTCCGAGGCGAGCGGCCCTCTTCCTCCAGTTTCTTCCGGTTCTGCTCCAGTTCCGCTTCGTGGCGCTCCTTTTCCAGCCGAAGCTTGAGGTAGTTGTTCCGCCGACGCAATTCCTTGGCCACGAGACGCAGATAGAGCCCCGCCCCCGAAACCAGCATCACGATCACCGCCAGGGTGCTCCACTCGACCATGCCGGTTGGCATATCGGCGAAATCACGACGCAGGTGGTGATAACCGAAACACCGGACCTGTCGCCGGCTGTTCGTGACGCCCCGCGGCACGCACGCGGGTCAGGCTCGAACAGCCGTGTGATTCTCGGACCTGCGTCGCGAATCACCCTTTGGCCTCGAACAGCACAGCGTAACCTCCGTCTTGCCAGCCGGTTGCGCCTTCACAGCCGGGGAGTGCCTTCCGCGACTGGGCCACGCGCCAGCCCGGTTGTTCACGGCAAAACGACTCCACAACCAGTTCATTCTCTTCGGATTCGACGCTGCATGTGCTATAGCACAGACGTGTCTCGCGTCGGGCCATCGAAGCCGCCTGCTTCAGCAGCTTGGTCTGAATTAAAGTGAGGGAGCGAATCCCCGTGTCCGAGAAGCGATACCGGGCTTCCGGGCGTCGAGCCAGCACGCCCGTATTGCTACATGGCACATCCACGAGGATCACGTCCACGCGGGGCTGGGCCGATACGACGGCGGCGAGTTCACCCGCGTCCACGGTTCGCACGCATGTGATCCCGAGCCGGCCGCAGTTCCGAGCGAGCGCCGCGAGTTTCTCGGCGTCGCTATCGGTGGCGATCACACAGCCGCGGTCGCGCATCTGCTCGGCCGCCTGTGTCGCCTTCGTGCCGTAGCCGGCGCACAGATCGACGACGATCTCGCCGCCGGCGACGCCCGCCATCCGCACGGGCTGCATCGCCGTCACATCCTGGGGCTGAAACAGGCCCTCGCGGAACGCAGCCAGCTCCGTGACGGACGTTCCCGGCGGTGTGCGCATCAGGGCGACGGCCTCGCCAGCCTCGCCCACGACGACCGCCTCGCAACCTTCCTCGCGCAACCGCGCGGCGAGCGACGCCGCATCGATACGGAGTGCATTCGGCCGCAGAGTGGTCGGCGGGCGCTGCGTCGCGGCCAGGCAGATGGCCTCCGCCCGTTCGCGCCCGTAGGTCTCAATCCAACGACGGACGAGCGTCGCCGGGTGCGAGGTCGCCGCCGCCAGGTACGCCGCCGGCTCCGCGACGGGGTCCGGCAGTACGGGCCGATCGAAGCGGCACCAGCGATTCGGGCCGATGGCGATGCGCGAACGCGGATCGCCGCCTGCCCCGGATCCGCCGCACGACTCGTCCCGTTCGACGATTTGCCGCTGCACCTTCCGCAAGACCGCGTTGACGAAACCGCCGGCCCTTCGTCCGCCCTCGCGCTTGGCCTGCTCGACGGCCTCGTGAACCGCCGCGAACGCCGGCACGGCATCGAGCCACACGAGCTGGTAGACGGCGAGGAGCAGGATATGCCGCAGGCTGTGGCCGACGCGTTCCCACTCGCCTTCGATCGCCGGCCGCAGGATCGCCTCGATCGTCAGCCGGTGCCGCATCACACCCCAGACCAGCTCGCCGGCCAGGCCGACGTCGGCGGGGTCGATGCGATACCGCGAGATCAGTTCATCGAGGGATCGCCTGGCCGTCCGGCGGCCGGCCCGGGCATCGGCCAGCACGGCCAGGGCTGCGTCGCGGCCCTTCATCCCGCGGCGGCCTCCGGACGGCCCGGTTTCGTCGGCAGTGAAGAAGCGATTGTGCATATCGCCGACCTCCTCGCCGAAACGCGGCAACGACCGAACCGCTCCGACGGCGCCTGTTGCACACCAGGGTGCCTCTATGCCAGGAGCACTACGTGCACGTTCTTCGGCCCGTGGACGCCCATGACGAGGTTGGACTCGATGTCGGACGTCTTGCTCGGTCCCGTGATGAGAACCTCGTTCGCGGGCATCGGCTCGCCGAGCGATGCGGCCCAGTCGAGCAGGTCGGGCACGATCTGGGACGCCCGCAGAATCGCGATGTGCTCGGGCACGGCCAGGCTGGCGAGCCTCCGCGTCTGCGAACCGCTGCGGACGACGATCGAGCCGGTCTCGGCGATCCCCATGCGGGCGAGCGTGATGCCCACGTCCGAGTCAAACGCGCAGTCGTGCTGGCGGAGATCGGTCAGCGTGCAGCCGGCGTCGCGGAGGGCCTGCGTCAGTGCGTCCCGCTGCGGCAGCGGCTCGTCCGTCAGCAGCACGGTCCGGGCGCCGATGTCCTTGACGATCCGCACGATGACATCGACCAGCACCCCTTCGCCGGCGACGCGATGGAGCGTCAGCTTCGCGTCGATCGCCATCGCGCAGAACCGCTCGACAATGTCGTCGCTTCGTGCGACCACGCGGGCGATCTCACGGTCCGGGGGCGGCTCGGCCGCCGGGGCGGGGCCGTGATGCCTCTGGTTCCGGGCCTCCATCGCGGCCTGCACCGAGCGGATGAACTCATCTTGTGAAATGCCGGGCACGGGAACCTCCAGCAAGCAAACCGGAAGGCGGAAAAGCGGGAAAGCGAAAAAGAAGACTCCGATCGCCGCCGTTCTTCTCTTTCGCTCTTTCGTTTTCTCGCTTTACCGTTCTTCCTCCATCTCTTTCCACATCTTATGGAACGGCCTGTCGGCCATGGCGGGGAAGTCCCGCTGGTCCGTCCAGACGTTGAACGGGGGCGGGAGCCTGGCGCACCAGCCGTTCTTCGCCATCAGGCCGTTCATGAACCACCGGCTCACGCGGCTGCCCATGCGGTACAGGAACGGGCAGGCCATGCCGAGCCGCCAGAACTTGAACGCCACCCGCTGGAACCAGTGCATCTTGCCACGGCGGCGCAGATCGTCGCGCATGTGGATCAGCATCTTCGGGATGTTGATCCGCACCGGGCAGGCGTCGTAGCAGTCCTCGCAGAGGCTGGAGGCGTTCGGCAGGTCCTTGTACTCGTCCAGTCCCTCGAGCAGCGGCGTGATGAGCTTTCCGATGGGGCCGGGGTAGACCTTGCCGTATGCGTGTCCGCCGATCGTCCGATAGACCGGGCATGCGTCCAGGCAGGCCCCGCACCGGATGCACCGCAGCGTCTCCGCGTAATCGCTTGCGAGGATGCCCGTTCGGCCGCGGTCCATGATGACCACGTGGAACTCGTCCGGCCCGTCCAGGTCGCCCGGCCGGCGCGGCCCGGTCATCAGGTTCGTGTAGACGGTCAGGCGCTGGCCGGTCGAACTCTTGGCGAGCAGCTTGAGCATGACGGCCAGGTCGCGTGGGGTCGGCAGGATCTTCTCGAGCCCCAGAAGCGCCACGAGCACGCGCGGACGCCCCGTGCAGTAGCGCCCGTTGCCCTCGTTCGTGACGATTGTGACCGTTCCCGTCTCGGCGATGCCGAAGTTGCAGCCGCAGATTCCCATGTCGGCCCCGCGGAACTTCTCGCGGAGGTGCGCGCGGGCGGCCATCGTCAGCGTTTCGGGGACGTCCGTGTAGGGGATCCGGAGGACCCGCTCGAAGATCCGGCCGATCTGCTGAGCCGTCTTGTGAATGACCGGCGTGATGATGTGCGACGGGCGGTCGTTGTCCACCTGGATGATGAACTCGCCGAGGTCGGTCTCGACGACCTCGCATCCGTCGGCCTCGAGCAGGTGGCCGAGGCCGATCTCCTCGCTCGTCATCGACTTGACCTTGACGATCCGCCGGACGCGGTTCTTCCGGGCGATCTCGCGGATGATGTCGCACGCCTGCTCGCCGGTCCGGGCGAAGTGGACGTGCCCGCCGTGCTTCCGGATGTTGTCCGCAAACTGCGTCAGGTATCGGTCGAGGTTCGCCAGCACATGATCCTTGATTCGCGCCGCGAGCGTGCGGGTCGCCAGCGGGTCGCCCAGTTCGGCGAGCATGACCTTGCGGCGGCCGTATCGGCCGAGCGTCGCCCGCGAGACGGCGGCGGACAGACCGGGCGTGGCGACAGCCGCGGCGCAGCGGGCGTGAAAATCCGGCACGGTCGTGGTCGGCTCTTCGTTCATCGTCGTGTCAGGCGCTCAATCGGCGCCTCTCCGCGGCCGCCATCGCCGCGTCGAGAATCTCGGCGATGTGCATGACCTTGATCTCGAACCCCTCGCGGCGGCAGGCGCCGGCGATGTTCATCGTGCAGCCGCCGTCGTTGATGATCAGCAGGTTCGCGCCCGTCTTGCGGATGTTCGCCACCTTGTCGCGGACCATCGCGCCGGAGATCTCCCCGTACTTTACCGCGAACGTGCCGCCGAAGCCGCAGCACTGGTCGATCTTCTCGAGCGGGCGGTACTCGAGCCCGCGCATCCTCTGGAGCACGCGGACCACGTCGTCCGGGACCAGCCCGACGCCCCGCATGTGGCAGCTGTAGTGATACGTGGCGACGGCGGGGAACTCGAGATCCCATGACGACCAGTCCACGCGGAGCTTCTTTTCGAGGAACTCGACGAACTCGAACGTCTTGTCCGCCAGGGCCACGGCGCGGCGGTGCAGGTCGGGGTCGTCCTCGAACGTGGGCGGGAAGTGCTCGCGGACGATCGAGCAGCACGAGGCCGACGGCGAGACGACGACCTCCGCGTTCTCGAACACGCGGATCATCCGCTCGGCGATCGGCCGGAACTCGTCCTGGCAGCCGCTGTTCAGCGCCGGCTGGCCGCAGCAGGTCTGCTTCCGGGGAAAGTCCACGGCGACGCCCAGCCGCCGGAGGACGCGGACGACGCTCGCCGCCACATCCGGGTAGAACAGGTCCGTCAGGCAGGTCACAAACAGAGAAGCTCTCATGGTCAATTCACCATCAACGGTTCGCCCCATCGCCAGAACACGTAGAACAGGATCAACGTGAACGTGATCGTTCCGGCGCCGATGAAAAACCCGATCCACGAATGCGTAGGCTTGTCGTTGCGGCGTTGACCGGCGCTGTTCCAGCCGAACCCGAACCCGGCCACGCCGAGCCCCAGCGACAGCACGGTGAACAGGTAGATCAGCGGCACCCGCATGGATTTCGGATTGTAGATGATCATCTGGTCGTGAATCACGGCCCTGGGATGCCGGAAGACCAGCAGCGCGAGGCCCGCGAGACAGATCGCCGAGGCGATCGACAGGTACACCGCCACCCGCGCCTGAACTTCATACCGCCGCAAGCTGAACTTGGCCACGCGAACATCCTCCGAACGAACCGGCGCGGCACACGCCGGTCCGCTTCCCGGTGAAGCGACGACAGTGTGCCCGGCATCCGGCTCCCCCGACTGCAGGATGCCCGAACGCCGGGACGTATCATAGCATATCGGGCGGGCAGGCGTCACACCGCAAACAGCGAAGCCGGGCGGTGACGGTCAGGCGGCCGGGGGTGAGGCGCAGACGGTTGAGTCGCCGCCTCTCACGGGGCCCAAGCGGCGCCGGCTGTCGCCGCAGTCCAGGATGCCCGGTCTTCGGCCACAGGCAGGGCGAAGCGGATTTCGCACAGAGTCGCCGAAGCGCAGAAACGGCCAGGCCGGAACCCGCCGTCCGGCCACACCTTGTCGGCGGGCGGTTCGTACGCGGGGCTACGCCGTACAGCGGAGCCGAGCGGCGGGGGAGGTAGTCGTGGCATGGCGCCCGAACGGTGCGGGGCACGGAAACGATCGTAACTCTTGTTTGCGGCTTGAGTTATAGACAGAAGAGGTTGCGCCCGCGGGACGAACGGCTTGTGACGGACGCCACAGGATTCCGAGAGCCGGGGAGATGGGGCGTCGCTCACGGCGTACGGCGGGCGGCGCGGACCAGGGCGGCGAACAGGGCGCGGTGGGGTGGTCTGTCGGCCATGTCCTCGGGGTGCCATTGGACGCCGACCACGAACGATCGCGTCGGATCCTCAACCGCCTCGATAAGGCCGTCCGCGGACCACGCCGTCGGTCGCAGGTCGCGTCCGAGGGAGCAGATCGCCTGATGGTGCGAGCTGTTCACCTCGATCGACCGGTCGCCGACGATCCGGAACAGGCGGCTGTCCGGGTCCACTCGCACGGGGTGATACGAGAAGCCGTTCTCGCCGCGGTGAAGCACGGGGCTGGTTGTCGTTACCTGCTCGGGCACGTGTTGATGGAGCGTGCCGCCGCGATGGACGTTCAACTCCTGGATGCCGAGGCAGATGGCCAGCATCGGCAGGTCGCGTGTCTCGGCCGCGCGGAGGCATTCGAAGTCCACGAAGTCGCGCCGTTCGTGCATCAGCACGGTCTTCGCGTGCGGCTCCTGGCCGTAGCGCTTCGGGGCGATGTCGGGGCCGCCGGTCACGAGCAGGCCGTCCAGGCCCGCCAGCAACTCCTCGACCTCGGCCCGGGTGGTGACGGGCGGAATGACCACGGGCAGCCCGCCGGCGTCGCGGACCGCGTCGATGTACGACACGCTCAGGGCGATGAACGGGTCCGCGTTCTTCGGATCCGGGCGGTAGCCACAGGTCAGGCCGATGCGGGGGCGCATCAGGGCATTGAAGCGTACGGGCGCGGGGGTTTCAAGTGGTCGGCGCCGGCAGGATGCACGGTGGTATGTGTGGGCGAAAGGGGTCAGGAACCCCTGCCAGACCGGCAAGACAGCTTGTCCACGGGACGTGTGCGCCCGGGCGCGCCGACTTCCGGGCTGCAAAGGTTCCTGACCCGAATGGCACTGCCGTGAAGAACCCGCCGTGCGGGACAGA
>CAZUAI010000120.1:0-12217 GCA_964617875.1 uncultured Planctomycetales bacterium | reverse complement strand
ATGCTGGGAAAGGAGAAACGCTGAATGCATCTAAGCGTGAAACCCCCCTCAAGATCAGGTCTCGAGTGCACCTTCGGGTGCGTGAAGGCCCCTGATAGACCATCAGGTCGATAGGCGGGTGGTGTGCGGCGAGAGATCGCTTTAGCCGACCCGTACTAATGGCCGAGCGCTTGATCGCATGGGTGATGAGCTGTGAGCTGTCACCTTGGCTGTCAACGATCCGTGACTCGGTTCCTCGAAACTTGGGAACAACGCACCAGGCCGTGGGCCCGCTGTTCGATTCCAAAGACAGGCAAGACCCGCCGGCGGCGAGCGATCGTCCCCGGCGGGTTGTCTTTTGGAAAGAACGAGCCCCCCGTCCGTTGATTTCGCCGGAGCCAAGGGGTAGGCTGAACGTGGGTTCTTGACCTGTCCGGTCTTCGGTGAAGGAGGCGATCATGTTCGCGGATTCTGTCCGTGCCCGCCGATCGGGCGCTCTATGCGCAGTGATTCTCGCGGCCGCGTGCCTGCACACTGCCGGCCGTGCCCTGGCGGAGACGGTCATCCCGTCGGCAGAGTGGAAGAACACGATCACGTTCCCGTCCGACACGTTTCGGGCGCAGGGGTCCGCGAGTGACGACCCGGGCTGGATCAAGTTCACCATCTTCGTCAGCGACCCCTCCCGCGTCTACTTCCAGGACAGTCGGACGAACCACTACCCCTTCCACTATCCGTGGGCCCGCGACCACGTCGTCGAGTACGGCGGCATGACGTCCGAGCAGTTCGACGCGATCACGCTCTACGCCACGGGGCAGCAGGCCATACTGGGGGCCGTCATTCTCCCGCACTGGACGCAACAGACCCCGCCGGCCCAGGCGATCAACGAGTACGGGATCCAGTTCGTGCGGCAGGATGCGTATCCGCCGTCGCAGGTCGTGGACCTCTTCAACCTCGTCAGGTCAAAGGTGTCGGCGGCGCCCGGCGTGCAGGTGTTTTACTTCCCGGCCTACGAGCAGCTGGCCTCGGCGTACGAGAATCAGGCCTACTTCGAGTCGCAGGGCATCACGGTCAGCTCGACGGCCCGCTGGGCGACGGGCAACGCCTGCTACGCGCCCGGCTGGGCGCTGGGCACGCTGAAGTACGTTGCCGGGACCGACATCAACGCCGCCTACCGCAGCGGCAGCCTCCGCCCGGAAGACATCCTCCTGACCGACGGCGTGCCGGCCGAGGTGCCGATCGTCGCGGGCATCCTGACGCTCTCGCCGTCCACGCCGAGTTCGCACGTGGCCATCCTCTCCGGGACCTACGGCACGCCCTTCGCGCACGCCGCCCTGGCGGACACCGCCGCCCGCGCTCAGCAGCTCGTCGGCCGGAAGATCGTGCTCCGCGCCTACGGCACCACCGGCAACTGCGACCTGCGGCTCATCGACGTGGAAGGCGTCCTGACGCCGCAGCAGATCGCGGAGATCCTCGCGCTCAAGAACCCGCCGCCGCTGGCCATCTCGCCGATGGCACACTACGGGGCCTACAGCGCCCCGGCCGACGGCCTCGTGCCGGCCGACATCCAGTACTTCGGGGGAAAGGCCGCCAACTTCGGTTTCCTCCGAAGGGCGATCCCCGCGAACTCGCCCGTGGCGGCGGCGTTTTCCTTCGACCTGTGGAACGCATACCTCGACCAGACCCTCGCGAACGGCCGGACCCTGCGGCAGGAGATCGCGGTGCGGCTGGCGGGCTTCACCTACCCGCCGGCCAACATGGCCGCGCTGTCGGATACGCTCAAGGGCATCCGCGACGACCTCTTCAAGAAGACCTCGGCCACCGTGTTCAGCCAGACGCTGCAGGATGCGATCCTGGCGACGCTGACCGACCCGCAGTACGGGTTCGACATGAATCGCAACATCCGCTTCCGCAGCTCGACCAACGTCGAGGACAGCGCGCAGTTCAGCGGCGCGGGCCTGTACGACAGTTACAGCGGCTGCCTCGCGGACGATCTCGACGGCGACACCGCCGGCCCCAGCATCTGCGACCCGACGGAGACCGGCGAACGCGGCGTCTTCCGCGCGATCCGCAGGGTGTTCGCGAGCTTCTACAACGACAACGCCTACCTCGGACGGATGCGCTACGGCGTGAACGAGGCCGAGGTGGGCATGGCCGTCCTCGTGCACCACTCGACGCCCGACGAGTTCGAAATGGCCAACGGCGTGGCGACGCTGACCCGATCGGGCGGGACGTCGCGCGCCATCACGCTCGTTACGCAGGAGGGGGCCGTATCGGTGACCAATCCCGAGGACGGCTCGATCCCCGAGCAGGTCGACGTCGCGGTTTACACGTACGGCACGTATCTGACCATCACGAACTACTCCAACCTCGTGCCGCTCGGCGCAACCGTGCTGACGTGGGACACGGACTACCGCGCCCTGGCGGCGCTGCTGGTGTCCGTCGCGCAGGCGTTCGAGCAGTACACGGGCAAGACCCGCTACGTCCTCGATTTCGAGTACAAGAAGACGAGCCCGGGCGGCGCCCTGCGGATCAAGCAGGTCCGCGAACTCCCGCAGGCGAGCACGACGCCGAGCATCGTCCCGTTCCTCGTCAACGAGCCCACCGTCTACGAGACGTTCCAGGGCGAATACGCCAACGTGTTCGCGAACCACCGGCTGAAGTCGCGTTGGACGATCCAGACGCGGAACATGTGGCTGACGGCCGAAAACCTCGCGCAGAGCCTCTATGCCGACGTCGCGATGGAGTACACCGCCGACGGGCTGATCCGCTCGCTCACGGGCCCGCCCGCGTTGTGGCCGCAGGGCTGGTACTCGCGCGCGGGCACGCAGACGACCGACGGATGGACGGTCGCGGACATCGCCAACCCGCGGACCTGCAGGCTCTACACGTCGAACGTGGGTGTGCTCGTGGCGCCGTCGCAAAGCCCCGTGCTGACGATCCGCGACCTGGGCGTGCCCTATCTGGACGCCCGGTTCCTCGATATGCCCGTCAACTACGCAAGGCCGGAGCGCTCGTGCAGCGGGACGACGCCGACAACGACGACCAGCGACCAGGTCCGCCTCGGTCCGGCCCCGCGCGAGCAGTCGGGCGACCGCCTGCAGACGCGAACGATCGCAGGCGCCGGCGGGGTTCAGATCGTGACGAGCTTCTATTGGCCGCCGCCTCCGGCGGGCGTCGGCGCGGGCTACACGGCCCCGCTTGTCCGATGGGTCGAGACCACGATCACCGGCTACACCAGCCAGCCGATCGTCCTTCACGGCACCTACTCGCAGACCTACCGGCCGGAGCACCACAACTTCAGCGAGCACTTCATCTTTGAGCCGCGGCTCGAGCCGGGGCTCCCGCCGGCGCAGCTCGACCAACTGCGGAACAGGAACATACGGCTGATTCACGCCTACTATGGCACGCCGTCCATGATCACCACGTATGGTGTCGAGCCGCTGAGCGACCTCGACTACGACGGCGACGTGGACCTGGCGGACTTCACCCTGTTCCAGGCCTGTTTCAACGGCCCGAACCGCTCGCCGGGCAAGGGCTGCACCGTCGATGCCGACTTCGACAACGACGGCGACGTCGATCTCGCGGACTTCTCCGCGCTCACGTACTGCTACAACGGACCCAACCGGGCGCCGGTGTGCCGATAGGGCGCTGACGCTCCGCAGTGATGAGGGCTGGGAGGCACGGTCGTCACCCTCGCGAACGCGGGGGGCCAGGGCAATAGGCGGCGATCCTGGATCCCCGCTTTCGCGGGGATGACGAAACAACGGACTGACAGAACAACAGACCTTGCACGGATCGGCGGCGGCGCTTACAACTTGCCGTCATGCCGAACCAGCCGGTCGGTCGAGGACGCCGTATCGACGGACGGCGGCCTGACGAGTTGCGGCCCGTCGAGATCCTTCGCGGCTATACCCGGTTTGCGCCGGGATCCGTCCTGATCTGCGCGGGCGAGACCCGCGTGCTCTGCACGGCCTGCTTCGAGAGCAAGGTGCCGGACTGGATGGCCGGGAAGGGGATCGGCTGGGTCACGGCTGAATACGACATGCTGCCGGGCGCGACCGGCCAGCGGCGGGGGCGCAACCGCGGCAAGGTGGACGGACGGACGCAGGAGATCCAGCGGCTTATCGGGCGGTGCATGCGGGCCGTCGTGGACCGGGCGGCGATGGGCGAAACGTGCATCTGGCTCGACTGCGACGTCCTCCAGGCCGACGGCGGCACGCGGACGGCGGCGATCACGGGGGCCTACGTCGCCCTGTGCGATGCGGTACACTGGGCCGTGCGGGAAGGCCGGCTCGCCCGCTCGCCCGTCCGCGAGGCGATCGCGGCGGTCAGCGTGGGGATGGTCGCGGGGCGGCCGCTGCTGGACCTCTGCTACGAAGAGGACGTGCAGGCCGACGTGGATTTCAACGTGGCGATGACATCGGGCGGGCGGTTCGTCGAGGTGCAGGGCACGGCGGAGAACGCCGCCTTCGCGCGGAAGGACCTGGACCGGATGCTCGACCTGGCGGCCCGCGGCATCCGCAGCCTGATTGCCCGACAGGAACGCGCCCTGCGAACCGGCACGAGGCGCAAGCGATGACCAGATTGCACAAAGGCGTTTCCGGCGGCGGCAGGCATTCGCGCCGTGTGGCGCAGGCTTCCAGCCTGGCCCTGCCTTCGCGACGCGATGGCAGGAACCTGCCGGCGGCGGCAGGCAGAATGCCTGCACTACAACGAGGCCGCCCGGCCACACACCGCATTCGCCCTGGCGGAACGGCGCTCGGGCTCGTGATGGGCGTCCTCGCGTTCGCCGGGTGCGAGCGGGGCGGCGGCGGTGGCGGCGGCAACGTGTTCGAGATGCTGGACGACCAGAAGGGCGAGCGGTGGACGATCCGCGCGTTCCAGTCCATGGCGCCCGACCACGAGCGGGTCGTGAACGCCCTGGCCGAGGAACTCAAGAAGGTCCGCGGCATCAACGCCCGGGCCGTCCGCGTCAAGCACGAGGCCGGCGCCAGCACCCTCTATTACGGCTCCTACAAAAAGACCTACGACTCGAAGACGCAGACCGGGAAGTTCCCCCCGGAACTGACGCAGGACATCACGCTGATCCGTTCGCTGATGCTCGGCACGCAGTCGCCGTTCCTGCTCGCGCAGATCGAGCTGATGAACCGCAAGAGCGTCGGGCCGCCCGAACTCGACCTCGCCCGCGCCCCGGGCGACCTCACGCTCCAGGTTGCCGTCTTCTACAACGAGGGCGAGTTCCAGGAACGCGAGCTGGCCGCCGTCCAGTACGCCGAGGCGCTCCGCCAGGAGGGCTTCGAGGCGTGGTATCACCACTTCGACACGGGACGCAGCGTGGTCACCGTCGGCCACTTCCCCTCGTCCGCCGTCGTTGTGCGGCTCGACGGCACCGAGGAGATCAGCCAGGACGTGCGCGACCTCATCGCCAGGAAGGACGAGTTCCGCTACACGCTCATGAACGGCCGCGTAATGAAGGTGCGGCGGCCGACGGGCGAGTTTCAGCCGGCTCCTTCGTGCCTCGTTCCCATCCCGAGGCCGGGCGCCGCCCCGGGACCGGAGATGCCCTGACCCATGCCGCCGCCGGGCCCATCGCCGTCTCCGCGAACGCTCCTGATCGCGACGAACAACCCCGGCAAGCTCCGGGAGATCGCCGCCCTGATGACCGGTGTGCCGGTGCGGTGGGTCGGTCTGGCCGACCTGCCGGCGATGCCCGAGTGCGTCGAGGACGGCGACACCTTCGAGGCGAACGCCGCGAAAAAGGCCCTGTATTACGCCCGGCTCAGCGGGTTCTGGACGCTCGCCGACGACTCGGGGCTCGAGGTCGATGCACTCGACGGCAAGCCGGGCGTGCACTCGGCGCGGTTCGCCGGCGAGCCGAAGTCGGATGCGCGGAACAACGCGAAGCTGATCGCCCTGCTGGCCGGCGTGCCGGAGGAACGGCGGACGGCCCGGTTCCGCTGCGCCCTCGCTCTGGCCGACGGCAAGGCCGTCCTCGCCCGGGCCCGGGGGACCGTCGAGGGCCGGATCGTCGATGACGCCCGCGGCAGCAACGGATTCGGCTACGACCCGCACTTCTTTGTTCCGTCGCACGGATGCACGATGGCCGAGTTGCCGTCCGACGAGAAGAACCGCATCAGTCACCGCGGCCAGGCCCTGCGGGCCCTCCGCGATGCCCTGCCGCGTCTCCTGACGGCTCCCTGACGCCGGCGGCCCGACGGCAAGGCCGACGGGCCGAGGCGGCGCCGATGGCCATGCGGGCCGCGAAGCCGGCACCCGGGAAGCGCGCTTGTGATTTCCGTGGAAACGGCCACAATGGTCCGGGGCCGGTTGGCGAGGCGGGCCGTCGGAAGCGGTCCCCGCCGGTCGCCTTGCGACGCGGTCTGTCCAGGAGGATGTCATGAGGACAACGTGGGCATGGGTTCTGGTTCCCGTAGCGGCGGTCAGCGTGCTGGTCGGCCTGTGGCGGAACGCGTCGGCCGCGACCGACGCGACGAAGGCCGATGTGCCCATCGGCGTGGTCGATATGGTCAAGGTGTTCAACGAGAACGACCAGTGGAAGGCGATCAACACCGGCCTGACCAGGAAGCGCCAGGGCCAGGACGCGGAGGCCGAGAAGTTCAAGGAGCAGATCGCGGCCAAGCAGAAGCAGCTCGACGCCTACCACCCGGACTCGCCCGACTGGCTGAAGTGCAGCGAGGAACTCCTGTCGCTGAACACGAAGGCGGAGGTCTGGGCGCGGCTGGAGAAGGCCCGCACCGAGCGGATGAAGAAGCAGTGGGTCGAAAAGAACTACGCCGACGTGACGAAGGCGATCGCCGACGTGGCGAAGAAGCGGGGCCTGGCCATCGTGTTCACGCGCGAGGAGATCGAGCCGAACACGGAGGACTCGGCCCGGCTGTTCGCGCAGATCATCAACCGGAAGGTCGTTTACCACGAGCCGGGGCTGGAGATCACTCAGGACGTGCTCAAGAAGGTCAACGACGAGTTCAAGCTGGCGGGCGGCGAGGGCAGCCTGAAGATCGAGTAGCGAACGGGACGATGAGCAAGAGCTACACACTCGCGGAACTGGCCAAGGAGGTCGGCGGCGCCGTGCGCGGCGATGCCTCCGTCCGGGTGAAGCGCGTCTGCGGAATCGAGGACGCCGGGCCCGACGACATCACCTGGGTCTCGCACGAGAAGTACGCGGCGCGGCTGCGGCACTGCCGGGCGGGGGCCGTCGTGGTCGATCGGCACTTCGGCGACACGCCGATGCCGGCGATCCTCTGCGACGACCCGTCGTTCGCGATGGTCAAGGTGCTGGCGAAGTTCGCCCCGCCGGCGTCCCAGCCGGCGGCGGGCGTCCACCCGACCGCCGTGGTCGCCGCGTCGGCCCGGCTCGGGCGCGACGTGCGGATCGGACCGCACGCCGTCGTCGGCGAGCAGGCGAGCATCGGCGACCGGTGCGTGCTGCACGCGAACACGTTCGTCGGCGACGAGACGGAGCTGGGCGCCGACTGCGTGCTCTGGCCGGGCGCGGTCGTGCGGGAGCGGTGCACGCTGGGCCGGCGGGTGGTCCTGCACCCGAACGTGACGGTCGGCGGCGACGGGTTCGGCTACCACTTCCGCGACGGGGCGCACCACAAGATCCCGCAGATCGGCACCGTCGAGATCGGCGACGACGTCGAGATCGGCGCCGGGAGCTGCATCGACCGCGCCAAGTTCGGCGCGACGCGGATCGGGGCCGGCACGAAGATTGATAATCTCGTGCAGATCGCCCATAATGTGGAACTCGGGCCGGGCTGCGTGATCGTCGCGCAGAGCGGCATTGCGGGGAGCACGCGGCTTGGCCGGCTCGTCGTGCTCGGCGGGCAGGTCGGGGTTCGCGACCACATCTCGCTGGGAGACGGCGTGCGGGCGGCGGCGTGCTGCTGCATCTCGAAGGACTTCCCGGCGGGGTCGGTGGTGAACGGCATCCCGGCGGTGGACAACCAGCAGTACCTTCGGGAGCAGGTGCAGGTGCGCCGGCTGCCGGAGACGGCGGCCCTGCTCAAGGAACTTGTGAAGCGAATCGAACGCCTTGAATCGGCAGCAGACAATCCGTAGCCCGGTCGAGATCCGCGGACGGGGCCTCTTCACGGGGCAGGCCGCGACGATGCGGTTCCGGCCCGCCGCGGCGGACGAAGGCATCGTCTTCGTGCGGACCGACCGCGATCCGCCGATCCGGATCCCGGCCCGGGTGGACAACGTCGCCAAGCGGGCCCGCCGCACCACGCTCGTTAACGGCAGCGTGTCCGTCGAGACGGTCGAGCACTGTCTCTCCGCCTGCGCCGGGCTCGGCATCGACAACCTGACGATCGAACTCGACGCGACGGAGGTGCCCGCGGGCGACGGCAGCAGCCTTGCCTTCGTCGAGAAGCTCGCCGAGGCCGGGGCCGAGCCGCAGGACGCCGAGCGAAAGCCGCTGCGGATCGCGCAGCCGATCCGCGTGGCCGAGGGCGACTCGTGGGTCGTGGCCCTGCCGGGGTCGGCCGACCTCGGGGCGATGGAGGTCGTCTACGACCTCGACTACGGCGGCGACTCGCCGATCCGCTGGCAGCAGTACCGCATCCGCCTGTCGCCCGACGAGTACCGCGCGCAGATCGCCCCGGCGCGGACGTTCGTCCTGAAGGCCGAGGCGGAGCAGTTCCGCGCCGCCGGCCTGGGCACGCACCTGACGTACCAGGACATTCTCGTCTTCGGCGAGGACGGGCCGATCGAGAACACGCTCCGGTTCCCGGACGAGTGCGTGCGCCACAAGATCAACGACCTCGTCGGCGACCTCTCGCTGCTGGGCCGGCCCGTCGTCGGGTGCATCTACGCCCGCAAGAGCGGCCACAGCCTGAACCACGAACTCGTCCGCAAGCTGCAGGAGCAGCTCCGCGAGCAGGAACTCCAGCACAAGATCGCGGCGGAGTCCGTCTTCGACGTCCGGCGGATCCAGCGGATCCTCCCGCACCGCTACCCCTTCCTGATGGTGGACCGCGTGGTGGAGATCGACGGCTCGCGCCGCGCCGTCGGCATCAAGAACGTGACGATCAACGAGGAGTTCTTCTCCGGCCACTACCCGGGCCAGCCGATCATGCCCGGCGTGCTGATCATCGAGGCGATGGCGCAGCTCGGAGGCATCCTGCTTTCGCAGGAACTCGAGCACACGGGCAAGGTGGCCGTGCTGCTGAGCCTGGACAAGGTGAAGTTCCGCCGGCCCGTCATGCCCGGCGACCAGTTGATCCTGGAGGCGGAGGCGATCCGCGTGAAGTCGCGCACCGGCCACGTGCAGTGCCAGGCCCGCGTCGGCGAGCAACTCGTGGCCGAGGCGAACATCAAGTTCATGATGGTGGACGCGGACCCGCTCTAGTGGCGAAGCCCGGCCGCCCGCCGGCCGGAGGAGTGTTGAGCAGACGACATGATCGAGATCCATCCAACATCGGTGGTCGACCGCGACGCGGTGCTCGGCGACGACGTCCGCATCGGCCCGAACTGCTACGTCGGGGCGAAGGTTGTGCTCGGCGACCGGTGCGTCCTTCACAACAACGTCACCATCACCGGCAACACCCGCGCCGGCTCGGGCAACGAGTTCTTCCCCGGCGCCGTCATCGGGGCGGCGCCGCAGGACCTCAAGTACCGCGGGAGCGATACGCAGGTCCTCATCGGCGACGACAACGTCTTCCGCGAACACGTGACCGTCCACACCGGCACCGAGGTCGCCGGCGGCGTCACCCGGATCGGCAACCACAACCGCTTCCTCGTCGGCTGCCACATCGCCCACGATTGCCGGATCGGAAGCCACTGCATTCTCTCCAACGCGATCCAGCTCGCCGGCCACGTGTGCGTCGAGGACCGTGTCACGATGGGCGGCATCGTCGGCGTTCACCACTTCGTGACCGTCGGCACGCTCTCGTTCATCGCCGGCTTCACGCGGATCAGCACCGACGTGCCCCCGTTCATGGTCGTGGCCGGCAACCCGACGGCCCGCGTCCGCGGCGTCAACACGACGGGACTGTCGCGCTGGGGCTACGAGGAGGATCGCATCCGCCCCATCCGCGAGGTCTACAAGCTGCTTTTCTCCCGCCGTGCGACGGCGGACGGCGTTGCCGTCCTCGAGAAAATCGCCCGGCTCGAATCCAACGGCGAGATGACCGACGACACGCGCCGCCTGTGCGAGTTCATCCGGCGGAGCACGAAGGACGGCGTTTACGGCCGCTACCTCGAATCGCTCCGCGCCGACACCGACGCCGACCGGGCGAAGTTCTACGGCCAGAACCAGGCCCCGACCGTGGCCGAGGAGGCCGCCTCATGAGCCGGCCGCTGCGTGTTGCCGTCGTCGGCGCCGGGCGGATGGGCCGCCACCACGCCCGCCTTTACGGCCAGATGCCCGAAACGGAACTGGTGGCCGTTGTCGATCAGGACATCGAGCGGGCCGCCGCCCTCACGAAGGAGTACGGCGGGCGGCCGCTGGCGGACATCGACGGCATCCCGGGCGAGGTGGAGGCCGTTACGATCGCCGTACCGACCGTCCGGCACCTTGACGTCGCCCGACCGTTCATCGAACGGCGGATCCCCATGCTTATCGAGAAGCCGCTCGCCCCGACGGGCGCGGCGGCGCGGGAGCTGCTGGATCTCGCGAAGAAGAACGGCGTTCTGATCGCCGTCGGCCACGTCGAGCGGTTCAACCCCGTCGTCCGCGCGATGGAGCGGATGCGCGTCCTGCCGAAGTTCATCGAGACGCACCGCATCAGCCCGTTTACCTTTCGTTCGGCCGATGTCGGCGTCGTGCTCGACATGATGATCCACGACCTCGACATCGTGCTCCACCTCGTCCGCGACACGGTCGCGCGGATCGAGGCCGTCGGGATCAACGTGCTCGGCCCGAGCGAGGACATCGCCAACGCCCGCGTGACGTTCTCGCGCGGGTGCGTGGCGAACCTGACCGCGTCGCGCCTGGCCCTGAAGACCGAGCGCAAGATCCGCGTTTTCAGCGAGGTCGCCTACCTCTCGCTGGATTACCAGAAGCGGTCCGGCGTCGCGATTATGAAGGACGCGAACCTCGACCTCATCAAGATGGCCCGCGAGCGGAACGCCGAGGACCTGTCGCAGATGGCCGGGGTGGATTTCGGCAAGCTCGTGAAGGTGGAGCCCCTGCAGGTGGACGACGCCGACCCGCTGAAGAGCGAGATCGAATCGTTCGTGCGTTGGGTGCAAACGGGCGAACCGGGCACGGCATCGACCGAAGCGCGGGTGGCTTCCGGGGAAGAGGGCCTCGCGGCCGTCCAGCTTGCCGAGGACATCGTCGCGAGCCTCAAGCAACACGCATGGGACGGCCCCGCGGGCGGCCGCGTGGGTCTCTCGGACCAGTTGCTCCAGACGTCCTGATCCCCTCTGCACCCGTTTGCGCCATTCCGCCTCCCCGATCCGCGCTCGTTGGTGGTGCTGCCACGATCTCGCGACTGTCGAGCCGCACGTCCCGACGCGGAAATGTGCGCCGGCCCAACCTTCGCACGGCGAGAAGCATCGCGAGGGGAAACCCGCGTTGGCGGGTTCACCGGGCGTGGTTCCTGCGGACGGCGTTGGATGCGTTGCTGGGGGTGGATTTCGCGGCGGTCGCGAAGGACCGGCTGTACCGGTGCCTGGACGGGCTCGTGCGGCAGAAGGGGGCGTTGCACCGGCATCGGGTCGAGCGATGGATGTGTGCATTCCCACGACGGATGGGCGGCTGCTGGTGATGCCCCGGTACGTCGAGCCGAAGGCCGCTCAGCATTTGGTTCTGGACGAGCTGCGTCTGACGCTGCCGGCGCAGCCCCCGCCGCGGATTCGCGTCGCCGCCGTGATCCTGCCGGCCGCCAGCCCGTCGCGTAGTGCCGACCTTTGACGAAAACCGACCCGGGCGCTATCGCCAGCCGCTTTGACGCCGTCCGCGTGCGAAGGTTGGGTTAAGGCGACGGAACCGTAGGCAACGGGGTCTTGACTTTGGCGCGTAACCCCTTTATCGTGCGGGAAATAGGGGTGCGGGCGTAATTCAGTGGTAGAATGCCAGCTTCCCAAGCTGCTCAAACACTACTTAAGGATCGGCCATATTCTGCCTAAGTGCTTACAATACAAGGCCTTACCTTCTCAGCCCTGCGGCCCCGGCGGGTCGATTGATCGCCCTAAGTAGTCCCAGATCGACCCGTTTAGAGCCTATCCCAAAACCTCCTTGAATGCCGATATCAGCATTGAGGCGCGG
>CAZUAI010000119.1:0-12640 GCA_964617875.1 uncultured Planctomycetales bacterium | reverse complement strand
GATGTGGACATCGACGACTTCACGGTGTTCTCGAGCTGCTTCAACGGCCCGAACAAGCCGTACGGGATCTCGTTCCCGCCGGAGCTGGTGCACAAGTGCCGGTGCATGGACTTCAACGACGACGGCAGCGTGGACCTGGTGGATTTCACGGCGTTTGCGGGCTGCTTCAACGGGCCGAACAAGACGCCGGCGTGTCCATGACGACGGCCGATCGCTGACGGGTGGTTTGGCGAGCGTGTTTTCGGGGCTGCGCGATCCGCTGCAAACGGATCGCGCGGCCTCGCGGTTTGTGCGCCATACAGATGCGCGAACACAGCCCGCGGAGGAAGTCAGGTAGGGCAGGTCGCCAGACCTGCCTTCTTCGGCGGGGGGAACCAACCCAGACATGCGGCAGGTCTCGCCGGCCTTTCGGCCGGCTTCGACCCTGCCCTACGTAGGCTACCCGCGGTCATCGCCGCAAGTGCCCCAGGTGCTGCTGCCACTCTCGTGGCGCGGACGCTTGTGGCAGAATCAACCGGCAGTAAGGACCTCGTCGAAACCCGTTGCCGGAAGTGCGATTCCATACTCCGCGGATTGACGGGGCCTTGATGCCCCGAGTGTGGCGAACGCATTTGATCGGAGATCGCAACGGACACGCCGCTCGATTTCGCGGATCGGAAGGATGGCGAAGCCGGAGACGGAAGTCAGGTAGGGCAGGTCGCCAGACCTGCTTTCTTGGGTGCGGGGAACCAACCCACACTGACAGAGTGACACCGTGGCATTTCGGCGAACTTCTGCGTATTCCGCGTGTTTCGCGGTTCGATTCTGTTGGGGAACCGCGGAATACGCGAACCACGCGAAAAGCGTGCGTGCAGGAACGGCCATGCCGCCGGATGGTCGTCCTCCTCCCGTCCTTCTCCCTGCGAGGGAGAAAGGGGCAAGCCAAGGGACGCAGATGGGCGGACGCCGACACCATTACGGGCAACGAGCGAAAGGTCACGTTCGAGCAGCCATGGCCGATGGGCCGGGGGCCGCGGGACTTCGGGATACGGGGTGGTTTCGCGGGGGGTTTCGGCCGACTTCCCGGCGGCACGAGTGGTACCGTTCGTTTCGGGCGGCGGATCATGGCCGCACTTCCCGACACTGGGAAGGTACGCTAACTCAAGCGTTCGGCGTGACTTACGTTACTCGGGGCGACTGCCCGAACTTCGAACCAGACCGCACCCTCGCCCCGTTCGCCGGGCCGTTCCTGGGACCCGTCGAGCCGGTCTTCCTGGAGTCCGAGCGGCTCGTGAGGCGCGTGACGTGAACGCCGAGCTTGTTCAGCGGCGGCCTTGCAGGCGGCGGTTGACGGCATCGAGATCGAAGCGCTCGGGATCGTAGCCCTCGCCCACCCATTCGAGGAGTTCCTTTTGTTCCTCCGTCGGCGTCTTCGCGTTCAGCGCCTCCAGGATGCCCATGTAGCCGGGAAAGCTGCCGCAGTCTTCCGGCGGGCAGGCCCGTGCTCCGCCGAGGCAGACTGGGTATTTCGCGGCGGGATCGAGAGGCAGGAACTTCTCGGCGACAATCTCGTGCTCCCAACTGTCGCCAAAGTCGTATTCGTAGATGAACTCTTCCTTCTCTTGCTTCACGACTTCGGCCAGCGGCACGCGCTCCTTGTTCTCCATGTCCATGTCTTCCATTCGAGACGCCGACCGGCTGGTGTAGTTCACGCCGCCGATGCGGAAGGCGTGCATGTGGCTGTTGGACCAGCCCATCGTAGTCTGGATGACCGCGTGCAGGTCGCCGAGCGTGGCGTTGTCGGGCAACACCACCCGCCGCCAGATCGGCGGCTGGATATAGCGCAACTGCACCTTGAATTGAATCGCCTTCTCCGCCGGTTTGGCCGGCTTCCCTTTTCGTGTCGCGGTCATGTCGTTTCTCCTTGGTTCGTTTCGCCTGTCCGGTCACGCGACCGGCTTCGTGCCCAGGATCATCGCTTCCACGTCCGCCTTGGCCGCCTCCATCGCCGCCTTGGCCGCCGCCTTCAGCTTGGCGATCTCGGCGCGTCCGGCCGCGACCCGCTCGACGATCTGGCGTTGGACGGTTAGCGGGGGCAAAGGGAATTGAAGGCTACGCAGTTCCTCGCTGTTCACGTTGGCCTGTCCGATGATCTGACGGCTGAGAGCGTCAATCTGCTGTCGGCCAATGGGGCAGTTCAGCGCATACGCGACGAAGTCTGGATCGGCGCGGGAGGTATCCGCTCGAACCCGAATCAGGTAGGAAGCGAAGACGTACTTGCCTTGAGCATGGAAGACGGCGCACTTGCCGACGAGTTCCTTGCTGTTGGTACGGTTGAAAAGGATGTCTCCGTCCATGAGCGTCAGTCTGGCCGTGTCTGCGGCGCTCAAGCGAAGATGCTTCAGGTTGCGGAGGTCGAGTTCGCCGTTCACGAGGTTGTTCATCCGAATTACCGGCGTGCCGTCACCAGTCGCGTTTGCCTTCTCGCTCGTACCGTACTGGATCATCACCGCGACTGATCCGACCGACGCCAAGGGATACTTGCTGCGCGACAGGTCCATTCCTGCCTGGGCCTGCTGGTTGTAGTTCACGCTCCAGCGCAGGAGGTCGCGCCAGCGGACCGAGAAGCACTTGGGCAGCGTGGTCAGAGCGGGGGCCTTCAGACCCAGGTCAGCCAGGAAGCGGACTTCGATCTCGCGTTCGAGTTGGGCGATCTTCGCGGCCGTGGCCGCCGTAGCCTTGCGCGCCGCATCCCATGCCGCCACGATCTTCCGCTGAACCGACAACGGCGGGAGGGGGATTCGCTGGCGTTCAAACTCCTCTGGAGGAATGCGCGTCTTGGTGGAGCCGCCATGCGAAAGTCCCTCAAGCAGGTTCATGAACGGGGTGCTTCGCACCACCAGCGCTATGTAATCGGCATCAGCTACATCCCTGGCAATTTCGTAAACAGGGTACTCAGCGCTCACTGCCAGCTTGGGCACCTCACCGGGTACGATGCAAAGCGAGCCCTGCTTGACGCGAATCTTGCTGTAGACCAGGTTGCCTGACTCGGCCCAGAATAGACGGCCCTTGTATCCGGCTCGCTCTTCGGGGATCGTTACCGTCAGTTCGCCACCGAAGCTGATCTTGCCTATGATCGGCAGGGCGGTTCGGTCGGCTTTCGCGTCCACCGGCACTTGGTGGCGCGCAAGTGCTTCGCCCAGTGGGCGTACTGTGCTCTCTGGCCAACGCCATTTCACTTGGCGGAAGAACGCAACGTCCCAGCGCTCCATCTCGCTGAAGCGGACCATGAACGCATGCGGATATGGCATAGCAACCGCCGTCATGCCTTGTCCCCCGCCAGGGCGAACGCCGTGGGGTCTTTGCGGAACCGCCGGTACAGTTCGAGGCAGGTATCCTCGGGCTTCATCCCGGCAGGCAGGCTCGCGTTGGGATAGAGTTCGTTGGCGTCCGTCTCGCCCGTGGCGGTGATGCCGACCTTCTCGGCCTCGTACAGGAAGACGGGATAGTCGAACCGCTCCTTGAGCAGGGCGCGAGCCTCGCGGGTCTTGATCTCCTCCATGCGCTTGAGGTAGTCGGCCAGTTCCCGTTGCGCGGCCTTGCGCTTCTCGGCGTCCTTGGTCGCCTTGGCGGCCTCGATCTCGGCTTCCAGGCGCTGGGTCTCGGTTGCGATCTCCGGGGCATACTTAGCGGCGATCTCGGCCTTGGCCTTGTCGCGCTTGGCGGCGAAGTCGGCGGCCTCCTTCTCGGTGAAACGTTGCAGGAATAGGAGCGAGGCCTTCACCGACGCGCCGGAGGAGTAGAACGTCTCCTGGGGCAGGCTCACCACGGCCAGGATGCGGGCGCGATCCTCGCAGAACTCGCGCACATAGGCCAGGGACGGGTTGTTGAAGACGCCCTCGGGCAGGACGATCCCCATGCGCCCGCCGGGCTTGAGCAGGGCGAGGCAGCGTTCGATGAACAGGATCTCGGTCTTGACCTTGCCGAGCTTGCCGCCGTTGCGGGCGGGCAACTCGAAGAGCGAGGCGATGGCCTTGCCCTTGGCGGCCTGGACGCGGGCCTGGGCGTCTTTGTAGAGGTCGCCATAGGCGTCGGCATAGCGCCGGAACGCCTCGTCGCTCACGGCCACGTCGCCGTCGGTGATGTGGTCGGAGGGCTCGACGTTCGCGCCGAAGGGCGGATTGGTCAGGATCAGGTCGAAGCGGCTCTCGAAGATGCCGTTGACGTTGATGAAGCCGTTGTGGTGGTGGACGCCGCCGTGACCGTCGCCATGCATGATCATGTTCATCTTGCTGGTGCGGGCCATGCGGTCGTTGGCGTCGGTGCCGTAGATGCAGCGGTTGGCCAGCTTCCAGAGGCGGGAATCCCGCTTGCGCTGGTCTATGGTCGCCTGCAACTCGGCGTACTTTTCGCGTAGCAGTTCGGCGCGCTTGGCGTCGGAGAGCTTCTTCTTCTCCAACTCGGCGGCATAGGCCCGGTACTGGCGGTCCACGTCCGCGAGGATTTGCTCGCGCACCAGTTCGAAAAGCGGATCAGGAAACCGCCGGAACCGCTGGCCGGATCGCAGACGGCGTCGCCCTCCTGCGGGTCGAGCATGCGCACCATGAACTCGACGATGGTGCGGGGCGTGAAGAACTGGCCGATCTCGCCTCGGAAGGTGCGCCCGAGGAACCGTTCGAACGCAATGCCCTTCACGTCCTCGCTGGTGTCGGAGAGGTTGTACTTTTCCAGCAGGCGCACGATTTCCCGGCCCGTGGCGGGCTTGAGGTTGATGCGGTCGTCGTCCGCGAAGATGCGGTCTTCGGCGTAGGCCTCCTTGGTCTTCTTGAAGAGGTCGTTCAAGGGATTGTCGCCCAACTGCTCGTCCAGGTAGTCGGCGGTGAAGAGGTTGACGCGCCGCCGCTTGGCCTTCATCTCGCGCTCGACCCACACCTTGACGAAGAGCACCTTGGCGATCTCGTCGAAGGCGGCGGCGGGGTCCAGGTGCTCGCGGTTGCGGATGACGTTGTGGCACTGGTGCAGCAGGTCGGCGAACTCGTCCTCCTTGAACGTGCGCAGCTTCTCGATCAGCTCCCGGATGTCCTTGTCGCTGGCGTCGGCGTGCGGGATGTTCTCGATCTCCTCGCAGTGGCCGGGCATCCGTTCCTTGCGGGTGCGCCAATAGCGGGTCTCGCGGTTGTTGTGGGTGACGAAGAACGGGGCGTTGCAGTAGAGCGCATAGGCTTCGCCCTGGGCGTAGTCGGCGGCCTTGATGGTGATGTTGTCGGACTTGCACTCCACGACGATCAGCGGGGCCTTGGCGTCGGCTTTGTCCTGGGATGTGCGCCAGACCACCACGTCGGCCCGGGCGCGGGCCGCGCCCCGTCCGGCGACGTGCAGTTCCTCGTCCATCTGGTCGAGATTGAAGCCGTACTCGTTGTGCAGCGTGACCACGTAGGCTTGCCGGACGCGCTCCTCGGGCGTCTCCACAAGCCACTTCTGGCGGATGTGGGAGAAGATGCGGCCGTTGTCGTCGGTCTTGACGGCCAGCGGCGTGCGTGTCGGTTCGGCGTCCTTGTCCGGCGCGGCGGGCGAGCCGCCACGGTTGGTGTCTCGTTTCTTAGCCACGGCGAGTCCTCCCATCGTTGTCGGTCTTCGGGGCGGCCAGGCCGGTCTCGATGAGGGCCTCCACCCAGTCCTGAATGCTGACATCCTCTTCCGCCGCCCTGACGCGCAGACGCTTGTGCGTCTCGGGCTTCAGCCGGATGTGGATGAGCCGCGCTTCTTCCTGCGCCTCGGGGCGCGTTCGTTTCGGTTTCATGCCAATCTCCATTGTATCTTGGATATTATAGTATCCTCGCTATCCATGTCAATGATGAAATACGAATTTTCTGTCTCGGTCGTAGGCCCATCCCCCCGCTCTTGTCTTTTGGAGGGCCGCGATCGAACGGACAGCGGCAAGTTCTACCCGTGTAACCGCTCGCCGGAAAACCGCATCGCCGTCCGTCATCCCTGCCAATGGGCGGGTAAGTATCCATCAGGCAGAAGGTGCCCGGTAAACGGCGGGGCGCGCGGAATTCTTGTCCCGCTTTTTCGCACCGAGGGGCCTTTTGTCTATTAGCGGGGAGCGGTTCCCCGACGGACGGCTAACCAGAAGGAGGCACGGACATGAGCGTGATGACGAGACGGGAATACGACGAGGAGCGCCTGCGGGTGCTCAGGGAAGGTCTCGGCCTGGACGAGGCCGAGGCACGGCGGCGGCTGGAAAAGGAGTATCCGAAAGCCACGGCGGCCGCGATTCAGGAGCTTCAGTTCCGGGGCTTGGACTGCTCGGAATGGAAGGCGCTGGATTATTGCAGGACCAGGCCGGAACTGGCTCCGCCGGTCGTGGGCGGCTCGCGGGTTTGGGGCAAGCAGCACATCGACGATTTCGCGGAAGTGCTGGAATCGCACGGGAAGTTGTTGCCATCGGCCATCTACCGGGCGGAACTCGGCATCAGCTGGGCGCAGGAGCAGGAAATCCGCCGTCGGCTGGAGGCCGAGAGGAAGGAGGCCGCCCATGCCGGGTAACGACATCATTCTGATGGCGCGCGGCGTTGAGGTGGCTTGCGGCGAGAAGCTGCCGCGCCTGGACATCCTGGCCTATAACGGCGGCTTGATGCGCGTGCCCGGCTGGGGACCGCTCGCCATCGACTTGGCGGGCCTCGACCTCGCCGGGCAGGTGCGCGTCCTGGCCGACCACGATTCGTCCATCGAGGGCATCCTGGGCCACGGCAAGGCCGAGGCGCGGGACGGGAAGCTGCTCGTCTCCGGCGCGATCTCGTCCACCACGGAGGCGGCCAGGCGCGTGGTGGAGTTGGCGAAAAACGGCTTCGAGTTCCAGGCGTCGGTCGGCGTGGAGCCGGTCGAGCACGCCAAGGTGAAGGCGGGCGAGCAGGTCCAAGTCAACAACCGGACGCTCTCC
Organism: uncultured Planctomycetales bacterium; assembly: GCA_964617875.1. Taxonomy (GTDB): domain Bacteria; phylum Planctomycetota; class Phycisphaerae; order UBA1845; family PWPN01; genus CAZMVY01. The sequence goes on along the minus strand of CAZUAI010000119.1, from coordinate 5,718 downwards.
GCGCCGGAGGGCGGCTTCACGCTGGTGCGCAAGGGCAAGCTACGGGAAGTGAGCATCGTTTCGATGGGCTGCGACGACCGGACGGCGGTCGCCATCGCGGCGTCCAAGGGAGGCGGCATGAACATCGACGAGGAGAAGATACGCGCTGAGGAGCGCGAGCGCATCGCCAGTATCGAGGCGTATTGTTCAGGCGATTGGGGGCGGGACAAGGAGCGCGTGGAGGCCCTGCGGGCCAAGGCCATCGCGGGCGAGATGACCATGGAGGAGTTGACGCCGAAACTGCTGGCCATCGTGCGGGCGGCGAGGCCGCAAGTGGGCTGCACGATCCTCCGCGACCCGGAGCCGCGCGCCATCGAGGCGGCGTTGCTCATGCGCCTTGGCCACGAGGAGTTGGCCGAGAAGACGCTGGGCGAACGCGCCTGCGAGTACGGGCGCAGGCTCGGCGCGGCGCACATGCTCGACTTCTGCCGGGCCTGCCTGGAGGAGGACGGCGCGGAGGTGCCACGCGGCCGGATGGAGATGGTCAAGGCGGCGATGAGCACGTATTTGCTACCCACGGCGCTCGGCAACGTGGCGAGCAAGCTGCTTCTTTCGGCCTACGAGGAGTCCCCGGCTACGTGGCGGGCCTTCTGCGCCGTGCGCTCGACGTCGGACTTCAAGGAGAACACGGCCATCCGTCCGAGCTTCACGGGCCAGTTGGAGCCGGTCGCCCCGGGCGGGGAACTCAAGCACGGGTCGGTGGGCGAGCACGTCTCGACCTTCAAGTGCGACACCTACGGCAAGCTGCTCTCCATCGACCGGCGCGACCTGGTGAACGACGACCTCTCGATGTTCGAGGACGCGGCGCGGGCCATGGGCAAGGCGGCGATGCGGAAGGTCTCGGACTTGGTCTACGAGACGCTCCTGGCGAACGCTGGCGGGTTCTTCTCGACGGGCAACGGCAACCTCATCGACGGCGTATCGAGCGCGCTTTCGCTCGACTCGCTGTCGTTGGCCATCCAGGCCATGCGGACGCAGCGCGACGAGGAGGGGAACGACCTCGACATCGTGCCCGTGACGTTGCTTGTTCCCCCGGAACTGGCCGTGCAGGCCAAGGCCGTGCTGGAGAGCGAGTTCATCCAGAGGGCGGCGGAGCAGCCGACGGGCAACAGCCTGCGGCGCGCCGTGGCGCTGGAGGTGGAACCCCGCCTATCCAACGCGGCGAAGTTCGACGGCAAGGCGAGCGGGAAGCACTGGTACTTGTTCGCCGCGCCGTCGGCGGCCCCGCTCGTGGTGGCCTTCTTGAACGGCGTCCAGCGCCCGACGGTCGAGTATTTCGGCCTGGAGCAGACCGTGGACAAGCTGGCCGTGTCGTGGCGGGTGTACCTGGACTTCGGCGCGGCGCTCTGCGACCCGCGTGCGGCGGTGAGAAGCGCGGGCGAGTAACCCGAAACGGCCCGATAGAAACCCCATTCGAAAACCCCTCGCGAGAGGGGACGGAGGATACTCTTGTCTCACGAAGCGGAAAAACAGAATGCGGAGACGGCCGTGGAGCGCATCGGGGACTTCGAGTTCACGGCGCGCCTGACGAAGCCGACGCCGGAGGGCCGGACGCGCTGGGCGACCCGCGCCGACGCGCTCGCGGCGTGGCTCCTGGCCGAATGGCGGCGTGAACGACGGGAGGAGGCGGCATGACGAACGGCGCTGCTCCGCCCGCGCCCCTGTCACTCCGCGAACTGCTGCGGCTCTACCCGCATCGGGAGCGGGTAACCGGCTGGGACCCCAGCAACCCGCCGGATGTGGAGCGGGCCTTCCGTGTCGGTTTCCGCATTGGGGCCGAGCGCTGCGCTGCATGCGACTTGGAACAGGCGGCGGACTTCGTGGATCGCATGAACTCGCATCGGAATTCGCTATACGACCCGAAACATCGATGGACGGACCGAAAGGCGGCAATCTTCCGTGGGGCCATGCAGGGCGGCCTGGAGGCGGTTCGCGCCCGTGCCCAAGGCGTGAAAAGCAGCCTCGATGCATGGTTGAAGGACTTGCGCGCCTGGGCGGACGAGAACCCCATCCGCCTCGAATGGAGGAGCGCCAAGCCGCCGGACCCGCCGGAACCGGATGGCCAGCCGTTGGGCCGCGATGGCGTTCCCCCGCGGCTCTGGGGCGAGGTCTACGGAATGTGGGCCGGCATGGCTCCCCTCGGCTGGCTTCCAGGCGAGCCAAAGCCGAAGGATTCCCCCGCGCCACCTCCACCAATGAAAACACCGACCGCCCCGACGGAGCAGCGGCTTCCCAATCCCTTCGCGGCGACGCCCGTCACGGTGGTCTTGTCCGATGTCCAGCCCGAGTCCGTGCGCTGGCTCTGGCCCGGCCGCATCGCCTTGGGAAAGCTCACGCTCCTCTGCGGCGACCCCGGCCTGGGGAAGTCCTTTGTCACGCTCGACCTCGCCGCCCGCGTGTCGAGCGGGACATCCTGGCCCGACATCCCGATCCTTCCACACCCGCCTGGCGGCGTGGTGCTCCTCAGCGCCGAGGACGACCTGGCCGACACCATCCGGCCGCGTCTCGACGCCGCCGGGGCCGACCCTTCACGCGTGGTGGCCATCCAGGCCGTGCGGCGGATATTGGTTCCCGCTTCGCCGCGCGGAGACAACTTCGACCTGGTTCGGGAGGACTACTTCGACCTCACGGAGGACTTGCCCGCGCTGGAGACGGCTATCGAGAAGACCGCCGACTGCCGCCTGGTCATCATAGACCCGCTCACGGCCTACTTGGGCAAGACCGACAGTCACAAGAACGCCGAGGTGCGCGCCGTGCTGGCCAAGCTCTTCGACCTGGCGGCCAAGCGCAAGGTGGCGGTCCTGGCGGTCACGCACCTGAACAAGGCAGGCGGGCTGCCCGCGATTTACAGGGCCATGGGGTCGCTCGCGTTCGTGGCGGCGGCGCGCGCCGTCTGGGCCGTAGTGCGCGACGAGAACGACGAGACCGGCCGCCGTCGGCTCTTCGTGCCCGTCAAGAACAACGTCGGCGCGGACGAGTCCGGGCTGGCCTACGCCCTGGAACCCGTGGACGGCGTGGCGCGAGTCGCTTGGGAGGCCGCGCCCGTGGACATGCGCGCCGATGAAGCGCTCGGCGGCAGGCAGACCAGCGCCGTCCGGGACGAGGCGCGGCAGTTCGTGGTCGATACGCTCACGGCGAACGGCGGCGACATGCTGTCCGACGAACTCACCGAGGCGGCCAAGGCCGAGGGGATCGGCGAACGGACGTTCCGGTCGGCCAGGAAGGCGGTCGCCGTGGTCTACAAGGAAAAGGTCAAGGGCGGCCAGTGGCGATGCCGCTTGCGGGAGCAGCAGCCATGACCGCCTTCGCTGCCTTCACCATCTTTGCCACCTTTGCCGCCTTTACCACCTTTCACCCGGCAAACCCATTCCCCCTAGAACAAATAATGATCTTCTTTGGGTATGTTTGCCGTCTTTGCGGCGAGAAGATGGCAAAGGCGGCGAAGACGGCAAAGGTGGCAAAGGAGGACATGGCGGACGGCGTGCGTCTTTCGCTCGGCTCTCGTTTCACGGTTCCTCCGCCGGGCGAAACGCGCCGAGACGCGCGCGGGAACGGTCGCGCTTGTAATGACAGTTTGTTTCGCCTGTCCGGTTTTTCCGAACGCGCACGCGGGGAGGCATCCCGATGCGCGTGACCCGTCCATCCCCCGGCCGCCCGGAAATACTCGGAAACCGGCAGGAATTGACTGGATTTCCGGGGGGAAACGGGCCTCATGATCAGGGGCCGGGTACGGCCTTGGAGCGCCCGCCGCGCCCGGCGTGGATTTCCGACGCGCTCCTCGCCGAGACCATCGAGGTCTGGTCGGAGGCCTACGGACGACCGGTCAGCGAGGAAGACGCCATCGAAATCCTGACGAACGTGAAACGGCTCGGAGAGGCGCTCCTGGACGCCAAACGGGAGATGTGGAAATGAAGGTCGTAATCTGGGCGCGGGTCTCCTCCCGCGAGCAGCGCGAGGGTTATTCCATCGACGCGCAGTTGCGCGCCTGCCGCGACCGGGCGGCGAAGAACGGCTGGACGGCCTTGAGGGAGTTCGTGGTGGCCGAGTCGGCCAAGCGCGGCGCGGAGCGCACGGCCTTCAACGAGATGTTCTCCTGGGTCCGGGCCAACGCCCGCAAGGAGGGCATTAAGGCCATCCTGTCCCACAAGCTCGACCGCGTCTGCCGGAACATGCGCGACGCCGTCCGCCTCCAGGAGCTTGAGGACGCCTGCGGGGTGCAACTCGCCTTCGTGGAGAACCAGTTCGGCCCCGGGGCCGCCGGGGCGCTTTCCTTCAACGTCATGGCCGCCGTGGCGCAGTACTACTCGGACAACCTGCGCTCCGAGGTCTTGAAGGGCATGGACGAGAAGGTCCGCCAGGGCTGGCCCACGGGCCTCGCGCCCTACGGCTACCTCAACGTGGACGACAAGAACGAGCCGGTCCAGCCGCACCCGGTCGAGTCCAAGGCCGTCTATCGCATCTTCGAGCTATACTCGTCCGGCCAGTACACGTTCGAGTCCCTGGCCGACAAGCTCGCCGCCGAGGGGCACGTCTATCGCCCCAGCCAGCCCCGCTTCAACCGGACGGCGCTCTCCTACATCATCAACAACCGCTTCTACGTCGGCGAACTCCGCCGCAACGGCACTGTCCACCAGGGCAGGTACAAGCTCATCATCGACCGGCGGACCTACGATGCCTGTCAGGAGGCGCTCAAGGGCAAGAACCGCCGGACAGGCAACCCGGAAATCATGCTCTCAGGCGGCGTCCTGCGCTGCGCCGTCTGCGGGTACGCCATCACCGGCGAGGAAATCCGCCGCAAGCTCCGCGACGGCGGCCGGAACGTCCACGTCTACTACAAGTGCGGAAACTACCACAAGCCTGAGAACCATCCGCCCGTCCGCTGGACCGAGGGGAAACTCGAACAGGCCATCCTGGCCGACCTCGACTCCATCCGCATCCCAGAGCCGAAGGTGCAACGGTGGTTTCGAAACGCCATCGAGGAGATGTTTTCCGACATCACCACGGCCGAGGTGGAGCGACGGAAGGCGCTCGCCAAGCGGCGCTCGGAACTGGCCAACATGCAGGACCGGCTGCTGAACGCGTTCCTGCAAGGCGTGGTGGACGAGGGCGCGTTCAACGCCAAGTCGGCGGACCTGAAGGCGCAACTCGCGGAGGTGGAGCGCCAGTTGGCAGGGGCGGGCGCGATTACCGAGGAGAACGGAAGGCTGGCGCTTTCGGTCTTCGATTTCAGTCAGAACCTGGCGAGTCTCTGGCGCGGTTCGAACTTCGCGTCCCGGCGGCGAATCCTGGAGTGCGTAAGTTCGAACCGCGTGCTGTCGGGCGTAAGTCTCGCCCTGACAAAGAGAAAGCCGTTCGACTTTCTCGCCGAACGGGCCTTTTTGAAAAATGGTCGGGGCGACTGGATTTGAACCAGCGACCTCTTGGTCCCGGGGCGCAACGACATTCACGCCGAAAAACTCGAAAGTCCTGTTCTCGCAGAATGATACAGGAATTCGCAGGTTTCGCAAACCGTCGCATTTCATGTAAGCGTCCTGTGAACCCCTTCTTGTTTTCGCCACGTCGGATTTGCGAAGATGCGGGTGGAGGTGCGTTATGGTTCGACGTGTTGCGAATCGGGCGTCGGGGCGGAGCCGCCGGGAGCATTGGGAGGGCTTGATTTCGGAGTGTTCGGCGAGTGGC
>CAZUAI010000118.1:0-12700 GCA_964617875.1 uncultured Planctomycetales bacterium | reverse complement strand
GAACCCTACGATCCGCCGCGTAAGCCTGTCGAAATATGCAACGCTGGGGTAAACTTCGGGTAGACCTCCGCGAGCACAGCCATCAGGTCTTTGCGGTCTTTCAGCTTGCCGAGATGCCGGTTCAGCCCGCCCCAGGTGAGGTAGATGCGGTTTTCTTTGAGGAACTTGTCCTCGTGCTCGCAGTGCCGTCCCGATCGATTGAGCCATAGTGCCATAGGTCATCACTCCGTTCGCTGATCCTTGGGCCGCCCTATTCGTCGCGCCCGGCGGCTCGCGCGGGCGGACGGCCCCGGTCGAACAGCATCAGCGGCAGGCTTTTCAGCAGGCTCGCGGGCTTGTAGAGCATCTCGACCTCGCCACGGCAGTTGTACCAGCAGTCCGTGCATCGGTTGCCGCGCGAGCGGGCGGCCAGACGCGCCACGATGTCCCGTGCCGAGTCCCGGTACAGGTTGGCCACCGGCCGTGACTTCTCCTCGACGCAAATCGCGATATCGCCCGTCGAGTCGATGTTGAAGAACGCCCTGCCGGCCCGGCAGTCCGGCACGCCGCCGCGGAGCGCGTCGTCGAACCGGCTGAGAAACACCGGGTTGCTGAGGAAATTCGGGTGCGCGCGCTTCAACTCCAGCAGGCGCCGCGACACGCCGTCGGGGGCGTGCGCAAAGCGGCGGCTGCCGGTCTTGCGCTCGCCGTACGGCTGGATCATGAAATACGCCCCGTGCCGCGCGGCCAGTTCGATCAACGGTTCGACCTGATCGAGGTTGTCGTGCAGCAGAACGCACATGAGGTTGACGCGCTGCCAGTCGTGCCGGCGTGCCTCGCGGAAGTAGTCCAGCGCCCGCACGGCCCGCTCGAAGGCCTCCGGTGTGCCGCGCGCCTTGTCGTGCCGCGCGGCGTCGGCGTAGTCAATGCTGACGGACACGCCCCAGAGCCCGGCCGCGAACAACGCGCGGGCCAGCTCCGGCGTGGCCAGGTAACCGTTCGTCGTGACGAAGGGCAGATGGAACTCGGCGATCGTCCGGACGACATCAACAAGGTCCGTACGCAGGAGCGGCTCGCCGCCGGCCAGCGACACCAGGAGCGAACCCATCCGGGCGAGCTTGCGCGTTCCCGCGCGGAAATCGTCGATCGTCTGCTCCGGCCGGGCGCCCATCGGGTCGCGCCAGTACGGGCAGAATCCGCACCGGAAGTTGCACCGGTACGTCACCTGCCAGGCGCACCAGACGGGATGCCTTCCCGTCCAGGCGCGAAACAGCCGCCACTTCTTGCTCGTCGAACTCAGCACGGCGTCGCTTATAACGCCCGTTATCAACGCGGGCAACCGACACGAGACGGGCTGGGAGCCTGCGCCGCCCCGGCACAACCGGGCCCTGTGCCACAGGCCGCCGGAGGCCGGCGCCGCCGGTCGCGCCGCCGCTTGCGACTCGTGTATAACCCGGCCATAATGCCCCGCGGGGGATTGATGGAAGTTCAGGCGAGGCATCCCGAATGGGCATCGGCTGGTGGATCTGGGTCGTGGCGCTGCTCCTGGTGGCCGCCATTTGGGCGAGCCGGCACATCGAGATTTCTCGCGCGCGCCGCCGCCACCCGCCGCTCAGTGAGCGTTCTTTCGACGGACCGCCGGATCCGCCGCCGTTCGTGTCCGTCCTGATCGCCGCGAAGGACGAGGAGGCGAACATCGAGACCGCCGTCCGCACCATGCTCGCCCAGGACTACCCCCGCTTCGAGCTGATCATCATCAACGACCGCAGCACCGACGGCACACGGGGCATCCTCGACCGCCTGGCGGCCGAAACAAACGCCGACGGCAACGGCCGGCTGCGGGTCATACACGTCACGCAGCTTCGCGAGGGGTGGTTCGGCAAGAACAACGCCATGCGCGAGGGGCTGGAGCGGGCGACCGGCGAGTGGCTTTGCTTCTCCGACGCCGACTGCCGGCAGATCTCCCGCCGGACGCTCTCGCTGGCGATGCGGTACGCCGTCGAAAACCGCGTCGACTTCCTCTCGGTCCTGCCCATTCTCGAAACGCAGAGCTTCTGGGAGCGGATCATCCAGCCGGTCTGCGGCGCCGTTATGGTCTTCTGGTTCAACCCGAAGCGGGTCAACGACCCGAAGCACCCCGCGGCCTACGCCAACGGCGCATTCATGCTCATGACGCGGGCCGCGTACGACGCGATCGGCGGCCATGAAGTCGTCCGTACCGAGGTCAACGAGGACATGCACATGGCCCGGCTCGCGAAGGAACGCGGGCAGCGGCTGATGGTGGTGCAGAACGACAACCTGTACTCCGTGCGGATGTACCCGGACCTCCGTGCGATCTGGCGCGGCTGGAGCCGGATCTTCTACGGCTGCTTCGGGACGTTCCGACGGCTGCTGGTGACGCTCCGGATGCTGACGCTGATGAACGTGTTCCCGTACGGCAGCGCGGCGCTGGCCTGGGTGGTGACGGCGGCACACGGCTGGTCGGCCGCCGGTCCGTGGCGGACCGTCGCGGTCGCGGCGACGCTTGCCGTCGCAACCCAGCTTTCCGTGATCGCGCGCTTCTACCGGATCAGCCGCGCGAACCCGTGGCTGGCGCCGACGTTCATCGTGGGCGTGTTTTTCTGCATCGGGATGCTGATCAGCGCCATGCGGAGGCTCGGCGGACGAAGCACGACAACATGGCGCGGCACGGTCTACCGGGGCGACCGGGTGGCGTCGCAATAATGTCCGTGGTTGACCGCGCAGGGCAGGATGTGATGATGTGTTTTGGCTGGGCCATTCCGTACCTTCCGGAGGCCTGTCAACCGTACGCCAAGATCGCGGCGGTCGTGCTGGTGGTGCTCCTGGCGGGGCGTGCCGCATCGCGCCGCGTACGGCGGTTCGTGCGTTCACGGAAACCGGCGGTGCTGCATCCGAACCTTCAGAAGTACGGTATAGATCCGGAGGAGGCCGCGCGCGAACGCCGCGAGCTGGCGACAAGAATCGTGGCGACGTCCAGCGGCGACCGGCTGGCCGGCTATGAGATCATCGAGCAGGTGGAGGCGGTCTTCGTCGAGGGCTTCCGCACGCCGGCGGAGGCGGTCGACGGCCTGAAGGCCGCCGCCGCGCGGCAGGGCGCAAACGCGGTCATCAACGTCCGCCAGGAGCGGACGGCGGCGGGCCGCTGCACCGCCTCGGGCGATGCCGTCCGAGCGAAACGGATCGCCCCCGCGGACGGCCCCGGCAATGAAGGGCCGCGCTGAGTACGAACCGGGGCGAGGGTGGCGCATTGAGCCCCGACCGCACGCGAGGGCCCGATTTGTGGTGCAGGCTTCCAGCCTGCATCAAAGCCCTGATCGCGAGCGAGGGCCGCGGCAGCGATGCATCCGCCTTCTCACGCTGCGTACGTGTCTGCCCGCGTCGTACAACAAGGAGCAAGCCATGTCGCGAATCATGCATGTGATCGGGCTCCGGTCGGCGGCGTTCGTCGTCGTGATGATCGGACTCGGCTGCCGCGAGACGCCGAAGCCCGCGACCGAGGCCCCGCCGCCGATGCCGAAGACCGCGCCCGCCGCCCCCAGGGAAGCGCCCCCGGCGGCCGAACCGGCTCCGCCGCCGGCCTCGAAGCCGGCCCGGCACGAACGCCCGAAGCCGATCTACGAAAACGAACGCCCGTTCCGCGTCGATGCGACGGTGTCCTCCCCGGACGACCCGCAGGCCGGCTGGCTCCGGATCGAGGCCCTGACGGACAAGGACCAGGAAGCGCGGATCAAGGGTCTGTTTCCCGAGCCGAACGACCTCCGCGTCGAGACGCTGAACGTGTCCGAACTGACGATCGACCTGTCGATGCTGCCGATCGAGGCCGGGCGCCGGATCATCCTGCACATCGACAGGCAGGGCATCGAGATCTCGCAGCGCTACCGCGACACGAAGCTGCGACTCGTCCGTGGCCCCACCGGCCACTGGGCCGTGCCGCCGCCGAAATAGCGGCGTGCGGAGCAAGCCGCCATTCGACGCGGCTCCCACGCAACAAGCTCCCCGGCATCCAAAGCACCGCCGTTGGCGGCGCATTCCAGAGAGCACAGGCCGAAGCCTCTACGCTGCAACCGGCCGACGCAGGCGCCCGCAGCGGGGCGCAATCACCCGTCCGGGTTCGCGCGGATCTCTTCCAGCCGCGCCCGAAGGTCGGGCGGGATCTGCTCGGCCAAGGGATCGTTGATGAGCCCGACCTTGAACATGTCGCGTATGTGCACACGATCGATATCGCGGAAGGCCATCAGCTTCAGGCACAGCAGGTTTCGCAGGTCAAGGGCGCCTACGCCTTCGGGGCTCCGGATGCCTACCTGGATCGAAGGGGCGGCGTACTTGTCATAGGGACGGAGCTTCTCGTCCGCGAAGACGACGTGAACGCCTCGGCTGGGCATCGGGTCGTCCCGTTCCAGGAACATCGTCACGCCATCGACCTCGGCGAGATCGAACCCCGCGCCGGCCATTGCCTCGGCGGCCCGCTGGATGTCGGCCCTCGCGAGCAGGATATCGACGTCCTTGGTGTTCCGAACGGCCCCCTCGTCCTTGCTGGCCACCCAGATGGCCACGGCGTTTCCACCGATGACGGCGTAGGGCACGCCCGCCGCCTCGAGCGCCCGCGCGGTTCGCAGCATTCGCTCGTGCACCTTCTCCACGGCCCGTTCGGCGCGCATGATCCACTCCATCGGAACGGTGACGACGTTCACGGGGATGGTTACGTCCGGAATCTTCATGCCGCTGGTATTATACCCATTTCCGCCACGAGTTGTTCGCCGTCGGCATCCCCGGGGTGCATGGCCGTATGCGCAAACGGGGTCAGGAACGTCTGCCGGACAGGCAGAACACCGTGTTCACGGGAAATGGACGCCCTGACGCGTTTCGCCCAGGGCAAGAACGGTTCCTGCCCCCCTCCCTGCGTGCAGGAAGGGCCATGCACCCGCATCCCCGCCGGCTTGCCGCGGCGGCCGGGCAAGGGATTCCCGACCGGCGTTTGAGGAGGCCGGGTTGACAAGGTCGGCCGGGCCCCGCATCCTTTGGCTGACCCCGGCGGGCCGGTTCCTGACGGGTGCGGCACGGAAGCCGCAAGGTCCGCGAACCGCGACTGCCAGGCATGGATGACGCCGGCGGCGCGTTTGCCGACCGGCGTGATCCAAATGTGTGCCTATGCTGTTGACCTGTGTATCCCGTGTCCCGGTGATCGTCGCGGGGCTGTGCCTGACAGGGTGCGCCTCGCTGCAGTGGGGCGTTGATGCGCCAGGGATACCGCCCGCAGTCGCCACGCGCCCCACGACACGCCCGGCCGTTCGTACACGGATCGCCGCCGCCGTCGAGCAGGCGACGACGCAGCCGTCTGCCGGGACGGCCCAGCTTGGCCCGCCCTACAAGCTCGACATCCCCACCATCGTACAACTCGTCTTCGAGCGGAACCCGGACGTCGCCGCCGCCCGCGAGGACATGATCGCCGCCGTCCACGGACTCGAGGAGTTCCGCGCGAACCTGAGCCGCTTCGAGCCCTTCGTCAACGCGGACAGCAACTACTCCGACTACCCCAACCGCAGCGGCACGAAGACATTCCTGAGCGAGGCGACCGCCGGAATCCGCAAAGAGACATTCGAGGGCGCTGTCTTCAAGGTCGAGGGCGGCGGGTCCACCTCGCGATCGAAAGTCACCGATCCCGCGGACGGCAATCCGTACGAAGACAGCGGCAGCGGCGGCCTGCTGCGGGCGCGGATCGAGGTCCCGTTCGTCGGCTCGAAGAAGCAGCAGGACCGGATCATCAACCAGGCCTACCAGGAGTCGAACGCCCGCAAGGCGCGTTTGACATATCTGCGGGATTTCCGCGTCGACACCGTCAGCGCGCTGAGCTACTACAATCTTGCGGTGCTCTACCAGAACACGGGCGATTCGTTCGCGAAGCACGTGGCCGACCTCGAAAAGCTTCTGAAGGACGCGCGGCTGGCGGAGGCGGACCGCTCCCGCGTGGGGTCGGTGATCGCGGACTATGAATCGCGCGAATCGCTGTACCGCACGTACCACCGGGAGTACGTGCGTTACCTGGTGGCGGCGATGGGCCTGGACCAGAATGACGAGGTGTCGCTCGTCATGCCCGAGTACAAGGACAGCGAGTTCATCGAGCGATCCGCGAAGCCGGAAGGCCTGGCGGCGATGATCCAGGAGGCGCGGGACAACAACCCGACGTTCCGGGTGCTCGAGAACGCCATGAAGGACGCGGAACTCCAGCGCCGGCTGGCCATCGAGGGAAAGTTCGACATCACGGCCTACCTGGAAGGCACGCATTTCCCGGTCGGCTCGACGGACTATGACAACCGCTTCGACGGGTGGATGCTCGGCGGCGGGGTGACGGTGAGCCTGAACGACCAGCGCGTGCTGACCGCCTCGCGAAGGAAGGCGGAAGCCAGCATTCGCTCGTACCAGGCCAAGATCGAGCAGGAGATGATCGAGATCAAGCGGCAGATCATCACCGAGACCGAGTCGCTCCGGGCGGACCGCACGCGGCGGCAACAGCTGCTCGAAGTGATCAGACAGAAGCGTGAGGAGTACGCGTCGCGTTCCGAGGCGTACCTGACGGCCAAGCGCGTGCTGATCGACCAGGTGCTCGAATCGCGGGGCGACGTGACGACGGCGGAAATCAACCTGAACAACCTGCTTTACGGGTGCCGCGCGAGCGATATCCGGCTTCAGGCGGCCCTCGGCGTTTACTATCAGATCGCCGGGCTCAGCATCGCGGACATCGCCGGCGAGCAGAAGAAGTAGACGCGGGCGAGACCGGCACGGCGTTTCGAGGCGAGGACGCGGGATCTTGACGGCTCATCCGGTCACCGAACCCCGTACGGATGCCAGCGGACGCCGTCCCTCCGGTTCGAGGCGCGTGTTGCACGGGTGCTTCGTCGCCGCGGTGCTCATCGTTTCGGCGGTCCTTGCGGTCCGGTCGCTGCTGGGCGACAGCATCACGTTCGACGAACCCGGCCACCTCGCCTCGGGCTACTGCTGCCTGAAGACCGGCGACTATCGCCTCTCGCCGGATCATCCGCCCTTGTCCCGGATGTGGGCGGCCTTGCCGCTGCTGTGGACCGACAACCGATGGCCGCCGCCGGAGACCGACGGCTGGCGCCAAGGCGATGCGTGGAAAATCGCACGGGCCTGGCTGTTTGAACGCAACGACGGCGAACGGCTCATCGTGGCCCCCCGCTGCATGATGGTCGTCCTCTTCCTGCTGACCTGCCTGTGCGTGTACGCCATGACGCGGGCGCTGTTCGGCCCGACGGCCGGGCTCCTGGCGATCGTGCTGGCGGCGTTCGATCCGTCCCTGCTGGCGCACGGGCGGTACGTTACGACGGACCTGCCGGCGACGCTGTGCGGGGCGCTCACCCTGATGGCGTTTGCCCGGCTGCTGAATCGCGTGACGCCCGGTCGTGTCCTGTTGGTCGGTCTGGCTCTGGCGTCATTCGGTCTCGTCAAGCTGACGTGGCCGCTGGTGTTGCCTGCCTTGCTGCTGATGGCCGTGATCGCGATCCTGCGGCCGGCGCCGCTTCCGATCGCAGGGCCGTTTGCCGGCTGGCGTCAAACGGGCGGCGCGTCCGCGGTCGTCGCGATGTCTTCTCGAATGCACCGTACGGTCGTGCTGGCGGTTGCGGCCGTGGCGGTTGGCCTCGTTGTCTGGATCGCCATCTGGGCGTGCTACGGGTTCCGGTACAGCCCGTTTCGGGGGGCGGACGCGCAGGCCGCACGGATGATCGTCCCTGACGAGGTTGCCTCCGACGGGCTCCGCACGATGGCGGATTCGTGGGCAGCCGTGCTGCCGGAGCCAAGCGATCCTTCCCAGGACAAGATGTCGAGGCGGATTATCCGCTTCGCAAAGGGCCACCGCCTGCTGCCGGAAGCCTACCTGTACGGCCTGGCTTACGCCGTGGAGAGCACCGGGGGCCGGCTGGCCTATCTGATGGGCCAGTGTCAGGGCGAAGGCTGGCTGTCGTACTTCCCGATCGCGTTCGCCATCAAAACGCCGATCGCGACGATGCTGCTGCTGGTGACGGGCATCGCCGCCCTCTGTCTTCGGCGGACATCGCCCTCGCGCGAGCCGGCCCTGTTCGCAGGCCTTATTTGCTTCACCGTGCTGTGGGGCGCGGTTGCCGTGACAAGCCGGTTCAACATCGGCCACCGTCACATCCTGCCCATGTATCCCGCCGTGTTCGTCCTGGCCGGGGCGGCCGCCGCGTGGGTCACGACGCGCGTTGGACGCCTTGCCGTCATTGCCCTCGTGATGTGGCTTGTGGCGGCAAGCCTCTGGATTCATCCCCACTACCTCGCGTACTTCAACGAACTCATCGGCGGCCCCGCGAACGGCTACAAATACCTCGTGGACAGCAACATTGACTGGGGCCAGGACCTCAAACGCCTCGCCCGCTACGCGAAGCAGCACCCGAACGAGCGGATCAAGCTGGCGTACCTGGGCTCCGCCGTCCCCAGCCGCTACGGTTTCGATTGCGAGTTCCTGCCGAGCACGCTGCCCATCGAGGCCCCGCCGGCCACGCTGGACGCCGGCACCTACGTCATCAGCGTCACCCAGCTGGTCGGGGTCTATTCGCCGACGCCGTGGGATTCCCGCATCGAAGACGGTCCGGCGTGGGTCGCCCGATACGCACAGCTCTACCGCACGTTCGCCGGTCCGGCGTCGGATACGGCGCCGGCCCTCGCCCCGGAGATGCGGGAACCCGCGAGAAAGATGTTTGAAGCGATGCGGCCGTTCCGGCTGCTCTACAACCTTCGCCGTCGAAAGCCGGATGACAGGATTGGATACTCCATGCTCGTCTATCGGCTCAGTCGGCAGGACGTGGATGCGATGCTTCGGCCATGACGGGCAAACGGCACACAAAGCAGGACCGGCCAGGCCCCGCCTCACGGCGGCACGCAACGCGGGCTTGCGTTCGCGCCCTCGCGCGCGTACCCTCCTTCCCCGAAGAGCCGACCGGCATGAATCAAGAGTGCAAGCTGCCGATCGGTGTCTTCGCCGGCGAGCATTTCGCGCCAGCGCGTGCCGATGTCGCGTGCGCGAAGGGACGGTAAGGCCATATGCATATTCACGCTCATCCTGTCGCCAATGCAATCGCGGCGATCGTGGTTCTTGCCCGCTGCGTTGCTCCATCTCCTGCTGCGCCGGCCACCCGGCCTGCGGCGGCACGTCCCAACATCGTTTTCATCCTCGCCGACGACCTCGGCTACGGCGATCTCGGCTGCTACGGCCAGGAGTGGATCCGGACGCCGAACCTGGACCGGCTCGCCGCCGAAGGCATGCGGTTCACACAATGCTACGCCGGCAGCACCGTCTGCGCCCCTTCGCGCAGTTGCCTGATGACCGGCCAGCACACGGGTCATACGTGGGTCCGCGGGAACGACCGTGTGCCCTTGCGCCCGGAGGACGTAACCGTCGCCGAGGTCCTCAAGGCCGCCGGCTACGCAACCGCCCTGATCGGCAAGTGGGGTCTGGGCGAACCGGACACAACGGGTATCCCGAACCGCAAGGGCTTCGACGAGTTCTTCGGCTACCTCAACCAGGCGCACGCCCACAACCCGTACCCCGAGTTCCTCTGGAAGAACCAGGAGAAGTACCCGCTCGAAGGAAATGTCGAGGGCCCCATCCGGGGCGTCTCCGTCAAGCGGACGCAGTTCTCCAATGACCTGTTCACCCGCGAGGCCCTGCGGTTCGTCGAACGGAACCGGAAGGGCCCGTTCTTTCTCTGCCTCGCCTATACGGTCCCGCATGCGAACAACGAGCGCACGCGGGCCGAGGGCAACGGCATGGAAGTGCCCGACCTCGGCCCCTACGTTGACCGCCCCTGGCCCGCGCCGCAGAAGGCCTATGCCGCCATGATCACGCGGATGGATGCCGACATCGGCCGGCTCGTGACACGACTGAAGGACCTCGGCATCGACGAGCGAACGGTGATCTTCTTCAGCAGCGACAACGGCCCGCACCAGGAGGGCGGCGGCGACTCGCGGCTCTTCCGCAGCGCCGGGCCGCTACGCGGCATCAAGCGCGACCTGTACGAGGGCGGCATCCGTGTCCCGATGATCGTTCGATGGCCCGGCATGATTCGCGGCGGTGTCACCAGCGACCAGGTGTGGGCCTTCTGGGACCTGCTGCCGACGGCGGCCGAACTTGCCGGCGGCACGATCCCAAAGGGCATCGACGGCATTTCCGTTGCGCCGACACTCCTCGGCCCCGAAAAGGCCGGCCGTCCGCAACAGGCCCACGACTTCCTCTACTGGGAGTTCCACGAGCGCGACATGCAGCAGGCCGTCCGCACGGGCGACTGGAAGGCCATCCGTCCGGGCCCCGGCGAACCGCTGAAACTCTACGACCTCAAGACCGACCTCGGCGAGACAAAGAACGTCGCCACCGACCACCCCGACGTGATCGCAGGGATCGAGCGGTATCTCACCACCGCCCGCACGGCGTCACCGGCATGGCCCGGCGGGAAGCGTCCGTGAAGTCGCAGGGGCGAGCATCCGGCCCGTCGCCGACAGATCACCCGGCACTCCGTCCGTGTCCGCCGTCTGCGATGAACGGACGGCGGTCTTACGCCACCTGGACGACGCGGTGTTTGCGCGAGGCTCGCTCGACGGCCGGCAGGAGGTAGTCGCGTGAGACGACTTCCCAGCTCATCTGACGGGCCAGTTCGCAGCCGCGCCGGAGCATGGCTTCGTGCTCGGCCTCATTCTTCGGCAGGCGCTCGAGGACCTGCCGCGCCACGGCGCCGGAAACGACCGTCTCGATGCGGTCGCGGTCGTCGCGGTCCATGCGGAGCAGCTCGTCAATGTCGGGAGTGGTGCCGCCGAGGTCGGTGTAGTCGGCGATGATGACGTTCGGCGTTCCGTTGCCGTGCGTAACGGCGTTGACGAAGCCGGCGCAGCCGCAGACGTTCGTGACGACGCAGACGGCGCCGAAGCTCAGCGGCTCGAGCTGTGCGATGCCGAAAGGCTCGTAGATGCTCTGGCCGAACTCGACGTGGGTGCCGCGGCGGATGTCGAGGAACTCCATGTCCTCGGGCATGCGCATGCCGCAGGTGGCACGGTCCCAGCCGAACTGGTTGACGAAGACGACCTTCACCTGCCGCGCGCGGGCGTTGAATTCCTGCACGCCGGCGTAGAGGAGCGCCTCGCCGCCGGAAAGGTCGGGCATGCCCTCGCGGTGGGCAACGGGCCACTTCCACCATTTCTCCATGTTGCGGACGTCGTCGGGGCGGCGCGGCGGGACCTCGGTGCTGAGGAGGTACATCACGCCGGTCTGGCCGGTCTCGCGAAAACGCTTCTCGATGTGTTCGAGGACGCGAAGGTCGCGCCAGATGCCCTTGCTGATCGCCGTGCGCGTGACGTGCGTGAAGATGTAGTCGGGCCGATAGCCGAGGAGATTGTCGCAATATTGGCGCATGCGCTCCTGGGCGTGGTTCAGCTCGTCCATCGAGACGTCGTACGCGGGCAGCCCGTTGTAGCAGAGGTCGATGTCGGCGTGCTGAAACGACGGATCGAGGAACCGCATCTCCTCGACGACGTAGTCGCCGACGGCGAGGACACCGTCGCAGAAGCGGGCGGCCCGGACGAGTGCGTGCTTGAAGTAGTGATGCTGGTCGCCGAAGACGTCCTCGACGTAGAGCCCTTCACGCTGGGCCTGCTTGAGGACGTTGTAGAACATGGTGTCGTGGCCGGGGTGGTCCTCGACGAGCTTGCGGATCGGCGCAACCTCGTGCGCGTAGAAGAGCGTGCGGTAGCGGTGCGTCTGGTCGAGGATCGCGGCGAGGGCGGTCGGCATGCCCATGAATTCGTGCGCGACGATGACGCATTCCTGGTTCGGGCCGGTGGCGCCGAGGGCCGTCAGGCATGCGAGCGCCGCCGGGGCCAGGTTGACGTACTGTTCGTATTCCCAGTAGCGCTCGTAATCGAGCGAGCTGATGCCGAACGTCTCCCACATCTGGCCCTTGAACCGGTTCACGGGACGCGGATCGACGCGGCTGACGTCGATCAGCACAATCTCGGGGCTGAGCTTGATGCCGGTCTTCTTGTCGGCGAACGTGCGACGGCCGTAGACGATGTCCACGCCGTACTTCTTCTGGACCTCGGTCAGCGCATGCGCGGCCGGGTGCCGCACGATGCCGTCCACGGAGCTGTAGAGGACCTCGCCGTCACGGCCGAGACGCAGCTCCGCCGGGCCTTCCGTCGTAAACAGGGGCCCGATCAGGATCGACCGATCCACCGAATGGATGTAGGTCTCGCTGGTAAACAGCCCCTGAAGGACCGCCCCGATCCCGCCGACCTTCTGAACCGCCTCGTGCGTTACATGTGCCAGTGTCCGCATAATTCAGTGCCTCCCATCAGGTTCCTTCCAACGCAGACCAACATACAATTCTACTTGGTCCCGGGCCAACAGGCACAGGTGGCTGGGGCATACGCCCGACCGGTCGGGAGCGGAGCATGCATCGGAGTGCCCGTACAACCGGCAGAGTGGCCCAGGCGTACAAGCGCAGCTGTAATGATTGCGACGTGACGCCGGTGTCGTGACTGCGGAATGCTGGCATCGCCACCGGTGCGGACGGATCGTGTCCCCGCCTGGCATTGCCGGGCACGTGTGGGAAACGCACGGAGCCGGGTTAACCCAACCTTCGCACGCGGCCGGCGTCAAAGCGGCTGGCGATAGCGCCAG
>CAZUAI010000117.1:0-13046 GCA_964617875.1 uncultured Planctomycetales bacterium | reverse complement strand
CCGCTTCGTGGGTCGGCGATTGAAACCGGTCACCCTCACCCCGTCCCTCTCCCTGGGAGGGAGAGGGGGACTGCGAAGGCTCGAGCCTTTCCGTCTCGTCCGCCCGCACCGGCAGCAGCAGCGCCTTGGCCGTTCCCTCGTAGCACCGCACAAGCGACGCCACGGTCCGGTGCAGCGCGACCATCAGCGGCCCGGTCTGCTCTTCGATGCGAACCGCCGCTGTCAGCAGCTGGAGCAGCGCCGCTTTCGTCGGTTGATCCAGTTCCGTCGCGCCCTGGCGGTGAAGCTCGCGAACACGGGCATCCACGAGCGGCCGGAGCGGCTCGACGAGATCATCGGCGAGACAGAACGTGTTCGAACGGTTCGAGTGGCGCAGGCCCAGCGTCGGATGCAGCCCGGCCGCAACGATGGCCCGGGCAACAGCGGCACGGAGGACGGCGTAGCCGTAGTTCAGCAGGGCGTTGATGCCGGGCTTGTCCGGATCACGGCGGAAGGGCTCCGCGGTGGTCGAATCGGCCATCCCACCCCACCCCTCTCCCTGCGAGGGCAAGGGGGCCGCAAACTCCCCTCCCTGAGACAGGGAGGGGTTGGGGGAGGGTCGATCCGCCCCGCCGCCGGAACAGCGCGACGCCGTGCCGGTCCGTTCCGCTTCGTGGGTCGGCGATTGAAACCGGTCACCCTCACCCCGTCCCTCTCCCTGCGAGGGAGAGGGGGCCGCAGACTCGCCTCCCGGAGACCGGGAGGCGGCCGGGGGAGCGTCGATCCTCGTTCTTCCGTCAGCCGGAGAAGGAGGCGGCTGGTCGAGCCAGACGGACCAGTAGATGCGCGCGGCCTGGGCCTCGACGTTCTTCGGGTCGCCGGAGCGGACCTCCCGGGCAAGCGCCAGGAGCTTCGACCGCGACGCCGAGCCGGGAAGCAGGTTGGCGGCCTGCGCGCGGATCTTGGCGACGACGATCTGCTTCCACAGTTGCTTGCGGAGAGGCCTGCTGACGCGGATCTGGTCCTGGATCCGCCAGACGACCTCGGTATGGCGTTCGAGCGGCAGCAACATGCCGACCGGCAGGTGATCGCGCCCGCAGACGACGAGCACGCCGCCGAAGTCCATCAGCCGCGACAGGGCGGCGTGCGTGTACGTCGTGTTCGGATGATCGACCACGACGACGCCGACGTCCTCGCAGGGGATCGTCCGCGCGGCCTGCTCCTCCGCGCCGCGGGGCTGCACGCAGAGCTGGTCCATCCTGACCGACAGGTGCGCCGCCTCGCGCGAGATCTCGATGGTGCGCTTAATCATTGGCCCACCGGATTCGGCCTATGGGATCCACAGTCACCTTCCTGGCTCTGAGAGTGTTGGCATTGGCCACGAGCTTGCGAGCGACGCCCGATGGGCGGGCGTCCGTGTGCAGCATGCAGTAGATCTGGCCCTGCGTGGACGCCGCCGTGCGGAACGACACAAGGTGCTCCTGCCCCGCGAAGGTTCCCAGGAGCATCTCGCCCCGACTGAGCGACATAACGAATCTTGCGTCGGGCGACGACGGGTGCGTGCGTGAAATCACCGGGACACGCATTCGCAGCCGGTTCATCGCTTCAAGCATGCTCACGAAGACGGCCTCGCGCCGGGTGCGGCCCTTCGGGTCGGTCACCTCGAATATGCACAGGTGGTGAAGGCTGCCCGGTTTCACGCAGGCCGTGCGGCCCCGAAGCGGACGGATTGTGAGATCCCGTCGGATCAGGCGTACCTTGCTGACCCGCACGCCGGACGCCATGCAAAGCGGCTCTTTCCACACGGCGGCGGGAATCTTGGCGTTCCCGGCGTCCGGATCGATCCCGTGGGCGCGGAGTCGGCTGACCACCAGCTGCCGGATCACGGGGTCCCGAATCGCCCGGACCATGTCCAGCGTGAGCGCCTCAAGCGGCTTGCGGCAGGCGAACTCCCCCGGGATCCTGGTGGGGCCGTAGATGGTGTCCTCGTGCAGGGGCCCCGAGACCTTGCGGCTCACGCGATGCGAAACGTTGATCGCGTTGACCGCCGCCTCGACGGCCTCCCGGAACTGCGGCCACGGCTCGGGCAGGGCGTCGTCACGCGGTCCGCCCGGGCTGCCGCGCCGGATGCGGGCAAGCTGCTGAAGCCGCCGGCGGTCCGTCAGCGCAATGGTGATGGCGTCCACGGCGTGGTGGCGGTGGTCCTCGCGGTTCTTCAGGCCCAGGCCGTCGTCGCGCAGGACGCCGTCCAGCCCCCAGAAGTGGCGGAGGTCGGCCGTGTGCTGGCCCTTGACGCACACGACGTCGGCACCGAGGCACTGAACATAACGATGCACCTGCGTGGTGATGTAGGTGGTATCGACAAGTTGCCGGGCGAAGAAATCCTCCAGGTCCACGGACTTCTGGCGAAACCGGCGGGCCTTCGCGTACGGCAGACGATCGGCGCGCTGGAGAACCTGATCGTACTTCGCCGGATTGGCCGAGGCGAGCCATTCGTACGGGGTGCGATCGCCCTTGGCGTCGAGGCTCACTCCCTGACTGTTCTCCGAGCGAAAGCAGACGACCTTGTTCATCAGCGAGTTGTCGAGGCTCCTGGAGTACGGCAGGATGTGATCAACGTCCACCTCGCCGCCGAGCAGTTGCACAAGGCCGATGGGCTTGCCGCTGTAGACACACTCGCGGCGCTGTTCCTCCCACAGCAGGTATCGGTCGATGGCCTCGCGCGTGGGCTTCACGCCGGCCGCGCGGATCTCCTCGGCGGCGGCGATGCGGGCCCGTTCGCGGTCGCGCATCTCATGCATGCGTTTCCGTCGCTGCTCGGCGGTCCCTCTGACCTCCCGCGCCAGTTCGATGTGGATCCGCGCGAGGCGGTGCCCCGCCCGACAGACAAGCTCGCGGAGAACGGCATTCACCACCTTGCGGACCTCGTGAAGGGCCTGGCGAACAAGAGGGTTGGTGACGAACGGCGGCTCCGGCAGGTGCGGCTGCCGCCCGACGGTCTGCTCCCAGGGCAGCACGTAACCCGCTTCGCGCAACGCGCACGCGGAGCCGTCACGGCTCGTGAGCGGAAGGCCGCGCTCCAGGTGCGGGAGCAGGTTCTTGATCGCGTGCAGACTGTAGCTCGCGTAGCCCTCCTCGAGGTTCACATCCAGCAACGCCTCGATGCGGTCGGGCTCCAGTTCGAGTTCCGCTGCCGCCGTCCGGATGCTCGCTTCGTCGCCTTCGATCAACGCGCCGACAAGGCGGTTCTTCGCGTTCTCGGGCTTGTCGTGCCACGCCTTGCCGAAGAGGGACTTGTGCGCCAGGATTGCATCGGTGGGCATTCCCTTGAGCTTATCGCGGTCGCCGCGCTCGAGGTTGAATCGGATGCCCTCGTACTGGGCGAAGAGGTGCTTCCGAATCTGGTCGAACGACCGTTCCCGGGCGCCGCAAAGGTACGCAAGCAGCCTGCTGCGTTCGGATTCCGAAAGCCCCCGTTCCTCGCCGGTTGTGGTGTCCAGCAAACGCAGATTGTTCACCTCCTGCAGGAGCCGGAACCGTTGCGCACGCCGGTCGGCCCGCGGGCAGCGGGCAAGACGCGGCTCCAGTTCACAACGCCCCACCATGGACGCCGGCCAGTACATCGCCCGCTGAAAGAAGATGATGCGGTGGATACGCTCCTTCAGTTCCTGCGTGAGCAGCGCCGGGTGGTGCCGCTGTTGCGCACCCCAGATCCGATCGAACTCGTCGAGGTACATCTGACGGCGGGTATGGTGCCCGCGAAGGCGGCCGTGCGGGTCGGTACGCTGCAGTTCGCTGAAGTACTGGCCAAGCGTTCGGTCGCCCATGCGGCCCGCCAGTTCGCTGATCTCCTGGAGCATCTGCGACTCTTCCTTCTTCTTCGCCCGATCGGCCCTGCGGTTCGACAGGAAGCCGCGACGCTGGCCCAGATGGAGAATCGCCCGGCCGATCTCGTAGGGCTCAAGCCGGTCGTCGAGCGCGCGACGGCGCAACGAGTAGGGGTCTTCCTTCTGAAACTCGGATCGCATCCAATCGACCCACGGGGCGGCATCGGCTGCAGGCAGGGCGCACGCAGGAAGCAGGCCGGCCGCCACGAGAGCCTTCCGCAACTCCCGCTTTCGCCGGGCGCGCCGGGCGATCTGCCGCCGCGCGGCGCGAGCACGTCTGCGCGTCTCGTTCTTGGAGAGTTCAGCACCCTGCGCGTCACGATCGACACCCTCCGGGAACACGCGAACGCCCGTTGCAACGATCCGCTGCCCTTGCTCGTCAAGAAGGGCCCATCCGATCGAATTGGGACCAAGGTCCAGACCCAGTGTAAGATCAGCCATGCTTATCTTCCTTTACCGCAAGACGTCTTCCAAAAGGGGTTGACAACCGGGCGCAGAATGGTTAGAGTACGCCCAGTGTAATCGACCCCGGCCCGCGATGCTTTTCGCAACAAGACGAAACATTCGCAGGCCACGCTCTACGGAGCGCCCAGCCGCAGCTCGCACAAACGACCTGCGGCAGTTTTTTTCTTCAAGTCATTCTATCCGATACATGCCATCCGATACAAGCCGCTCGATAGGTACGGGCACAGTGAGTTCGCGCCATCGGGGCCAAAAAATGAAGGCGTGCGGAGGCGCGCGGACAGAGTTATCGGAACCAGATGGCCGGCCCGCGGCGTACCCCGCCCCCTCTTACCGCGGCTGGAAGACCTGCAGCTCGGCGAGTTGGAAGCCGCCGCGGCCGTCCACCTCGTTGACGCTGAGGCGGATGGACCGCGCCTCGACCGGCGTGAAGCGCAGCGTCCGGCACGGCCCGATGTGCGTTCCCGCGGCAAGCGGCTTCCAGTCCCCTGCCGTGCCGGCCCGGTACTCGATCGTGAACGCGCGGACGCGGTCGAAGACCTCGACGAGCCGCACGCGATCAACCACAACGGACCTGCCGAGATCGACCTCGAGCCGGGCGGGTCCGTCCGTCCGGCCCGCGTGCCAGAACGTGGTGTAGTCGTCATCGACGGCCGCGGACGGTTCGCCCGCGCGGCCGCGCCGCGTGATGACCGGCTCTTCGGTCGCCACCCGCCGGGCCAGCGAGCCGGACGGAAGCGGCTCGATCCAGACCCCGTCGACAGGGCCGTCCAGCTCGAGCGCGACGATCGTGTCGATCGGATCCTGCCGCTCCGGCGGGACGACGATGCGCACGCCGTCGTCCGTCTGCTCGAACTCGACCCTGCCGCCGCCGAGGAGTTCGGCGTTTCGGACCCGGCGGGCGATCGGGGCCAGGCGCACACGGTCGCCTTCCCAGGCAACGACGTGCAGGTAGACCGTGCTGCCCCGGCAGGTGCTGAGGCCCCAGGCGTCCTGCATGAAGGGGCCGCCGTGCGTGCCGTAGATGCTCCGGCCGTTCCGCTCGAGCCACCGGCCGATCTGCCGGAACCGCTCGGCCTGCGTCGGGTCGATCCGGCCGTCGGGCATCGGGCCGTTGTTCAGGAGAAGGTTTCCGCCCCGGCCGACCGTCAGCACCAGCGCGCGGATGCATTCGGCGGCCGACTTGTAGCGGTCCTCCGGCTTGTAGGACCACTGGTCGCCGATGGTCATGCACGTCTCCCACGCACGGGCGCCCCGGGTCGTGCCGATCCACTGCTCGGGCGTGTCGAAGTCGCCCGGCACGCCCGCCCGGTCGTTGATCAGGATGCCCGGCTGAAGCTCGCGGATCATCCGGATGAGGTTCTCGGCGTCCCATTTCCCGGCGGGCAGGCCGAGGCCGTCGAACCAGAAGACATCGACCTTGCCGTAGTTCGTGCACAGCTCGCGGACCTGGCCGCGGAGGTAGTCCACGTAGCGCTGGTGGTTGTCGGTGAAGTAGTCGGGGTGGTGCCAGTCGGGCTGCGAGTAGTACCAGCCGAGCCGCATGCCGGCGCGGTGGCAGGCGTCGGCGATCTCGCGGCAGACGTCGCGGCCGAACGGCGCGTTCGTGATCTTGTAGTCGGTGAGCTTCGAGTCGAAGAGGCAGAAGCCGTCGTGGTGCTTCGTGAGGAGCACGAAGTAGCGCACGCCCCCGGCCCGGGCGAGGGCGACCCACTCGTCCGCGTTGAAGGCCGGCGGGTTGAACTGCCTGTAGAGGCTGTCGTAGACCTCGACGGGGATCTCGCCGCGGCCGCCCGTGGCCGGGCGCTCGGCCCCGCGCGACCAGCCGATCTCCGTGCCCTTGAGCGTCACCGGGCCCCAGCAGACCAGCGTTCCGAAGCGCTCCTCGCGGAACCAGCGCAGGCGTTCTTCACGCTCCCGGCCGAGGTCGGCCAGCCGGATGTTGCGGAACGAGACCTCCGTGTGGTGGTTCTGAAAGCCGATCGGCCCGCGCGGCGTCCGCCTGAGAATCTCGGGGTGCGACGTGCCGTCGGCGTCCACGACCGTCTGCCCGTTCACCTCGACGACGAAATGGTCGGCCACGGCGGTGATCCGCATGTGGTTCCAGTCGCCGGCGGGCTTCGTGACCTGCTTCGCCGGCGGGACGATCTTGTAGATCGAGCCGTTGTACTGCGCCGGCTTGAGGTTGCGGTGCTTTTCGGCATAGTCGTCGAGGATCTGGATTTCGACGCCGACGGAGGACGGATGCCCCACCTTCGGCACGCGAACCAGAACGCCGCTGTTGCCGCCCGGCGAGAGCCTGTAGTCGAACTCGAGAATGAAGTCCGTGTAGTCCTCGCGAGTCCCGATCCACGAGCCCCACAGCGTTCCGCCGCCGGTGCAGGTCAGCACGCCGTCCTTGACGACCCACGCGTCCGCCGGCCCGTTCCGCACCTCCCAGCCCGGAATCGAATCATGCGTGAGCACGTCGCGCCAGGCGGCCGGCGGGACCGGCGAAGAAAGCGCCGTCGCCGTCGTCAGATTCATCATCAGAAAGGCAACGCAGGTCACGTACGGTCCTCCTCGACGCCGACCCGCGTCCGACCCGCACCCGCACGCCGTTCCTGGCGAATGCGGCGGAATGGGACGACACGAAGGAGACGGCGTGCCTGTGTGAGCCGCGGAGCCGCGACGGTCTGCAGCCCGGGACTGAGACGTGCGATCGTTTCGCATCGAAACACTCCGTCGGAAACAAGCTTCCTGCCCCCTGCCGGGACCGCCGGGCAACCCTTCCGGCCACGGCGTCCCGCCGCGACTCACGGCTTCGCGGCCGGCGGCGCGTACGCGCATTCGATCGTGTGTCGGCCCGCGCCGACCGTCTTGCGCGTGCCGTCGGGGGCGACGAGTTCGCCCGTCGTGCCCGCCGGGACCTCGGCCTCCAGGCGGAAGCGGCCGTCGGCCACGGTCCACCGGCTCTCGATACGGCCGGCGGGGCTCGTGAAGCCCGCCTCGGCCTTTGTCAGCGGACCGGGCTGCGGCGCGATCAGGATGCGCTTCCAGCCGACGCCGCCGGGCGGCTGCCGGATGCCCGCGACGTAGCCGTAGTACCACTCCATCACATGGCCGAGCATGCAGTGATTGAGCGACTGGTAGCCGTCGTTCATCGCGTCCCACGTCTCGGGCATCGCGGTCAGGCCCTTCTTGAGGATCCCGCCGTAGCTGCCCACGCCGTCCCGCGCGTACACGCGGTGCAGAACGTCGGACCGGCCCGCCTCGGCGAGGGCCCGGATGAAGAAGACATGCCCGACATCGCCGGGCGTCTGCTGCCAGCCGCGTTTCTCCAGGTCGGCGATCACGGCCTCGAGCACGGCCGGCCGGTCCCCCTCCGGCACGAGCCCGGCGGCCAGCGAGATCGTGTGGGCGCACTGGCAGGAGTCCTTGTGTGCGAACGTCCGCCGCTGCGGGTCGTAGAACGTCTTCTGGTACGCGGCCGCCGTCCTCTCCGCAAGGGCACGATAGCGTCTCGCGTCGTCCCGCCGATCAAGCACGTCGGCCGCGCGGATCACCGCGTCGATGCACATGACCTGCACGGCGGTCGCCGTCAACTCGGTCGGCGTGAAGCGGCTCGGGCCCGGCGGCTGGCCGTGGCCGTAGTCGTACCAGTCGCCGAGGCCCGCGGGGGCGATGCCGTCCTTCGACGTCGAGGCGACGTAATCGACGAACCGCCGCATGCAGTCGAAATTGTCGCGGAGGATCTGCGGGTCGCCGTACCACGTGTAGTGGTGCCAGGGCAGCAGCGCCCCGGCGGCGCCCCACTCGACGGTCCAGTGAAACGCGTCGGGAAACCGCGTGAGCGGATACGACGGGGCGACGGTGAGGATGCGGCCGGAAGGCTCCTGGGCGTCGCGGATGTCGCGGGCGATCTTGGCCAGCCAGTCGCGGCAGTCGTAGCGGTAGCTGAACGTCGGGGCGAGCAGGTAGGCGCACTCCAGCCAGCCGAGCTTCTCGCGGTGCGGGCAGTCGGTCATGACGTAGGACATGTTGGACCGCATCGCCCAGTCGATGAGCCGATGCGTGTCGTTGAAAAGCGGGCTGGACGTCTGCACGTGCCCGATCTCCGGCAAGTCGGCCCGCACGTGGACCAGTTCGATCCGCCGGACCACGGGCAGCCCGTCCGGGTTCGGCTGGCCGTCGGGCGCGGCACCGGTCAGTTCGATCCCCTGGAAACCGCTGTAGTGAAACTGCCACTGGTGGGTTTCGGGACCGCCGCCCTTGAGCGTGTAGCGAAACAGCACGGGCGCCCCCCAGCGGGGCTTCATGAAATCGCCGTTGTCGGCACGGTACTCCGAGGGCTGGATGGTGAAGCTCTGGCCCGCCTTGCCCTCGACCGTGAATCGCACGATGCCGGAGGCGTTCTGGCCGAAGTAGATGTGAAACACGCCGGACCCGGCGGGGAGCACCTGCTTCGCAGGGAAGACCTCCTTGGCCCGCAACGGCGGCCAGAACTGCCGCTCGAGCTTCGCGGCGGGAGCCCTGGCCGCAACGACGGCGGCCCAGGCGCGGTCGTCGAACCCCGGCCGGTCCCAGCCGGGCGGGTCGAGCCGGGCGTCGTAGTCCTCCCCGCCGTACACGTGGCTGAACGTGACCGGGCCGGGTGCCGTCTTCCACGAGGCGTCGGACACGATGCGCGTGCGGCCGTCGGCGGTGTCGATGTCGGCCTCCGCCCGGAGGAGGAACGGCGTACCGAAGTCGGTCTCGGGCCCGCTCTTGTGATAGCGCCCCGCGGGGGCGGGCGGATTGTGCCAGAACGAGTTGCCAAGCATGACGCCGAGGACGTTGTCGCCTTTGTGCAACAGCGGCGCGACGTCGAACTCCTCGACGTAAATGGTCTTGTCGTACTGCGACCACGGCTGGTGCAGGACGGCGTCGTCGACCGGCCTGCCGTTGACCCGGAGCTGGAAGTGCCCGAGTCCGACCACGCGGAGAACGGCCCGGGCCGGGGCCGACGGCAGCGTGAACGCCTTGCGCATCAGCGGGCAACCGGGCCCCGGCGCGGTGATCCACACGGGTTCGGCGGCCGATGACGCGGCACCGCCGGGCCACGCGAGGAACGCCGACGCGAACAACACCGCCGGCAGTCCGCGCCGAATGAGCGACATCCGTCCGAGTCTCATGCACAACATCGGTGGTACTCCTGAGCCGTGAGGCCGGAGCCTCCCGGCGAAGGTCAGGCCCCGGAGGGCGACAAAGCCTACTTCACCAGCACGTAGTCCAGTCCCACGGCGTGCTTCGTTCGCGCCGGGTCGCCCGCATTCACCACCTCGATCGCCAGTTCGTTCTCTCCCGGCTTCAGGTCGAACGCGCCGAGATCGATCTCGGCCGCGGGCACGGCCCGCGGAGCCGGTCCGTGGAGATCGATCGGGGCGCCGGCCTTCACGCCGTTCACGTAAAACTGGACCTTTCCGTAGTCCGCCGCCTTTGACGGCCGGACGATCACGTGCCTGCTGCCGCCGGGCTCGACGTCGAACGCGAGCCGGAGTCTGTCGCCCGGTTTCTTCGCGGTCCAGCGGAGCTGGGCCTCGTTGCTGAGACGCTCGTCGCCTTTCTGCTCGCCGGCCTCGCCGGTCTTCTCGACCACCTTCATCGTCTCGGCCTCGATCGCGCCGGCCACGCGGCGGACCTCGTAGGGCTTGACCACGGTCAGGCGCACGTCCGCCTTCGTGATCGGCTTGAACGTGTCGGACCCGCCGGGACGGGCGTACCAGAAGCTCACCGCCGCCCGCTCGACCCTCACGTCGTCGCGGTGGTGCCAGTTCTCCATGTCGAACCGGAACGACCGCGTGAACGGGATGTCGTCGAGGATGTGAAAGCGGTTCTCCGAATTGTTGCCGTACGTGCCGGGCCCGTCACAGCGGGGCTGGTTGTGGTAGGCGTGCGTGTACAGCTCCGGGCTGCTCCAGGCGTAGCCGTAGTAGTCCTCGCTGCCGGTGCCGAAGGTGCTGGGGAACTTCTCGCCATCGACGTAGATCTTCTCGTCGCCCTCGCCCCACCAGTTCTTGACGGAGTTGATGATGTGCAGCGCGCCGCCGACGAACCGGCCCTTGCCTTTGCAGTCGAGGTGCGTCCAGTCCACGAACGGCCGCGACGGGATGTCGCGTTCGATCCGCCAGCCGGCGTGGAAGTGCAGGCTGCGGTCGTCCCATGCGTACGGCGTGGTGCGGCACCGGCCCTCGACGGTCACGGGCTGGTCGCCGAGGTTCTTCAGCTCGATCTTCGCCGTCTTCGCGAACGGCATCCACCAGTGCGACCAGAACCGCACCTTGCCGTCCACCTCGCCCACGCCCATCGGAACCGATGCATAGAGGTTCGGCCCCGGCGCGGTACCGAAGAAATCGCCGAGCGGACACTCGACGGTCTTCTCCCCGTCGAACGTGATCAGAAGCACGACGCTCCGGGCGGCCCGGGCGACGTCGTCCGCGCGGATCGCGACATCGACCGAGCAGACGGCCGCGGGGCCTTCGAAGTCGAACGTCCGCGATGCCGAGCCGGTGTCGGTGCCGAGTTCGATCAACTCCTCGTGAAGCTCGTTGTCGGCGGGCATCCGCGCGGCCGATCGCGGCTCGGCGAGGCGCTTCGCCACGCCGGCGATCTTGTCAGCCAGGGCCTTGAGGTCGCCCGGGGCGAAGCTCTTGACGTCGGCGCCGGTCTCGTACGTCCGGTAGTTCACGTGGTAGTAGAAGCCGCCGGTGTCGCACGTGACCTTGCAGTGCTTCGCGTAGGGGATGGGAAAGTAGAGGTTCCACCCTCGTGCGTACACGCCGGCGAGCGGCGTCGGCCAGCCGGGGAACTTGCCGCCGAGCACATCCTGCATCGGGGCCTCGACGGCGGGCTTCTCGCTGCCGTCGATGTAGATCCGCA
Organism: uncultured Planctomycetales bacterium; assembly: GCA_964617875.1. Lineage (GTDB taxonomy): Bacteria > Planctomycetota > Phycisphaerae > UBA1845 > PWPN01 > CAZMVY01. Next base: position 1,821 of record CAZUAI010000117.1, on the reverse strand, counting down.
GCGTCCCCCGCGGATCGGCCGACCATATGCGGACGATCGCGCCCGGGCCGTCGGCGTCCATCATGACGTGCTCCTTGCGTCCGTCCTTCTCCTCGACGCGGAGATACTGCCCGCGGTCGGCGTTGGCGAACCAGCCGTCGTAATCGTCGGGCGACTTCGACTGGCGGTCCCAGCTCGACGCCTGCTGACAGGTGTATGCCGGGTTCGGCCACCGGGTCAGCCGCTCAAGATTCGTCATCTCGTCCAGAATGGATTCCGTCGTCACGGCCGCCCGGCTCGGTCCGCAGAACCCGAACAGCGCCACGAAGACCCACAAAGCCGATCCCGACAGGCCCGAAACGCTCCCGCGCGCCCCGGGAAAACGCGAAACGCCCGCACGGGAGTCCAACGCCCGTCGGCCACCAAAGCCATGCATCCTCATCGCAAGTCTCCTTCCAGAACCTGACTGACCGGCGCGGACGTCGCGCCTGCGACCGGACCGCTCCACAACCCGCAAACGACCGCGGCCAGCGCATATCCGACTGTCCTGATGGCGTACAGTCCCGGCCGTATGCTCACGCGGCAAGTCCACAGCGCGGATCGTAGCGGTGGCCCCCGACGGCGGCAAGGCAGACAGGGTACGAGGACGAAGCGCGAACGAATCCGCACCGCCACGACACTCCGAACGGGGCATTGAGCCAACGCGGGTGGAGACAGCACGGCGCAGGACAGAGGGACGCCGGCGTCCCTGACGCGGGCGTCCCTCTGTGTCTAACCATTCAATCCGCAGGCCAACCGCGTCGTCGGTCACGCATGTCGACGGCGGACCAGCAGCGCCGGGATGCCCAGCAGGAGCATCGTCGCCGGTTCGGGAACAAACGTGGGCACTACGTTCAGGCTCACGTCGTCAATCCGCAGGCTGCCGCTGAAGCCGGCGCCGCTGCGACCCCACTTGAAGGCAATCGTGTACGTCTCGCCCGGCATGGCACTCCAGGCCGCCTTGGTCACCTTCTCCCACAAGTCGCCGGCGGGCGGCGTGGCCACCGTCGGCAACGTCCCGCCCGGCACGCCCTCGTACCCGGTCCACGAATCCCGTTTCCATACGCAGAACGGCTTGGAGATCGTGCCGCTATCGATGTCGCCATCCGGGGCGGCGTAGTTAAACACCATGACCTCGGCCCAGTTCACGTTGTTGCTGCCCGTGCGCACCCACGACGAGAAATCCACTACATAGCTGAGCACGTTTTCCATCGCGTTGCCGTGTGCGGGGTTCGGCATCTGCGCCGGGAGGGTGACGATCTGCTTGATGCCGAAGCTGCCCTGACCGTTGCTGATCTGGAGCCGCCCCGAATACGACCCGCTCAGCTTCGTACCGGTGTCCGTCGTGGTCGTGCAACCCACGCACCACGAAGGCATCCACGTCGACCAGCCGTTCAGATTCCCGGCTTCAAAGCCGGGATTGGTGACGATGTTGACGCCGAAGGCCGACGTCGCCACCGCGAGAACCACTACCGCAGAGAACTTCATCATACGAAATGTCCTCCTCCATCGAGAAGAAACCCGCGCCGCACCCGGTGGCGGATCGCATGAACCGCGCCTCACCGTGGTGTGACAACTCTCAAAGAGCTTGGAAACGTTTCCAAGCCCAGTCGTCAATTTCCCGTATGGAAAACCCCGACCTGCGGAGCTTTCCCACCTCCAACCTCACCCACTACGATACAGAATACCGAAAACGCCGATCGATGTCAACGCATTTCTTCCCTTAACGGCGGATTCTCGCCAGAATCCTAACCCGCATTTCTCACCCCCCCTATGGAAAAAGGCTGGCCTCTGTGCGATAAG
>CAZUAI010000116.1:0-13411 GCA_964617875.1 uncultured Planctomycetales bacterium | reverse complement strand
CGCCAACGCCGATTCTCGCTCGCGATTTCCATCGCCGTGCGAAGGTTGGGTTAGTAAAATACGTTTTCAACGACAATGACGTGTCAGGATGTCGGTGTGTGGACAATACACTTGTTCTCGACGGCAACGCACGATAAGCCGACATATCCACGGGGAAATCTGTCGTCGTCGATCAGCCCTATCGAACCCGCCGCCAGTACTGGCAAGCCGCGATTGAGGTGGGATCTCGTCCGGCGTCCTGTGATGCGTTCGCGCCCCCGGCGACTCGGGGCATCCCGGCCGCGAAGGATTGAGCAACAGAACTAGAATCGTCTTGAGCCCCTGCCCGGGTTCCCGCCAACAAACGGAGCGTTCGCCCTCAAGTCTGAAGGGTTGGATCGTCGATGCCAACGAAGGCGTCACGCGCGCCGACCCCCATGGAACGCGGAGCGCAAGCGAAAGCCCAGCCCCAGGAGCATCAGGCATGGAAGTCTACCTCGATGACGAACCGGTAACCGTTGACGATGCCCGGGCTTTGACGCTCGAACAATTGACGCACGAGGTCCGCTCACGGCTGACGGACCGCCACCGGTTGATCACGTGCATTCGCTGCGACGGGCAGACCGTCGAGTCGGACGCCCTGGACGACAGGCTCCGCCAGTCCGTCGGCGCCTTCGGGCGCATCGAGTTTCAGTCGAGCGACCTCCACGAACTTGTCCGCCAGGCCCTCGCCGGGGCCGAAGAACTGATCGACGAAAGCGACCGGAGCCGAATCAGAGCCGCCGATCTCCTCTCGCAGGGGAATACGACCGAGGCCATGGGCATCCTGCGCGTATGCTTCCAGGCCTGGGGCCGCGTGCATGATTCGCTGACCAAATGCGCCCAGCTGCTCGGCACGAACCTCGGCACAATCGAGGCGGCAGGCACGGACGGCGGCGAGTGGGTCACCGCCCTGCGAGACAAGCTCCGCGAACTCAAGGAGGCACTGGAGGTCGGCGATCACGTCCTGGTTGCGGACATCCTGCGGTATGAATTTGACGAACTGGCGGCGGGATGGCGGTATGTTGTCACCCGATTGAACGAGCAGGCCACCGGCGGCTGAACCGAGCGTTCCGGCACACCACGTCGAGGCATAGACACCCGTCGCCAGATACCCTACAATTAAGCGATCTCTGGTGTGCAAGAGCGGGGGCAGGCTGGGCAGAACGCCGACTGTTGGCGGTCCTGTTTGCCGCCCATTTGAAATCGCATGTATTGGTGTCGCCGCCGCTCCATCGTAACGGGGAGGTTGTGGTGAGGCACGAACTCGGTTTCATGCCGAAATCGTACCGGCGCCGCCCGAGCGGTGCCCGCCCCGCCTTCACGCTCGTGGAGTTGCTCGTCGTCATCGCGATCATCGCCATGCTGGCGGCGATGCTGCTGCCCAGCCTCGAGCGTGCCCAGGAATCCGCCCGACGTGGCGCCTGCGGCGCGCATCTTCACGGTCTGGCCGTGGCCCTGGAGGCGTATGCGTACGACAACAAGAAGCAGCCGCCGCTCACCTGGTTTGATTCACCCCGGGAGGACTACGTCCCCGTCGGCCCCATGGAACAGCTCTGGTACTGGAACTACCTGATCTTTCACGTCAAGAACGACCCGGACCCGGGCGTGCTGGGCGATTGGGTGAACTTCGGCTACCTGTATTCGACGCGCCAGTTGCGCGAGATCCGAACCTGTTTCTGCCCGAGCCAGAAGGACGACGACTACCGCTACCAGTCGCCAACCAACCCGTGGCCGCCACGTCCCGAGACGAAGTTCCGCCCCGACCGCCCCTGGGTGGTGAACCACACCAAGGCCAGCTTCGGACGGCGGGCGGAGTTCTCCTACATTCCATGGGACCGCGTGCCCCACCGGCGTTTCGTGCTCAGCGATCTCGTGCTCGATCCGGACATCATCCGGCAGACCCACCGCGACGGCCTAAACGTCTGCTTCCGGGACGGCCACGTGCGGTACGTGCGAGGCGACATGCTCTTCACCTGGGAGAAGGCCGAAGGGACCTGGACCGAGAGGGTCCAGACGCTCTATCGCTGGATCGACCGCCAGCAATAGGCCCCCGCCGTCGGCTGGCCGCCCGTGCCGCCACGCGGCGGGCAGTGGGTCGGAGGCGACGGAGCGACCCTGGCCGCCGCCCTTGTAGCCCGTCCCGCAGATGTCCTGCGCTATCCGGTCGGCACAATGTACTGCTTGGGCCGGCCCGTGATGACCCGGCCGTCCTTGCGCTCGAAGCGGACCTCGATCTCGATGCGTTTGCCGAGCACGTCCGCATCGCCCCAGGCGCAGTGCAGCTGGTAGCCGTAGCCGCCGAGAAACGGCCGCTTGGTACGGTATGGCAGGGCCTGCTCGGGTGTGTACAGCCACTCCTTCGCCAGGCGGCGATTCACCGTCTTGCCGTCCGCGGCCTTCTCCAGCACGTACATGTAGACATGGATGATCCCGTCGCCGAAGACGCCCCGCTCGCCGCCCTTCTCCGTAGGCGCGACCAGATACAGGGCCCCGATGACGAAGCCGCCCGGCTTCGACCCGCCGCCGACGGGCCCGAACGGGCTCTGACCCCAGAAGGTGACGATCTTGATGACGTTCGGTTCCAGATCCTGCAGGGCTCGCCCGGCCGGACCCCCGCCCGGCGGCGTCTGGCACCCGGCCGCCGCCAGCCCGACGAAGGCCGTCAGCATCCGGAGAGACGAGCGAACGCGCCGATCCGCGTTACCGGCCGACCGTGACCCGGACATTGGCACCTTCATCCTGCTTCGTCGCAACCTCGGCCGCGCCGGGGCCTTCGGACGACTCCCGCACGGCGTTTGTCTCCGGCCCGTAGAGATCCAGCGGCGGCCCGTACACCGGCCCCTTGAGCTGGATCTGCGGACCGCCCGTGCCGGCCGGCCGTGTCGTCGGCAACTCACCCGCCGGAAGGAGCCCTTCGTCCTCCGGCTTCACCTGGAGCTTCTCCATCAGCGGGCTGATGCGGACACGCTCGAGCAGACCGGACTGGTCCCGCTGCCGGATCGATATCTCGCGGGCCTCCTCCTCGGTGCGAATCACGTGCGGCGTGAGGACGATCAACAGCTCGGTCTTTTCCTTCTTGCGCGTCGAAGCCCGGAAGGCGTTGCCGAGAATGGGCACGTCGCCGAAGAGCGGAACCTTCGTCTCGCCGCCGGTGTCGCTGCCCTTGATCAGACCGCCGATCACGATCGTCTCGCCGTCGCGGACGGTGACGACCGTCTCCGCCGAACGCTCGAGGAAGGTGGGCAGGTTGATGCCCGAGCCGACCGAGATCGACGAGGTGCCGATGTCCGAGATCGTCGGCTTGACCGACAGGTTCACATAGCCGTCGGGGTTGATGTGCGGCTCCACGTCGAGCAGGATGCCGACCTTCTCGTAACTCACCGACGGGACGACGATGCCGCCCGTGGAGACCGTCACGTTCTGCACGACCGGCACGCGGGTGCCGACGGTGATGTTGGCCTTCTCGTTGTCGGCGACCATGATCGACGGGCGGCTCAGGACCTCGATCCGGCTCTCGCCCTGGAGGGCGTGGAAGAGGAAGTTGAAATCCTCGCCGGTGATCGTGAAGGAGAAGCCGCTGCCGCTGCCGGCCGCCCCGATGTCGGTCCCGGCGACGAGATCGTAGCCGTTGCCCTGAATCGTGTTGTTCGGGCCGACCGTCGCGCCCTCCGTGAACCGCAGATCCTGCAGGGCGAACTCCATGCCCAGCTCGAGGTTGTCGCTCAACGTGATCTCCGCCAGCAGAACCTGGATCATGACCTGGGGCGGCTGCTGGTCGAGCTTGTTGATCATGTCAACGATCTGGGACTCCATCCGCGGGTTGTAGCTCAGCAGGACCGTGTTGGAGCCCTTGTCGGCCTTGACGGTCACCTGGCGCTCGAGCTTCTTCAGGACGGACTCCTCGGTGCCCTCGGTCTTGACGGCCTGCTCCTCGGCCTTGAAATACCCCTCCATCGTCGTGGCCACGTCCTCGGCGACCGCGTTGCGGAGCTTGACGATCCGCTGCACGCGGTTCTGGATGTCCAGCGAATCCAGCGAGCGGATGACCTGCTCGACGGTGTCGAGGTACTCCGGGCTGCCGGCGGCGATCACCGTGTTCGTCCGCTTGTCGACGCTGAACGCCAGCTCCACCGCGCCGGTCGTCACGCCGCCCCCGCTGGCGCCCACGACCAGCTGCCGCTCCGTCTCGCCCTGGCCGCCGGCGCCCTTCTTCGCCTTCTCGCCGACCTGGAACAGCTCCTCGAGCAGCTTCAACGTCTCTTCCGCGTCGGCGTTGCGGAGCACGAACATCTGGATCGTCGCCGTGATCGGCGTGACCTCGTCGAGCATCTGGATCATCTGCTCGAGCATGTCGACGCTGTCGGCCGGGGCCAGGACCAGCAGCGAGTTCGTCCGCGCGTCGGGCGTGATCGTCACGTCCTGGTGCACGAGCTTCCGCAGAACGTCCTTCTGCGTGGCGGCGTCAAACTGCTTGAAGTTGATGATCGACGATCCTTCCTTCGACCCGGCCTTCTGGCCCGCCATCTCCTTGAAGAACTCCTGTAGCCGCTTGGACAGGTCCTCCGCCCTGGCCTGCTGAAGCCGGATCACGCGCATGCCCAGCTCCAGCACCGGCTGCGTCTGGTCGAGCTTCTCGGTGATGATGCGGATGTTGTTCATCATGTCGGGGCCGGCGAACACGATCAGCGAGTTCGTCCGCGCCTCCGGCGCAATGCTGTAGGCCGTGCCCTTCGCCGTCCCCTTCTGCTTCTCGAGCAGCTTGGTCAGCGTGTCGGACAGGTCCTCGGCCTTCGCCCGCTGCAGCGGGATGATCTCCATCTGCTGCGCAAACGCCGACTGCTTGTCCAGCATTCCCAGGAGCTGCTGCACGATCGAATGGTCCTCGCGCGCCGCCGTGACGATCAGGCTGTTCGAGTCCTCCGCCGCGACGATATAGACGGGCGTCTTCGCGCTCGAACTCTGGCCGCCGGTCGGCTTGCGCTTCTCGAACAGCTCGGTGAGCATTTCGGCGAGCTTGGACGCCGTCGCGTGCTTGAGCTGGTAGACCTGCGGCTCGCCGGACGGCGTGCCCGGCTCGCGGTCGATCTTCTCGATCAGTTCCTCGGCCCGTTTCATGCCGTAGCGCGAACCCGTGACGATGACCACGTTGCTGCGGTCCTCGGGGATGAAGGTCATGTTGAGCTGGTCCTGCTCGACCTGGGGCAGCGATTTCTTGATGCCGTCCACCAGCTTCCCGAGCATGTCGGCGACCTTCACGGCGTCGGCGTACTTGATCTGAAAGATCCGCGATTCGGGCGTGATGAAGCCGGGCGTCTCGGAGCTGTCGATCTGCTTGAGGAGCCGCTCGACGATGGCGAAGTTCTCGGGCGAGGCCGACACGATCAGGGCGTTGCTCCGTGCGTCGGTGACGATGGACACCTTCTTCTGCGACTCGGGCACCGCCGCCGTGGCGCCGCCGCGCTGGATGCCCTTCTGGAACAGGTCCTCGATGAGCTTCGCCGCGCGGGTCGCGTCGGCGTTCTGGAGCGGGTAAAGTTTGATGACGCCGGCGACGTCGAGCGGCACGTCGAGCTGCGACAGCAGGCGGACCATCTCGTCGTAGGTCTCGCGGCTCGCCGCGATGAGCAGCGTGTTGCTCATGTCGTCGGTGACGATCGTCACGCGGTCGGACGGCTGCTCCTCCTGGCCCTTGGCCAGGCGGTTCTTGGCCCGCTCCTCGAAGAGTTTCTGCAGCTGCGGGCCGAGCTTGCCCGCCTCGCTGTGCTTGAGCACGTGGAGGCGGATCTCCGCCGTCGGCGCCAGCGGCTGCTGCTCGAGCTGCTTGACCAGCGCCTCGATCGCGACGTAGTCCTCCTTGCTCGATGCGATCACCAGGGCGTTGCTCCGCGTGTCGGTGATGATGACCGGCTTCTCGGTGAACTTCTCGCCCGTCTTGCTCGCCTTCAGCGAGGCCCGCTTCTCCCAGAGCTGCTCGATCTTCGGCCCGAGGTCGCTCGCCGTCAGGTTCGTGCACGTGATGATGTGGATGTCGCCGAGGAAATTCGCCGGCGTGCTGTCCAGCCGCCGTACGAGTTCCTCGACCTCCTTGAAGTTCTCCTCCTTCGCCGACACGATGATCGACTCGCTGCGGGCGTCCGGGACGATGAACACCCGCTCCATCTCGATCGACTTCACGCCGCGGCTCTTCAGGGCGTCCATCCGCCCCTGGTTGAGCTTCGTGACGATGTCGCTGATCCGCTCCGGATCGGCATGCTCGACGTGCAGGATGCGGACGGGAAACCGCACGCCGATGCCCTCGACGTCCATCTCCTCGACCAGCTTCTGCGCCAGCGCGAGCTGCTCCATGCGGCCGGCGACGATCAGCGTGTTCGTCCGCGGGTCGCTGGCGATGTTGACGTTGTAGGCCATGGCCGAACCCGCCGGCCCCGGCGGCACGCGCTTGACGTCCGTCTTGCCCGGCACCTCGGCGAGGTCCTTGCCCTGCTTGAAGACGTTCGTGAGCATCTCCTGCATGTTCTGCGCGTCGGCGTTCTTCAGGGGGAAGACGCGGATGAGCATCTCCTCGGACGTCGGCACGGTGTCGAGCAGGTTGACGATCTGCGTCAGCGGCACGATGTTCTTCTCGGTCGTGCCGATGATCACCGCGTTCATGCCCTTGTCGGCGACGATCTTGATGGGCTTCTCGAGGTCGAGGTCCGGTAGGTCCTCCATCCGGCCGTCGGCCCCGGCCTTGATCGTCAGCCGCAGGCGGCGGATCTGCTCCTTGACGGCGTTCTGCTGCTGGCCCTCCAGCTTGATCATGTCGTCGAGCGTCTTGGCGATCGTGTCGGCGCTCCCCTTGACCAGCGGAAAGACGGCGAGCTTCGCCACGCCGCCGAACTCGCTCTTGGGCTCCTGGTCGATGATGTCGATCAACCGCCGCACCTGGTCGATGTCCTTCTGCGGCGCGACGATCAGCAGCGTGTTCTGCCGCGGATCGACCTGCACGTCGATCGGCGACGGACCGCTCACGCCCCTGCTCTTCTGCATCTTCTCGAGCGTCTGCCGCACGACGTCCGCCGCCTCGCTCGCGCGGATGTGCTTCAACTCGATCGGCGTCCAGTTCTTGATCTCGTCCACGAACCGCGGGGCGTTCTCGAATCCTTCGATGAGCTTGCCGAGCCGGTCGATGTTCGCCTGCGTGCCGCCGATGACGATCGTGTTGCTGAGCTGGTCGGCCAGGATCGAGACGCGGTCCTCCGGCGTCGTCACCCGCCCCTGCTGCAGTTCCGTCCACAGCCGCTGCAGCGTGGGCGCGACGGACTGGGCCTGGATGTTCTTCATGGAGAACAGCTTGATCTCCATCTGCGGACCGGTCTGCTCCATCGCCTCGACCAGGGTCCGGATCAGCGCGAGGTCGGACTGGGTCCCGGCCACGACCAGCTTGTCGCCGACGACCTCGATGCGCGCACTGTCACTGAGCTCCGTGGAGCCCGTGTAGGCGATCGGCCCCGGCGGGGCCGCCGCGGGCTGCGTCGTCGGCGCCGCGATCGAAGGTTGCGTCGAGGGCGGGGCCCCCGCCGGCTGTGTGGTCGGCGGCGAAGCCTCCGGCTGCGCCGAGGCGACCGGGACCCGGCCCGGCCACGTCGGCGCCGCCAAAACTGCTACGGCTGTTGTGATGACCCATCCGCGCATGGCATACCTCACGTCAGGCCGCGTGCCTGAGTGTCTTCCCGATCTCGCTGTCCTTCAAGTCTGCCGAGCTGCGCCGTCCGTGGCGCTGCTGCTGCATCTGGTCGATGACCCGCTTCACGTCCTCCGGCCGCACGTTCTTCAGCGGGACGATCAGCACGCCCGTCCCGCCGGGCGGCTTCATCTTCTCCAGCTGCGACACCAGCCGCTCGACCTCGGGGAACAGGCCGGGCGAGCCGGAAACCATCAGCGTGTTCGTCCGCGTATCCGAGCCCACGGTGATCGCCATCGGCGTCAGGCCGGGATTCTCCCGGGCCCGCTGCTGCTGGCCGGCGTTGATCGTCTTCTCGATCTGCTGCGCCAGGTCGCTGACGTTGATCCCCTCGGCCACCGCGATCACCTTCACGCCCCCGAGGCCCTCCTTCGGCTCCTTGTCCATGTCCGTGATCATTTTCTCGATCAGTTTGTAATCGGAAGGCCGCGCCCGCACAACCAGCGAGTTGGACCGCTCGTCGGCGATGATGAGAGGGACGGTCTCCGGCGCCGTCCGGCCGCGACGCGAACGCGCCGCGTCCGTGAAGACCTGCGTGAGCGTCCGCGCCATCTGCGACGCGTTGGCGACCTTCAGCCCGATCATCTGCGGCTCGTTGGCGCCCTCGACCTCGGTGTCGAGCTGCTTGACGATCGTCTCGACGCGATCGACCTGATCCTTGCTCCCGCTGATGACGATGGCGTTCGTCGTCGAGGACGCCGCCACGCGGACGTCGCCCGCCAGGTTGCCCCGCTGCGAGTACGAGCCGCTCTTCCGCAGGAACTCCTGCAGGATCGTCAGCGTCTCGTTCGCGTCGCTGTGGTTCAGGGTCACGACGCGCATCTGCTCGACCTTGCCGAAGTCGGGCTGGTCCAGCGTGGCCACGATGTCCTTGATCTCGGAGTACTGGGCGTCGTTGGCCTGGACGAGGATGCGGTTGGTGCCCGCCAGGTGCTGGATGCGGATCGAGAACTCGCCCTGCCGCATCTTCTGCCCGCCGTACATGAACATCTGCGAGAGCGAGTTGGCCACGTCCGACGCCTCGGCGTTCTTCAGCTCGATGACCCGCACCGGCCGCTGCTTCTGGCTCTCCTGGTCCAGCTCCTTGACGAGGGCCTCGACCCGGGCCATGCGGTCCTTCGACGCCGCCACGATCAACGCGCCCGTCGTATAATCGTACGTCGCCGTCACGTTGTCGCGCGGGTTCCGCCGGCCGGTCGTGCTCTGGAACGCCGTCTGAATCGCCGAGGCCAGCGAGCTGGGCTCGACGTACGTCAGCTTGAACGTCTTCAGGATCCGGTCCGCGTCCTCGCTCTTCGGCACGTCCAGCGTGTCGATCAGTTCCTTCACGCCCGGGAACTCGACGTCGGTGCACGTCACGATCAGCTGGTTCGTGTTCGGCTCGGAGGCCACCATCACCGGCCGTTCGCCCTGCTGCGTCGATCGCCGGCCCTGGTACGCCGCCGTCAGCGCGGCGGCAACGTCATCCGCCTGGGCGTTCTGCAGCTTGACGATGTGCCGGTCGTACTTGTTGCTCGACTCCCTGTCAAGTTCCGCGACCAGCTTTTCGATCCGCTCGAGGTTCTTCGGGCTGGCCGAGACGACGAGCGAGCTGGTGGTGTACTCCGGCTGCGCGGTGATCTGGTCGATCTCCGCCCGGGAGCTGGGCTTGCCGTACGCCTGGGTGACGGCGGTCGCCACGTAGGCCGGGTTGGCGAACTTCAGCGTGAAGACCTTCACCTTCCGCACGCCCTCGGTCGGGGCCTCGGCGTCGAGCTTCTCGGCAAGGGCCTTCAGCCGCTCGAGGCCCTCCCGGCGGCCGCTGACGATGAGCGAGCTGCCGCTCTCGCTCGCGGTGATCCGCAGGTCGTAGAGCAGCGTCGCGTCGTAGCGCCCCGTGCCCGGCTTGCGGAAAAACTCCGTCAGCATCTGGCTCGCCTCGGTCGGGCTGAGGTGCACGAGCCGGATCATCTCGACCTCGCCGGCCGAGCCGGGCACATCCAGCGTCGCGATCAGCTCGGCCACCTCCTTCTGGTCGGCCTCCGTGCAGGTCACGAGGATCTTGTTCGTCCCGCGGAGCTGCGCGATGCTGACGGGGTTGCCGACCTTCTGCTTCTTGGCCGCGTAGATCGTCGTCAGGGCCGTGTACACGTCGTCCACGACCGCGTTCTTGATCTCGAACGGGTACGTCTTGCGGACGCCCGTCCCCTGAACGTCCACGGTCCTGATCAACTCCTCGACCTTCTTGTGGTTCTCCTCGGTCGCGGCCACGATCAGCGTGTTCGTCCCGTAGTCGCCGAAGGCCTCGACCATGTCCCGCGGGTTCCGGCTGGCTCCCTGGATGGTGAAGGCCCGGCTCACGGTCGTGATCATCGATCCGAGGTCGACGTACTGGAGCACGTAGGACTTCATCTGCCGCTGCGTCTCCAGATTCGGCTTGACGTCCAGCGACTTGATCATGCCCTTGAGCTGCTCCAGCTCCGTCTTCGGTGCGCTGACGAGCAGCGAGTTGGTCGGCTCGACGGCCTGCACGCTCGCCGGCAGCCGCCCGGTCGCCCGCGACGTCCGCCGCGTGGAGGCCAGCAGGTTCGTGATCGTCGTCGCGACCTCGGACGCCCGCGCGTTCTCCAGCACGATCTGCTCGGTCACCTGCGTCTGGCCCGTCTCCTTGTCCAGGTCGGCGATGATCGCCTCGGCCTTCGCCATGTTCTCGGGGCTCGCCGTCACGACGATCGCCTGCGTCCCCGGCTCGGCCGCGACCGTGACCCGGTCGCGCTCGCTCACCTGCCCCGGCTTGGACAGGGCCGACGTCAGCGCCTGGGCCACCGACCCCAGGTCCGCGTACTGAATGGGGAAGATCCTCGTCTTCTTCGCCTGCGTCGTGGCGCCCTCGACGTCGATCGTGTCCACGAGGGCCTTGATCTCGTCGAGGTTCTTCTTGGTGCAGTACAGCAGGAGCTGGTTCGTGTTCGTATCGGCCGAGATCCCGATGGCCAGGTCCTGCGGCAGGATGTTTCGCGTCACGCCCGAGGCGGCGAGCGCCTGCCGCCGCTGCGTCACAAACGTCGAGACCGTCGCCATCACGTCGTCCACCTTGGCGTACTTCAGCGTCAGCCGGTGAGTCGCGATTTCACGCTCGGGGCCCGGCGCGACCTTTTCGAGCGGGTCGATCACGCTCGCCTTGATCTGCTCGAGCTGCGGCTGCGTCGCGTAGACGAACACGGCGTTGGTCAGCGGCTCGGCGTACGCCTTCGGAGGCGGCACGGCCTTGCCCGGAACGTTGGCGTAGAGGGCGTTGATCGTCGCCGCCACCGACGACGCATCCGCCTTGGTCAGGTAGAAGTACGACGTCGTCTGCAGCGTCGGGTTCGACGGCGGAACGTCGATCTGCTTGATCACCGACTCGGCGATCGCCAGCGTCGGCGTGTCGCCCGTGATGAACAGCGTGTTCGTCCGCGGATCGGCCGTCGCCGCGAAGACGCCGAGCTGGATGTCGGACTTGCTCCCGGCGATCTGCCGCGCGAGCTGCATCGTCATGTCCTTCATCTGCTCGAGGATCTCCGTCGCGTAGGCGTTCTTGAGCTGGAAGGACTTGATCTGCAGCTGGGTCCGCGTGTCCATGGTCTTGGCGGCTTCCTCGATCTGCTTGAACAGCTCCGGCGGGGCCTGGACGAAGAGCACGCCGCTGGCCGAGTCGCCGGTGACCTTGACCACGGCGCGGCCCTTGCCGCCCTTGCCGCCGAACGCCGCGTTGAGCTTCTCGGCGACGATGCTCGCGTTCGCCTGCGTCAGCGTGATCTGCCGGGTCTCGCCCTTTTCGGTCGCGGACTTCTCGAGCTCCAGCACCTGCTTGGCGATCTTCGCCCGCATCGCCTCGTCGGCCCACACGAACAGCGTGTTCGTGGAGGCGTCCGACTCGATGCGGATCGGCTTGCCGACCTTGCTGCCGCCCGACGTGATGTAGGTGGCGGACAGCGCCTTCGCCAGCGTGCTGGCGTCGGCGTGCTCGAGCGTAAACGTCTGCACCTCCTGGCCCTCGATCTTCCGGTCGAGTTCCTTGACGATCGGCTCGATCTTCTCGAAATCGGGCTTGAGCGCCCGGATCACGAGCTGGTTCGTGCGCACGTCCGCGCTGATCTGCACGGCGCCGATGCGCGACGGCGTCACCTCGCCGCCCGCGGTCCGTCCGCCGCCGCCGCTCCGCTCGAAGACCTTCTCCAGTTCCGGAAGGAGGTCGCCGACGTCGGCGTGCTCCACCTTGATCGTCTTGACCATCAGCGGAACCTGCTGCTCCTCGAGCTTGCTGATGAGCTTCTCGATGAGCTTCATGCCCTCGTCGGGGGCCGAGACGATCACGCTGTTCGTCGTGCCGTCGCTCGTGATCGTGATCTGCTCGCTCGGGTTGATCGCCAGCTTGCCCTCGCCCATGCCCTGCAGTTCGAGCACCTGTTCCTGGAGCTGCTCGATCATGGCGGCGGGGCTCTGCCAGCTCCCCGGCATGCCGGGCATGCCGCTGGTAAACGTCCGCCCCACGCGACGGCGGGAGCCGCCCCGGTCCTCGATCTTCAGGATCGCCTTGAGGGCCTGTTCGACCTCGCCGGCGTTGAGGTTCTTCAGCTGGAAAATGCGGATGTCGATGCCCGGATTGCCGCTCGGCCGGTCGATCTTGAGCAGCAGTTCGGAAACCGCGCGGAAATCGTCCGGGTGCGCCCGGATGACCAGCGTCCTCGTCCGGATGTCCGGGAAGACGCGGATGCGGTCGCCCTTGAGCAGCGGACGCGGGCCGGCGGCGCCGGTATCACCGTCTTTGTCCTGCCGATCCGATTCGCGGTCGCGACGGCTGCGGCCGCCCCGTTCCTCGTCCATGCGCCCGCGTTCGTCGGTGCCGCGGCCGGTGGTGTCGCGTCCGCGATGCGCCTGGGCCGCCTGCTGCGGCTGGCCGGGCTGCTGAGGCGGCTGCGGCTGGCCCGGAACGCCCCGCGGCTGACCGGGTTTCTGGGCGCTCTCGTTGAACATGTTCTCGAGGATCGTCGCGGCAACATTGACATCGACGTATTCGAGCCGGTAGACGCGAATGTCCGTCGTGGAGGGCAGCGAACCCAACTGCTCCTCCAGCGTCTTCATCAGGTCCTGCAACTCCTCGATCTGTTTCGGGTTCCCGATCATAATCATCATGTTCGTCTGGTCGTCAAACATGATCTGTGGCTGGCCGGTCGCGCGGAGCGAGGTCGCCGCCTCATTCACCTTGGACATGACGTCGGCCTCCGGAGGCGCCCCCGGCGACATGCTCACGGGAGGGGCAACGGCCGCCGCCGGCGCAGGCCTCGGCGACGGGGCCGCCACAGGCGCCGCTGCAGGCGTTCCCGACGACGGCGCCGCCGGCTTTGCCGCCGGGGCCGCTGGAGGTGCCGAAGGCGGCGCGACAGGCGCGGTGGGCGTCGGGGTCTCCGCGGATGCCGCCGGCTTCACGGCCGAAGGCGCCGCCGCGGGCTTCGGCGCTTCGGACGGCGGCAATGCGGCAGGCGCCGCCACCGGCGCCGGGGCCTTCGGAGTCGGTGCCGGCGGTGGCGGCACAGTGGCCGGTTGGGTCGGCGGCACAGCCGTCGGGGGCGGCACAATGGCCGGTTTGGTCGGCGGCGAAACCGCCGGTCGGGCCGGCGGCGCCGGCTTCGGCGCCGGCGGGGCGGC
>CAZUAI010000115.1:0-13701 GCA_964617875.1 uncultured Planctomycetales bacterium | reverse complement strand
GCCTGGGCGACGAGCTCTTTGCCGGTGCCGGATTCGCCCTGAATGAGCACGGTGGCCTGGCTCGGGGCCACGCGCGCGATCGTGTCGCGGATCGACGCCATCGCCGGCGAAGCGCCGACAAGGACGCGATCGTTGTGGATGTCGTTGAGCGTCCTTCGCAGCACCTCGTTCTCGGCGCGGATGCGTCCGTCCTGGAGCGCCCGGTCCACGAGGATGCAGATCTGCTCGGACTCGAAGGGCTTCTGGATATAGTCGAACGCGCCAAGCTTCATCGCCTCGACCGCCGTCGGCACCGTCCCGAACGCGGTCATCATGACGACGGGCACATCGCAGCCCGCGGAACGGATCTCCCGCAGCAGACCGATCCCGTCGAGGCCCGGCATCTTGAGATCGGACACAACCACGTCGAACGGCTGCGACTTGATCGCCTCGAGCGCCTCGACGGAATCGCCGAACGTCGTCACCTGGTGGTCCTCCCGGGTGAGCGTCTCGGCGAGCGAGTCCCGGAGCAGTTCCTTGTCGTCCACCACGCAAATCCGCGCCATCAGCGTTCCTCCCATGCGCGGGCGTCGGTCACCGGCCGGCGCCGCGGCAATGAAACCGTGAAGACCGCGCCGCCCGTCTCGCGATTCGCGGCGCGGATGCTTCCGCTGTGTGCCTCCACAATCCGATGAACAATGGCCAGCCCCAGCCCCGTGCCACGGTCCTTTGTCGTGAAGAACGGGTTGAAGATGTGGCCCAGCAGCTCGGGCGGGATGCCTCCGCCGTCGTCCTGAACAACGATGCACACGCGGTCGGCGCCCTCCGTCCGGACGACCACGTCCACATGGCCGCCGCCCGGCACCGCCTCGGCCGCGTTCTGCAGCAGGTTCAGCAGCGCCTGTTGCAGTTGCGACGGGTCCGCCTCGATCTCCATCCCGTCCGCACGTTCACCGGCAGGAAAGACGGCATGGACCGTCGCCCCGTGCTTCTCGAACGCGGCCCTGGCGAGTTCGAGCGTTTCGTCAAGAAGCCGCGGCAGATGCACCGTCTGGAACCGCGGCGCCGCCTGGCCGGCGAAGGCGAGGATGTCGCTCACCAGGGCCTCGAGCGACCTGACGCCCTTGGCGATCTTCTGCACGAGCGCCAGTTCCCGGGGGCGGTCGGCGAGATCCCGCGCCAGGAGGCACGCGAAGAGCTGGATCCCCCCGAGCGGGTTGCGGATCTCGTGCGCCAGGCCCGCCGCCATCTCGCCAAGCGCCGCCAGCCGCTCGCGCCGGGCCAGCTCGCGATTCTTGTCGGCCAGCTCCAGCCGGAGCCGCTTCATCTCGCCCTGGAGGCGGTCGTGCGACTCCTTGAGCCGCTCCGTCACCTCGTTGTAGGCGGCGATGATCGCGCCGAGTTCCCGCTCGCGATCCGTCACGTCCCGCGTGAGGGGCTCCGTCGCATTCATGCCTGCTCATCCACCTCGTCGATCAGCCGTCCGTCCGTGTATCCCGCGGTGCGTGCCGCCTGGACCGCCGCCGTCCCGTACGCCGCGTAGGCCCGGCGCGACTCCGCCAGCGCCGCCGACTGGTCCCGCACGCCGGCCATCCGCGCCGACAGGAGTCTCGCGTCCTCCTCGTCGCCGGCGATGATCTCGGCCAGGCACGCCCGGACCTCCCGCAGCATCGTCTCGGCCTGGTCGCGCTGGCGCTCGCTCATCGCGCCGTACAGATCGGGCCAGTCCCGCGACAGCCGCTTCACCTCCCCGTTCAGCTCCGTCAACCGGTCCACATGCTTCTGCCGTTCCGCGAGGACGCTCAGCAGCGACTCCGGCTCGTTCGATGTCACCAGCGCGCGCTGCTGCTGTGCCAGCCCGTGCAACGCGCGGTACTCATCCCGCTGCCGCGCGAGCGTCGCCAGCGCCCGCTCCGCCTCGACCTGATCCCGTGTCCCGTTCTCGTCGTACCGCTCCATGTGCGCCTCGCTTCCGGATGACCCCTCACCGCTCGCGAAAGGCCGGGCTGTTGCCCAGCCACGCAAGGTAGTCCGCCCACACCTTCTTGTTCTCGCCCGGCACGCGCCAGACATCTGCTTCCTCCGCGATCCCCCGCAGGATCCAGCGCGCCCGCTCCAGCGTCGTCTTCGCGCGAACGACGTCTCCCATCCGCAGGTAGCACTGAATGATCTGCACGTAGGCCGACAGCGCCGCCGGTTCGTTGCGGAACCGCCACGCCGCCACGTCATACAGCCGGATAACCTCTGCGTATCCCGCGGAGGCGCCTCCGGCATATTCGATCTCGTCGAATGCACAATCCGCCCGGTAGAGGTAGCTCATCCGCACGCGGGCCCGCTCCAGTTGCGTGGCGGCGCCCGCGGGCTGCGAGGCCGCCGTGTCCGCCTCCGCCGAGGCCGCGATGACGTCGTCGTAGAGCTGCCGCGCTCGCCGCAGCCGTCGGCGCACCTCGGCCGTCGTCTGCTCCCGCGACAGGGCGCCCCGGTCTCCGGCCATCGCCGCGGCCATTTGCGCCGCGCTCCGCCGATACGCCTCGGCGAGTTGAAAACGCGAGCGCGTGATCCGCGGATCGCCGGGATATCGCGAAAGCGCCTCTTCGAGACGAACGATGGCCTGGTCGTACCGGCCCCGATCGACGTAGAAGTCCGCGATCCGGAACAAGGCATCGCGGAAGACCGCCGCATCCGGGGTGAGCAACGGCGGACGATCGGGCGCCTCCTCCAGGATCGTCAGGAACGTCTGCTCCGCCTTGGCCGCGTATTCCGGGCCCATCGCCATGAAACACTCGGCCAGGGGTACCACCGACGCCAGGCCACCCGGCGTCCGCGGCGACTCACGGATGTTCCGCTCGTAGCAGCGGACGGCCTCCTCGTACCGCTGGAGCGCCTGGTAGGACTGCCCCAGCCGCAGCAGCGCCGCCGGGATCCGCACACTCCCGGGGCGGTCCTGAACGAACGCCTCCAGCACATCGATGGACCGGCCGCGTTCGCCGGCCTGATCAAAGCGGTCGGCCGCCTTCCACACCGCCGCGGACGCGACAGACTCATCCTCGGTCAGCAGTTTCGCCAGGCGCAGGTACGCCTCGCCGGCCTCGACAAACCGCTGCCGCGCACGCTCCCGCAGCCCGGACCCCGACGGCACACCGTCGGCCGCGGGCCGCGTCGTCGGCGCAGCCGCCTCCGCCTCGGCATCGCGCAAGTCCTGCTCCGCCAGCATCGAAAGCAGGTCGGCCCGGCGTTCCACGTACACGGCCTGCCGCCGGTAGTCCTCCGGCGACAGCAGCCCCGCCGCGATCTGCGAGTACTCCAGGGCATCGGCCAGCTTCCCGGCCCGCCGTGCCTCTTCATACGCCGACGTCGCCGACGCGATCACCATCGCCTTGTTGACGATTCGCGACGGCGGCAGCGGCACTACACTCGTCACGGCGTCCCGGTACGCCGCCTGCGCCGCCGCGTCCCGGTCGAGTTGAGCCAGGCACTCCGCGCGGCCCAGCTTCGACGCCACCACGTAAGGCCCTTCGAAGTGCGTCTCGCACACCGTGTCGAAGAAACTCAGTGCGACCTCCGGCGACGACTGGAGCTGCACCAGCCGCCCCAGAAGCCACCCTGACGAGGCATCGGTCTCGTCGCGGATGGTCATGCGGTTCCGCAGGGCCCGCACGACGCGCTCGGATTCGTCATAACGCCCCTGAAAATAGAGGATCAGGGCCGTCAGAAAGTCGTAACGGTTGCGTTCCGGTTCGGGGACCGCACCTTCCATCGTCGGGCGCAGCGATTCCAGGTACGCCTCGGCCTCGTTGTAACGCCCCTCCGCCACGTACAGGTCCGTTCGCTGCTGGGCGGCCCAGATCACGTCGCTGGTCGTGAGTCCGGCCGGTGCCGCGACCGCCAGATACGAGTCGAGGGCCTTCCCGAGCGCCTCGCCGGTCAAGGCACCCGCCTGAACCTTCAACGTAATAATGCGACGCCGCAGCGGAGTCGCATCCGCCCAGCCCTTGTCGATGGCCTCCTCGTACGCCTTGACCGCGTCCAACGGCCGATTGAGCCATTCCCACGCCTGCCCGATGCGGTACAGGGCCTCCGCATCCAACGCGGCCGTCGGCTCGACCGAGAGCCGGTAGTTTCGGATCATCCGCTCGAGATTGACCGGATTCCGAACCGCCGCCTTCGACTCGAAGTCGTAGATGATCCGGGCCAGGAGCAGGCGCAACCGCCGTTGCTCCTCCGGGGTGCGGGTCGGCTCCGCGAGGAGCGCCTCGGCAAGACCGTTCGCCTCGGTGTACATCCCCGCCTTCTGCAGGACCACGACGTGGTCCGCCAGCTGCGCAAACGTCATCCGCGGCGGCTTCGGACGAAGATTCCAGACGCCCCAACCGAAGAACAGCGACGAAACGATCAAGAGGGGGATCTGCCAGCGCGTCGCGAACTCGCGCCTGAGACTCGATCGACCGAGATGGGTAACCGCGTCGCTCATCCTGAGCCTCGCACTCGGGCGATCCTCCTGATCGCCGCCGGCATATCCGGTGCGTCATCGTCGGCAGAAAGTGCCGCTCCGGTTGAGTCGGATACGCTGTTCGGTTACTCCGTTTCTCATTTTCCCGACCGTACACCTCAGGTTTCTCATGGCGGCATATATGGATATAAAATACTGACATGAATATACTTACATCATCATCAGGCCGCGCCGGCAATACTGATAACGCCTTCCGACCGGCCCGCATATCCTACGTCCGATAAACGTTGTTCGCGTTTGGCCGGCTACGCAAGTCTTGCGCGGTCCCCTGTAGCCCGCCATCCGCCAAATGTGCCACTTGCCTTCACGGCCGCAATCATGGACCGCCAACACTTTACCCTTTTTCCACTTTCTCCGTTTTCACTTTCGAACATCGCAATCGGCAGATGCTCCAGGTCAGCTCGATCGCGTGCTGGGCACCGAGGTCGGCGCGGTCTCCCGCGGCCGGAACGCCAACGCCTGCTCCTGCGACCAGACGCCTGGGATCGCGGTGCCGCACCTGGGGCATTTGCCGTTGCGGATCTGATTCGACGCGACCTGGAACCCGACCCGGCGTATCAGTTCCGCTCCGCAGCCGTGGCAGTACGTGTTGTCGCCGGGGTGCATCGGCACATTGCCCGCGTAGACGTAGCGGACGCCGGCGTCCATCGCGATCTTCCGGCAGCGTTCGAGCGTCGAGACCGGCGTGGGTGAAAGGTTCGTCACGCGATAGGTGGGATGGAAGCGTGTGAAGTGCACGGGCACATCCGGCCCGAGATGCCCGACCACCCACTCGCTCATGCGGCGAATCTCGTCCGCCGTGTCGTTCAGCGTCGGGATGATCAGGATGACCAGCTCGAACCAGATGCCGATGTCTTTCAGCGTCGTCAGTGTCGCCAGCACGGGCTCGAGCCGCCCGTTGCACTGCTCGGCGTAAAACTTCTCCGTGAACGCCTTGAAATCGATCTTGACCGCCGTCAACTGCCGACAGATCTGCCGCAGCGGCTTCTCCTGGATGTAGCCGTTGGAGATCATCACGCTGCCGATGCCTTGTTTGCGGCCCAGGGCGGCAACGTCGTGCATATACTCATAGAAAACCACGGGCTCCGAGTAGGTGTAGGCGAACGTCGGCGAGCCGCGGCTTCTGCACGTCGCGACGAGCCGCTCGGGCGTGACGATGGTGCTCTCGACCTGCTCGGGCCGGTACTGGCTGATCTGCCAGTTCTGGCAGAACTTGCACTCGATATTGCAGCCGGCCGTCGCGATGGAGAAGGCGGTTGTCCCGGGCAGGTAATGGTAGAGCGGTTTCTTCTCGATTGGATCGACGTTGGCTGAACAGACGGCCCCGTACACGAGCGTCTGGTATCGCCCGCCCTGGTTCTCGCGGACGCCGCAGTAGCCCCGCTCGACGTCGGCGACCTCGCACTCGCGCGGGCACAGGACGCACCTCACTTTGTTGTCGGGCAGGGTCTCCCAGAACAACGCTTCGTGCCGCGCCACCCCCTTCAGCCGCGGCCCGTCCAGCCCCCCCGCGCCGGCCGCATCCTGCTGCGCAGGGGCGTGTGAAGGCGCCAGCGCCCCGCAAACACCGCACGCAAGCCCATAGCGAAGCAAGTCGCGCCGCGAAGGCGAAGCGAAGATGTTTCCCGTGTTCTCCAAGCTCCAGGCCCCCGGGCCCCGAACCCCAAACCCGATACCCTACACGTCCACCCGTTCGATCTTCCGCAAATCCGCCTCGCCCAGCCCCCGGGCCGCCGCCGTCGCGATGTGCTTCGGCGGACGTTTCTCGTCCGCGAGCGTCTTGAGCCCTTTCATCTTGCGCTGCGTCTCGACCAGGTCGGCCGCGACCGCATCGACGGCCACCACGTCGGCGCCGACCAGGAGCCCGCCGTACGCCCAGGCGTAGGCGGGATGCCGCTGCGGGCCCGCGTTGTACTGTGCCCGCGTCCCGTCGCAGATCGTCAGCCGCCACCGCGGCCGAATGTACCGGTGCATTACCACATCCACGATGTACGGGTCGCAGTTGCGATCGTGGTACTTGTTCGGGTTGTGAATCGCACCGAACCAGTTCTTCAGACCCAGGGACACACCGGCGAGGTTGTGGTCCTTCAGCACCGGCACGCAGATCAGCGCATCGACCTCTTCCGCGACGATCCGCGAAAATGCCGATCCGATCTCGCCGCTCGTCTCGATGGAATCCTGATAGCCGCTGCCGTAGTGCTCGGCATCGGTACCGCGGCACTTCACGCCGCCGCTCGACTTGTTCAGCTTGTAGCCGGCGTTGTCCAGCTCCACGTCGAACCGGTCCCAGATGATGATGTGCTCGGCCGGCACGCCCGCCGCCCGCAGCCCGGACACGATCGCATCCGCGACCGCCGGCTGCGTCGCCAGCCCGAGCGTGTTCACCTTGATCCCGATCCGTTCCGACGGCTTGAAAAACCGCCGCCACGCCGACGCCGCATCCGACGCGCCCGTCAGCTTCTGCATCGAGGCATCGAGCAGCGTGCGGATCCGTTCGCGGTGCTCATCGACGGCCCCACGGGTCAGCGCATCATCGCGAGCGACGATCACCCGGGGCGCCGGCCGTGTGGTCGGCCCCGCCGCCGACCCCGCCGAGCCGGACTCGCCACGGCACCCGCCGTGCATCAGCGCCGCGCCCACGGCGGCCGCGGACGCACGACCCAGGAACTCCCGGCGGGTGCTGCGACAAGTCATGACCTGTTGTCCTCCGATCGACGCCACGATGACAGGCGGCGACTTTCACCCGTCTATTCTAGCCTCAGCGGGCCCGCCAGGCCTGGAAATCTGCAGGACCGGGATCGCCCGCCGCCGTGCAGGCAACCCGGGCCCGGAGCCGCATCGCCCGGATCATTGCCGCGCGCCCGGCTGCGTCGCCGGATGCTCCGGCTCGCCGAAGACCTCCGCCTCGAAGGTTGAAAGCTCGGCCTTCGGATCCTTCCACGCATCCGGCGGCAGGCCGGCCTTGTGGCAAACCTGCGTCAGGAACTCGTCGCGGCTCCAACCCCGTTCGTACGCGACCTGCGGCAGCAGCACGCCGCGCCGGTAGCCCAGCACGATGTGCAGCCCGTGCCGTCCGATGATCACTTCGCGAACGTCGGTGATCCTCTTCATGGGCGTCAGATAGCTGATCTCGATGTGGATTTGCGGCAGTTCGCCCGCGGTTACCGGGTTGCCGAAGAACCGCGGATCTTCGGTCGCCGCCGCGATGGCGTTGTGGATCACCGCCTGATAGAGCGGCCCCTGCGCGATCATGGTGCCGATGCAGCCGCGCAACTCACCGCGGTTCTGGAGCGTGACGAAACACGCTCCATCCTTCCGCACGCCGGCCGGCAGGTCCTCGGCCTTGGGGCTTGGCGGAGGTTTTCTGCCCAACACGGCCGTCACCGTTTCCCTCGCGAGCTTGAGCAGCGCCTCGCGCTCGGGCGCCCCGAGCGTCCCCGGACGGCGCGTGAAGACGAACGACTGGTACGTCACGCTGTTCGCGTAGTCGCCGGTCATGTTGCCGGATGTGTCGAACGCCGTCCGCACGCCCGTTGCGCCGGCCCGCATCGAGAGCGTCCGCAGCAGCAGCGTGACCGGGTTCCGCCCGCAGATCGTGTCGTCGGTCTTCGCGAGGTGCTCGAGGAAGCCGTCCACGTCACCGTTCTGGATCGCGGCGGCAGCCGCGTCGGCGTACTCGCGCAGCTTCCCGGGCACATCGCCTTTGAACGGCACGTAGTCATAGTTCGGCCCGTAGTGCGTAAAATCGGTGCTGACGACGATCAGCGTATCTTCATCGAGCAGCGGCAGAATTCCCTTCGCCGCCTCGGTGTAGTCGCCCGGCTTCATACGCCCGACGTACAACGGCACGAGGCGAAAGTTCTTGAGCGTCCGCTGCAGGAACGGCAACTGCAGCTCGAGCGAGTGCTCCTGACCGTCCACGCCGGGCTTCGAGACGAACCCGGGCTTCTTGAGCAGGGCTTCGCACGCCTCGCCGTCCACCGGCACCTCGCCCAGCGGCGTCTTGTAGGCCGTCCACTCGCGCGGCACATCCACGCCCTGATAGGACCCGGCATAACGATGGCTGAACGCGATCCCGATGACCCGCTTGTACGATTGCCCCCGCAGGCAACGATACCCCGCCGCCGCGACGGCCGCGCTGTACGGATACCCCGCGTGCGGCGCGATGACGGCAATCGGCTTGCCGGAGATCGTCGTCGCCGGGGCCTTGTCGAGCAGGCCGTCCACATACTTCGCCAGCTCCTCCGCCCCGCCCGGATACCAGCTTCCCGCAAAACCGGCCGGCCGTATCATGTTGCCCGCCTCCGCTGCCATCAGGTAATTGCTTGCCAGGATCAGGCTGGCGATCGCCGCCCCCGCCGATCGACGCGACCATCCCACGCACATCGTCTGGCCTCCGCAAACTGTCCTACCAGTATACCCCCGCGCAACGCCAGGGGACAGATGGAAACAGAAGCCCCGGGGGGAGGAAGTGATAAGGCGACGGAGCGACGCAAGCCGGGGCGAAGGATGGCCAACCGGGCAACGAACGACAATCCGAAGGGTCTTCTGCCCGTTTCCCGTCTCCCACTCATTCGCCGTCCCGTCTTGCGCTGTTGCCGTGCGCAGCGACGGGGTGTCGTCTCTTGTCGCGCGACGAACCGGCCGTACAATACACCGGTCAGGATGGAACGGGCCCCGAATCCGGCCGTCCGGCGGGGGACGTTGCCGCGGCGGTTCGCCTTCGGGCGGGCGGAGCCGGACCGGCGGTGGTTTGATGATGCGGAAGCGAGTCCGCAACCCGGGAGTACGACTGTATGCCAGCCGACGAGATCGAGTTTGAGTGCGAAGCGTCGATGGAGAAGGCCGTCGAGTACTTCAAGCAGGAGATGCGGGGCGTCCGGACGGGACGGGCCTCAACGGGGCTCGTCGAACACCTCAAGGTCGAGGTGGCCTCCTACGGCTCCACGATGGAGCTGCGGGAGCTTGCCGCGTTATCCACGCCCGACCCGACCATGATCCTCATCAAGCCGTTCGATCCGGGCACCGGCAAGGACATCGAACGGGCGATCCAGCATTCCGACATCGGCATCACGCCGATGGGCGACGGAAAGGTCATCCGCCTGCCCGTGCCGCCCCTGTCCGGCGAGCGCCGCCAGCAGCTCACCGGCCACGTGAAGAAGCTCGCCGAGGCCCAGCGTGTGGCGATCCGCAACGCCCGCCGCGACGCCAACAAGCTCGTTGATGCCGAGGAGGAGGAAGGCACCATCCCCGAGGACGACGCCGAGAAGCTCCGCGAGCGTATCCAGAAGCTGACCGAGAAGTACGAGAAGCAGGTGGACGACCTGCTGGCGGCCAAGACGAAGGAGATCCAGGCGGTCTGACCGCAGAGGCGCGGTCCCTCGTCCGTGGCACGGCCTTCCAGGCCGCAAGTCCACGGGCAGGATGCCCGTGCCACGCAGCGAGCGCTGTCTTCGGTGACCATGATGCCCCTCTTCGACCAGCACCTGCACTCCCACTACTCGACGGACTGCGAGGAACCGCCGGAAGTCATGGTGCAAGCGGCGATCGACGCGGGACTCGCCGGGCTCACGTTCACCGACCACTTCGACACCCAGCCGATCGAATGGCCGCACTGCCGTTACCGCTACGACGCCCTGCGGGCGGAAATCCTCCCGCTCCGCCGGAAGTACGGCGGCCGCATCGTCATCGGCCACGGCATCGAGGTCTGCTACCAGCCGGAGCGGATGGACTACATCCTCGAGTTCCTCGCCGGGCACGAATTCGATCTGGTCGTACTGAGCGTACACTGGTTCCAGGGCCGCGCACTGCACTTCCGCGAACACTGGAACCGGCTCGACGCCCGCACCGGCACGGAGATGTACCTTCGCGCCGTGCTGGACGCCGCCCGGTTCGCGGGCACGCAAGTCCGCGACGGCAGGCGGATGTTCGACGTCCTCGGCCACATCGACCTCGTCAAGCGGTACACCCAACGGTACTTTCACACGTACGACGTTCGGCCGTTCGCGGGGCTGATCGACGAGATCCTGCGGGCGTGCCTCGCCTCCGACATCATCCCGGAGGTCAACATGAGCGGCGTCCGGCAGGAGGTCGGCGAGTGCTTCCCGGCCGCCGACACAGTCCGCCGCTACCGCGAACTCGGCGGCCGCTGCATGTCGATCGGCAGCGATGCACACACGGCCGCCCACGTCGGCGCCGGCCTGCCCGAGGCGACGCGGATCCTCAGGCAAAACGGCATCGACTCCCTCGCCGTCTTCCGCGATCGCAGGCTCGAGCCCGTTCCCATCGCCTGACAAAACCCCCCGGCGAATGCCGGCCCCGCAAGACGCGGACGCCCCGGGTGGAACAGGCAACTGACACGTCGTATACTGGTCCCGCAACGACATGAGCGCTGACGAACTCACTGCCGTCGCGACGGAAGCCCCGCGAACCGAAGGGACCGAAACCCTCGGCTGGTGGCCGCGGTTCAAGTACGCCGTCGTCCGGGGGTTTCTCTGGGGGTGGGCCCGGTGCTTCTCGCTGAAGGGCCTGTACCTGTTCGGCCAGTTCTTCGGGACGTGCGAGTACCTCGTCAACCACAAGCGGCGGCGGAAGTTCCGCGACCGACTGGCGGTCATCTACGGCGACCGGCTCACGGACGCCCTGGCACGGCGGGCGACGTGGCGGCACTTCATGCGGATCCGCTGCGACAAGCTCTTCTACCTGATCTTCGACAGGCTGCCGCGGGAAAAGATCCTCAACCGCGTACGGTTCTTCGGCAAGGAGATCCTCGACGAGGCCCTGGCACGCAACCGCGGGGCCTACGTCGCGCTTTCGCACTACGGCTCGCAGCACGTGGCGGGGCTCCTCATGGCACTGCTGGGCTACCGCGTGGCCGGCGTGCGCGACCGCAACGAGGGCCCGCTGCGAAAGTACGTGCAGGACAAGTACGCGGAGACGTTCCCCGAGTTCCGCGCGATCCGCGTGTTCTTCGCCGACTCGTTCCCCCGCGACCTGTACCGGTGCTTCGAGAGCGGGTACATCCTGGGCAGCGCCCCGGACGTCGAGCACGAGCGCGGCGCCCACCTGAAGACATTGCCCGTCGAGATCTTCGGCCAGCGGCGCGAGTTCCTCACGGGCCCCGTGCGGATCGCGCTGCGGTGCGGGGCACCGATTCTCCAGGGGTTCGTCGTCTCGCGCAGGGACTTCTACTTCCGGCTCATCGTCGAGGGGCCGCTCGTGGACCCGGCCGTCGAGAAAGACGACACCGAGACGCTCGCGACGACCATGCAGCGCTACGCCGACCACATTGAGGCCCACGTCCGCAAGTACCCCTGTCACATCAGCAAGACGTGACAGCGGCGCCGCACACGGCAACACAAGAAAACGAGAACGGGGCAAAGCCCGCGACTGGACGAGGGCCAGGCCTCCTGCTACCCTCTACGCTGCCCGGTGGCGGGAAGCCGATGTCGGATGCTTCGCAAGGCCGCCGGGACGTTACTCCAGGACCTCAGGAGGATCATTCGTGGATCACCTTACGCGACGAGAAGTGCTGAGGATCGGGGCCGCCGGCGTGGTCGCCGGGCTGGGAGCCGCCGGCTGTGCGGAGATGAGCGCCGGGCCGCAGCGAGTGGGCCCCGGGGCGCCGCCGACGACGATTGAGCCGGGCCAGCCGATCAGGGTCGGTTTCATCGGCGTCGGCGGGCGCGGCACCGGCCTGCTGAACGCCTTCCTGAAGCTCAAGGGCCAGCAGGTCGTCGCGGTGTGCGACATCAACAAAGCCAATCTGGACAACGCCTGCCAGGCCGTCAGGAACGCCGAGGGCAAGGCTCCCGAGCCCTACGGCAACGGCCCCGACGACTTCAAGCGGCTGCTCGACCGCAAAGACCTCCACGCCGTCGTGACCGCCACGCCATGCTTCGAGCACGCGCGGATCATGCTGGCCGCGATCGAGCGCGGCAAGCACATCTACGGCGAGAAGCCGCTGGGGATCACGGTGGCCGAGGTGGATGCCGTCGCCGCCGCCGCGGCCGCGAACCCGGCGCTCAAGGTCCAGGTCGGCTTCCAGTGGATGTGCAACCCGAACTTCATCGACTCGATCGGCCGTGTGCACCGGCGTGAGATCGGCGAGCCGGTCGAGGGCCGCTTCTGGCGCCACAACGGCCTGCCGCTGAAGGGCTGGTTCGAGTACCGCGAGAAGTCCGGCGACTGGATGCTCGAGCAGGCGTGCCACGAATTCAACCTCATGAACTGGGCGGCGCAGGCGACGCCGCTGCAGGCGTACGGCATGGGCCGGCGCGACCTCCACAACGATCCGAAGAACCGGGTGACCAACTACTATGCCGCCATTCTCGAGTACCCGGGCAACTTCATCGTCCACTACGCCCACGGCTGGATCGACCCCGACGGCTTCGGCGGGATGTGCAAGAAGGTCATCGGCACGCAGGGCGCGGTCGAGATCGGCGGCGACAGGATCGCGGTGCATGACAAGAGCCGGAAGGTCGAGCCGCTGAAGAAGTTCGCCGGCGACGACACGCAGGAATCGTTGCGGTGCTTCGTCGAGAGCGTTACCGAGGGCAAGCCGGTCCTGGCGCCCGTGGCCAACGGGCGGAACGCCTCGCTGGTGGCCCTGCTGGTGCGCAAGGCGGTGGACGAGCGCCGCGTCGTGACGTGGAACGAGATGCTGCGAAGCTGCTGACGGAGAACCGATTATGAAGGGCAATGAAAAGGTCATCAAGAAGCTCGATGAGTTGCTGGCCGATGAGCTGACGGCGATCGCACAGTACATGGTCCACTCGGAGATGTGCGACAACTGGGGCTACGAGCGGTTGCACAAGAGCATCGAGGCGCGCGCGATCCAGGAGATGAAGCACGCCGAGAAGCTCATCGCCCGGATCCTGTTCCTGGAAGGCACGCCGACGGTCGGCCGGATGAACCCGACGCAGATCGGCCCGGACGTCCGGCGACAGATCGAAAACGACCTCGAGGCCGAGAAGACGGCCGTCCACGGCTATAACGCGGCGATCCACCTGGCCGACGAGCTGGGCGACGCCGTCACGCGGAACCTCTTCGAGGAGATCCTCCGCGAGGAGGATGCGCACGTGGACTGGCTCGAGGCACAGATCGACCAGATCAAGCAGATGGGCCTCGAGAACTACCTGGCGAACCAGACCGGCGACTAGCCCAACCTTCGCACGCGGCCGGCGTCAAAGCGGCTGGCGATAGCGCCAGGG
>CAZUAI010000114.1:0-13932 GCA_964617875.1 uncultured Planctomycetales bacterium | reverse complement strand
ACCCTACGATCCGCCGCGTAAGCCTGTCGAAATATGCAACGCTGGGGTTTACCTGTGCCTGATCCTGGCCGCGGTCCACCACCGTGTCGTCCGGCGGTTGTTCCGCCTTCGCGTCCTGACCCTGCTCGGGGCCGTCTCCTACGGCGTGTACGTCTCGCACCTCGGTATCGCCGCGCTCGCGCACGGTGTCGTCCGCGGGAGCCCCCCGCTCGTGGTCGATGCGGGCAGCGCAGGCACGACGCTCCTGGCGCTGGTGCTCACGCTGTCGCTTGCCGCGTTGTCCTGGCGCTGGTTTGAATCACCGATGATCCGGCTGGGCCACAGGCTGGCCTATCAGGCCGCTCCGCCGCGTGAGGAACCGGCGCGCGGGCACGCGATCAGTCAACGGAGGAAGCCTGCGCGAATGCGAGCAGTTTCGGCTCGGGCCATTGCGATGCCGGAGGGATCGCGCGCAGGATCTTGAGGCCGGGCTCCATCGCCAGGTCGATGGTGGTCCCCGTGGGCTCGCCGGCCTCGTCCATCTCGGCGACGACCGGGCGCGTGTGCGAGCCCGGGTTGGCGCGGACGACCTCCGCCGTCGTCCCGTCGTTCAACTCGACCCAACTGCCGATCGGGAAGAGCGAGATCACGTCGAGAAACGCGCGGAGCATCATCAGATCGTACTTGCCGAGTCCGCCGTCGATGAGGATGTTCTTGACCGCTTCGTGCGGCAGCACGGCACGGCGATGCGGCCGCGGGCGGATCATCGCCGTGTAGGCGTCGGCGATCGCGACGATCCGGGGGTACTGGTGGATGAAGGCGCCGGATCGCCGCCGGGGGTAGCCGCTCCGATCGGACCGTTCGTGGACCTGGTAGCCGACGAGCCGCGCGCTGACCGGCAGGCCCTCCACCCGGCTCAGGCAATCGACGGTATGGATCGGGTGGTATTCGACCTCGGTCTTCTCCTTGGCCGTCAGCGATCGCGGGGATCGGCGCATGGCGGGATCGACGCCGAGCATGCCCACGTCCTGCAGGAGCGCGCCGAGACCGAGTTCCATGACCTGCCGGCGGTTCATGCCGAGCTGGCTGGCCATGACCATGCTCACGCAGGCGGTATCGACCGAGTGGTCGAACAGGTAGTCCCGATCGTGCTCGCGGGACGCCTGCCCGCTCACGATCATCGGGAGGAGATCGAAGTCGAGGGCGATCATGTCGCAGAACTCGCCGACCAGCCGGTCGAGACGGTGCCGCGGCACGCTTCGCCCGGCGTGCAGGTTGGCGCACGTTTCCGCGAGCGTTTCGGCGGCGGCGGCGTGCTTTTCGGTTCCGAGGGCGACTTCGGCCAGAAGATCCTCCCGCGGCAGGCGTGGCCGTGCGGCGGCCTCCACCGGCCGGAGCAGGCGCAGCCGGCTCAGTTCGTCGGCCAGCAGGTCGTCGAGTTCGCGCGTGTGCGGCGTCTCGACCGTCAGGGCTGTATGCATGGCGCGTTTCGGCATGACCTGCCCGTTCCGCGGGAGTCCGGTAACGAAAGCCCCGGCGAAGGCGTGTTCTTCCATGAAACGTCGGCCGGTTCGGCGTCGAACTTGACCCGGCGGCGACGTTGACAGCGTGCCGGCCCGGCGGTACTTGTTCAGGCGCGATCGAGGTACCGAAGCGGACGTTCGCGACAGGGCGAGGCACGTCGTGCCACAGGAGCTACAGGTCGGATTGATCGGACTGACGGGCGGTGCGAGGCCGGTTCTGGATGCGCTGGCGGCGGATCCCCGCGTGCGGATTACCGCCGTGGGCGATCGGGACGCCGATGCCGCCGCACGCATCGCGGAGGGGCTCGGCGCCACGGCCTATACGGATTATCGCTCGCTGGCGACCGAAGGGAAGCTCGATGCGTTGTTTGTCGCCGCGCCGCCCTTCGCCGTGCAGGGGTGCCTGAAGGTCGCTGCGGCGCGGGGCGTGCCGGTGTGGAAGCAGACGCCGCCGGCCCGTCGGCTGGAGGAGGCGATCGCGTTGACGCGGCTCTTTGAGCGGTCGGTGCCGGGCGGGTGCCCCCTGGTGATCGCGCGGTCGTGGCCGGCCGAGCCGGCGATGGAACAGGCGGCGAAGATCCTCGCCGAGTCCGGCAAGCCGTTCCTGGTCGAGGCGGAGGCGTTCACCTGTCGGCCGGAGGACCTCGACTGGCGCGGCGACAGCGAGCGGGCGGGCGGCGGTGTGCTGCTGAACGAGGCCTACGCGGCGATCGACCTCGTCGTGCATTGGCTGGGCCCGCCGGCGGAGGTCTACGCCGCCATGAGCCGCGCGTCGCGCCCGCAGCCGCGGTTTCCGTACGACACCGAGGACACGGCCGTGCTGACCATGAAGTTTGCCGACGGGGTAATGGCGTGGTGCGCGTGCTGCTGGACCGCCGGGCCGCCGGTCTCGCAGATCACGATTCGGGCGACCGGCAGGACGATCCGCATCGACCCGGCCAAGGTGACGGTCCTCAGCCGTGGAGGCGAGCCGACGGGCACGCCGCTCGATCGCGCGCCCAACCCGTACGCACACCCCGTGCGAGCGTTTCTGGACGGGCTGAGCGGCGACCGCAAGCGAATGGGTTCGCTCGCACGGGACCATCTGTGGACGATGGCGGTGATGGAAGCGGCGTATCTTTCCTCTCGCACCGGCGAGGCGGGTTCGCCGGAACGGTGGTTTGATATCCTGCGTGCGGAGGAGATCCCGGTCCCCCGGCCGGTGACGGAGCGAAGGACGGCCGACGAGTTGCCGGTGCCGGAAGCGAGCGAATGACGTTGGGGGGCCGGGGAGCATCCCGCGTTCCCGTCCTGCGTGGCTTGCACGATGTTTCGTGTTGCGGCGCTTCGTGGTCGTACACGCCCGGTAACCATGCGCCATTCGGCTGCGGCGTTCGTGTCAATGAATGCGAGGCCGCCTCGTGACGATGAAAGGGTGATCCGCCGACGCGCTGCGCCCGGAGCCGGAGCCGTATGCTCCGATAACCGTGCGTCGTGCGTGCCCCCGGCGGATGGGGCAGGGCTTCAGCATGTTTGAGGGTGCGCCGCTCGATTTCACGATCTCGGAACTCGGTTCGCGGAACGTGGCCACGCCCGCCCGCGTGGGTCGCTTCGTGTCCGATGGCGAACGAACGCTGTTCGATACGCGGGTGCGTCAGGCCGGTTCCCGCTCTTCGTGCCAGGCCGGGGACGATCCGTCGGCGTTCGAGCTGGCGGGTCCGCGGGCGAAGATCTACTTCGACCCGACAAAGACTCGCTGCGGCATCGTGACCTGCGGCGGGCTCTGTCCGGGGCTGAACGACGTCATCCGCGCCGTCGTGCTCGAGCTGAACCACACGTACGGGGTGCGGACGATCTACGGCTTCCGCTACGGATTCGAAGGTCTGATTCCGCGGTATCGGCACGAGCCGTTGATGCTCGACACGGAGGCGGTGGCCGACATTCATCAGCTCGGCGGCTCGATTCTCGCCTCGTCGCGCGGGCCGCAGTCGCCGGACGAGATGGTGGATGCCCTCGAACGGCTCAACATCCAGGTGCTGTTCTGTCTTGGCGGCGACGGGACGTTCCGCGGCGCGCTGGCCATCAGCGAGGCCGTGCAGCGGCGCGGCCTGAAGATCGCCGTGGTCGCCGTGCCCAAGACGATCGACAACGACGTACCCTTTACCGCACGCACGTTCGGGTTCGAGACCGCCTACTCGATGGCGGCCGAGGCCATCCGCGGCGCCCACGTGGAGGCCAAGGGCGCGTTCAACGGCATCGGGCTGGTGAAGCTGATGGGGCGGCACGCGGGGTTTATCGCCGCGCACGCCGCACTCGCCAGCCGCGAGGCCAACTTCCTTCTCGTGCCCGAGGTTGATTTCGAAATGGGCGGCGACAACGGATTTCTCGCCCACCTGTACAGACGGCTCCAGGCGCGGCGGCACGCCGTCGTCGTCGTGGCCGAGGGCGCCGGCCAGAAGCTTTTTGAGGCCGGCGGGGAGGGCGCACAGGCCACCGATGCGTCCGGCAACGCCCGGTTGAAGGACATCGGCCTGTTCCTGCAGGACCGGATCCGCGAGTACTTCCGGCTGCTGAACGTGCCGATCAATCTCAAGTACATCGACCCCAGCTACCTGATCCGGTCGGCGCCGGCGACGGCCAGTGATTCGCTCTTCGCCGGCATTCTCGGGCAGATGGTCGTGCACGCGGCCATGGCGGGCAAGACGGGCATGTTCGTCGGGTACTGGAACGACTACTTCACGCATGTGCCGATCGCGGCCGCCGTCAGTCGGGTCAAGCGGCTGGACCCGGACAGCAACCTGTGGCAGAGCGCCCTGGCCGCGACCGGCCAGCCTCGGGAGATGGTCAACCGCATCGACGGAGACGATTTGGAGGCCGGCACGGCCGACGCCGATGAACCGTGCCCCGCGAGCGCGGGCGCGTAAGCGGCGTGCCCCGCGTCCGGTCCGGGGCTCTGCCGCTCAAGCGGCGGGCCGCCCGGTTTCGGAATGGCCGTCTCCCCGGGCAACCGCATTTCCGAGACAGGCGAGTCAGCGAACGGGCGGGCGGCCCTTTTTCTCGAACCGCGTCCGCGGTTCGCAAGGCATCCCGGATATGGGACGTGCGCGGCGCGAAAAACCGTGCGATCCGCTTGCCCCGGTCCCTTTCGCAATCGTATGGTTCACCGCGAAAGGGGCGTGATCGTCCGCCATCGAGCGGGTGACCGCCGCTGTGAAGGCTGATGGTCCGGACACGGACAGGGAGAGCATGGTATGCGTTTCGATTCGAACACAGTGACTGCGTTGGTCGCCGACCAGTTTGGCCACGATCGCCGGATTACGCTGAAACGCCAGCCGAACGGTCTCTTCGAGGAAGTCGAGGAGACGCCTGAAGCGGCTGGAGGCGAACCCGCGGACGCAGTCACGGCCGTCGTGGAAGGCCGGCTGGGCGTCGAGCACCGGATCAAGCTGGTCCGCAAGGCCGGCGGCGACTACGAGGAAGTGGTCGATCCGGCCGACTACGGTCAGTTCTGAGGCCGGGCGTACGTACGGCACAACTACCGGGCCAGGAAGCAGTGCCTGTCAGGGCACGTCCAGCACCTCCTGCCGCTTGGCCGTGTAGGTGCTGCCGATGTTGACGCACTCGATGTGGCCGATTCGCACCCGCATCGGGTGGTGGCTGTGGCCGCAGAGGACGTGGCGGACCTTGGGCATCGTCAGAAGCAGCTCCCCGAACAGACGGCTGCCCATGAAGGCATTGGCGAAGTCCCAGTTCGGCCTGCCCGTGCGGCGCACCATCGGCTCGAACGGCAGGTGGTGCATCGCGACCACGATGTGTTCCGCCTCCGGTGCGACGGCCTCCAGATGGTCCGCCAGACGATCGCGGAGCCGCCGCGTGAACTGCGCGTCGTTCATCGGCAGGTGCACATGGACGCCGTCCATCCACCGTGTCGTGATCGACCGCGCGACGGCGGACACGTCCGGCGCATCCGTGTCGAGGTGGTGCATCTCCATGTACGCCGCGGCCCCGGGCCCGACCTTCTGCTCGTAGAAACGGTCCGGGATCCCGAGCCCCGGATTGCGGAACGAGTAATCGTACCATCCGACCGAGCCGACCAGGGCCACGCCGTCGCGGACGTACGGCCGGGCATCGAGATACCAGACGCCCGTCTCCTCGCAGACTTCCGCCAGCTCCCGCTCATGGCGGTCGAGCGAGTCCCCGTACGTCCAGAGGTCGTGGTTGCCCGCCACGTAAAACACCTTCCCGGGGAAGGCATCGAAAAGTTGCAGGCACTGCCGTAGAATGCCCAGGTCGTGGGCGCAGGCGTCGCCGACGATCAGCAGGGCGTCGGCCGGCTGCGCATTGATGGCCGAGGCGATGCGCTCCGTGGGCGCCCGGCTTCGCAGGATGTCATAGTGGAGGTCGGCGGTGGCGATGATTCGCACAAGGCACCCTGGGGTCGCACGGCGACAAGGGGTACTGTAGTGAGCGACAACCCGGACAACAAGGCGGCGGACGGCCCGGTCGCGGCGCCGCCGCCGGCGATCCTCCGCGTCGAGGGCGTGCACAAACGCTACCGGCTCGCCGGCAGCGCCGTCGTCCACGCCCTCCGCGGCGTCTCCTTCGAGGCGCGGCCGGGCGAGTTCATCGCCATCATGGGCGCCAGCGGCTCGGGCAAGAGCACGCTGATGCACCTGATCGGCGGGCTCGATCTGCCCGACGAGGGCCGCATCCTGGTCGCGGGCGACGACATCACCCGGATGTCCGACCGGCGGCGGACGCTGTTCCGTCGCCGTCGGCTGGGCATCATCTTCCAGGCGTACAACCTCCTGCCCACGCTGACGGCGGCGGAGAATATATCGCTTCCGCTTCTGGTCGACGGCGTATCGGCCGACCGGATCGCGAAACGCACCGACGAGATGATCCGGCTTGTCCGCCTGGAAGACCGGGCCCGCCACCGTCCGCAGGCGATGTCCGGCGGCGAGCAGCAGCGGGTTGCGATCGCGCGGAGCCTGCTGAACGATCCGGCGTTGCTCCTGGCCGACGAGCCGACCGGCAACCTCGACTCGAAGCATGCGCACGCGATCTGGGAGCTGCTCCGGGGGCTTTCGTCGCAGTACGGCAAGACGGTGCTGATGGTAACGCACGAAGCGGCGGCTGCGTCGTTCGCCGACCGCGTGCTGGTTCTCAAGGACGGCGAACTGGTCGGGGAGATCGTCCCGGCCGAGGCGGGCCATGCGGCATTGGTGGCAACTCGCTATCAGGAACTGGCGGGCTAAGCCGGGCCGGACCGCCCTGGCCACGGTCGCGATCGCCCTCGGCGTCGGGGTCGTCGTCTGGGTCACCGGGGCCTACGAGTCCATCCGGCAGAGCGTGGCCGAGCAGGTCTGGACCTGGATCGGCAGGAGCCACCTGGCCGTCGAGTCGATGTACGGGCAGTGGGGCACCGTTTTTGAATCGGTCGCGGACGATGTGCTCAAGGTGCCGAACGTGGTCGCCGCCTCCGGCCGGCTGAAGGAACGTCTTGAGGTCGCGACCGGGCCGGACAGGCCG
This sequence comes from uncultured Planctomycetales bacterium, assembly GCA_964617875.1. Classification (GTDB taxonomy): domain Bacteria; phylum Planctomycetota; class Phycisphaerae; order UBA1845; family PWPN01; genus CAZMVY01. Next base: position 6,919 of record CAZUAI010000114.1, on the reverse strand, counting down.
AAGGAGGGCGCCGACGCCGACACCGTCGAGATGGACGTGATCGGCATTCGCCCGGAGCGGGAGCCGCCGTTCCGCGACTATCACGAGGGCCTGCTTCGCGGCCGCGTCCTCCGGGCGGACGACAAGGGCGTGGCGCTGCTGGAGAACGCCTTCGCGGAGGCGAACGGGATCGGCCTCGACGGCGTGCTGCGGCTCCGGGAGAACAGCGAGTGCCCGTGGACCGAGTTTCGCGTCGTCGGGTTGATGGAACGCCGGCGGATCGCCCGGTTTCAGCGGCCGATGGCGGTCGTCATGCTGCCCGAACTGCAGCGGGTGGTGAACCGCCCGGGGCCGCCGCGGGTCACGCAGGTCGAGATCCTCCTCAAGGATCCCTCGAAGCAGGCGCTCTGGAACACCGCGCGCGAGGTGCGCCGCGTCTCCGACGCCTACAGGCAGAACTTCCTCGTGACCACGGCCGATGCCAAGCTCCGCCAGGTCGAGGCCGCCCAGTCGCAGACCGAGTTCATCCTGACGCTCATCAGCGGCGTGGCGCTCTTCACGGCGTTCTTCATCATCCTCAGCACGCTCAGCATGGGCATGGTGGAGCGGATCGGGCAGCTCGGGCTGCTGCGCTGCGTCGGCATGACACGGCTGCAGATGTCGGCGATGGTTCTCGGCGAGGTGGTGCCTGTCGGCATCGTGGGGCTGGTGCTCGGGCTCCCGGTCGGTATCGCGCTGACGGGCCTTTCGGTGCTGATTGCGCCGCAGTACATCGGCCACATCGCCATCAGCCGCTGGGGGATCGGTCTGGCGCTCGCCGGGGGCGCGGTCACGGCGATCGGCGGCGGCATCCTGCCGGCGATCCAGGCGATGCGCGTCTCGCCGCTCGAGGCCACCCGGCCGCAATCGCGCCCGTCGCGTGTCTGGCTCGACGTGGTGGCCTTCGTTCTCGGCGCCACGATGATCGCCGGCCACGTGTGGATGATCATCCGGTTGCAGCCGATGCGGTGGTTCAGGCCGCACGTCGCGATGTGCGGGATCATGCTCCTGTACTGCGGCTACGCCCTGCTGGCTCCGGCGCTGATCCGTTTCGGCGGCGAGGTCTTCGTCCGCGTGGCGGCGCAGGTTCTCGGCGTGCGGCACCGGCTGCTGAGCGACCAGGTCGGCCGGGCGTCGTGGCGGGGGGCCGGCATCTGCTCGGGGCTGATGGTCGGTCTGTCGCTGATCGTGTGCCTTGTCGTACACACGGAGAGCCTCACCGCGGGCTGGGATTTCCCCAAGCGGATGTGCGAGGCATTCATCTGGACGCGCGAGCCGATCCGGCTCGACGTCGGCCGCGAGGCCGCGAAGACGCCCGGCGTGGGCCTTCACGTGCTTGCCAACGACATCCGCTGCAACCTCGGCTGGTTTGCCGCGGGCGAGCCCGACGCCTTCTTCGAAATGGCCAGGCTCGAATTCATCGAGGGGACCCGGGAGGAGGCCGTCGCGAAGCTGAAGCGGGGGGGCCATGTCCTCATCGCCCCGCAGTTCGCCGAGCTTCGCAAGCTCAAGGTCGGCGGCCACCTCTTCATCCAGGCCGGCCAGCGCGGCGGCGTGTTCGAGATCGCCGGCATTGTTGAGTCGCCGGCCCTCGACATCGCCGCGACGTACTTCAACGCCGACAGCCACCTCGTCGGCGCCCAGGTCAACGGCGTTCTCGGCACCCTCGCCGACGCGAAGCGGATCTTCGGCATCAACGACGAGATGACGCTGTTCCTGATCAACTTCGACCTGCCGACGACTCCGCCGCCCAGGCTGTTTCGCGAGTCCGAGGTGCCGTCGCTCACGCGGCCATCGCGGCTCATGGAGTGGATCGACGACTGGGCCGCCGTCATGCCCGAACGCGCGGCCGAGCTGCGGGCGATGCAGGCGTTCTGGGCGGGCCTGGGCGACCGGGCCAATGCCCTGACCTGGCCCACGGTGCCGGACGAGCTGAAGGTGCTGCGGACGCTCCGGTCCTCCTTCGACACGCTTCGCGACGGCTGGGGCAAGCGGGCGCCGGAAGAACGGTGGCGGGCCTACCGCGAGGAGGTCGTCCTGTCGCTCGTGGCCGAACGCTGCGGCAAGCCCAATTCCATCCGCCGTTCCGTGGCCGAGCTGAAGGCCGAGATCGACCGGACGCTCCGCACCGCCACGCGCCTGATGACGGCCATTCCGATGGTCGCGCTGGTCGTCGCGGCCCTCGGCGTGGGCAACCTGATGATGGCCAACGTCGCCAGCCGCACGCGGCAGCTCGCCGTCCTGCGGGCCGTCGGCGCGACGAAGTCGCAGATCGCCCGCCTGGTGATCGGCGAGGCCCTCGTGCTCGGCGCGATCGGCGCCTCGCTCGGCCTGATCCTCGGCATGCACGCCGCGCACGGCGTCAACGAGCTGACGCACCGCATCTGGGGCTTCCCGCTCCGGTTCGCCCTGGACTGGCCATTCGTCGGCGGGGCGGTCGCTTTGACCGTCGGCGTATGCCTGATCGCGGGCCTCCTCCCGGCCCACCGCGCTGCGCAAAGCAATGTCGTACGGGCGATGCAGAACACGTAGGGGGCGGTCCTCCACGGCCGTGGACTCACGGCTGCAAACGTTCGCCCGCCTGTTGTCCTTGGGTGCTGAGCAGGCTGCCCTATGATGAAGACACTTTATTTCGGATGTGCCACAATGTGTTTTACGACCATCGCGTTCGCCGCCGGCGGTGACCGGCCCGTGGGCGATCCGCACGGCGGGCGGTCCGCCGTCATGGCCCCGCATGCCATCGTCGCCACGAGCCACCCGCTCGCCGCCCAGGCCGGCATCGACATCCTCAGGCAGGGCGGCAACGCCATCGACGCCGCCATCGCCGCCAACGCCGTCCTCGCCGTCGTGGAGCCCATGAGTTGCGGCCCCGGCGGCGACCTCTTCGCCATCGTCTGGGACGCGAAGACCCGCAAGCTTTACGGTCTCAACGCCTCCGGCCGCTCGCCGTACGCGATCAGCATCGATCTGCTCCGCAGGAGGGGCCTCGCCGAGGTTCCGCATCGCGGGCCGCTGAGCTGGAGCGTCCCCGGCTGCGTCGACGGCTGGGACCAGTTGCGCTCCCGCTTCGGCACGATGACGTTCGCCGAGGTCCTTGCACCGGCCATCGGCTACGCACGGGAGGGCTTCGGCGTCACCGAGATCATCGGCAGCGAGTGGAAGGCCACCGAGCAGACGCTCGCCGCCACGCCCGACGCGGCCCGCACGTACCTCAAGGACGGCCGTGCCCCGCGGATCGGCGAACGGATGACGAACCCTTACATCGCGGTCACCTACGAGCAGATCGCCCGCGAGGGCGCGGCGGCCTTCTACAGGGGCGGCATCGCCCGCCGGATCGTTGCCTACAGCGAGGCCAGCGGCGGCCTGTTCGCGATGAAGGACTTCGAGGACCACCGCTCGACCTGGGTGGACCCCGTCAGCACGACCTACCGCGGCTACAGGGTCTGGGAACTGCCGCCGAACGGCCAGGGCATCGCCGTGCTCGAAATGCTCAACCTGCTCGAGCCGTTCGACATCAAGGCCATGGGGCACAACTCGGCCGAGTTCCTCCACCTCTTCATCGAGGCCAAGAAGCTCGCCTACGCCGACCGCGCCCGCTTCTACGCCGACCCGGAGGTGGCCGGGGGTCTGCCGATCGCCGAACTGATCTCGAAACCCTACGCCGAACGTCAACGAAAGCGGATCGACCTGCGGCGCGCCGCGCTCGCCGTCGAGCCGGGCGACCCGACACTCGCGCAAAGCGAGACGGTCTACATCACCGTCGTGGACAAGGACCGCAATTGCGTCTCCCTGATCCAGAGCATCTTCGTCGGCTGGGGCTCGGGGCTCGTGCCGGGCGATCTGGGCTTCTGCCTCCAGAACCGCGGCATGCTCTTCTCGATGGACGAGAGGCATCCGAACCGTCTGGAGCCGCACAAGCGGCCGTTCCACACGATCATTCCGGCCATGGTCACGCGTGATGACCGCCCCTGGTTCTGCTTCGGCGTGATGGGCGGCGACATGCAGCCGCAGGGCCAGGTGCAGGTCCTGGTCAACCTGATCGACCATGGCATGAACGTGCAGGCGGCCGGCGAGGCCGCGCGATGCCAGCACAACGGCTCGAGCACGCCCACGGGCGACACGATGACCGACGGCGGCCGGGTGGTTGTCGAGTCGGGCATCACGGACGAGGCCGTCTCCGCTTTGAAGGCCCGTGGCCACAAGGTTCAGCGGGGCCGCGGCGGCATGGGGGGCTACCAGGGCATTCTGATCAACGAGCGGAGCGGCATCCTCCACGGTGCTTCCGACCTCCGCAAGGACGGCTGCGCAATCGGGTACTGAACACCGGAATCAAACGTGCGGAGATCTCTACAGGTTCTGGCGGGCGTCGAAGAGCTGTACCGCCTCGCATTGCTTCGGGTCGCTGCAGCAGACGTCGCGGATGAACTCGTAGTACACGTTGACGGAGAGGCCGAACTCCCTTCGCAGCGGGCACTTCAGGCAGATCCGCGGACGGGCGCCGGAACCGATGTACGACTGCAGGTAGACGAGGTTCCGCCCGGCGAAGCACTTCATGTCGGCGTTCAGACGCTTTTCCAGTTCCGAGAGGTTCGCCTGAGCCTCCTCGTCGGTGATCAGCGGGATCCCTTCTTCCGCGACGGCCGGTCGCGCGAGTGCGGCGGTGACTGCCGCCGTCAGCCGCGGTTCATCCACCGGGTACTCCAGGAACGCCTTCGCCCCGAGCCGCATGGCGACGTGCTGAAAAAGCCCCATGCCGCGGCCGGCCAATACGATCAGCGGGACCCGCACGCCGTTGTCCTTCATGTGCCGCAGGAGAAGTATGGCGTCGCCGTCGCGGTGCTCGAGGCCGGCGACGATGATATCCGGACGGCGTGCCCGGAGGGCGTTCACGGCGGCAACGTAGTCGCGGACGATTGACACCTGGTGGTTCGCCTGGAGCATGGCCTGCAGGCCACGGCAAGCGTCGGCATCGCGATGTACGATCAGGAGTCTGGCCACACGAAATCTCGCACGCGGAGGGCAACGGTACTCTTCCAGGTCATTTTAGGCAGCACCGGGCGGCCGATCAAACCGGAGTGTGGAGTACCAGGGGCCGGGGGATCAGTTGTTGGCGGCGATCGGTTTTCAGCAGTCCGCCGGACGGGCGGAGAATGGAGGAAGGAGCGACGAAGCCACGGAACGCCGAGGCCGCGAACGAGGATACGGGGATCGGAAAGCCGGGCAAGGGCCCACATGCGTTCGTCATTCGTCCTTTCGCGGGACGTTGCCGGGACGGCCGATTCCGCCCGCTTGTCGGTGCCGTGGCCGCAGTCGCCGCGCGGATTCGTCCCGGCGGGGGGGTGCATTGGCCGCGAGGATCGGTTAGGCTTCCGCCACGAAACGCACGCGGAGGCGGCAGGAAGCGGCTTCGACGGTCCGCGACGGCGGCATGAGCTTGGCAGCACGCGAACGTGCTGGTGCCCCGGCGCGGCGGAAAGTCCGGCATTCAGAGGGCTTCTTCATGGACTACCGGAGGATTATTCCGTACCTCGACGTGAAGCACGGGCGCCTTGTCAAGGGCGTTCATTTCGTGTGAAGGAGTACCTGGCGGGTCGAGGAATCCCTGTGAGGATGCAAGCATGAGCGGTTACATTCTGCTGGCGGACGGGATGCGGCTGGACGGCAGGCTGGCCGGTGCGAAGAAGCCCGCCTACGGGTATCTCGCGGCCAACACCGGCGTCGTCGGGTTCCAGGAGATGATCACCGACCCGGCGTACAAGGGCGCGCTGCTCGCGTTCACGTACCCCGAAGTGGGCAACGTGGGCGTGACGAACGCGTTTGCGGAATCGTCGGGCATACAGGCGGCCGGGATCGTCGTGCGGGTGCTCAGCGAGTTCCGCACGCACTACCTCTCGGAAGACAGCCTGGAGAACGCCCTCGCGCAGGCGGGCGTCCCCTGCCTGACCGGGGTGGACACGCGCGGCCTGGCGGTCCATCTGCGGGACCACGGCGAGGTGGCGGCGGCGATCGTGCCGGCGGACACGGATCCGGAGAAGGTGCGGGCGTCGCTGGCGGCCCTGCCACGGCCGGACTTCGCCCCGACGCCGCCCCCGACCGTCCGCGACGCCGAGGCCGGGACGAAGATCGCCGTGATCGACCTGGGCATTCGCCATTCGCTGTTGCGGCAGCTGGCGGCGTGCAGCGTGCCGGAGGTCTTCGCCTTCGACGCGACGGCGGAGGCGATCCTGGCCGCCCAGCCCGCGGGCGTGTTCGTCTCGGACGGCCCCGCCGCCGGACTGCCGCCGGCACGGACGATCGAGACGCTCAAGGCCCTGATCGGCCGGCTGCCCATCCTGGCCTGCGGGCTCGGGCACGTGGCCCTGGGCGCGGCGATGGGATGCCAGGCCACGTTCCTCCAGCGCGGTCATCACGGGGCGAATTGTCCCGTACGCAACGTCACCGAGGGCAACGTCGAGGTGACCGAGCAGCGCCACTCTGTTGCGCTCGACCGCGGCAGCGTCGAGGACAACCCCGACGTCGAGCTGCTCTGGGAGAACATGAACGACGGGTCGGTCGAGGGCATCGGTTCGGCGGATGAGACGGCGATCGGCCTGCAGTTCACGCTCGCGGCGTCGCGGCCGGGCGCGGTCAACCCGCACATCCAGGCTTTTGTGAACGAACTCCTCGTCAGGTAGGACACGGACAAACCATGCCAAAGCGAACGGACATCAAGAAGGTGCTCATGGTCGGCAGCGGGCCGGTGATCATCGGCCAGGCCTGCGAGTTCGATTACAGCGGCAGCCAGGCCTGCAAGGCGCTGCTCGAAGAGGGATACGAGGTCGTCCTGATCAACTCGAACCCGGCCACGATCATGACCGACCCGGTCATGGCCCACCGGACGTACATCGAGCCGATCACGGCC
>CAZUAI010000113.1:0-13960 GCA_964617875.1 uncultured Planctomycetales bacterium | reverse complement strand
CTCATCGTCCGTGACGGCTGGGGCCACAACCCCTACCCCGAGTGGAACAAGGCCAACGCCGTCTACCTCGGCCAAACGCCGAACACCGACCGCCTCATGGCCGGATACCCGCACACGCTCATCCACTCCAGCGGCGAGGACGTCGGCCTGCCCGTCGGCACGATGGGCAACAGCGAGGTCGGCCACCAGAACATCGGCGCCGGCCGAATCGTCGATCAGGAAGTCATGCGGATCACCCGCCGCATCCGCGACGGCTCGTTCTTCGAGAACCCCGCCCTCTGCGCCGCCGCCGACCGCGCCGTGCAGACCGGCGGCACCGTCCACATCATGGGCCTCTACTCCGACATCGGCGTCCACAGCGTGCTCGAGCACCTGTACGCCGTCGTTGAGCTGTGCAAGCGGCGCGGCGTCCAGGGCGACCGGATCGTCATCCACGCCTTCGGCGACGGCCGTGACAGCCCGCCCGACAGCGGCATCGAGTACAACCGACAGGTCGAGGCGAAGCTCAGGGACATCGGCGCCGGCCGCATCGGCAGCGTCGTCGGCCGCTTCTACGCGATGGACCGCGACAATCGCTGGGACCGCGTCGAGAAGGCCTACCGCATGCTCGTCTTCGGCGAGGGCCGCCGGGCGCCGTCCGCCGAGGAGGCCTTCCGGCACTATTACGACCATCCGACGAGCGGCAACATGACGGGGGACGAGTTCATCGAGCCCACATGGGTCTGCCCCGACGGCCGCGAGCCCGCGACCATCCGCGACGGCGACAGCGTCGTCTTCTTCAACTTCCGCGGGGACCGCCCGCGGGAGATCACCAAGGCGTTCGTCCTCGACACGTTCCCGTTCCGGGCCCGCGACAAGGACGGCACGGAGAAGACCTTCGGCTTCGACCGCGGCAGGAAACTCGACCTGTTCTACGCCACGCTGACGGCCTACGAGACCGGCCTGCCCGTGAACGTCGCCTACGAGAAGCCGCCGAAAATGAAGGGGCTCATCGGCGAGTACATGGGCACGCTCGGCCTGCGGCAGTTCCGCTGCGCCGAAACGGAGAAGTTCCCGCATGTGACCTTCTTCTTCAACGACTATCGCGACGAGCCCTTCCCCGGCGAGGACCGCCAGCTCGTCGCCTCGCCGCGCGACATCCAGACGTACGATCAGAAACCGCAGATGTCCGCGTTCGAGGTGACCGACGTGATGGTCAAGGCCGTCGAGTCGGGCCGGTATGATCTCATGGTGCTCAATTACGCGAATGGCGACATGGTCGGCCACACCGGCGTGCTCGAGGCGGCGATCAAGGCCGTCGAAGCCGTCGATACGTGCGTCGGCCGCGTCGTCGCCGCCGTGCAGAAGATGGGCGGCGCGCTCGTCATCACCGCCGACCACGGCAACTGCGAGCAGATGATCGACCCGGCCACCGGAGGCCCGCACACGGCCCACACGACGTATGATGTGGATCTGCTCGTCGTGGACGACCGCTTCAAGGGCAAGCCGCTCCGCGAGGGCGGCCGCCTCGCCGACATCGCCCCGACGCTCCTGCACATGATGGCCCTTGACCCACCGAAGGAAATGGAGGGCACGTCCCTCCTCGGCTGACATGCACGGAACCATACGGCCGCACGGCCGGACGGACTGGAGGATTGACATGGCATCGACGATCACGAGACGGCAATTCACGGCGGGGGCGGCGGCGCTGGGGGCCGGGCTGGTCACGCGGACCGCGGCACTGGGCGTCCTGGGAGCAAACGAACGCGTCCGGTTGGGCGTGATCGGCACCGGCAACCGCGGCGACCAGGTCATCGAGGGCTTTCTCCCGCACAAGGACGCCGAGTTCGTCGCCCTGTGCGACGTCTTCGAACCCTACCTCGCCGCCGCCAGGGCCAGGCTCGGAGGCAGGCCCGACGCCATCCACGGCGATTACCGGAAGCTGCTCGATCGGAAGGACATCGACGCTGTCATCATCGCCACGCCGGACCACTGGCACGCTCTGCAGTTCGTCCACGCCTGCGACGCCGGAAAGGACGTCTATGTCGAAAAGCCGCTTTCGCTCGTCATCGGCGAGGGCCGCAAGATGGTCCGGGCCGCCGAGCGCGCGAAGCGGGTCAGCCAGGTCGGCCTGCAGCGGCGGTCCGCCCCCTTCATCCAGGAGGCGGTGGAACTGATCCGCCAGGGCGCGATCGGCCACGTCACCGTCGCGAAGTGCTACCATATCGTGAACGAGTACCCCAACGGCCTCGGCAAGACGCCGGACTGCGACCCGCCGGCAGGACTCCTCTGGGACCTCTGGCTCGGGCCCGCACCGAAGGCCCCGTACAATCCGAACCGCTGCCTCTACAAGTTCCGCTGGTTCCGCCACTACTCCGGCGGGCAGCTCACGAACATGGGCACGCATTATCTCGACGTCATCCAGTGGGCGCTCGGCCACGACGCCCCCGTCGCCGTCACCGCGATGGGCGGCAAGTACGTGATGACCGACGACCGCGAGATCCCGGACACGCTCGAGGTCGTCTGGGAGTACCCCGGCGGGACGATCGTCACGTTCTCTCAGTACAACGCCAACGCCGCCCCGGCCAACACGCGCAACGATGCCATGGAGTTCCGCGGCACGAAGGGCACGCTCTACATCTCCGGCGGCGGCTACGACCTCGTCCCCGAACGCCACCACAAGATCCCGCTGCCGCCGGTCGATCCGCTTCGCCGGAAGGAGAACCGCGACGCCTACGCCCCCACCACCGAGGCGACCACCGCGCGACAGGGCCGGGGCCGCACCACGGAGACCGATCACGCCCGCAACTTCCTCGACTGCGTCAAGAGCCGCAAGCCCTGCATCTGCCCGGTCGAGGTCGGGCACCGCTCCACGACCGCGACGCTCCTGGGCAACGTCGCGTACGACCGCAAACGCCGAATCGAATGGGACGGCAAGGCCGAGGCCGTCACCAACGACGACGAAGCCAACAAGCTGCTGATGTACGAGTACCGGGCGCCGTGGCGGCTGGCGTAGCGGCGCGGCGCCGTCTGGAACAGGCGGTTTCCCTGTGGTGCAGGCATCGTGCCCGCGTCCGCCTGCGCAAGCCCCTGACACCGCGACGGCAAGCGGGGGCGAGCGGATAGACCCGACCGTCCGGGGCGTGAAAGCCTAACGATACTGCTCGGGAATCGGCAGCCCGAGGAGTTCCATGACCTTCATCAGGTCCTCCCAGGCTTTTCGTTTCTCGCCGGGGCTGCGGAGCAGGTACGCCGGGTGGTACGTCGGCATCAGCGGCGTCGGATCGCCCACCATCGGCGAGCCCGACGTGTAGAAGTTGTGAAACCGCCCCCGCAGCCGACCGATCGACTCAACCGTCTGAAGCAGCGTCTGCGCCGCCGGCGCGCCCAGAGCCACGATCACCTCCGGCTTGAGGATCTGAAGCTGCTCGAACAGGTACGGCGAACAGGCGGCGATTTCGTCGTGGGCCGGCGTGCGGTTGTTCGGCGGGCGGCACTTCAGAACGTTGCAGATGAAGACCTCTTCCCGCGAGAGCCCCATCGCCTTGATCATCGCCGTCAGAAGCTGGCCGGCCCGGCCCACGAAAGCCAGGCCCTGCTGGTCCTCTTCGAAACCCGGGGCCTCGCCGACGAACACGACGCGCGGCGCCGCGTGCCCCTGGCCGAAGACCGTCCGCGTCCGCGTCTTGTGCAAGGCGCAGCCCGTGCAGTTGCGGACGCGGCCCTCGTCGATCGCCTTCAACGCCGCCTCGCGGGCGGCGACATCGGCTGCCGGAACGGCCGGCGCCGGGGCCGGCGGCGTTCCACGGGCGGCCTCAACCGGCGGCATGGGAACTTCATCCACTCCGAGCAGTTGTTCGGTCTCCAGATGCTGCCGCAGGATGCTGCGCGGATCCTCGCTCGATATCATGGTCCATCGATCTCCTGGGGCGTATTCTACCCGGGCGCGGGTTGTGATACAGTATCCCCATCATGAGCGCTCCCCGGAAGCCACGCGTGTTCCTGCTCGGCAACCCGACGAAGCCGAACATCGCCGCGCAACTCGAAGCCATTGCGAACACGGTAGCGCATGACGTGGTGCTCGTCGGATGCGCGACAACCGACGATCTCAGCAAGGTCCACGCCGCCTGCCCCGATCTGCTGCTGGTACTCGGGGGCGACGGGACGATCCTGAGTGTGGCGCGGAGCCTTGGCGAACGTCAGATTCCCATGGTCGGCGTCAACGTCGGGAAGCTGGGCTATCTGGCCGAACTGAGCATTGACGAAGTCGAAGACTACCTCCACACCCTGGGCGGCGCGGACTTGCTCTGCTCGGAACGCGCCCTGCTCGAAGTCAGCACGGAGCCGCCGGGCCAGCCTCCCATCAGAAGCCTTGCGGTAAACGACTGCGTGGTGCAGGCAGGCCCCCCCTTCCGAATCATCACGCTGGCGGTCCGACTCGACGGCGAAATGCTGACCGAGTTTGTCGGCGACGGGCTGATCGTCTGCACGCCGTCCGGCTCGACGGCCCACAACATGTCCGCCGGCGGTCCCATCCTGATGCCCGGCGTACACGGCATCGTCCTGACGCCGCTCTGCCCGCACTCGCTGACGCACCGCCCGCTCCTCGTCGAGGCGTCTGCGGTGATTGAGGTCACCGCCGTCCGCTGCAACGCCGGCACGACCATCTCGCTCGACGGCCAGGTCTCGCTGCCCCTGCACGAGGGACAGCGCGTCACCATTCGCCGGTTCGCCCACACCATGAAGCTCGCCGTCCGGCCCGACCGTCCGCGATGGCACACGCTGACGACCAAGCTCGGCTGGGGGCAGAGGCCGACGGGACGCTGATCCCGGCGTCGCCGCCGCGGCGCGGGAACCAGGTGAAAAAGCAAAACGAAGACCGATCAATCCTGCCCGAAGAGGGCGCGGTCGCGGAAGTCCTGAGCGCGAGGCATGAGCGCCTCTCGCGTCGGCAGCTTCTGGGGTTCGAGTTGCTGCTCGATCACGTGCCTGTCGTGTATCGTGTAGGGCACGAACGCCTCGGCGAAGAGATCGAACGGCGGAACCTGGTACCAGGGCGGGTTGAGCTTCTTGTGCGTGCGGACGGTCTCGTAGCCCTGCTTCTCGAAGGCGATGTCGTAATCGCCGTACCAGGTGAAATCGACGGTCAGGGGCGTCTGGCCGACGTCCTGGTCGTTCAGACGCACGGTGGCGCCGTCGGGCACGGTCTTGAACGTCATTGTGCGCCGGACGCAGGCCGCGGGGGCGAGCAGAACGAGCACGGCGGCGATGAACCCTAGTCGCTTCATGGCTTCAGCTCGATGACCTCCGCGGACGGCCCCTGCGTATCGAGCAAGGCAACCGTACACCGGCCGCTGATCCAGCCGCAGCACTCGCCGGGGTTGAGGATCAGCCTGCCGTCGCGCACCTCGTTGACCACCTCGTGCGTATGCCCGGTGACGACAATCTCGGCCCGCGCCACGTCGGCCGGATGGCACCAGTCGAGGTAATGATGCACGAGAATGCGCCGGCCGTCCAGTTCCAGATGGAGCGGCCCGTCCTGGATCTGCGGCAGCACGCTCTTGAGGCCCTTCCGCTCGCCGTCGTTGTTGCCGTAGGTCACGTGGAGCGGGCCCTTCCACGCCAGGAGCCGCCTGGCCGCGAACGGCGAAACGACGTCGCCCGGGTGGATGACCGCCGCCGCCCCGCGGCGGACAAACTCCGCGAGCGCCGCGTCGATGAGCGGCAACCGGTCGTGCGTGTCGGAAAGAACGCCGATGATCATCAGGCCGCCCCGGGAAACCCTGCCGCCGGCCCTTCGCCAACGCACGCAAGCCTACGCGGGGCGTTCTGCATGGTCAAGCCGGGACGTCGCCAGCCGTGCGGCTGCCGGCTCCCGCTCGAGATCGACATCCCGTACGACAGAGCTGTCTACGACGCGTTGTTGGCTGCTCTGACGCAGGGCCTCGGCCTTCGGAGCGTCACGGCGGACGAACCGCTTGTCAACGCTGTTCACGCGGAGTTCCCGCCGATTGCGCCGCTATGGGATTGGCCGTCCTGAGCATGTCCCCCACCGGATAGCGAGACGAGCAGCGCGGCCAGTATGGCGCCGACGAACAGGACGAGGAACACCGCCGCGACGATTCGGGCGAACCGCCTGGGCTTCGGTCGGAACGTGCCGCTGAACACTTCGAAGAGGTTCTGGCCGCAGTCGGGGCAGCGCTCGGCATACTCACCGAGGACGGCGCCGCAGTTCGGGCAGTCGTATTCGAAACGCTGAAAGTCGTTACGGGGCTCGTCCGGGTTGCTCACCGCGCAATTTCCCTGCTCTCGCTGACGCGGTTGAAATACATGCCCACCGGCCACGCCGGCCCCATGTCGCCGACGGTCTTCTGGGCGACGATCGCCATGCGGTTGCCGAGGTTCAGGCCGTTCTGCACGCGGTCCTTGAGCGAGGCGTCTTCCTCAAACGTCCCGTCCGGCTTGAGGCCGAGGAACCCGGCGACGAGGCCCGCGCTGCACGAATCCCCCGCGCCCGGCCGGTCGAGGATCACATAATCGAACACGTCGCCGACGACATAAGAGCCGTCCGGCAGCAGGGCGGCGGAGGTCCACTCGCCCGTCTCGTTCGTGATCCGCTTGCGGATCGTCAGCACGTACAGCTCGCAGCCGTGGTCGTAGCGGGCGCGGAGTTCCTCGAGCACCTGGCGGCTGCGATCGATCAGCTCGGGCATGGGGGCCTGGTCATCCACACCGTGATCGACCCCGAAGACGGTCTTCGCGTCGGTTTCCGTGGTGATGAGGGCGGTGATGAGGCCTTCGTGAAGGTAGCCTTCGATCGTCTTCTGCGCCTCCTTCGGCTGCCAGAGCTTCTTGCGGTAGTTCACATCGAAGAAGACGGGAACCTTGTTCTTTTTCGCCCGCACAAGCGACGCGGCGGCGTTCATCCGGCACGACGGGCTGAGCGCCGGCGTGATACCGCTCAGAAAGTAGGCCGACGCGTCGTCAAGGACGTCGAAGAGCCCCTCGCCGACCGGCAGGTTGGCGATGGCCGAGTTCTCGCGGTCGTAGTCCACGCGGGCGACGATCGGCCCGATGCCCTGCTCGAGGTAGTACACGCCGTTGCGGTGCGACGTCGTCCACAGCACGTGGTCCAGCCCGACGCGGTATTTCGCCAGTTCCGCGGCGATCGCCCGGCCGGCCAGGTCGTCACGCAGCGACGTGACCAGCTGCGTCCGGAAGCTCGGCGAGAGGTGGCCGAGCTTGCCGAGTACGTTGGCCTCGGAACCGCCCGCGGCCATCTGCACCGTCGAGGAATCGCCGAACGCCTGCTGCGCGACCGGCGAAATGCGGATCATCACTTCTCCGAAGCCGACGATAAGCCTCATAGGCAGGACTCCCCGCGCATTGCTGCGCGGCTACGCTGAAAAACACCGCAGGTGCCTTTGCCGCTTTTTCACGCTTTCACGTTTCCGCGTTCCTGACGCTGCGATATGCAACGCCGGGCCCTACGCGCCACAAAGGTGCTTCTGGAGCTTCGCATACGGAAGCTCCCACGCCGCCGTGTTCCGCGGCTTGTACGTCTCCGTGTCGAACGACTTGCGGACCAGGGCCCTCGCCGCCGCCAGGTCCTTCAGAACGCCCGTGGCGATGGCCTGCACGATCACGTTGCCCGCCGCCGTCGCCTCGACGGGACCGGTGACCACCGTCCGGCCGGTCGCGTCGGCGGTCATCTGGCAAAGCAGCTTGTTCTGCGAGCCGCCGCCGACAACGTGAATGACGTCGATGCGAAGACCCGTGCATTCCTCGAGGCATTCGGCAACGTAGCGGTACTTCATCGCCAGGCTTTCCAGGGCGCAGCGGACGAAGGCGCCGGCGTCCGACGGGGCCCGCTGCCCCGTCCGCTTGCAGAAGGCGGCGATCCGCGCGGGCATGTCGCCCGGAGCGAGGAACGACGGGTCGTCCACGTTCACCCAGTTCGCGAACGGCTTCGCGGCGGCGGCCATCCTGCTGAGCTGGTCGTAGTTGTACGCACGGCCGGCGCGCTCCCACGTGCGGCGGCATTCCTGCACGAGCCACAGGCCCATGATGTTCTTGAGGAACCGGAACGTGCCCGCGACGCCGCCCTCGTTCGTGAAGTTGTAGCGGAGCGAGCGGGCGTCGATGATCGGCCTGGGCACCTCCATGCCCATGAGCGACCACGTGCCGGAACTCAGGTAGGCCCAGTTCGAGCCTTTCTCGGCCGGGACGGCGGCGACCGCCGAGCCCGTGTCGTGGCAGGCCGGGGCGATGACCGGAATCTTCGCCTTGCCCACGCCTGCCTCGTCGCGGATCGAAGGCCGCAGCCCACCCAGCACCGTGCCGGGAGCGACGATCTTCGGCATGATGCCGAAGGGCAGGTCGAGCTTCTTGAAGAGCGGCTTCGCCCAACCCCTGGCACGCGGGTCGTAGAGCTGCGTCGTGGTGGCGTTCGAGAACTCGCACACCTTCCTGCCGGTCAGCCAGAAGTTGAACAGGTCCGGAATCGTCAGGAACGTCTCGGCCACGTCCAGCAGAGGCGACTTGGCCATCCGCATCGCCAGGAGCTGGAAGAGCGAGTTGAGCTGCATGAACTGGATGCCGGTCCAGCCGAAGATCTTCTCGCGGGACACGATCTTGAACGCCTTCTCCACCATGCCGTTCGTGCGCGGGTCGCGGTAGTGGTGCGGGTTCCCCAGCAGGACATCGCCGCGGCCAAGCAGGCCGAAGTCGACGCCCCACGTGTCGAGTCCGATGCCGGACGGCGTGATCCGGCGGTCGCGAACGACCGTCGCGAGGCCGCGCTTGATTTCGTCGAAGAGCCGAAGCACGTCCCAGTGGAGCGAGTCGCCGATCCGCACCGGCCCGTTGGGGAACCGGCTGACCTGTTCGAGCGCCAGCTTCGACTTGCTGATCGTGCCGAGGATCGTACGGCCGCTCTCGGCCCCGAGGTCAAACGCGACGAAATGCGTACCGGGCATGTTGGTCTCCTTGTCCGTATGTTCCATCCGGGCTTCACGTCCCGCGACAAGGCCCCACGTTTACCCCATCGGCCCGCCGGCGGCAAGTGGCGAAGCCCGGAGCCGCCGAGGTCCGCCCGCACAGGTCGCCGGGGATGGTGAATGGCGAGGCCCGAATGACGAAACAAGGCTCGCAGGCTCCGGTGCCCTTTCTCGCCCTCTCGCATCTCCGCCTTCCTGTTTCCACGTCGTGGCGGCACGCAATGACCGGCTACGCCAGGCCGCGGCGCTTTCGCATGACCCATTCGGCGATGAGCAGGGCGGCGATAATGAGGAAGAGCGGCCACTTCGAACGTTCGGTCAGGTTCGTCACCGACGTCACCGGCCGGCGCGTCGTGTGCTCGCCGGCGAGGATCCGCTCCAGGAGCCCGCCGGCATGTTGCGCGGTGGCAAACGCACCGCCGGCGGCCTCCGTCCGCGCGGCCATCTGACGCAGAAGCTCGAAGTCGGCCGTCGGCTCCTGCAACTCGATGTCGGGCGATTCGACGGTGATCGCCGCACGGGCAGGCTCCGCCGGCGCGCCGTCGATCATCGCCGTCACCTCAACCCGGTATTCGCCGTCGCGTTCGAGCGTCGGCCGCGCTTCGTAACGCTTGCCGCGGGGCACAAAGGCCAGCGGCTGCCGCAGGCCGCCGGGCCCGGCAATCTCGCCGGTCAGCGTAACCGCCCTCGGCGAGTCGTCCGCGGCGGCGAGTTCGATGCCCGCCTCGACGATCACCGATTCGGTCTTCGCGGCCAGGCGGGCGAGCTGGTAGCGCGGCTGGTTTGTCGTGACCCAGACGGCGGGCCGGCGGTTCGCAAGCCAGAGGACCAGTTGCCGCCAGAACCGGGCGTGTACGTCGCGCCCCGGTTCGGCCTCCAGCGGCCACCGCCAGGTCGAATCCAACGCTAACGCCGCCGAACGGCCCCGGCCGGCCTCCTGAACGAGGAGAACCGGCTGTTCGGCCGGCGTGGCAAGCAGAACGAGGGCCGCGGGCTTGGGATCCCGGAAGAGCACGACCGGCGGTACCGGCGGCAGCAGCGACCACAGCTTCTTCGTGCCGTCGGGCGTGCCGGCGAATCGGCAGATGGGGTGCAGCAGACCGATCTTCGTCGGCGTGATCGGGAACTCCTTCGGCTCGGCGATCCGGGGCGCCGTGGCCATCGGAAGCACCTTGGCCAGGGCGGCCCTGACGGACGTCCCGCCGACGAGGCCGCCTTCCACGGGGAGCACAAGCAACCCGCGCCCGTGTTCGATGACAAGGTCCCGCAACGTCTCGAGTTCCGAGGTGGACACGGCGCCCTCGGGCGCATCGCCGAGGAAGAAGACATCGTACGAAAGCCATTCTTCCAGGCGGCGCGGCAACCGGTTCATCACAACGCCGCGGTACTTCCCCACCTGGGCCTTCATCAGCCGGATTTCCCGTGCGGCTTCGAGTGAGCGCGCGATCGCCGCCCGCTCGTAACGCGGCCGGTCCACGTAAAGGACCTGGATGTGGTCCTTCGCGACATGGATGAACTGGGACATCGTCACCGTACGGCGGTCGGGCTCGAGATCGCCGGCCGTGGCCTTCATCGTAAGCTTATGCAGGCCCGCCACCTGCGGCGTGAAGGCGAGGTTGGCCTGAAGCACCTCGCGAGGGCCGGTCGGCGTGAGGATCGTCGTCGCGACCGCGCCGTCGTCGAAGAGCAGTTCAACCGCAACGGGGCGGCCCGCGAGGCCAAGAGCCAGAACTTCGCCGCGGACGTCCAACCGGTTCAACATGGACACGCGGGGCGGCGCGACGAGCCGCTGAGCCGTCAGGCCGCGCGTCCGGCCCGCCGGGAGTTCGCTGCCGAGCCCCACGGCCCAGATCGCGATGCCCGCCTCGGCCAGTTCGTCGGCGACGGCCAGCGGGTCGGCCGCCGAGAAGTTCTCGCGGCCGTCGCTCAGGACGAGCACCCCGACGAGGCGGCGGTTGTCGGCCGCGAGACGCCGAGACGCCTCCTGCACGGCGGCTGCGAGCGCGGTGGCCTGCCCGGCGCCGGCCACGTGCTCGGGGCGATCTTCCCGCAGCGCCGAGTCGAAGAGGAACGTGTGGAGGTCCTTGCTGCGGCGGATCCGTTCGATCGTAAGGTCGTTGTCGCGAAGCAACTGCCGGACCTGCTCCACCCGGGACCGGGCCGGGCCCGGGCCGCCGGCGACGTCACGGATCGTCATCGAGCGGGAATCGTCAAGCAACATGGCGATGGCCCCGCGGTCTTCGACGAACCGCGTCCACCGCAACACCGGCCGTGCCAAGACAAGCAGGACCGCGACCACGGCGGCGCACCGCAGCGACAGGAACAGCCGGCGTTCCCGCGGATCCAGGGGGCGTGTCGTCGAGCGGTAGGAGCGGACGGCCCAGAGCAGGGCGAAGACGCCGATCGCGGCCACGCTCCAGGTGGCCCCGAACGCGGACGCGGCGCCGGGCTGGCCGGACGAGGCGGCCGATGTCCCCCGGTACCGGACGGCGAATGCGACAGCGATCACGACCAGGGCGGCCGCTCCGGCGGCGATTCGCCAAATGCGCCCCGCGCCACGGCCGCGCCACACCCAGCGGAACCACTCCGCAAGCAGCAGCAACCCGACAAGCGGCGTCAGATACTCCGCCAGGTCCCAAGGCTCGAAATCGAACGAGACGCTGTCCATCGTTCGTCCGGGCGGGGCCCGGCGCGGTGCAGGAACGGGACGGCCGGAGCCGGCCCGACGACCTAGGCGGCGAGGATCTGCTCACACCGCTTGAGAATGTCGTCCACCTCTTCCGGCTTCTCGAACCCGATGCAGAAGGCATCGACGCACTCGTGGCCCAGGACGAACCGGAGCGACTCGTTGATCGCGTCGTCGTCCTTGAACGTCCCCTCGCCCAGGATCTTCATGCCGAGCACGCCGGCGCCGCGGGCGTGAAACTGATCGAGCACCGCCGCGACCTGCTCCGGCGACCCGTCCATCTTCACGCCCCGCGGGTTGAACCGGGCCAGATCGACCTCGACCCACGGCGTGGCCGCGGCGGTCTGGATCGCCGGGAGTGTATGGCAGGAGCAGCCGTGCGCCCGGATCACGCCCTTCTGCTTCGCCTCGCTGAGGACGTCCATCGGGCCCTTGAGCTTCTCGGGCCACTTGCCGTCGGTCATGCAGTGCAGGAGCACGACGTCGATGTAATCCGTGCCCAGTTCCTGACGGAATCGCTCCAGGTCCTTCCGGACGCCGTCAGCGTCGTGGCTGACCGTCTTTGTGACGATGGTCAGCTTGTCGCGGGGGATGAACTTCATGGCGTTCCGGAGGTACACGTGCGAGCCATACTGGTCCGCGAGGTCAATGTACCGCAAACCGCGGTCGTACAGGTGGCGAAAGAGATTGGTCAGGGCCTCCATGCCGAGCCGGGTCTGATTGGACTGGTGGTTCCAGCCCCGCATTCCGGTCCCCATGCCGAGGCGGGTCGTCGCAAGCCCCGTCTTGCCGAGCGGCACGAGGTCGGTCACGGGCCGCTTCGTCGCCGGGACCACGACGGCGGCCGGAGCGGTCGTCGGCCCGCCGCCTTTCTGCTCCCGGGAGCAGCCGGCCATTCCGACGAGTTTCCCCGCGATCCCACCGGCGATCACCGAACCGATGAACTGACGACGATCCATTTTGTCCGACATTGCAGGTTCCCTCGTTTGCCCGGTACGATTCACCGACCCGACAATTATTCTCAAGGCGCGGGCATACGGCAAGCCGATGATCTACGAGGGGTTGACATCCGGCCGGTTGCCCCTACCATCGACGACGGAGGTCCTGCTGCGAATGGACTCGCGAACACGCTGTATCCTGCCTTTCCTTGCCCTGTTCCTGCTGGCCGCGTCGGGTTGTGCCGAGCAAGCCACGAAGCTCGGCCGTGATGCCCCCCTGACATACTGGTCGGCGGAGGACTTCGCCGGGCGTCTGCGGATGCGCGTCACCCAGCAGGGACCGCTCGGCGTTACGATGACCGACGGCCGGCGCAACGTCACGATCTTCACGGGGGCCGACGGCTACATCTACGTGGACGGCCAGAAGCTCGGCCAGCCCGGCAACGCGTTCTACCAGAATGGCAAAGTGTATGTGCTGGCCGCGCGCGAGCCCCTGGTGCGCTGGGAGTTGCAGCGGCTGATGCCGACGCA
Organism: uncultured Planctomycetales bacterium; assembly: GCA_964617875.1. Classification (GTDB taxonomy): domain Bacteria; phylum Planctomycetota; class Phycisphaerae; order UBA1845; family PWPN01; genus CAZMVY01. The sequence goes on along the minus strand of CAZUAI010000113.1, from coordinate 827 downwards.
GCCGCCGCCGGGGCCGCCGCCGCCGAAGCCGGGCGGCCCGATCCACGCGACTATCGTGGTGGACGCGGGACACGGGGGCAAGGATCCCGGCACGCTCGGGCGCGGTCGTTCGCCCCTTCCGGAGAGCGACATCGTCCTCGACATCGCGAGGAACCTGGCGCGGTATCTCTCCCAGCGGCAGGCCAAGGTCATCATGACGCGGAAGGGCGATACGTTCGTCGAGCTGGACGATCGCTGCGCGATCGCCGAGCAGGCGCGCGCCGATCTCTTCGTGTCGATTCACGTCGACAGCGCCACGCGTGCCGACGCAGCCGGGGCGACGATCTATGTCGGTCGGACGGCGTCGTCCGACAGCGAGCAGGCGGCCCGCAGCATCGAAGCGGCCCTGCTTAAGTCCGGCGTCGAATGCAACGGAATGCAGCACAAGCGCCTTCGCGTCTGCGACGGCCACTCGCGCCCGGCGGTTCTCGTCGAGTGCGGCTTCCTCACCAACACCGCCGACGCCCGCCGGCTGAACTCCCCCGAGTACCGCGCCGCGATCGCCATGGCGATCGCCGACGGGATCGGCAACTACTTCGCCCGCTGAGGCGGAAGCGCTGCCGATCCAGAGTCGCGCGTTCGGAATTGCGCGATCAAAGCCGTGAGTAGCGAGTTGAAAAACCCGCCGCGAGAAATCAACGGGCGCAAACAAGCGGGGCGAACGGCTTTCCGACGTCCGCGGTGTCCGCCTACGGTGCCGGGCACCACTGGGTCTCGCCGGGAATGCACGCCGGCTTAGCCCAACCTTCGCACGCGGCCGGCGTCAAAGCGGCTGGCGATAGCGCCAG
>CAZUAI010000112.1:0-15470 GCA_964617875.1 uncultured Planctomycetales bacterium | reverse complement strand
CGCCAACGCCGATTCTCGCTCGCGATTTCCATCGCCGTGCGAAGGTTGGGCTAGCAGGAACGAACCGCCCCCGCTTGGCAAGCCGGCCCCACCAGCGCTTCCAGCGGTCACCTCGGGGTGGCCGCCATCATTGCCTCTTGCCTCTCCCCCGCAACCGCCGTCGCCGCCGGCGCCGCCGTCAGTCGCGGCCCCGAGCCACATGGTCCCCGGGTAGCGAACTCGGACCGAAACCCCCGCGGAAGCTGTTCCAGCACAGGCCCCGCTTCCGCCGGCGCCGCCAAGCGAACTCTCGGGACCGTACCCCGCATCGGCGTAGGCACCGTCTCCGCCGCTACCGCCCGCACCGGCCTTTGCCCCCAACGAGATTTCTGGGCACATTCCGGCGTCGAATGCGACCGGGCGAGCCAAGCCGCCGACACCCGCGTTGCCCCCGCGGCCGCCCAACACTTGCTGCGGGCAGGTCTCCGAGGGGCCAGCGGACCAGTGGCCGTGCCCCCCGCTCCCCCCCTGGCCGCCATCGGCCTCCACGTGGACCCACGTAATCCGGCCGTAAGAATGGGCATGGAGGGCTACCTCACCAGCCGCGCCGCCTTGGCCGCCGGTTCCGCCGTCGCCTCCGAGGGCTTCGAAATAGACCCAACCGCCATCGGCCCCAGCACCGCCGGATCCGCCGGAGGCTGTCAGATACGCCTTCTCCGTATCCACGAACACGATATCCTGGGCGCTGAACACGTGTAAGAGGCCGGCGTCCCCCCCAGCACCTCCGTTTCCACCAGGCTCGACTGGTCCCTCATCCCAGTGATTGCAGGTTGCGCCGTTTCCGCCATTGCCGCCCCTTAGGTCGATGGCACCGTCGATGAACACGCTGCCGCGTCTCTGCGGCACGCAGTCGCTTCCCACGGCTGTGGCCTTGAGAATCAGGCTGGCGCCGCGAGTTCCGGGCGTACCCTCAAGAATCGCCGGGCAGTCGTCCCAATAGGGGCCACCGGCACTTACGCCGTCCTGGCCCGCACCCGCAATAGTGGCATTGACGTATACGCTGCCGCCGGTGGATTCGATTGTCGTGACGCCCTCGGGAACAAGGTACGCCGTGGGGCCGTCGATGTAGATGTCGCCATTGTGCGTCACCGCCTCCGGCAAATAGTCGGTCGGTCCCGAGCATGAGCAATGCAGGCTGCCATCCGGGAACGTCGTGCAAATGGCCTGCGCGCTCAAAGATGATGCAAGCGCGAAAGCGAGACCCAGCAGAAAGATCGTTCGACAGCGTCTGGACATGACACATCTCCTTCTGCGGCCCCGTTGGACTCCGCGCCAACCGGCTTCGTCGGGCAACACTCCCGGCGGAACGTGAGCCGAGGAGCGAACTTCGAGCCGCGATGACTTCCTTCAGGAGGCGCCTCATTACCACAAACGCGACGCCCTGTGAATAGCCGCCCGGCGCTCTTCAGTCAGGAAAAGCCCTCCGTCGCGAGACTCCGGAACCTGGCTCGCGAGCCAACTCCGCCAGCGAAAGACCCGTACATCGGGAAGACGCAGGCCCTCATGACCGATCAACTCGTTATCAGCCTTGCGAAGGGTGACAAGTTCTCGCACCAGGACGGCTGGGGCCAGAACGTCCTCTTTACGGACTACCATGCGAAGTGGGTCAACGATCGTGGAGGAATCATCCGGGGTCTGAGCTACAGTCCGGGGATCAGCAGCGGCCTGGCAGGCCAGCCGGGAATGTATGCCGCCTGGAACTTCCTCTCGCGAAACAACTGAACCTCACAACGAAGCCGCCGATCGACAATTACGGCAGCCGGCACACCTCAGAGCGACGACAACCGCTCAATCGTCTTGACGAGCGCCTGCGTACCTTCGCGGCCCTCGCCGGCGGCCTGGTTGGCGCCGAAGAGCTGGTTGACGACCGCCGTGCCGGGGATGGACGCGCCCACCTGGTGCGCCAGTTGCAGAACGAGCCGCAGATCCTTCTGCTGCAGGTCGATCATGAACCCGGGGGCGAAGTCGCGGTCGCGCATCCGCGGGGCCAGGTTCTCCAGTGCCCACGAGCGGGCCGCGCCGCTGCCGACCGCCTCAAACATCCGGTTGAGGTCAAGCCCGGCCTTCCGGGCGATGACCACGGCCTCCGACACGGCCAGCAGGTTCAACGCGCCCACAATCTGGTTGCAGAGCTTGGTCACCTGGCCGGCGCCCGACGGGCCGCAGTGAACGATCGTCTTGCCCATCGCACGGAAGATCGGCTCGGCGGCCCGGAAGGCCTCCACCTCGCCGCCGACCATGATCGAGAGCGTGCCGGCGATCGCGCCCTTGTCTCCGCCGGAGACAGGGGCGTCGAGAAATCGGCAGTTCTTCACCTTGAGGGCCTGCGCCACCTCGCGCGCGACGGCGGGAGAGATCGTGCTCATGTCGATCGCCAGCGGCGGCAGCCTCTTCGCCGATGCCACGCCGCCGGGCCCGAGGTAAACCGCCTGCACGTCCGGCGAGTCGGTCACGATGCTGATGACGACGTCGGCCCCATCCGCAGCGGCGGCGGGCGAATCGGCCAGCGTCGCCCCATCGGCCAGAAGCGGCTCCGCCTTCGCCCGCGTACGGTTAAACGCCCGGACGGCAAAACCGGCCCGGAGCAGATTGCGAGCCATGGGCAGGCCCATGATGCCGATGCCGATGAAACCAATCGTCTGTGTGGCCATGCGCGGTCTCCGCCGGCGACGAAGGAGCGACGGCCAGGCGGACTGCTTGCTGCGCCTGCTGCCGACGCCTCCGCTGCCGAGGGTGACTCTACCGTGCACACGCGTCGCCGCCAACTATGGAGTGCGCCCGCCCTGCAACTGGATGCGGCCCGAGGTCGCCGTACGGCGCCGCCACGTCGAACCCGATCTGCACGGGTTCGCTGACGGGGTTCGCGTGCGGGCAACTGAGCAACCGTCCACTCGACCCGCGCCTTCCGATCTCAGGCAACTCCGGGCGCGGGACCGGTTGCGAAATCGTCGCCGGGCGGGTAAACATGCTACCGCTCGAACGTCGGGCAGGTTCGGCACACATTCGCAATGGAGAATCGCCATGGCAGTCGAGATCACCAAAGTGGACGTCTGGGCCGGGGAGATCGTCGATCGGGCCGGAGGGCTCGCGGACAAGATGATGGCCGTCGGCAAGGCCGGGGCAAACCTCGAGTTCGTAATCGCCCGGCGGTCGCCCGAGAAGCCGGGAACCGGCGTCGTCTTCATGACCCCGCTGAAGGGGGCCGCGCAGACGAAGGCGGCCAGGCAGGTCGGGCTCGCCAAGACGCCCAGCTTGCACTCACTCCGGGTCGAGGCACCGGACAGGCCCGGCCTCGGCGCGAAGATGACCCGCGCCATCGCCGACGCGGGCATCAGCCTTCGCGGGCTCTCGGCGGCGGCGGTCGGACGTCGCTGCGTCGTGTATCTCGCGTTCGACAGCGAGGCCGACGCCAAGAAAACGGCCCAGGTGCTCAGAAAGGTGCTGGCCGGAAAGTAAGGCCCGGCGTCGCGGTGCTTGTGAATGGCCGCCTATCAGGACCAGATCCACGTCAGCACGTCCGGCCACCGGGACATGCACGACATCACCGATGCGGTGGCGGAGGTCGTGCGCGCCTCCGGCATCCGAACGGGTACCGCACACGTCTTCACCGTCGGCAGCACCGGGGCCGTCGGCACGATCGAGTTCGAGCCGGGCCTCGAGCGGGATCTGCCCGAGATCCTCGACCGCCTCATTCCGCCCAGCCGCGAGTACGGCCACGAACTGGCCTGGCACGACGGCAACGGGCACTCGCATCTCCAGGCCACGTGGCTCGGGCCCGACCTCACGGTGCCGGTCCGCGACGGGCGGCTGGTCCTGGGCACGTGGCAGCAGATCTTCCACCTCGAATGCGACATCAAGCCGCGACGGCGGGAAATCGTCGTGACCGTGACCGGGGAGTAGACGCCGGCATCAGGACCTGCGCGGCTGCGTGCCGCATCCGACCGACCGCGCCTTGACGCCGGGCACGGCGGAGCGGAGACTCTTGCAGGATTACGGTGCCCCGCCGCCGCGAAGCGAAGTACCTCCGCCGGGCGGGCAGCCGCTTTGACGACACGGAAAGGACTCTATGCCCGAGGCAACCCGCGTCCTTGCGTTCATGGCCCACCCTGACGATGTGGAAATGACCTGCGCCGGCACGCTGATCCGGCTGAAGCGCGAAGCCGGCTGCGCGATCGCCATCGCCACCGCCACCAGCGGCGACTGCGGCACGAAGACCCACCGCCCGGACGAAATCGCCCGCATCCGCCACCAGGAGGCCGTCAACGCCGCCGCCGTCCTTGATGCCGAGTACTACTGTGCCGGCTGCCTCGACCTCCTCATCACGTACGATGCGGCGAACATCCGCGCCTTCACCGAGATCCTCCGCAAGACCCGTCCCGATATCGTGATCGCCTGCCCGCCGGCGGACTACATGATCGACCACGAGATGTCGAGCCACCTCGTGCGAACGGCGTGCTTCGCGGGTTCGTGCCCGAACCTCCTGACGGGCGACATCGACCCGGCCCCGCCGACGACGAACATCCCGCACCTGTACTACGTCGATGCGGTCGAGTTCAAGGACCTGTTCGGGAACGCGATCGAGCCGGAGTTCATTGTGGACATCAGCGCCGTGATGAACATCAAGGAGCAGATGCTGGCGTGCCACGCCTCGCAGCGCGAATGGCTCCGGGCCCAGCACAAGATGGACCACTACATCGAGGTGATGAAAAAGGCCGGAGCGGCCCGCGGCCAGCGGATCGGCAAGGCCTACGGCGAGGGCTTTCGCCAGCACAAGGGCCACGGGTACCCGCAGGACAACCTGCTGGCGCGGCTCCTGAAGATGTAGGCGAGCATGAATACGCCTCTGGGAACCCCAACACTCGACAAGGAGTGGCTCCTCTGCAACGGCCGGGGCGGTTTCGCCTCGGGCACGACGGTCGGCGTGCCGACGCGCCGCTATCACGGATTGCTGTGTGTCGCCGCCCGGCCGCCGCTCGAGCGGTGGATGCTGCTCAACGCCGTTCTCGAGAAGCTGACGATCGGCGACGCCGCCGTGGAACTCGCGAGCTTCGATTTCGAGAGCTTCTTCCACCCGCGGGGCTACGAATGGCTCACCGGCTTCGCGTACGACCTGCTGCCGGAACGCCCATGGGTCCGCTTCGAGTATCGCTGGGGCGGGGCATCGGTGACGAAGTGGGTCATCCTCCGGGCGGGGTGCGACGAGGTCGAGATCCGCTACGAGGTCGTGCCGCCCGACGGAAAAGAGGCACGCTTTGAGGTGTTGCCGCTGGCTTCGATGCGAGATTTCCATGCCGTCCTGCGCGGCTGGTGCCCGATGCGGCTCCGCGCGGGCGTCGGGGCGTTTCTGCTCGAGGGCCCGCATGCGGCATGTCCGCACCTGCGGGTCCAGGTCACCCGAACGACGGCGCAGGGCGAGTCCCAGCCGGTGCCGTTCGACCCCGCGGAGGACTGGTGGCACGGGTTCCGCTACCGCGTGGAGAAGGCCCGCGGCCACGACGACCAGGAAGACCTCTACGCACCCGGCTGGTTCCGCACGCAGGCGTCGGGGCCGCTCCGCGTCACGCTCCGCGCGTGGGCGGAGAGCGCGGGGCCGCTCGACGAATCGCTTACCACAAAGCCCGCCGCGGACATCGAGATCCCGCCAGGCCCGCGCCCGCTTGGAGAGCGCCTCCGGCACGCCGCCCGCCAGTTCATGGTGGACCGCCGCAAGGCCACGCGCGGCTGGTCACGGACGATTCTCGCCGGCTACCCCTGGTTCGGCGACTGGGGCCGCGACACGTTCATCGCCATGCCCGGGCTCCTCCTGCTCGACCAGCGCTTCGACGAAGCACGCGAGGTCCTCTGCACGTTCGCCTCGGCCCAACACGAAGGCCTGATTCCCAACCGCTTCAGCGACTACGGCGACGGCTGCGACTACAACAGCATCGACGCCACCCTGTGGTTCATCCACTCCGCCGACGCCTACCTGACCGCCAGCGGCGACATCGACACCTGGCGCGACGTGCTCCTGCTCGCGTGCGAGCGGGCCGTCAGCGCCTTCTCCCACGGAACGCTCTTCGACATCCGCATGGAGCCGGAGGGCCTGCTCTCCGCGGGCAATGCGACGACGCAACTCACATGGATGGACGCCAAGCACGGCGACACGGTCTTCACGCCGCGGCACGGCCGGTGCGTCGAGATCAACGCCTTGTGGTACCACGCCCTGTGCATCCTCGCCGAGCGGGCGGCGGACGGCGGAAACTACGCCAGCCTCGCCCGCCGCGTGAAGCGGAGGTTCCTCGACGTCTTCTGGAACATCGGACGGCGACACCTGAACGACTGCGTGCGAACCGGCGAGGTCGATGCGGCGATCCGACCGAACCAGATCTTCGCGGTCAGCCTGCCGCACTCCCCGCTGGAGGCGGTGCATCAGACCGCCGTCGTGGAGTGCGTCCGGAACCACCTGCTGACGCCCTACGGTCTGCGGACGCTCGCCCCGACGGAGCCCGGCTACCGCGGCCGCTACGAAGGCGGCCCGTTCGAACGCGACTCGGCGTATCACCAGGGCACCGTCTGGCCGTGGCTGATGGGGCCGTACGTCGAGGCGTACCTCCGCATACACTCCTTCAGCCCCGAGGCCAAGGCCGAATGCCGCAGGCTCCTCGACCCGCTCGTCGCGCATCTGGACGAGGCGGGGCTCGGCTCGATCAGCGAGGTCTTCGACGGCGACCCGCCCCACCGGCCCAACGGCTGCATCGCCCAGGCCTGGAGCGTCGCCGAGGTCCGCCGGGCGCTGGCGATGGTCGAGTGAAGCCGGCCGTAACCCGGGCTTCGCCATCGCTCCGCCATTCGGGATTCGATATTCGTCGTTGCCGCGGACACGCCGGGGCATTGACCGGATGCACGGGTGTCCGCTAGAATGATCTCTGTTGTAACGATCGCCGCCGGGTATCGGACAGTGGCGTTTTCGGCCCTGCCGTTGCCGGTGTGATTCTTCGACCCGCCACGCGGAACGGACAGGTTGGCGCAGGAACAACGGACAGATCTGAGCGTACGGAGTGAACGGGCTGTTCTCGTCGGTGTCATTCTGCCCGGCACACAGCCGGACTGGCAGGACCCGCTCGGCGAGCTTCGGTCGCTGGCGAAGACCGCCGGCGCGACCGTTGTGGACCAGATCGTCCAGCGGCGGGACCGCATCGACCCGGCCTTCTACGTCGGCAGCGGCAAGGTCGAGGAGATCGGCCTTCGGGCCGAGGCGAACGACGCCGACGTCATCATCTTCGACAACGACCTCACGCCCGCGCAGATCCGCGAGATCGAGACCGTCACGAACCGCAAGGTCATCGACCGCAGCGAGCTGATCCTCGACATCTTCGCGACGCGGGCGCAGACCCACGAGGCGCGACTGCAGGTCGAGCTTGCCCAGCTCGAGTACACCGCCCCGCGGCTCCGCGGCATGTGGACGCACCTGGAACGGATCGCCGGCGCGGGCGGCGGCACGGGCGTCGGAGCCGTCGGCGGCATCGGCACACGCGGCCCCGGCGAACGGCAGATCGAGATCGACCGGCGGATCGTCTCGCGACGGATGACGGCTCTGAAGCGCGAACTCTCGACCATCGACCGGCGGAAGATCCAGACCGTCCGCTCGCGCAAGGATCAGTTCACCGTCTCGCTGGTCGGCTACACGAACGCCGGCAAGAGCACGCTGATGAACGCCCTGACCGGCGCCGGCGTGAAGGTCGAGGACAAGCTCTTCGCCACGCTCGACACGAAGACCCGCAAGTGGAACCTCGGCAACGGCCAGGTGGCCCTGCTGAGCGACACCGTGGGCTTCGTCCGCGACCTGCCGCACCACCTCGTCGCGTCGTTCCGCGCCACGCTCGAGGAGGCGATTCACGCGGACCTGCTGCTCCACGTGATCGACGCCGCCTCGCCCAACGCCGAGAAGCAGGTGCAGTCGGTCGTGAACGTCCTGGGCGAACTTGGCTGCGCCGACCACCGCGTGCTGCCGCTTCTCAACAAGATCGACGTCGCCGAGGACGCCGCCCTCATCCAGACGCTTGAGCACAGCCAGCCGGGCGCCCTCCGCGTCGCCGCGAAGACCGGCCGCGGGCTTGATGTGCTCGTGCAGCGCGTTTCCGAGATCATGCGCGGCGAGGTGCGGCACATCCGCATCCGCCTGTCGCTGGCCGACGGCAAGACCCTGTCCTTCATCGAGCACCACGCGCAGGTCCTCGAACGCCGTTACGAAGATCACACCGTGGAGATCGAGGCCCGCATGGGCTCACGCGACCTGGTCTACCTCAGCGAGCACTACCCGTCGGTGAAGGTCGAACACATGTCCTCGCCGACGGCGCCCCTCTATTCCGCCAACTCGTAGAGCCCGTAGCCGGCGTAGCGCAGGCGTCCCTGTCTGACGAGTTCGTCCCAGACGGCCTGCGGAAACTGGCTGGGCGGCTGGATCGCCTCGATGCCCGACCGGCCGCCGCCGCTCATCGGGCCGTGGCCCAGCCGCGACTCGTCGTCCAACCGCGTCAGCTTCATGCGTTTCTTGAACGCCTTCATGGCCCGCCGGAGCCCCTCGGGACTCAGAGGATCCGAGGACGAATCCGGCGAACCCTGCGGTGTCTGTTCGGACATGGTCGTCACTCCCGCGCAAGACAATCGTACCTCGCGTATAGCCTACGCGGCCGCCGCCGTCAACGCCAAGCCCCCCGTGGCTTGTCAATCCTCTTCGGAGCGCCGACACTGGCGTGCATGACTACTCATGCGGGATACCACCGCCGGATTCTTCTGATCGCCGTCGCCACAAGCACGCTCGCGGCCCACGGAAAGCCGCCCGCGACCGCGCCGGCCGCCCCTCTGCGGATCGAGCCCATTCCGGGCCAGGCCGAGTCCGGCACGATCGAGGTCCACGGCGTCGCCGCCGGAGCATTCGCCCCGGCCTGGTGGGAGGCAGGCACGCTGCACTTCCAGCCCGATGTACGTTCGCCGCTGCTCCGCCCGCGTCTGGCGGGCGTGTTCCGCAACATCTACGCGCCGTCCGCCGTGCCGGTGCCGGACGGCTGGCGAGTCTTCTACGGTGCGTGGGACGGCGTGCCCAGCGGCAACGACCGCATCTACAGCGTCTTCACACGCGACTTTCTCGATTTCGGCGAACCGCGGACCGAGATCGAGCACGGGGCGTTCATCCACGTCTGCAACGTGAACGTCATGCGGGACGGCGACGGCTCGTTCCAGATGATGTGTACGGCCTACCCCGACGAAAAGGGCCTCAACAAGCCCGCGTACTTCTCCAGCCCGGACGGCAAGGCGTGGAACGGCGTCGCGGCCCCCTACCCCGCGAAGAAGAGCGACATCGTCGAGATCAGGGGCTATCCCCCCTACCGCGATGCGGACATCAACGGCGTAAACGTGCTCCTCTGCGAAGACGGCAAGTACCGCCTCTACTTCTGCAACTGGAAGGACAGCGGCAAGGTTCACCGCGCTGCCGGGACGGACGGCCGCACGTACGACTATGAAGGCCCGTGCCTCGCGTCGCACCACGGCGTCAATGACGTCAAGAAGATCGCCTCACCCGAGGGCCCGTGGTACGTCATGGGCCTTCACATGAACACCGACCGACTCTGGTACGCTCTCTCCCGCGACGGGATGCGATTCGGCCCCGAGCGCGAGTGCGCGGCGTCGCTCGGGGCACAAGACCGCTACATCGTCGCCATTGGCTGGGTGGCCGACGATTCGCGGATCCTCGGGTTCCTCTACGGCGCCGGCGCCGCCCCATCGCTGGACCGCAACCGCATCTTCGCCCGCTGGCTGCAGAAGCGGGTGGTCCTCTCCGACGCCGACGGCAGGCGCATCGAGCCGACCGGTTCCCTCGGCCCGGACCGGCAAGTCCTTTCGCTGGGCAACATCGGCGAGTTCGATGCGAAGTGGCAGGTCTTCGCCGAAGACGGCAAGACCCGCCTCGGCAACGAGATCCCCATGCGGGCCGTCAGCGGCGGTGTGTACCGGGTCGTGTGGCCGCGTTGACCGCCGAAACACCATCGCCGGAAACCTGAAGGCTCAGGCTCTCAACGCCGCCCTCCCGGGGAAACGGCACATCCATCACGATGCGCCCTTCGTCCGGCTCGGCCCGGCCGTCCTTGCGGTACGGGTTGTGCGGCAAGACGGGCCAGCGAACACCCGCAGTATCCGGAACACGAATGCGGACACCGGCGCACTCCAGCCACCCGCCGCAACCGCCCGCAGGCCAGTCGAACGGCTCCTCGCTCAACGAGATCCTCCTGCCGGAGCCCGTGGCGACGGCCCTCTTCATCCGCGGCAGGATCGTCAGGTGGCCCGCCACCGGCCGTGCGCAGGGGCCGGCGGCCGACAACTCGTACTCAATCCGTTTCGGATCGATCACGCGGATGCGCACCGCGCACTTCTGCTCGCCGTATTCCAGGTCGAGGCCGAAATCCCCCCCGCCCGCCAGCCTCGCAGCCGTCGGCACGTGCTGCAGCTCCGGCGGCGGCACGAACTTCGGATTCTCATCGCCGGGCTTATGACGAAGCAGCGAGGTGTCGCCGACCGTGAACGTGCTCCAGCCGGGCTGGAGCTTCGTATTCCCGCCGCCGAGGATCAAGCCGACGTCGTCGTGGTAGACGCTGATCAGGTTCTGGCGGTCCTGGATCCAGCGGCTCGTGGGTACGGGGCAGCAGAACGCCGACGCCACCAGGAACCAGGGCCCTCGCCGACGGACAGCCGCACTCCCCTTGCCCAATACAAAGTCGCGGTCGCCGTCGGCCTGCGAGGCGGGCAGGCCGGGGCCTTCCTGCCCGTACAGCAGCAGGAGCGCCGCGTGATCCGCATCCAGCGGAGCGGCGCCCCGCAACGCAAGCTGCCGAGCGAGGTACGTCCGCCCCTCGGGCGTGCATGTAAAGCCGCAGTTCGGCACGATGACGGTCTTGTGGTACGGGTTCCGCTCGTCGATCGTCTCCACCGGCGCGCCGTCCGGGTACGTGAAGTTCAGATGAAGGATCGCCGCTTTGCGCAAGGCGGGCAGGACGGATTCGTCACCCGACGCGACGTAATACGTGCCCACCGCATCGACGTAGACCATGCCGTAGTTCACAACCGGCCCAAGATGCTCCGACCAGTAGCCGTCGGCGTGCTGGGCCGCGACGACCTTGCCCATGAACGCCGCCGCCTGCTTCATCCACGCCGGCTCATCCAGATAACGGCCGGCGAAGTAGAGGGCCATGGCACTGTGCGAGGGAATGTTGTGTACCGCCTTCAGCACGTTCTTGGCGATGCCGGCAAAGCCGAGGCGAAGGCCCTTGATCCATTTTTCACGGCGCTCTGCCGGCATGGCATCGCGGATCAACCCGTAGGCCCGGATCCACCGCGAATACGTCCACGGCATGTAGATCTTGCCCCAGGTGGAGCCGTCCTTCTTGCGAAACTCCCATTGGCCGTTGGCGTCCTGGTCGTCGATGAGCGCGTCGCCGGCCGCCATGATCGCCCGGAGCAGGTCCTCGCTGTGGAAGTACGGGTTGCCCGCCGCCTGCGTCGCCCAGGCCGCGGCCAGGGGGAGCATCACGTTCTGGTCGGTGACGATCCAGATCCCCGTGCCGAATCGCCCGGTCTTCGGGTCCTGCGACTGAAGGATGCCCGGCACGGCCTTGACGAGATCGCCCAGGCAGCGGTCCTTGAAGCGAACGTCCGCGGCCGCCGACATCCCCACACCGACGACAAGGCATCCTGCCAACGCCCCCAGCCGTGCCAATACTCCGCGCATCATTCACCAGCCCATCAGACGAAAACCCACGACCTTGCCGGTATGCGCCGCCGGAGATCGAACCCCGTCAGTGCACACCGGGCCCGTCGCTCTACCGATGCTTCGCTTCCCCGCCGTCTTCGCGGGGAACGGGACCTTCCGGCGCGCTGCGGAAGCCGGTGATCAGGGGCACATCCTCGGGTTTCTCGCTCGGATGAACGGCGTAGACCTCAACCCGGACGATCTCCTCGAAGGGAACGGCCACCAGGAACGTACCGACCTTGTAGTGCTCGTCCGCCGGCTCGCACTCGAACGTCAGATTCGAACGCGAGTCTACGGTCGCCAGTTCCTTGAACTCGTAGCTGAAGCCGTCCCGCAGGTAGATCAGGACGCGGGCTTCGAGTTCCTCGTAGAACCGCTTGTACGCATCGGTCGGCGCATCGGGCCTGACCTCCGGGAAGTGCTTTCGGACGCACCGCAACTTCGCGTCGCGTTTCTGCTGCTCAAACGCCGCTCCGCCGAACCAGTCGTAGTCGAACATCCGGGGTCCTTTCCAGCCAAGCACCAAGAAGCCGTCGCACGCTGCGGCTGCCAGACCGGGCAGCGTACGCCATCCGAGAGCGCGATGCAAGTACAAGCGCCCGCCCATTTACCACGGGCGCGCGGCGGCTAGAATATCCCGCGGCGAGGGCCGAATCCCCCCTGTAGCATGGCTATGGCGCGGGGAGGGCCCCGCAACGCAGACTGGATCCGGCCGCGTGGGCCGGTTGCGGGCCGCCCCCCCGCGTCGCCCATGACATTCATCCCCGGAGAATCTGAGATGAATCGTCCAAGAGTCTTGTGGATTGCCGCGTTGATCCTGCCGGCCGTGCCGATGTCCTTGCCCGCACAAGAGGCCGCGCCATCCGACACGGCGACCAGCCGGCCTGCGTCGCGGCTTGACCCCGCTGCGATCTTCCCGCCCGACACGATCGCTTACGGCGAGCTGGCCGGCCCCGGCGAGCAGTTGGACAAGCTGCTCAAGCTGCTCGCCGACGGCGGCATCGCCGACCCGGTACAGATGCTCATGCAGCGGATGCCGCCGGCCTCGCAACCGGCGACAACGACGGCGGCGGCGCAACCGGCCATGCCCATGCCGTTCGCGATGATGCTCAATCCATCGCTCATCAACGAGATCAGGAAGATCGACGGGATCGCCGGCGGGTTGACCGGCTTCAAGGTCGATGAGCGCGGCAACTCCCGCTCAACGGAGGCCCGGTTCCTCGCCGTCCTCTGCCCGGGCCGAAGCGATGCGATCCGCGGCATCGTGCAGATGCTCCTCGGGATGGTTACCAAAGCGGCGGAGCCCCACGGCACCGCGATGCTCTACAGGATCGGCGACGGCCCCGCGATGAGAGCGCCGTACGCCGCTGTTACGCCCCAGGCCATCCTGGTCGGCATGCCGAAGAAGATGGTGACCGACGCGCTCGACCGGCTGGACAAGCCGCCGTCCGAATCGCTTCTCACGCAAGAGCGGTTTCAGACCGCCGTCGGGCCGAACCGCAAGGATGCGGCCCTGATGGTCTACGCCGACGTGGACGGCCTCCTTCGCTCGCTCGACGGCGCCATGCCCCGGCGGGATCGCAACGAGTTTGCGAAGGTGCAGCAGTTGCTCGGCCTCGGCGCGATTGACCGGGCGTGTGTGCGGTATTGGCTGACGAGCGACGGAATCGCCGGAGAGATGTCTGTCTCGCTCAAGGAGGGACAGACGTGCGCGGTGTACGACCTGATCCGGACGCCGCCGGCGGACCGTTCGCTTCTGACGTTCGTCCCGGCCCATGCGGCCGGTGCCTGCGCGCTCTCGCTGGGCGACGGCGGAGCCCTCTACGACCGGATCATTTCGTTCCTCACGATGGCGACCTCCCTCGACAAACGCGCCAACACGACGACACGGCCGACCGTCGAGGAGGGCGTGGCCAAGGCGGAGAAAGAACTTGGAATCCGCATCCGGCACGACCTGGCCGCCAACGTCGAGAGCATCGCCCTGGCCCTGTTGCCGCCCGATGCGACGAAGCCCGCCGCGAACAACGGCAGACGGGGCGCGGCCGGCGAGGCAATGAAACTGGCCGTCGTTTCCAACGCATTTCTGGTCGTAAAGGTCAGGGACGCGCCGCAATTCGATCAGACCCTCGCGAGGCTGATGAACGCCGCGGCGGCGAGGCTGGCCAAAGGAGAAGATGCCCCGGCCGCCGTCGCCACCGAAGAGCCGGTGGACGGCGGCGTGATTCGCGTTTACGCGGTGCCGCGGAGCCCGGTCGTACCCGTCGTCGCCCGGGTGGATCGGACGTACGTGCTCGCCGTGAGCCGGGCGACCGTGCAAGCGGCCCTGGCGGCGCACGCCGGCACCGGGCCGAACATCACGGCAGGCGGCCTTTCTCAGGCAGCGCTCACGTCGGTCCCTGAGAGGGCGAGCAAGATCGTGATGCTCCGGCCGGATCTGCTGGCCGGGCTCGCGTTCCGGCTGCACGCCGCCGCGAACCCGCAAGGCCCCCTCCCGGCGCTGCCGGCGATGCAGCCGATCACAGCGTACACCCTGGAAGACGACCGGAGCCTGATCGTGCATGGCGAGCTTCGCGATCTCCCGAAGATGATCGCGGCCGCGATGCAGCTGCGCGGCTTGGCGCCGAGCACCCGGCCGGCGCCCGACTCCGGCTCCAACTGACACGGGCCGCCGTCTTCAACGGATCCGGCCCATTACGGCCCGTCCACATCGAACCTCCGTGGCACGAATTGGCTGTTTTCGCGGTGGCGTACATACTCGGCATGGCCCCCTTGGTGTGTTGGCCGCGAAAGGAGGCCGGTGAGCCAAGCGAGAGGCCGTGCCCGCTTGCGTGGGGTTCGATCCCAAACGGTGGGTTCGTTGTGCGCCCCAGGAAGGTTCAGAGGGCCAGCGGATGGAAGATCCACCCGAGGAGTTGTCGGTTCGCCTCGGTACCAACCCGGACGGCTGGGTGGGGCAACCCGCCGGGTCGAAGCTCCGGGCAAACTCCGGGAAAGCCGGAGGAGCGATCGCATGGGCCGTAACGGGAGTGAATGCCGAGCAGGCCTCGAAAGGGAAGGCGCGGCGTCGAGCCTCCAACGAACGGGCGAAGGCTGTCGCGGGCTGGTCAGGAGAACCGAAGCGACCGGTCCGGCCGCCGGGGGAACGGCAACGGCACGTGCGGAAGGTTCTCGGAGCAACGTGAGAGGCCCGGCCGGTCGCTCCGTGGGGAGCGAACGTCGCGTCAGGCGGCGGACTGGCCGGGCGTCGGACAGGCCCATAGTACCGATGAGGCGGGTAACGGCCGCGGAGGGAAGGGGCCTGACTTTGGGCATGCTTGTGGGCTATGCGCGCGAAGCGGGTCAGGATGCTTTGCCGGACACGCAGAACACCGCGCTCACGCGATGTGGACGCCTTGGTACGCCAGACCATGCGTCAGAAAGGTTCCTGACCACCCGCTTGCGTGCGGAAACGGCCATCCACCGCAGATAAGATCGCGGCCTGCAACTGCAACGCCGGCCTGACGAACCGGACCCGTTGCAGGCAACCAGGAGCCGGTTCGGGAATCTGGGCGTGCATGATGCTGTTATCTGGCGCGTACACAGAAAACGATAGAAATCGAGGCTCTTCTCCCGAAAGCGCACCGGGTCGAGGCGGTGTCCATAAGTAGTTGAC
>CAZUAI010000111.1:0-15826 GCA_964617875.1 uncultured Planctomycetales bacterium | reverse complement strand
CGCTCGGTCTCTGTCCCGCACGGCGGGTTCTTCACGGCAGTGCCATTCGGGTCAGTCAGGAATGGCATGGAGCAGAAGGAGCAGAAACGGGGACATCACCAATCCTGTTCGGCACAACCGTTGCTGAGAGGGCTGTGCGGGGACGGCGAAGGCGTGGCGGAGCCGGATAATCATTCGTGAGGAAGCGTCGTTTTGGTTCGGCAACAGATCAGCGCGCAGCAAAAACGCCCACGACATCGGCAAGCCATGAGCCTCAGCGTGTCACTCCGTAGCGGCCTGAAGCTTCGCAATGTGCGCCACCAGTTCCTCCTCGGTGGCCCACCCGGCAGAATAGAACGGGATCATCTCCACCGTCCGCAGCGTCGGCGCGCGGTGCGTCCAGAGCGCGATCAGCATGCAGACGATGATCGCCACGTACACCTGGATCTCGATCCCGTTGGGCCGATGGCTCAGTCAGGTAGGGCAGGTCGCCAGACCTGCCTTCTTCGGCGGGGGGAACCAACCGAGACATGCGGCAGGTCTCGCCGGCCTTTCGGCCGGCTTCGACCGTGCCCTACGCAGGCTGCCCGCGGTCATCGCGGCAAGTGCCGCAGATGCAGCTGCGTATTCCGCGTGTTTCGCGGTTCGATTCTGTTGGGGGACCGCGGAATACACGAACCACGCGAAAAGCGTGCGTGCACGAACGGCCATGCAGCCGGATGGTCACCCTCACCCCGGCCCTCTCCCTGGGAGGGAGAGGGGGCCGACAAGCTGGTGGGCGAACCCGCGGAGTACCGCGGAACCGCCCACCCTACCTCTCCTGGGACAGGGAGGGGATGGGGAGGGTCGATCCGCTTCGCCGGTCGGCGGTTGAAATCGGTCACCCTCACCCCGGCCCTCTCCCTGGAATGGGAGAGGGGTGCATGGCCGGCGACGCCGACGGAGGACTGCCCGTCGGGTACATGACGAGTATCGACCTGCGTCTTGTCGCCGGCCTGGAGCGTTGTGGTGATCTTCATTCCGGTGCGTATCAGCCGCAGCCCGTGATAACCCATCCCGCCATCGGTCGACTCTGGTGCCAGTCTCCACCGGCCGGTGAAGCCTCACGCCGCATCGTCCGGCCCCGGGCGGTGGCGCCGCCGGGGTTACGAATTCGTGTTCCCGACGCGCACATGGTGTTCGTGGATCTTGCGGGCCGCGTCCGTGTCCGGGACGTTGTCGCTGTGGCACGCCGGCTTCCGGCCGCGGTGGGCCAGGATCTTTGTCTGTTCCGGTGTCAGGCCCGGCGACTTCGCCGCGGGTTTCTCGGGCTGGAACGTCGCATCCTTGCCGCTGGCGAAGGCCTGGATCTCCTTGCTGATTCTCATGCTGCACCAGTCGTGGCCGCACATGGCGCAGAAATCGGTGTCTACGTCGAGGTCCTCGTCGTGCAGGGCGCGGGCCGTGTCGCCGTCGAACGCCAGCTCGAACATCTTCGGCCAGTTCAGGGCGGCGCGGGCCCGGCTCATGTCGTCGTCCCATTGCCGCGCGCCCTGGACGCCGCGGGCGATGTCGCCGGCGTGGGCGGCGATCTTGTACGCCACGCAGCCGGCGATCACGTCCTCCGCCTTCGGCAGCCCGACGTGTTCCTTCGGCGTCACATAACAGAGCATCGCCGCGCCGGCCCGTGCGGCTTCGGTCGCCCCGATGCCGCTGGTAATGTGGTCGTAGCCGGGAAACACGTCCGTCACGATCGGCCCGAGCACGTAGAACGGCGCGTCATCGCAAACGAGCCGCTGGTGCTCCATGTTCCATGCGACCTCGTTGAGCGGGATGTGGCCCGGCCCCTCGACCATCACCTGCACGCCGGCCTCGCGCGCGCGGAAGACCAGCTCGGCCAGGACGTGCAGCTCGGCGACCTGCGCCGGGTCGCTCGCGTCGGCCAGGCAGCCGGGCCGCGCCCCGTCGCCCAGCGAGTAGGCGACGTCGTACTCGCGCAGAATGGCCGAGATGTCGTCAAAGATGTCGTACATCGGGTTCTGCTTGCCGTGGTGGATCATCCAACGGGCCAGCAGCGACCCGCCCCGCGAGACGAGCCCGGCGACCCGCTTGCCGATCAACGGAAGGTGCTCCCGCAGGATACCCGCGTGAATCGTCATGTAGTCCACACCCTGGCGGGCCTGGCGCTCGACCTCCTTCAGAATCATGTCGTACGTGAGTTCCTCGATCGAGCGCCCGAGGATCATCGAGTAAATCGGCACGGTACCGATCGGGATGGTGCTGTGGTCGAGGATGGCCTGCCGGCATTCGACGATGTCGCCCCCCGTGGAGAGGTCCATGAGCGTATCGGCGCCGTAGCGTTGTGCGAGGCGGAGCTTCTCGACCTCCGCGGGGGTATTGCTCGCGACGGACGAGGCCCCGATGTTGGCGTTGATCTTCGTGGTGATCATCCGGCCGATCCCGATCGGGTCGAGCCGGTAAGGGGCCTTCTGGCCCTTGAGCGCCACAGCGTCCTCGATCGCCCGGCGGCGTTGCGCAACCGTCTGGTTTACCCAGAGCGCGCCGTCGGGGCGGTGCCCGGGGTGACCGGCCGGCTGATCGAGGTGCTGCACATCCACGACCTCGCACGTCGTGCCGTTGTGCCCCAGGGGCCGCATCCGTGGCGACTCCCCGGCGCTGCCGGCCAGGTGGCGGATGTTCGCGGGGATAATGAGCCGCCCGCGCGCGATTTCGTCGCGGATGAACTCGGGGGCGACGTTTTCCCGCTGTGCAACGCGGGTCATTTCCGGCGTGATGATTCCCTTGCGGGCCAGTTCGTATTGGGTCATTTCGCTTCCCTACGCAGCCGTAGCTCGCCGGAGCGGGCCCAAGGCGCTGATCAGGTTCCAAGGGTTTCCCGGCCGGTCGTACCGGTCATCTCAGGCCCCCCGCGCGGGGGCCACCCCTAGCGAGTGAACTTTCCCATTGTAGGATACCGGACGGAGTCATGCCACCCCATCGGTGGCCTGGGGGGTCATGCCGACGCGTGCGGTGGCGGTGAGAAGCTCTTGCCGGGGCGGGAGGCCACTGGTTCATGAGAACTGCTTTGAAGCGGGTTGAGCCCCGGCCGGACGCGCCGCCTGCTTGCCTTACCCTGCGCAAGTGCCGATTGAATCGCTTCGGCTGTACGATACGGCCACCGGCGTTTGCGGGCGAATTCCTGACGCCTGAAACTTCCGCCCGGCCCTGCTGTAGTACCGGCAGAAGCGCGATCCGAGGCCCGACGTGTCGAAGACCCACGACTGCGACATGCTGACCGATGGCGACCTCGTCCGGGCCGTTTGTGCCGGAGACCGGGAGTTGTTTGGGACGCTGGTCGATCGGCACCTGAAAAGCGTGTACGCCGTCGTGCTGCGGATCGTCTGCGACGCGACCCTCGCCCAGGATCTGTCGCAGGATACGTTCGTGAGGGCGTTTGAACGGCTGTACCTGTACGATATGAACCACCCGTTCCGGAACTGGCTTCTGAAGATCGCGACGAACACCGCCCTGAACCATCTGCGGTCGCGACGCCGGGAACGGGTATTCCAGCTCAAGATGGCCGAGCACCAGCGCGACCGCGTCGTGGAGCCGCCGACGCTGAGCGAGATCCCCGGCTCCGCCGAGTGGCAGCACTGGCTGGGCCAGCTGGATGAGTCGCAACGGTCGGCCATTGTGCTCTTCCATTTTCACGAAATGCCGTACACCGAGATCGCCGAGGTGCTGGACATGCCCTTGAATACGGTGCGGACGCTGCTGCACCGTGGACGAAGGCGATTGAGGGAACTGATGACCGCCGGTTCGCGCCGGGAGAACGGATCATGGAATGTCGCGACACAGAACGGCTGATTGACGTCTGGCTCGACGGCGACCTTACGGGGGCCGCGGCGGCGGACCTCGAGTCGCACCTGGCCGAGTGCCCCGTGTGCGGCGGCTGCTACGGGCCGATGTTGAAGCTGCTCCGTTCGCCGGGCGACGTGGCGTTGCCCGAGGGGCTTCGCGATCGCGTGATGACGGCCGTGAGCGAGGCCGCGGTCGGCCGTTCGCCGGAGGAGCCGCCGCTGGTGATGCGGGATCTGAATCGGATGGCCCGGCGGTTGCGGCACCTGCGCTGGGTGCGGTGGGGCGGGGCTGCGGCGGCGTCGGTGGCGATCTTCGTATCGGGCTGGCTCGGTTCGCGCTGGGCGCTGCGGCCGGAATCGCCGGAAGGGCAGCCGCAGGAGCAGGCGGTGGTGGTCAGCCCGTGGGTCCTGAGCAGCATGGCGCAGGCGATCGTACTGCGGGGCCATGCGAATCCGTTGACGGTTGTTGCGCAGGGCGTGGCGATGGATGTGGTCGCGACGTCGGCGCTTAAGGCGGAAGCGGACGATCCGGCGGCGTTTGCGGCGACGCGACCGTGGGCGGTGCCTGCAGCGCCGGCGCCGGTGACGCCCGAGATCCCGGCCCTTCCGCCGGTATTGCGGCTGTAGGAGCGTGTCATGACTCTTCGGATGCGGATCTCCGGATGGTTCCTGGTGGTTGTCTGTGTCGGATCGGGTGTATGGGCTGCGGTTCCGGCCGATCCCGTCGAGCGGTCGATGTACTTTGTGGAAAAGTCGACGCAGGCCACCGAGTTGTTCAATGCGGGCAAGGCGCAGGAGGCGTTCGTCATTTTTCAGGAGTTGCGGACCTGTTGCGCCGATCTCGACGAGGACGGCTACGTGGCCCTGGGCCTGGGCGATTGCCTCGTTGAGCTGGATCGCGCGGAGGAGGCCCGGGCGGCATACGAGGCAGCCGCGGCGGCGCACCCCGAGTTGGCCCCCCGGATCGATTCGCGCCTGGCGGAAATGGACCTGGCCGGCGATGTCAGCGATGCGCTCATCGCCCGGCTGCGGGAGTCCGCACGGGGCAGGGACGAGAGTCGCTACACGGCGAGCTGGCGGCTGGGACGGGCTCTTGTGGTTCGCGCCAGGGATCTTCTGACGGAGGCGACGGGCGCCTTCGAAACGGTGCGGAAGTCGGATGCCGTGACGGCCGTGCCGCGCGTGGTCTCGCGGCACATCGCGTTTCTGGACGAGATGACCTCGGAGCTGTCCACGATGACCGAGGGGCTGGCCGAGATGGCCCGCTTCGGTTGCGGTTCGCCGATCGCGGCTCGCCGGGTGATGGAACCAGGGCGGGAGAAGGCGGCAACCGTCGAATCGCTGCGATGCGAGAAGACGATCAGTACGCCGCAGGGGCGGCGATTGGAGATCCGGATAAGGCGCGAGGCGGGCGACGGCGACCCGCAGATTCAGGTGAACGGAAAGCCCGTCACGCTGAGCGAGTCGCAGAGGGACCTGCTGCGGCGGCATGAGGAACGCGTAAACGCCATCCTGATCGAGGCGGCAAACGAGGCGGCAAAGAAAGCCGGCGAAGGCAAATGAGTGCCGGCGTGACGTGCTGCAACGCCGGAACGCGGGAAAATGGCACAGTGCCGAAGTGAGAAAGCGAAAAGGACGCGACGGAGCGATACAAGGGAGGAGTCGATCATGAACACAGGGCGAGCGGCGTTGGGCGTGGTGATGGGGATCACGGCGGCTCTGGCGGGCGCGGAGCCGACGGCAAGGCCGGCCAAGGTGGACCTGAGGACCCGGTCGCGGCCGGACCACGTGACGCAGTACCGGATTGTGAGCAAAACCGTCGGCTCGATCCGGATCTTCGAGCCGATGCCGGAGATGAAGTTCTCCCAGTCGTTCGAGCAGGAAATGACGAATCGCTGTCGGATCCTCAAGCCGGACGGATCGGCGGTCGTCGATACGACGCTGGACCGGATGGCGATGAAGATGAGCATGATGGGTATGAACATCGAGTACGACTCGAGGACGTTCGACCCGGCGCAGACGGATCGGGAGGAACTGCGGATCATCGGCAGGATGTTCTCGGCGATGGTGGGAGCGAAGTTCACGACACACATGGGGGCGGACGGCCAGCCGACGAAGGTGGAGGGTCTCGGCGAGGTGATGAAGAAGGCGTTTTCGAACCTCGGCGACGAGAAGATGCCGGACTCGATCCGGAAGATGTTTGATCAGTTCGGAACCATGTTCGGCGACGAGAATATGGCCGAGCAGATGAAGTCGCTGTGCCGGATGACGCCCACGAAAGGGCCGGTTGGCGTCGGGGACACGTGGGAACAGGCGTGGGCGGTCAAGCTGCCCATGTTCAGCGGTAACATCCAGGGCAAGGGCCAGTACGAACTGGCCGGTTTCGAGGACCTGGGCGGCCGGCGCTGCGCGAAGATCCGCGTGAAGGAGACGTTCAGCATGGCCTCTCAGCCGAAGGAGGCGGAGTCGCCGTCGCCGCCGGGCGCTGCAAGCGCCCCGGCCAGGGGGATCCTCGAAAGGCTGCAATTCGACATGTCGTCGAGCGGCGGTGAGGGCATCGCCTACTGGGATTATGAGCAGGGCGAACTGGTTCAACTGCGCCAGACGCAGCGTATGACGATCCAGATGAACCTCGCGGCCGACGAAAACGCGGCCGAACCCGAAATGAAGCAGGGCTTCCGCGGAATGACGCAGAAGCTGAACACCGCGGTCAGCGTGGACCTGATGCAGGACGGCGAACCGGTCGCAAGCCGGCCGGTGGACCGCTGATGACGGCACCGGCGTCAATACAGAGCCACAGGGCGGCGCCGGAAACGACGAGCGGGTCCGCCATGACGAACGCAAGACGCTTGTTCGTTGCTCCGTGCCCCGTTCACTCATCCTCATCGCGTTGTCGATGAGCGACGGTTGAGTTGTCTCGGATGGCCGGTCGTGGTACAGTCGCCCTTGCCATGCCCGAGTTCTCCAATGCGTTGTGGGCCCCGTGGCGGATGGACTACATCCGCTCGCTCGCGCCTGGGGGGCAGGACAACGGCTGCTTCCTCTGCAAGTACTGGGCGGCGGCGGAGCAGGACCGCGCGAACCACGTCCTGTGGCGCGGGCCCACGTGCTTCGTCGCATTCAACCGGTTTCCCTACAGCAACGGACACGTGCTCATTGCGCCAGGGCGGCATGTGCCGGCACTCGCGGATCTGGCCGACGCCGAACTTGACGAGCTGATCCGCCGCATCCGCGACGCGCAGGTCCTGATCGCCGAGGTCGTGCGCCCGCAGGGCTTCAACGTGGGGATCAACGCCGGCCGCTGCGCCGGGGCAGGCCTGCCCGATCACATTCACGCCCACGTGGTCCCGCGATGGGAGGGCGATACGAACTTCATGACCGTGCTGGGCGACGCCCGCGTGATCCCGCAGGATCTGGACGAACTGTACGGCGAGTTCGCCAGGGCGGCGTCGCGGCTCGGCCTGCCCCCGTTGGCCGGGACACCATGAGCGATGCGACGCTGCAACCGTTCGCTATCCGAGGCGACCGCTCCAGGGGCCGCCAGCATCCCGACCCGGCGGAATGGGGGGGCGATCCTTTTGCCCTCGACCGCCAGCGCGTCGTCCGCTCGGCGGCTTTCCGGCGGCTTCAGTACAAGACGCAGGTCTTCGTCACGCACGAACACGACCACTACCGCACGCGACTGACCCACACGCTCGAGGTGGCCGACATCGCCCGCCGCCTCGCCGCTGCGCTCGGCGTGAACCCCATTCTGGCGGAGACGATCGCCCTGGCGCACGACCTCGGGCACGCGCCGTTCGGCCACGCGGGCGAGCAGGCCCTCGCCTCCCGCATGACCGACTACGGGGGGTTCGAGCACAACGTGCAGTCGCTCCGGATCGTCGAGTACCTCGAGCATCCGTATCCTCCGTTTCGCGGCCTGAATGTGTCGTACGAGGTGCGCGAGGGGCTCGCGAAGCACGAGACGCGGTACGACCGCCCCGGCTGGCATGAGTTGGCCGACGGCACCCGCGGTCCGCTCGAAGCGCAGATCGCGTCCGTGGCCGATCGGATCGCGTGCGATTGCCACGATCTGGAAGATGCGATCGGCGCCGGCTTCGTCCACGAGGAGGAACTGGAGGGGCTCGCGCTCTGGGCAGAAGCGGCACGGCCGTGGCTGGAGGCGGGGGGCCATCGCCGGCTGCCGGCCGTGCGAAGGCCGATCCTGGATGCGGTCGAGCAGGCGATCCTCGCCGACGTGGTGGCCGAGACCACGCGGCGGATCGTGGCGGCCGGGGTAGAGCTACCCGACGATATCCGGAGGTGCGGGACCGACGTGGCGGGGTTCTCGGAGGCGATGAGCCAGAAGGTCACCGCGCTGGAGGACTTCCTGCTTTGCCGGCTCTATCGGCATCACCGGCTGATCCGCATGGACGACAAGGCCCGTCGTTTCATCCTTCAACTTTTCGATGCCTACCTGGAGACGCCCGGCATGATTGAGCCGCGCTTCGCCGAGCGGATCGACGAGCAAGGTCTCCACCGCGTCATCTGCGACTACATCGCCGGCATGACCGACCGGTTCTGCCAGGACGAGCACAAACGCCTGTTCGCGCCGTTTGAGCGGGTCTGAAGCGGAAACGAGATCGGAAGGCAGGCATCTGGCATCGCAATGCTGTCGCACGAAGAACGGCAGACTCCGCTTACCCCGGCCACGTTGACCGAATACTCCGCCTCTCGCCCCGAATACCCTGACGTCGGCGGCGTAGCCCGCCCGGCACGCTGATTGTCAGGAGGATTGCGCGATGGTGGATTCATGCACTCACACAGGAGCGCACGGCCGTTCATGGTTCGGGGCACTGATCCGCGGCATGATTGGGGCGGTCATCCTGGTGATTCTCACCGGGGCCGCGGTCATCCTTTACGGCATGAACATCGCCGATCGGAAGACCCACGACCTCGCCGGCTTCGCTCAGACAACGTTCAAGAACCTGCCGGAACTGCAAAAGGCCCTTCCGCCGTTCCTGGCCGACGCGGTGAGCGACGAACGGCGTCCCGACTACCGCAATCAGGTGGACGTCTCGGCGAGGGTCACCGTCGCTCCGGGGCAGCACGGCCGGCCGTCCTCCTTGAAGCCTGTGGTCGAGGTCCGCAACCGCGGCGCGGAGGTCATCTCACTCCTCTCGATCCGGATCGTCGTTTTCGGCGAGGGGAACGCCCCGATCGCCGAAATGAACGAGTGGGCAGCCACGCCGATTGCGGCGGACCGCGACTGGCGCGGGCCGTTGCTCCCGGGATCGACGGCGTACGTTGTCGGCCGTTGCTTTGACAACCCGGAAAGGGCTCTCGGGGGCAACCTTCGTGTGGATGCCACCATCACCGATCTGCGGATCTGGAAGAAGCCTGTCGAACTGTCGGCGTCGGCCACGCCCGTTCCGCCAGAGTCCCGAGCGGGAGACGTTTCATCGTCAGGGCCTTCGCCCGCGAACAAGGCCGCTTCGCCGACGCCCTCGGCTCCCGCCGCGGCGGTCAGGCCCGCAGCCACGGCCGAGGGCTGAACGCACCGCCGGCACCTCACTTGGCGGCTGGGCCGGAGCCGGTATGATACCGGCCCATGAGCAGCAAGAACCCGTTATCGCTATTTGACGTGTCCGGCATGACCGTCGCCATCACCGGCGGCGGGGGGATTCTCTGCGGCGGGATCGCCGACCACCTGGCGGCCTGCGGCATGGCGGTTGCCGTCCTCGACTTGGCGAAGGATGCCGCCGAACAGGTGGCCGCGCGAATCAACCGGGCCGGCGGCAAGGCCATCGCGGTCGAGGCCAACGTCCTCGACCGCGACAGCATGCAGGCCGCGCACGATGCCTGCGTCAAGGGTCTGGGCCGCCTCGACTGTCTCATCAACGGCGCCGGCGGCAATCATCCCTCCGCCACGACGGGGCCCGACAAGAAGTTCTTCGACCTGCCGATCGACGCCTTTCGCAAGGTCATGGACCTGAACATCCTCGGCACCGTCCTGCCGTCGATGGTCTTCGGCCGCGCGATGGCCGAGCGGAAGGAGGGCGTTATCCTCAACATCGCGTCGATGAACGCCTTCAAGCCACTGACCCGCATCGCCGCCTACTCGGCCGCCAAGGCCGGCGTCAAGAACTTCACCGAGTGGCTTGCCGTCCACATGGCCCAGGAGTATTCGCCCGGCATCCGCGTCAACGGCATCGCCCCCGGCTTCCTTCTGACGCACCAGAACCGGTTCCTGCTTACGGACGAAAAGACCGGCGAGCTGACGCCCCGCGGCAAGTCGATCATCACGCACACGCCGATGGGGCGGTTCGGAAACGCCGACGACCTGTACGGCACGGTGACATGGCTTCTGTCGCCGGCTTCGAAGTTCATTACGGGCATCACGGTGCCCGTGGACGGCGGCTTCAGCGCATTCAGCGGGGTGTAGCACTCCGCCACGACGAACGCACAAAGGAGGCATACATGGCTTCAGATCCGCAGAACGATATGTCGATGCCGCGGCGTGATTTCCTGAAGACGACCGTCGCGGCCGTCGGCGCGATCGGCACGGGCAGCGCCGCCGCGAGCGAGGGCCGCGGGCCCGGCGGCCCGGCGGCGTTCGCGATGGTTTCGCAAGGCCGATCCGGCGGGGCGGCGCCTGCGTCGGGCAAGTACAACGCCGTCTACACCGGCGAGCGGCTGAGCCGCATCGCCTTCCCGATGGGCGGCATCGGCGCCGGCATGATCTGCCTCGAAGGGACCGGCGCCCTGTCCCACGTATCCCTGCGAAACCGCCCCGATGTCTTCAACGAGCCGTGCGTGTTCGCCGCGGTCTGCGTCAAGGGCGAGCCGAACGTCGCCCGCGTGCTTGAAGGCCCCGTGCCGACGTGGAAAGTCTTCGGCCCGCCGAACACCGGCAACGGCGCCGGCGGCAAGACCTACGGCCTCCCGCGGTTTGCGTCGGCCACGTTCACGACGAAGTTCCCCTTCGCGATCATCACGCTCGCCGACAAGAAGGTTCCGCTCTCCGTCGAGATCACCGGCTGGAGCCCCTTCGAACCCGGCGACGCCGACAACTCCAGCCTCCCCGTCGCCGGCCTTGAGTACCGTTTCCGGAACAGCTCCCGTGCGGCGGTGGAAGCCGTCTTCTCGTTCAACAGCCGCAACTTCATGTCCGCCGCCGGCGGGCAGGGCGTCCGTGTCGTGCCGAAGGGCATCGTCCTGTGGGGGGCAGGGCCGAAGGACAGGCCGTGGGAAGAGGGCGCGGTATCGGTCACGGTCACAGACGCCGACGCCAGGGTCAATGGCGCCTGGTTCCGCGGAGGCTGGTGGGATCCTCTCACGATGGCGTGGAAGGACGTGCAGGACGGCGCCTGCTACGATCGCCCGGCCGTCACGCAGGGCGACCCGTCCCCCGGCGGCACCGTCTTCGTGCCCTTCACGCTGGCGCCGGGCGAGTCAAAGACGATCGTCGTCCAAGTCGCCTGGTACGTGGGCAGGACCGACCTGCGCTGGGGCAAGGATCCGGAAAAGCCGGCAGCCGAACAGGACGCGGCTGCCCGGTACGCCCCCTGGTATTCGGGACGGTTCAAGGACATTGATGAGGTTGCGGCCTACTGGCGAGAGAAGTACGACGAGTTGCGCCGCCGCTCGATGCGCTTCGCCGATTGCTTCTACGACTCGACGCTTCCTCCCGAGGTCATCGAGGCCGTTGCGGCGAACCTGACGATCCTGAAGTCGCCCACCGTGATGCGCCAGACGGACGGCCGGCTCTGGAGCTGGGAAGGCTGTTCCGACGGCGCCGGCTGCTGTGCCGGCTCGTGCACGCATGTGTGGAACTATGCCCAGGCCCTTCCGCACCTCTTCCCGTCGCTCGAACGCACGCTGCGGGAAACCGAGTTCAAGGTCTCGCAGGACGAGCGGGGGCACCAGGCGTTCCGCATCGCCCTGCCGATCCGTCCGACGCAGCACGACTTCCACGCCGCGGCCGACGGGCAACTCGGCGGCATCATGAAGGCGTTTCGCGAGTGGCGGATCAGCGGCGACACCGAGTGGCTCCGCGGCCTCTGGCCGAGCATCAAGCAGAGCCTCAACTACTGCATCGAAACGTGGGACCCGGCCCACGAGGGCGTTCTCAAGGAACCGCATCACAATACTTACGACATCGAGTTCTGGGGCGCCGACGGAATGTGTACGAGCTTCTACCTCGGCGCCCTTGCCGCAGGCATCGCGATGGGCAAGGCAATCGGGGACGATGTGTCCGCGTGGTCGGTCCTGCTCGAAAAGGGCACGAAGTACGTCGAGACCGAACTCTACGACGGGGAGTACTTCTTCCAGAAGATCCAGTGGGAGGGCCTGAAGGCCCCGAATCCGGTTGACGCCAAGAGCATGCACACGAGTTACACCCCCGAGGCGCTCGAGTTGCTCAAGAAGGAAGGCCCGAAGTACCAGTACGGCAAGGGCTGCCTCGCCGACGGCGTGCTCGGCTCGTGGATGGCCCGGGTCTGCGGCGTCGGGCAGGTCATGGACAAGGCCAAGGTCGCCAGCCACCTCAAGGCCGTCCACAAGTACAATCTCAAGCGCGACCTTTCCGAACACGCCAACCCGCAGCGGCCGTCCTACGCCTGCGGGGCGGAAGGGGGCCTGTTGCTCTGTTCCTGGCCCAAGGGCGGCAAGCTCTCTCTGCCCTTCGTCTACAGCGACGAGGTGTGGACCGGCATCGAGTACCAGGTCGCCTCGCACCTCATGCTCATGGGCATGGTCGAGGAGGGGCTCGACATCGTGCGGGTCTGCCGCGACCGCTACGACGGGCGGATCCGCAACCCGTTCAACGAATACGAATGCGGCCACTGGTACGCCCGGGCGATGGCGTCCTACGGGTTGCTGCAGGGCCTGACGGGCGTGCGGTACGACGCCGTGGACAAGGTGCTGTATGTCGAACCGACGATCAAGGGCGATTTCCGCTCGTTCTTTGCCTGCGCGACCGGTTACGGCACGGTCGGCGTAAAGGACGGCAAGCCCTTCGTTGAGGTCAAGGCCGGCACGATCGGCTCCGCGCGGATCCAGTACGCTCCCGGCGCCTGACGGCGGGCAACGCCCGTATCCGGGGTGCCGGCATTCGCAGGGCAGCGTCGCATCGCGTGCAGGCGGCCAGGATCAGCCGCCTTGAGCGTGTTGTCGCGGCTGCCGGGCAATCGCGAATTCGGTTCTGCAACAGGAGTTGCCGACGTCACGACTTTGGGTGTTCGATGTGCTCCGCAAACATCGGGTCTGGCGCAATCGCCTGAAAGCGCTCCATAAAGCCCGCCGACGTGGCCGGCAGATCCTCGTGTGAGAATGTCCATACTCTGGCTCATTCCCATCGGTTTGATCGCGGGTGGCTTTGGCGGCATGCTCGGCATCGGCGGCAGCATCCTCATGATCCCCGCCATGATGATCCTTCTCGGTCCGAACCTGCACGTGTACCAGGGCGCGGCGATGATCGTGAACTTCTTCGTCGTCGTCCCCGCCACATTGCAGCATGTGCGCAGGCACGCGGTCATGCGTGACGTCGTCCGCGTCACGATCCCTGTCGCCGCGGGCACGGTCCTCCTGGGCGTCTGGCTCAGCGAGAGCCCCTGGTTCCGCGGCCCGAACGAGATCTACCTGTCGCGCCTTTTCGGCGCATTCCTGTGGTACGAGGCGGTCTTCAACCTGCGCCGTGCCCTCGCCGGCCCCTCCGTCAGGCGCGCCTCGTCCGAGACGCCCCCGAGGCCGCCAGCCCCCTGGTGGCGGATCGCCCTCTGCGTCGGCGTCCCGACCGGCTTCGTCGGCGGGCTTCTTGGCGTCGGCGGCGGCATTCTGGCCGTGCCGACGCAGCAGGTCTTCCTAAAGACACCGCTCCGAAGCGCCATAGCCAACTCCGCCGCCACGATCGTCTGCCTCAGCGCCATCGGGGCGGTCTTCAAGAACATCAAGCTGATCGAACAAGGCGTACCCGCGATGCGGCCCCTCCAACTGGCGGCCCTCCTGATTCCGACCGCCGTTATCGGCGGCTACCTGGGGGCCAGGCTGACCCACAAGCTGCCCCTGCGGGTTCTGCGACTCTTTCTGGTCGTCATCCTGCTCTATGCGGGCTGGCGCCTCATCCATCGCTGACGGCGGAGGCGGCATCCATCGCGCAGGATTTGCGCCCTGTCGCCGCCGGTGTCCGCTGGCGCCTCGCGTGCCGGCGATCTCCCGTCAAGCGAACCCGGGGCTTCGGCCGATAGCGGTTCTAGGGAGATTGCGGCCGGTCTCAATCGCGAACGGCCGGCCGCCGTGCTCGGAGGATCCGTGCAATGAAACGCAAACGGCGGGAGCAACGGCTGACTTCATGGGCGGTGCTGGCGGTAACGTGCGCTGCCCTCGGTCTGGCGTCGGGCTGTGACACCGACAACCCGTGGCAGACATTCTTTGATAAGGCCGGTTCATCCCTGGCCAGCGGCATCAAGACGATCTTCGACGGTGCCGTCGACGGCGCCGTCGCCGTCATCCAGGCACCCTCGAGCAGCAGCCAGAGCACGCCATCGACCACAGGCACATAGCATCGGGACTGACGTTCCGTAACACCAGCCGCGGCGGCGAAGGGGATCTGGGAGACCGTGGCACGGCTACCGGGCGGCGGCATCCACGCCGGCTCAGGCTTCGCGCGTTTTGCGGTTTGCCCTGCTCTTTCCCAGGGTGGGGAACCGCCGAATCCACAGAACACGAGGAGGGGCAGGGTGGACCGCCCGGCCGTTTGCGTCGATGAATGGGTCCGCGACCTCGTTGCCGCAAGGGGCCCGCGATCCGGCCCGGCCGCTGACGCCGCAGGTCGATGACCTGGGCAACGACCGGAAGGTGAAGTTCGAATACGATTACATGAACCGCCGCGTGCGGCTGCGGGTGTTCACCTGCCTGCGTGCAGGAACGGCCATGCAGCCGGATGGTCACCCTCATCCCTTGCTTCACCCCTGCGAGGGAGAAAGGGGGGAAGCCAAGGGACGCAGATGGGCAGACGCCGACACCAGCCCGGGCAACGAGGGAAGGGTCACGTTCGAGCAGGTTTGGGCGATGGGTCGGGGGGCGCGGGACTTCGTATTGCGGGTTGGTTTCTGGACGGGCGTCGGCCGTCCTGCCGGCTACGCGGGTGGTTCCATTCGTTTCGGGCGTCGGATCATGACCGCGCTGCCCGACGCGGGCAGGTACGCAAGTCTAGCGTTCGGCGGGGTTTATGTTTACTGGAGCTGACGAGATTCGAACTCGTGACCTCTTGCATGCCATCGGCGGCATGCCGCCCGCCAAAAAGCCCGGGATTTATTGGGCTTTTCGCACAGTATAGCACCGGGCATGCAAATTGCAAGCGCGTGCCTGTACCCCCGTTTTTTTGCGTGAAAACGCGGGTACGGGGGGGGTTTTCGGGTAGTCGTCCTGCGCGTCGTCGGGCGGGGCCCTCGGGCGAACCCGTGACCTCTTGCTGCGGTTCCAAGCCGGTCAATGGTACTACCCGGAAACGAGGCTCGGTTTTCGGGTAGTCGCGTTTTGGGTCTGCCGGCGAAAAAGGGCGGCGGCCGACGCGACGCATCACCCGACGCCGACGCCGGCCGCTGCAATGAACGCCAGCGAAAGCCCGGGGGGCCAACCGGGCGCGGAGGTTAGCACCCGGCTCCCCCCAGGCCGAAAGACTATTTCCGTCGTGCGCCCCGCGGCGAACGGACCGCAGCCGGCGAAGCCGGCGTTGCAGGAGGGCCAGCCGCCGGCGAGGGAGCCGCCCCGGATGCCGCCGCCCGTGCCGCCCGTCTGCGTTCGCGGAGCCGTTCGCGTCGTGCTCGTT
Organism: uncultured Planctomycetales bacterium; assembly: GCA_964617875.1. GTDB lineage: Bacteria > Planctomycetota > Phycisphaerae > UBA1845 > PWPN01 > CAZMVY01. The sequence goes on along the minus strand of CAZUAI010000111.1, from coordinate 199 downwards.
TGCGGTCTCGAATCGGTCTCGCCATCGTCACTCCCTTCGGCCCCGGCCCCGGTCCCGGCCGGCGTTCAGTTCCGCGTTGAGCGCGTCGCGGAGGTCGGGCCGCGTGCGCACGAGTTCCCGTACCGCCTGCATCCGGTCGCCCTCGTACTTCTCGAGCATCGGCGCAAGCGCCGCTTCCCACTTCTCCCGCGCCGATGTG
>CAZUAI010000110.1:0-16191 GCA_964617875.1 uncultured Planctomycetales bacterium | reverse complement strand
GACACTTATCGCACAGAGGCCAGCCTTTTTCCATAGCAGCGGTGAGAAATGCGGGTTAATCCTCAGCCGTCAGCCCCGCGATCGTGCCGCTACCGCTGTCGATGCAGCACGAAGCACGTGAGCGCGACAAGCTGAAGGAAGATCGCCGCCAGCCAGCGATGCGATGGATACACATCCGCGCGCGGTTCGGCCATCGCCAGGATCGCCCATACCGCCACGCCAATCGCGGCGATTTGCGCCCCCGCGCCGGCCAGTTTCGCCAGCGTGAAATCCTCCATCGAACGCTGACGTTGCCACGCACGGGCATGCTGGACGATCTCCTCGAGCAGACGCTCGGAGCGGTCCGGCGTTCGCGATGCCGACGCGCGCGAATCGGCCGCGGTCCGATCGGCCGCGGTCACCTCCACGGGCACCGGTCCCGGCGTCGAGGCCGCCGCACAACTGACGATCGGAATCTTCGCGTCCGGTGACGACATCCGCGGCGCGGCGTCGCTTGCCGCGATCACGCCGTGCGATGAATGTGCCGCCTGCGCCGCCGCCAAAGCCGGCACTGCGTTGTCACGACCTGGCTTGCTCAAGATGCACTCCGTCGCTTCGAGAAGCGTGTGAAAGCAGTAGTCGGGCGAGGCCCCGTTGGTCCCGGCGTCGCCGCGGACCAGCTGAATGGTACGGCAGCCGGCCGCCCGGCCCGCCTCCGTGTCGCGCGGCGAGTCGCCGATGGCCCACGACGCCGACAGGTCGATGTCGTGTTCCTTTGCGGCGAGGAGGAACATGCCCGGACGGGGCTTGCGGAGGTCGCTGTCGCGTCGATATTGCTCGACGGCGGCCTCGGGACCGTCGAGGTACGGGCAGTAGTAGATTGCGTCGATCGCGGCTCCCTGCTCGGCAAACAGGCGGCGGACACGGGCATGGATTGCATCAAGGGTCGGCACGTCGAGCAACCCGCGCGCGACGCCCGACTGGTTCGTCACGATCACGATCCGGTAGCCGGCCTGACGCAGGCGGGCGACGGCCTCCGCTGCACCGGGCATCAGGCGTACGCCGTCCGGGTCGCGCAGGTATCCGGGATCCTCGATCAGCGTGTTGTCCCGGTCAAAGAAGACGGCCTTGCTGGACATGGGCGAAGCCCTCCGCCACGGCCCGCACCGCCAGACGCCCGGAACGCCACCCCCCGACCTCCCGCGCGAGACCACGCCGTCACTTGTCCGCTATTCCGTGCCGCTTGTCAAGGGGGCCATTCACCCCAAATCCGGGTTTGCCGAGGCGGTCGGGTCGGAGTTGCGGATGCGGGGTTGGCTGGCTTACGCTGCCGACTTGCAGATGGCCGCTGCGGTTCGCTGATTGCCGCCCGGCGGGTGCGGCGGGGCGGCCGCGGTCGATGTCGAGCAGAAAGGAACGTGCGGATGCTTTGCACAGTCCCGGCACTCATGCCGATCGTCGTCTCGGTCCTGTCGATGGCCGGTGCGCCCGCCTCGGCGCCCAACGTGCCCGCGTCAGTGCCCGCGCGGGTTGCGGTCCGGACCTACCGCAACCCGATCATCGACCGGATCGGTCCGGCCGATCCCGCCGTCATCCGCTACGGGGGCAAGTACTATCTCTATCCGACGCTGGACTGCAAAGGGTACGACGTGTTCGTCTCCGATGACCTCGTGCACTGGGAGCCGAAGGGCAAGTGCTACACCGACCGGCGGGGCGGCGTGTGGGCGCCGGACGTGTTCCACAACGAAAAAGGCGACGGCAAGTTCTATCTCTATTACTCCGTGAACAACCCCCGAGGCGGCAAGCTGATCGGCGTGGCCGTGGCCGATCAGCCGCTCGGACCGTTTGCCGACAAGGGCACGCTGGTCACCGGCGCCATCGACGCTCACCTGTTCCGGGACGATGACGGGTCGATGTACCTCTATTACTCCGAGGCGGCGGACGGCCACAGCCGCATCGCCGTGCAGCCCATGGCGGACCCGCTTACGAAGAAAGGCGAGCCGACCGTGCTCCTGCGGCCGACGGATGCGTGGGAGCGTCACGGCGCGGCGATCGCCGAGGGGCCGTGGATGCTGAAACGCAAGGGGGTGTACTACCTCATGTACTCCGGAAGCGGGGCGGACGGGCCGGACTATGCCGTGGGCTACGCGACCGCGAAGAGCCCGACGGGGCCGTACACGAAGTATGCCGGCAATCCCATTGCGCACCGCGGCAACGGAGTCTACGGGCCCGGACACCACTGCGTCGTCGCCGGGCCCGACGGGCGGCTGTGGATGGTCTACCACCAGCAGAACAGCGCGGCGGTCGGCTGGAAGCGCTTCCTGGCCATCGACCCGTTGTGGTTCGATGACCAGGGGGTCATCCATGTGAAGGCCACGCGAGGTACGGACCAGCCGGCGCCTTGAGCGAGCCGGTGGAACACGCGTGCTACTGGCCCTTCGTCAGCAGCACGTTGTCGTAGTACGCGTACACGCCCGACGAGGCGTAGCCGGAGCCGACGCGGATCTCCTCCCAGCTCACCGATCCCTGCGAACTGGCGTAGGTCCGATTCGCGCTGGCCAGGACGCCATCCACGTAGAAGTCCATCGTCGTGCTCTTGATCACCACCTTGAACTCGTGCCAGCCGGCGGCGCGGTTGACGGTCGTCGCGACCCAGCCGTTGCCCGGCGAGTACGCCACGCGGGCCGAGTACTTGGTCGTGCTGCAGCCGCCGTAGATGCCGAACTGGATGAGCTGCTTGGCGGTCGGGGCGTAGTCACGCAGCTCGACCCACTGGTTCATCGTTCCGCCGGCGCCGGAGTCGTACATCCGCCAGGTCAGCGTGATCGGACTGGCGTCCGTGGCGTACATTTCGGTGAACGTCTTCTTGTTCGACCGGGCCGTGGCGTCGTTGGCGCTGTAGATCGACTTCGGCGAGCTGTAGTACTGGGTCGTGCTGAGGGTCAGCGTCGTCGCCGCCGCGGGCCAGGCCGTCTGGAAGGCGGTCTGGTTTGCGTAGCTGTCGAAGTTGTCGTTGATGATCGTCTGGATGGTGGTGACGGTCAGCGTGGCCTGGTTGGAGGTGGCGGTGCCGCAGCCGCCCGTGACGACGCACCGGTAGTCGGCGGCATCGTTGCTGTCGCAGCTGGAGACGGTCAGCGTGGCCGTCGTACAGCCGGAATAGTGCCCGCCGTTCGACAGGTTCACGGAGTTCTTCTGCCACTGGTACGTCAACGTGCCGTCGCCGGTGGCCGCTACGGTGAACGTCGCCGTGCCGCCGGCGGCGACGGTCTGGTTCTGCGGGTGCGCGGTAATCGTCGTGGCGGCCTTGACGGTCAGCGCGGCCTCGTTCGAGGTGGCGCTGCCGCACCCGCCGGTCACGACACAGCGATAGTTGGCGGCGTCGCCGCTGTCGGCGCTCGAAACGGTCAGCGTGGCCGTGGTGACGCCGGAGTAGTGCCCGCCGTTCGACAGGTTGGCCTGGTTCTTCTGCCACTGATACGTCAGTGTGCCGTCGCCGGCGGCGGTCACCGTGAACGTGGCGGTGCTGCCCGGGCACACGCTCTGCGCCGCCGGATGGGCGGTGATGGTCGTCGCGGCCTTAAGCGTCAGGGCCGCCTGGTTCGATGTGGCGCTGCCGCACCCGCCCGTGACGACACAGCGGTAGTTGGCCGCGTCGCTGCCGTCGCAACTGGAGACGGTCAGCGTGGCGGTCGTGCATCCGGAGTAATGGCCGCCGTTCGAGAGGTTCACGGCGTTCTTCTGCCACTGGTACGTCAGCGTACCGTCGCCGGCGGCGGTGACGGTGAACGTTGCGGTTCCGGCGGGGCAGACATTCTGGGCGGCCGGGTGTGCCGTGATCGCCGTGGCGGTCTTCAACGTCAATGCCGCCTCGTTGGAGTTGGTGCTTCCGCCGGCGTTGGTGACGACGCAACGGTAGCCGGCGACGTCGCCGCTGTCGGCGTTCGAAACGGTCAGCGTGGCCGTGTTGACGCCGGAGTAGTGCCCGCCGTTCGACAGGTTGGCCTGGTTCTTCTGCCACTGGTAGGTGAGCGTGCCGCCGCCTGACGCGGCCACGGTAAACGTCGCCGTGCCGCCCGCGCAGACGGCCTGGGCCGTCGGCTGCTGCGTGATCGTCGGCGGCGCGATGCCGACGCGGCACCATTTGACTGCATCGGATCGGCCGGCGTTGCCGCTTGGGGCCGAGCCGACGCCCGTGCTGCCGTTCAGCGTCACGGTGTATTCGGTGCCGGCGGTCAGGGCGTAGGTGCCCAGCGACAGCCAGACATTGACCGCGCTTGGCGAACACGTGGTGTTCTGGCACACGCCGCGGTTGGAGACACCGTTGACGAACGCGACAGAGTGCACGAGCGGATTGCCGCTGTTGGTGGTGCTGCAGTTGGTCGTGAAGACCTCGTAGGAGCCGGTGGTGGAAGGCGTGAACTTGAAGAGGGCGGTGCCGGCGCTGGTGCCGATCGTGCAGTAGCGGCTGCCGATGCCCGCGGTGCAGCCGGATGCCGTGCTCTTGGCGGTGGAATTGGCCCAGGTGCCGGTCTCGGCGTACTGGGCGTAATTCAGACCGCCCGAACGGCTCTCCACGATGTACGAATCCACCAGGGAGCCGGTGGTCAGCGCCGCTTCGTTGGACGCCGCGCTGCCGTAACTGTTGGTGACAACGCAGCGGTAGTTCGCCAGGTCGTTGCCGTCGATGCCCGACACGACCAGAACCGCCGTCGTGCAGCCGAAGTAGTGGCCGCCGTTGCTGAGGTTGGTCTGGTTCTTCTGCCACTGGTAGGTCAAGGGCGCGCTGCCGGTGGCCTGGACGGCAAATCCGGCCGACGAGCCGAGCACCGCCGCTACGCCGGCCGGGTGTCCGGTGATCGTCGGCGGGTTTCCGCCCACGACCATGCTGAAGTCCTGCCGGCGGACCTCGCCGGCCACGACCGTCGCGGACTGGCTGTTGTTCGCGTAGCCGGTCTTGCCGGCGACGACGGTGTAGTTCGTTCCCGAACCGGTGGCCGTGATCAGTGTCACGACATAGTAACCGTTGGCGTCGGTCTTCACGGGGTCCATCGCGCCGACCTGCACGGTCGCGTCGTCGATCGGGTTGCCCGTCGCTGCGTCGGTCACGCGGCCCCAGAGCGTACCCTCGGTGGCCGTGCCGGAGTTTCGCCACGTCATGGCGGGCACGGCGGCGACGCCCGTGAAGCAGTTGGCGGCGACATAGGGATACCAGTCCCAGACGCTTCCGGTGTCGCTGCGCGTTTCGCGGTAGTCGTAGGTGCAGACGCCGTCGGCGCCCTTGCTGCGGGCGTACTGGATCTGCGTGACGCTCTGGGCAAACGTGTTCAGGTAGATGCCGGGACCGACGACCATGTGGCGGTTGTAGCGCCAGGTCATTTCCTTATCGACCCAGTTGCGATACCACGTGGGGTAGCTCGATTCGGCGTAGTAGGTCATCGGGCAGCAGGTGTCGATGAAGGCGAGCCGCTGCCACTCTTCCCAGTTGCAGAACATGCTCCAGGCGCCGCTGCCCTGGAAGCTGGACGGCGCATCGCCCCAGGTGACGACGGCGGTCGAGAACCGGACGGGCTGACGTGGGTTGGTCAGGCCGGGGATTTCCGCACGTGCACGGCGGACCAGTTCGGTGATCCCCCGGCGGCGGAAGTCGTCCCACGCCGCGTCGCCGGTTGCGGCCGGCGTATCGCTGCGGCCGGTGATCCGCTGGAATCGCTTCAGGCCCGAATTGTAGTACGAGGAGCTTGACGGGTAGCCGGCGTCCGCCTGGACGTAGCGGATGTAGTCGAACTGCACGCCGTCGATCGGGTAGTTGGTAACGAGTTCGCGGACGATGCTGAGGACGTACTCCTGCACGTCGGGCGAGCCCGGATCGAGGTAGTAGGTGGCCGGGCTGCCGATGCCGGTGGGCCCGCCGCCGGTGTTGGCGCGCGGGACCATGACGTACTCGCCATGGGCGCTGAGCGTCGTATTGCCGGCGGGCGGCCAGGCGAGGCTGACGCGGAACGGCACAATCCAGGCGTGGACCTGGATGCCCTGCGCATGGGCCTGCTGGCAGAGGTAGGCCAGCGGATCAAGGCCGGCCTCGATGTCCGGGGCCTTCGGCACGATGCTGGAGTTCCAGTACGCCCCGTGCGCGCTCGATGCGTTGTCGTGGTAGGCGAGGATCTCGGGATAGATGACGTTGTAGCGGCCCTGGACGGCGCGGTTGACCATGTCGTTGATGTCGGCCGTCGTCTTGTAGCCGACACCCCAGACATCGGCCCAGAAGCCGCGGAACTCGGTGCTGGTGGGGGCGTTCACGGTCAGCGATGCCTCGTTGGACGTGGCGTTGCCGTAGGCGTTGGTGACGATGCAGCGGTAGTTGGCGGCGTCGTTGCCGTCCGCGCCGGTGATGGTCAGCGTGGCCGTCGAGCAGCCCGAATAGTGGCCGCCGTCGGCGATGTTGCCCTGGTTCTTCTGCCACTGGTACGTGAGGGGGGCCGTGCCCGAGGCGGCGACGGTGAATGATGCAGTGCCGCCCGTTGTCACGGACTGGTTCGTCGGCTGCTGGGTGATGGTCGGGGCGGATCCGGTGCTGACGGATTCCCACTTGACTGCATCGGAACGGCCGGCGTTTCCGCTCGGCGCGGAGCCGGCGGACGTGAAGCCGTTGAGGGTTACGCTGTACTCGGTGTTGGCGTTGAGCGTGAAGGTGCCGAGCGGATACCAGTTGTCGCAGGCGTTGGGCGAGCAGGTCGAGTTTTGGCAGACGGAGACGCTGGCGGAGCCGCCGGCGTGTGTCACGGTGTGGATCATCGGGTTGCCGCTGTTGCTTGTGTTGCAGTTCGTGGTGAAGACCTGGTAGGAGCCGGTGGCGGGCGGCGTGAACCGGAACACCGCCGTGCCGGCGCTGGTGCCGATGGTGCAGTAGCGGCTGCCGATGCCGCTTGTGCAGCCGGCGGCAACGCTCTTGGCCGTCGAGTTCGACCATGTGCCGGTTTCGGAGTACTGGGCGTAGTTCTGGCCGCCCGTGCGGCTCTCGACGATGAAGACGACCGGCGCGACCTGTACGGTCAGCGTGGCGGCGTTCGAGGTCGCGTTGCCCTGGGCGTTGGTGACGACGCACCGGTAATCGGCGGCGTCGGCGGCGTCGGCGTTGGAGACCGTGAGGGTCGTTGTCGTGCAGCCGGAGTAGTGGCCGCCGTTCGAGAGGTTCACACCGTTCTTCTGCCACTGGTACGTGAGCGGGTCCGTGCCGATGGCCTCGATTGTGAAGGCGGCCGATCCGCCGGCGGCGATGCTCTGGCTGACCGGCTGCAGCGTGATCGATGGCGGGAACGGTCCGCTGCCGACCGTGACCTGCCGGGTGACCGTCGGGCCGAACCAGGCGACGCCGTCGCGGACCATCCGCCAGTCGGTGGTGTAGATGTTCGGCGTGGTCGGGGCGGTCATCGTGAACGTGAAGACGTACGTGTCGCCCGGGCGGACTTCGGCGGCGAGGGCGACGCGGTTGAATGCCGTGAACGGATCGCTGTCGCCGACGGCGCCCAGCTTGAAGCTGCGGGCGTTGGTCCAGAGAACGCCGCGGTTGCGGTAGGTGACGGTGACGTTGCAGGTCTGCCCCGGCGTCATGTTGGCGGGAATGGTATCGCCGATCAGCTCGCAGGAGTACATGTCCCACGTCGGCGTCACGGCGAAGTAATCGCACACGGCCTTGTAGATCGCCCATTGCGTGAGCGAGCGGAACCAGTTGTCCTGGAGGAAGATGGCGTCGCGCTGGCACTGGTCGTGGAAGGCCAGCTCGATCAGGCACGCCGGCCGGTCGGGGATGCGGATCTCGCCGTACGCGCCGGCCGAGTCCTGCGCGCCGCGGTTGTACCAGTCGCTGATGCCGTAAACGTTCTTGATGACGTCGCACACATGGCTCTGCACCTCCTGCGCGAGGACCTGACTGGCGGCCTCGTGGGCGGGGTGCTCCATGGCCGTGTCGTAGAACGTGACCGTGCCGGACGCCACGCCGTTGTAGGCGTTCGTGTGGTGGGAGATGTAGATGTCGGTGTTGTAGTAGTCGGCGAAGAGGGGCCTTGCGCGGATATCATCGTTGATGCGGTTGGAGCCGGTGTCGGAGGTGCAGTTGCCGGTGTTGGAGGCCCAGACCGCGCAGGGAAGGCCGAGGTGGCGAATCCAGGAATAGGCGGCGAGTTGATACCAGTACCGGTTCTCGCCCGGGTTGCAGCAATCCGTCTCATCCAGCTGGCGGGGGACGTAGACGGTGGCCCCGTCCTGCGCGAGATACTGACTGAGGAACTGCATGAGTCGAATGGAGTTGACGTCCTCGATGGAGTCGATGCCGAATCCGCAGTCGTCGCCCCGCTGCCATCCCCAGGCGGTGCCGTTCCAGAGCCGCCCGTGCGAGGGGCCGATGCAGATCTTCTTGCCGCTCAGGCCGGTCGTGGTGAGCGCCTGGACGGTCATTTCCGGCGCGGCCTGCAAAGCCTCCGCGGGCGCAGGCACGACGGGCTCAGGCGAAGGGAGGAAGCTCGAGAGCAGCTTGCTCTTGCAGGTGAGTCGGACGCTGCGGATCTCGGGCAGATCGTAGAAGAGCATGCGAAACTGGTCGGCGAGAAAGATGAGCGTGCCCTCGTCAAGCTGGGAGAGGATTTCCGGTGAGAACTTGATCGTGGCGGTGTCACCGGAAACGCTGATGCTGGTCACACGGCTGCCGGCGGGGAGGTAGACTTGTGCCGGCCATCCGGCAGGCGGCACCAAACCCTTGTCGAGCGGCAGCGAGGCCGTCGGCACGGCCTCATAGGCCGGTTCGGTCTGGGCGCCGGCGACTCCCGCAGGCAGGACGATTGCCAGGCACATTGCCATCGCGGCGAGTGAACGACGAGCTGATACAGTGTGAATCATCGGGCTTCCTTGCATGACCTGTGTGCCTCCTGAAAAAAGTGCTGTGCCAGAGACTGCGGCCGGAGTAACCGTACCGAACGGGACAGAACTCCGTCGCGGTGACATCCATGAATTCGGCATGATACGTCACCCGACCGAACCACAGGCGGTCGGCAACCGGCGGGCCACCGTCCGCAGCACGGAGTCAGGTGCGGTGATGCGCGGACGCGGCCCGACACGCTACACGCGGCCATCCGCAGAACACGGATGGTCTCAGTACCCAGATATCCCCTGTTTATCAGAAAACGCGCGCTTGTCAACAAAAAAACCGGTTTCTTGTCAACATCAACCCATCGTTTTGGTTACGCCGGGGATGGGCAGGGGGTAGTTGCCGGTCTTGTCCGGTCTGGTCGGGGGCTCCATGTCCATGCTGACCTTTTCCGGAATCGGACCGAAGCTGAAGTCGGACTTCCAGACGCCGTTCCACGTGTGCGGCTTGCCGTCGTAGCAGCAGAGCTGGCCGAGAACGGTGGCCATGGTGCTGTTGACCATGTGATAGCCGCTGTTGATGGGCTTGCCGTTGCGTACGGCGTCGATGAGGGCCTTCTGTTCGACGACGCCGGGGTCGGGGGTGTGGCCCTGGTACTGCCACTTGTTCTCGCCGTCGATCCGGCAGGCGCCGAGGTCGCACGTGCCTTTGGTGCCCATGAAGATGTCGGTATAGCTGTGGTAGGTGTCGGCCTGTGTGCGTGCGAGGGCGTAGATGCGGGTGCCGCTGGCGTATTCGTAGACGACCGTGTGGTGGTCGAACATGTCGCCGTACTGCTCGCCGAACGACGTCGAGCGGCCCGCAAGACCAAAGGCGGAAACGGGGTTCTCTTCCTTGAGGACCCATGCGGCGCGGTCCATGTTGTGGACGAGGGACTGGGGGACATCATCGCCCGAGAGGTAGCAGAAGTGATACCAGTTGCGGAAGTGGTACTCCATCTCGGTCCACTTGGGGTCGCGGGGTACGACGACGTAGGGTGCCCGCAGGAACATGCACTGGGCGGCGACGATCCTGCCGATGGCGCCGTCGTGGAGGCGCTTGACGGTCTCCTGAAATCCGGCGTGCCACCGGCTGTGCAGGCCGGAGAGGATGCTGAGGTTCTTCTCCTTCGCGAGTTCGCAGACGGCCTTCATCCGCTTGACGCCGAGGGGGTCGATGCCGTGCGGCTTTTCGACGAAGACGTGCCTGCCGGCTTGGATGGCGGCCTCGCTGTAGATGGGGTGGAACTTGGAAGCACAGGCGATGAGAACGACATCAGACGCTTCGATGACCTTCTTGTAGCCGTCGAGCCCCGGGAAGCAGTGGTCGTCGGGTACCTTGACCTGATCGGCGGCCTTGGCCTTGAGGTGGTTGCGGCTGTTCTCGATCTTGTCCTTGAAGACGTCGCACATGGCGACGAGTTTGACGTAGGGCCCGGCCATCATGGCCTGCTCGGCGGCGCCGGTGCCGCGCCCGCCGCAGCCGATGAGGCCGATGCGGATCTCCTCATTGCCGGCGGCATGAGCGTTGCGGACCACGCCGAGGGCGGCCGTGCCGGCGAGGCCGGCGGCGGAACGCTTCAGGAATTCGCGTCGAGTGGGGGAACCGCTGGGGTCGGGTCGAGACATTATGCCTGCTCCTTACGGCAATGCCGTTTTTTGTGACAGGGCGACAGTAAAGGGGGCGACGGGCTGCGTCAACCGCGCGCGCCCGGGCGTGTGCCGATCGACGACCGAGCGGGCAATAAGATCCTTGCCGCTGCGTTAGACAACGAGTGCCGCGGCGCGCAGGTTGGTTCCTGCGCACCGGCGGTGCGGCGGAGGTATCGACATGCGGCAGAGCGGCATCGTGTCGGGGTTTGCGGGTCTTCTCGGGGCGGCAATCGCTTTCGGCTGGATGGTGGGGGATGTGCGGGCGGCCGATCGGCCGAACATCGTGGTTATCCTGGCCGATGACCTCGGCTACGGGGGGTTGAGTTGCCAGGGCGGCGATCTGCAGACGCCGTACATCGACTCGCTGGCCAGGGGCGGCATCCGGTTTACCAACGGGTATGTTTCCTGCCCGGTCTGCAGCCCGACCCGCGCGGGGCTGAACACGGGGCGCTACCAGCAGCGCTTCGGGCACGAGTTCAATCCGGGGCCGGACGGCAACATCTCGCCGACCTTCGGTCTGCCGCTCACCGAGGTGACCATCGCGGATCGGCTGAGGGCGGCCGGCTACACGACCGGCATGTTCGGCAAGTGGCACCTCGGCCACACACGCGAGCGTCTGCCGCTCAGCCGGGGGTTTGACGAGTTCTTCGGGTTTCCCGGCGGCGCGCACCCGTACCTGAAGTCCATGTTCGGCCAGCCGAACTCGATCCTCCGCGGCTACGAGCCGGTGGATGAGAAGGAGTACCTGACCGACGCGTTTACCCGTGAGTCGGTGGCGTTCATCAATCGCCATGCGAAGGACAGCAAGCCGTTCTACCTGTACCTGCCGTACAACGCCGTCCACACGCCGATGGACACGATCGAGAAGTACATGCAACGGTTTGCGTCGATCGAGGATATGCAGCGTCGCAAGCATGCGGCCATGCTGGCGGCGGTGGACGACGGCGTCGGGGCGGTGATGGAGGCACTGCGGAAGAACGGCCTGGAAGAGCGGACGCTCGTGTTCTTCCTCAGCGACAACGGCGGGCCAACGCCGTCGAACACATCGAGCAACAAGCCGCTCCGGGGCTACAAGGGGCATGTGCTCGAGGGCGGGATCCGCATTCCGTTCATGGTAGCGTGGAAGGGGCACTTGCCGGCGGGCAAGGTCGATGACCGGCCGGTGATCCAACTGGACATCATGCCGACGGCCGTTGCGGCGGCGGGCGGGACGATGCCGTCTGACCGGCCAATCGACGGGGTGAACCTGCTGCCGTACCTGACCGGGAAGGAGACCAAGGCGCCGCACGAGGCACTCTTCTGGCGGTTCGGTCCGCAGGCGGCCGTCCGCAAGGGCGACTGGAAACTGATCCGGATCGAGGGGCCGGGGGACGGGAAGAAGGGAAAGGCGGCGGGGGATTCGGCCGGCGGCGGGGGTGCGCGGGGTGGTGCGGCGATCGGGGCGGCCGGGAGCGTGCAGCTCTACAACCTGGCGAAGGACATTCATGAGGACAATGACGTTGCTGCGGCTAACCCGGACAAGGTGAAGGAGCTGACAGCGGCGCTGGATGCCTGGGAGTCGCAACTGATGAAACCGCTGTGGCAGGGGCGGGGGAACCCGCAGCGTGCGGCCTCGCAGCCCGCCGGCGGACGGGCCGGCAGGGCTGGCGGCAGGCGTGCGCGGTGATTGGCGGCGAGATCGGCCACGCTCCGTGAGGGGGCGTGTTCGGCCGTAACCACTTTCTGGATCTAAAGTTATAGCGTGTTCCGGCACGGCGGCGTCGTGGGTTCGTTTGGTTGTGGCGCTGCTGCGGTCGGCGGGGCCGCAGGGGCGGGGCGCGGATGGGGCCGTTTTGTCGCAGGCGTTGGTGAGGAGACGCACGGGGTAGGGGGGCAGAGCGGTCTGGTACGGCGTGCGGCGGAACGCGCGGCAGGGTGAGGGGATGGCATCGGGGGCGAAGGCCGGCATCGGGCTTGACTTCCGTAGACATATCACCGCCCACGCTCCATAGCGTCGTTCGTTCCGGACGTGAGGCGGGGCGGGATCCCGTCAAGGGGACGCGGCCAGTTCATGCTGCAGGGCCTCTCGCAGCGTGCGACGGCGGAACTCGAACCCGCTGACGAGCAGCCGGGCGGGCAGGACACGGGCGCCTTCCAGAAGCAGTGCCTGTCCCATTTCGCCGAACGCCAGGCGCACGGCAAAGGCCGGCAGCGGCATGACCGTAGGTCGGCCCAGGATGTCTCCGAGCGTGGTTGTGAACTCGGCGTTCGATACCGGGTTGGGCGCGACGGCGTTGACGGGGCCGGCGAGGGTGTCGGTGGTCAGCGCGTGCGAGAACACGCGGACCAGATCTTCGAGGGCGATCCAGCTGATGTACTGTCGCCCGCTGCCGACGCGGCCGCCGAGGCCCGCGCGAAAGGGGCCCAGCATCCGCGCCAAGGCGCCGCCTCTGCTCGAGAGCACGATGCCGATACGGAGGTTCACGACGCGGATCCCCGCCGCGCGGGCTGGTTCGCAGGCGGCTTCCCACGCCGCGCAGACGTCGGCGAGGAAGCCCGAGCCGGGGCCGCTCTCTTCGTTGACGGGTTCGTCGCCGCGGTCGCCGTAGTATCCGATGGCCGACGCGGCGATGAGCACTCGTGGCGGCGTACGCAGGCGGGCGAGTGTATCGCAGAGAAACCGTGTCCCTTCGGTGCGGCTGGAACGGATGAGAGCCTTCCGTTCGTCCGTCCAGCGGCCCGCGGCGATGCTTTCGCCGGCCAGGTGGACGACGGCGGCCAGGCCCTCGAGGCTCGCTGCATCGATTTCGCCGCGGGCGGGGTCCCAGCGGATCTCATCGGCATCCGCCTGGGGCGGGCGGCGGACGAGGCGCACGATCGTGTGGCCTTCGCGAGCGAGCGAGCGAGCGAGGTCGCCGCCGATCAGACCGGACGCACCCGTGATCGCAATCGTTGAGGAATCTGTCGAGCCGGGCATCGGTCGGCCTCCAGGCGCATGTTGCTCGCAGGGTATCATAGCCGGGGGTGACGCGGCTTGCATACGTCCGTATACTGCTTATGGGACCTGTCGCAGGGAGGAATCGTATGGACGCGCTGGAAGCCATTGCGGCGAGGCGAAGCGTGCGGAAGTTCAAGCCGGATCCGGTTCCGCGAGACGTGCTGCTCCGCGTGCTGGATGCCGGCCGGCTGGCACCCACGGCCCACAACGATCAGCCGTGGGAGTTCGTGGTGGTGACGGATGCGGCGCTTCGCAACCGTATCGCCGAGATCACGGACTACGGCAAGTTCATCGCCGAATCGCCGGTGTGCATCGTCGTTCTGTCGCAGCCGACGCGTTACTACGTGGAAGACGGCAGCGCGGCCACGACGACCATGCTGCTGGCGGCGGCCGCGCTGGGGCTCGGCGGATGCTGGGTCGCGGGCGACAAGAAGCCGTACGCCGCCCGGATCGCATCGGTCTGCCGGGCGCCGTCGAACCTCAAGCTGGTCGCGCTCATCGCCCTCGGCTACCCGGCCGAGATTCCGGCGACGGAAAAGCGCTCCCTCGACGAGGTCGTGCATTGGGAAGGCTATCGGTCGAGCGTGTAGCGTTCGTTTCGCGTCGCTTGGCGGAACCGGGTCTTGCCGTCACAATGCGTCTATGGGCGGGACGTCCACAGCAAGAGCGAGGAATCGCCCGCCGGGCGCCGAACGGGCGGTGCGCCCGGCGAGTTCGACGCCCGGGCGGCTGGTCGGCGGTTTGATCCTCGTTGTGGCGCTGGCCGTCCTGTGCGTGTACCGGCCCGTGCTGTCCGCGGGCGCCACAGGGCTCGATGATCGCTGCTATCTTACGGACAATCCGATCGTTCAGGAGCCTGGTTGGCGTGCGGCGGCGCGGGCATTCCGTGAAGTCACACGGCCGTACGTGCCCGGCTACTACGAGCCGCTGGCCGTCGTTTCGCTGATGCTGGACTATGCCCAGGGCGGGCGTGTCGATTACCTCCGCCCGTTTCACCGCATGAGCCTGGCCCTGCACATCGTCAACACGGCCCTGCTCATCGTCCTGCTTCACGGCCTGTTTCGCAGTCCGTGGGCGGCGGCGCTGACGGGCCTGCTCTTCGGCGTGCATCCCCTGACGGTGGAGCCGGTCGCCCTGGTGGCCCAGCGGAAGGTGCTGCTGGCGGCGTTCTTCTGCCTGCTGTCGCTGGTCTTGTATGTCCGGCACGCCCGCGGCAGAGGGCCGGCGTTCCTGACGGCGGCGTGGGTTGCCTACGGGCTCGCGCTGTTGTCCAAGCCGACGAGCACGCCGTTGCCCGTGCTGATGCTCCTGCTCGACATCTGGCCGTTGGGGCGGTTGGGCCGGCGATCGCTGCTGGAGAAGGTGCCGTTCTTCGTCCTCGCGGCGGCCTCCGGCATCATTACGATCCTGGCGTGCAAGCACACGTCCGGCATCACGCTGCCGGGCGGCTCGTCGCTCGTGCAACTGGGGGTGACAATCGCCTACCTCGTCGGGTTTTATTGCTCGAAGATGGTCTGGCCGGCGGGGTTGTCCTCCGTCTACCGCCTGCCGGTTCCATCCGCGATCACGAACCCGGTCGTGCTGGCCGGGGTGCTTGCGGCGTGTGTGGTGTCGGCGGCGGCGGTCGTTTCGTGGCGGCGCACGCGGTCGCTGCTCGTGGGATGGTTGTTTTTCCTCGTCGCGGTGTTTCCCACGATGGGGGCGGTGGGCTACACGTGGTTGAGCGCCGCCGACAAGCACGTCTATCTGGCGGGCGTGGGCATGCTGCTGCTGATCGCCGCGGGCCTGGCCCGGTTGTGGGGCGAGCGATCGTCGGGCGACGACGTGCGAGTGCGTCGGTTCGGCGCGACCGCGGCGATGGTGATCGTCTGCGCGGCGCTGGCGGTCGGTTCGCGCAGCTACCTGGCCGAGTGGCAGGACTCCGAGAGGCTGGTGCGGCACATGCTCAAGCGGGCGCCGGATGTGGCGCTTCTCCACAACGAACTTGCCGTGGAGTTGAGCCTCAAGCAGCAGTATCCGGAGGCCATCGCGGAGTATGAAGAGGCGCTGCGGCTGAGTCCGACGTACGCCGAGGCCCGCTGCAACCTGGGCAACACGCTTTTTCTGAAGGGCGACGTGGGGGCTGCCGTCGGGCACTACGCCGAGGCGATCCGGCTGCGGCCGGAATACGCGGAAGCGCACTACCGGCTGGGCAATGCGCTGGCCAGCCAGGGCGACCTTGCCGGCGCCGTTCGCTGCTACGGGGAGGCCCTTCGGCTCCGGCCCGCGTGGGCCGAAGCCCATTACAGCCTGGGCAGCGCCCTGGCGGATCAGAACAGACTGGACGATGCCATCCGGCACTACGAGGAGGCGATCCGGCTGAGGCCGTCGCTCGTCGAGGCGTACAACAACCTCGCGATCGCGCTCGCCGAGACAGGGCGCCTGGATGAGGCCATCGCCCGCTGGACCGAGGCGGTCCGCCGCAAGCCGACGTTCGAAGACGCCCGCAACAACCTGTCGCAGGCCCTGATGTCGCGGCAGCAGGCGGCCGAAACGCCGCCGCGTCCCGGTGTCGCCACGATGCCCACGGGCAAGCTCCAGTGATGAGTCCGGGGCGGCGGGCAATGAACGCGGCGGCGGGGCCTGCCTGCACCCCAGCGTTGCATATTTCGACAGGCTTACGCGGCGGATCGTAGGGTTCGCAG
>CAZUAI010000109.1:0-16647 GCA_964617875.1 uncultured Planctomycetales bacterium | reverse complement strand
CGAACCCTACGATCCGCCGCGTAAGCCTGTCGAAATATGCAACGCTGGGGTAGACGTGCTTGTCGCCGGCCGTGACCCAGGTGTAGCCGACCACGCCCATCGTCGGCAGGATCGCCGCCAGGAAGAAGAGCACGCCGACGACGACCGCACGCGTCCGCCGCAGCGAAAGCACCGTCGCCGCCGCCAGTCCGCACGCGGCGAGTACGCCGATCAGAACGGCCGTGTTCGAAAGCCCGAACGGCGTCGGCAGCGGATACACGGAAGACAGCCCGGCCGGCCAGGCCATCTTCGAGAAGTAGAACGCAACGAGGTAGGCAATCGTCAGCGGCAGTCGGGCCGCGGGCCATGCGACGCCCGAGGTGTTGCCGCACGACAGGAGCGTGATTGCTCCCGAAGCGGCGCCGAGCATGAAAAACGGCACCTTCTCCCACACCGCCCTGCGGCCCAGCCGCCGCAGCGGCCAGAAGTCCAGCAGCAGCATGAGCACCGGCAGCGGTGTGCTCGTGGGCTTGCTCAGGAGGGCGAGCCCGTATGTCGCCACCGCGGCTGCGAACAAGAGCCACCGCACCCGGCGACCGTCGGCGCGAACGTACTGCACGTAGAAGACCAGGCAGGCCAGCGAGAACATCGCGGCGAGGAGCACCTTGCGCTGCGCCACCAGCGCAACCGGTTCGACGGTCAGCGGATGGACCCCGAACAGCAGTCCCGCCAACGCGGCGGGCCACGGTTGTCTCAGCAGGCCATGGAGCAGCGCGATGACGAGAACCGTGTTGACTACGTGCAGCGCGAGGCTCGTGCGATGGAAGGGTCGCAGATGGCCCATGCGGCCGCCCTGGGCATAGTCGAGCATGAGGGAGACGACGGCCAGCGGTTCGTAGTACCCCGGGACGTACGGCCGGAGCACCTCGCCGAAGGCCCGCCGCACCGAGTGCCAGCCCGGGTTCTCGATGATGGGGTTGTCGGTCAGGTAGCACTCGTCATCGAACGAAACGGCCCCGGCCGAGAGTACGGGCCGGTAGGTAAGCGCGACAATCGCGGCGACGGCAAGGGCCAGACACGCCGGGACGGGAAAGGGCGTGACCGCCGCGGGTGGAGGAAGGCCGTTTGCTGTGCGCGCATCGCGTCGGTCGGCGTTTCGTTTCTGCCGGCAATCCTGGCGCATGAGAGGCATTGTGTCGCGGGCGTTACGATCTCACAAGATCCACGGCCGTCAGTCGCGGGAACGCCCGTCGAGCCTGCCGGCGGTTCATCCATCAGGGCGCGAGCGACCGCTTGAAGGGCCACGGACGCCGCAGGCGCGGCGTCAGGATGCGCCGGCAATTCGGCGCCATGCGGTGCCTGCGGACCGACGGAGAACATCGGCCCATGCCGGGACGATGCACCGCATCCCGCACACCGGGTCGGCAAGGGAAAACGTGGCCCCGATGCGGCGGCGGGCCAGCCACGACCACAGGGGCCACGCGGGGCGATCGCGGCGAACCAGCCGTTTCAGGAATACCTCAAGTGCGGGCGGCTCCGCCCACCAGACGGCCGAGACGGGTCGCGGCCGGGCGCTGGGAAGCGTAGTTCCGCACAGGTCGGCGTACGCCAGGCGGCTGACGTTGACGCCGAGAGGCACACCCAACTCGTGCTGATCCCAGTGACGCGTGTTGATCTCGATCAGCTTCCGCACGCCGTCGCGCGGGTCCAGCTTGTACTCGATCTCGAAGAGACCGCCGAGCTGCAGCGCACCGATGAGCCGGATCGCGTCGCGTTGCAGATCGGGGCAGTCGTAGCTCTCGACCACGACGCCCGTGCCGAAGTCGGGCGGCTCCTGGAGCCGCTTCCGTGCAGCGAAGCAACCCCGGACCAGACCGCCGGCGGAAGCGTAGCCGCCGACAATGTGCAGGTGCTCCGTGGGGCCCGGCACGATCTCCTGCACCATGATCTTGCCGCCCACGTCGCTCAGCCGGCCGTAGGCGTCGGCGAGTTCCGCGGGCGTGGTGACACGCCAGCCCTTCGAGCCCCCGGCCCGTTCCCACCGATCGCCCAACCGCCACTGATAGGCATAGGCGGGCTTGATGACCATGGGAAAAGCGTCCGCACCCTGTTCGAGCACCTGTGGCAGGTCGGCCGGGCCCTCCAGCAGCCACGTCCGCGGCACACCCGTCCCGCACGCGGCAGCCGCCTGGACGAGACGCCACTTGTTCATCACGCGATCCAGAACGTCACCGGCCGGTTGACACGTCCGGAAACACCGTTCGATCGCGTCGCGGTGGCGATCAATGAACACGACGTCGTGGTCCCGCGTCGGGAACAGCACAGGACGGTCACCCAGTTCCCCCGCAAGCCGGATCAGGTAGGCCAGGAGTTCCGCCGGTTGATCGCGTGAATCCGGCGCCGACCGGATCCGCAGGAGACGTGAACCGCTGCCGATGGGCCTGGCAATGCTGTTCAGGGCGATTACGGGGATGCGCAGCGATGTCAGGCTGCGCGCGACGCCGAGGGCGGTGTAGCCCATATTCAGGATGACGACCGGCGGGCGTGAAGGTCTGATTGCCACGGTTCGCACACCGCAATGCTACCCGGGAAATGCATCGGGTGCGATAGCACCCGGAGTCACCTTTCTTCGCGCGCCGCGAGGCCGAAGCGCCACGGCGACGCTCGGTGGACGGCGGGGAGTGATAATCGGACGTGCCGGATGCGACAATCGCACTCGCGATATAGTAAGCTTCTGTCGCCCCGCATATAATGATCGTAGCGCGATTCGAACAAGCGGCGCTTGCGGGGTGCAGGATTCACGGGGAAAGAACGCGTGATCAGACGGGGCGTCCCCGCACTGAAAGAGGTGTTGCATGGGTTTCCGTGGAACGGTCGTGGTAATCGCCCTCGCCGTAGCCGTGCTGGTCACCGCCTCGGCGAGGGGGCAGGGTTTCTATCAGCTCACGAACCCGCGGATCTACCGCGTGGATCCGCCGACCGACAATCCGTGGGATCACGGGTACGGGTTCGGCGGACTGGCGTGGCGACCGGTCCCCGGCGACGCGAACGGTACGATCCTGGTTTCCTGGGAGAGGAACGCAGCCGCCCTCGAAGACGGCAAGCGCGGCGACCTGGCCGAAGTCATCATTGACTTCGCCTCGGCGCCCGACGCGCAGGGCCTGAACGACGCGGCCCTCGTCAGTCAGGTGTTCGACTGGGGCTGGTGCGAAAACCTGGACTACGAAAGCGACGACCGCGTGCTCGTCGTTTCCCGGTACGACTACGAGGTCAGCGCTCCTGATCGGACCCCGGGCACGGGTGTCGGGCGGTTCGTTCGCGACGGCGGGGCGATCACGGGCTTCGAGATGACGCATCACGTCCCGATCCCGCGGATCGGAGGCGACATCCGAAACGGAGCCTTTGCGGGGCCGCGCGAGATCGCCGGCGTCCTTTACGACACATTGGGCTTCGTCAGCTTCTACACCACGGTATGCGGCATCTTCCTTGTGGACATCCAGAGCGGCAAGCTGATCGATGCGGATCCGGAAGCGCCGAACGAAGACCTGGCCGGCAACCCGTTCATCGGCTTCGCCGGGAACACGGGCGTGACGAACCTCTCCTCGCCGATCGTGCAGGGCACAACGAAGATCGCGGGCTTCGACGTGGTGGGCGATATCGCGTTTCTTCTGCTGTTGCAGACCGATTCCGCCGGCAAGCCGTATCTGCAGCTGATGCAGGTGAACCTCGTTCAGAAGCGGTTGCTGGCGGTCGCCAACGTGAGCCAGGTTTTGGACCCGGCGCGAGCGGGGCGTTTCGGCGGATACACGTACGGCTTCGACGTCTCACCGCTGGGAAACGAAAAGGTCCGCATTCTGATCGCCGACGGCACGGAGCGCTCCAACACGTCGCTGGCAGCCATCGACGGGCTGTCCGTTCCGGAGGGCACCGACCCGGTGGACCCCAGTGCGATCTTTGTGCCCTCGAACGGCAACAACTCGAACGGCGGCACGACCGGCGGCGAACAGGCGGTGGTCTGGGTCTGCCCCGGGGTCGGCGTCGGGCTGCCGGCCCTCGCAGGCATCTGGGGCGTGTGGGCCGTCCGGCGTACACGATCCGGGGCCTGTCACTCGAAGGAATCTCCCCGGCCTCTTCGCTGAAGGGCGTGCCTCGTTTCAAACCGGCGTTTATCCCGAGGCGTTGCGGTCGCCGGACACGGCGGTCACTACCTGGCGGGCCATCGCGCCGAGAAACGCCCGGGCGATTTCGCCGCCGGGTGGGTTCAGTGCCGTCGCGATGCAGGCGTGCAGGAGGGACGCGGCCAGTCGTTGCGCCTTCGCATCGGCCAGGCTGCAGTTCAAGTGGCACCGCGACGCACGGCGTCGCAACTCGCGCGCCCCCACGCACTCACGCAGGCCCGGCACCCTGTGGAGACACCGTCGAATCACAGCCCACTCGGGCGGTGTCGTGTAATAAGGCGAGGTCTGTGTCGCGCTGCTTCCATGCACCCGGCAGGCGGCCACCCGGTACGGCACGTACGCCACAGGTCCCCCCGACGCGAGCCGCAGCCACAAGTCATAGTCCTCGCCGATACGCAAGGCGTCGTCGAAGCCGCCGACGGACAGCACCGCGCCCCGACGAACCACGACCGCCGGCGTTGCCCACAGATGGCGAAGAACAAGGACCGGAAGGACATCGCCCGCTGGTTGCGGATCGTGACTGGGCTCTGTCTCTGACAGCGAAGCAGACGGCCGGCCGCTGAACCACTGTATGCGCCCGTAGCTCAGGCAGGCACGCGGACTTGCCGTCAGGGCGGCCACCTGCAATTCGAGATTGCGCCTCGTCCACACGTCATCCGCGTCCAGGAAGGCTACGAACTCGCCGCGAGCCTCCATGAGACCACGATTGCGGGCTGCGGCCGGTCCTCGGTTGCGTTGCAGCAGCAGGCGAACGGGCTCGCCGTACCGCCGCACCACGTCCGCCGTGCCGTCCGTGGACCCATCGTCTACGACGATGATCTCGTACGGCGGAAGCGTCTGCCCCAGCGCGCTCTCGATCGCGTCCGCGATGTAACGCTCCGCATTGTACGCCGGGATGATCACGCTGACGGAGCCGGCGACGGCGGCGGAGCGGGGCAGGGCGGGCGCCGGCTGTCTGCGAACCGCTGGGCGGCCGCCGGGGAACCGCCGTCGGGCGTCCGCCAGGGCCGTGCCCGCCACGCGGTCCAGGGCCTCGCGCATCCGGTCCTGCCCCGCCCGAACGCGGGCGGCCACATCCGCCGACCGGGCCGGCCATTCGAAACGTGCGCGGTCCGCGAGCGTCACCGCCCGCTCGGGGTCGAATGCCGGCGGATCGACGCAGAAGGCGGAGAGATTCATCTCGGCCATGAAGCCGGCGACCTTGGGCTCGTAGTTGATCGCGACACACGGCACGCCCGCCCCGATGCCCAGGATCAGCGCGTGCAGGCGGGCGCCGATGACGAGGTCCATCCGTTGCAGCAGACCCTTGACCTGACGCGGATCGCCGAGCCAGGGCGCGACCCGGACCGACGGATGCCGGCGGGCGGCGACCCGGATTTGTTCGCAGAGGGCAACGTCGTCGTCGCCCGCGGAACTGCGGCAAAACGGCACGAGCCATACGCAGGTCCCCGGCCGGCCGGCGAGACGCAGCGCGGTTTCCGCAAGAATCTCCACCAGTCTCGGATTGCCGGGCGCCCCGCCGGCAAACCCGCCCAGCATCCCGCGCGACGGGCAGATCGCGACATGTGGACCACCGTCCGCCGGCGGCGCAAACGCCGGCGTTGCTGCGGGCAGCAGGAGCGCGGGGTCGGCCTCGACGCGGACGCGGCCCATCGGCACGCCGATGGTTCGCAGGGCCTCGGCGCTGGCCCGGTCGCGTACGGTCACGGACCGGGCGAGGCGGACTGCGCGGCGGACGAGCGCCGTGCCGATCCGGGTGACAAAGGGCCCCGCCCCCACGGCGAACAGGGCGACCGGCACGCCCGCCAGACGGGCTACGAGTACCTCGTCAAGAAGGCGCAGCAGATTGCTCCGGGGGAAGTTGTCACGGAGCAGGCCGCCGCCGCCCAGGATGAAGAGATTGCCTGCGGCAACGCGGCGCCAGGTTCGCAGCGAGCGGGCCCAGACGGACGGAAACCGCGCGTGGCTCAACCGATAGAGGGGCGGGTGGCGCAACACCTCGACGCGGCAGCCCGTCGGCGCTTTCACGTCAACTTCGCCTTCGGCGTCGGTAATGACGGTGAACACACAGGGGCTCAGGCGGCAACCAAGCTCCGTCACAAGCACGTGCAGGATGGCGTCATCGCCGAGGTTGTGGTGCCCGTACCAACCGGAGATGGCGACGTGAACCAGTTGCGGAGCTGCCGGGTCCTGGAGGTTCACGTGCCCCTCTCGTTTCCGGCCACAGCCGTGTCGCCCAACACCGTGGCGGGGGCGTCGGACGGCGACGATGCGGGTCGTTTCTGAGTCCGATCCCGGAGCCACTGGAAGAATGCCGTCCGTTCCGCCTTGCGGAAGAATCCGATGGCCGCAAGGGCGCCAGGATAGGCCAGCACGATCAGGGCCTGGACCGCCCACCCTGCCCA
Organism: uncultured Planctomycetales bacterium; assembly: GCA_964617875.1. Classification (GTDB taxonomy): domain Bacteria; phylum Planctomycetota; class Phycisphaerae; order UBA1845; family PWPN01; genus CAZMVY01. The sequence continues at coordinate 10,085 of CAZUAI010000109.1, read as the reverse complement.
CGATTGCCACGGGACCGCGCAGACGGCCGCCGCGTAGGCCGCCGCACCAACCGCGAGCGCAAGCGCCAGGCGGCCCCATTCGATCGGCAGCGGGTAGGCGCGTTGCGAGACGATGAGGATGGCGATCCAGGTGCCGAGGTACGAGAGCAGGGTCGCGACCGCAGCCCCCAGGGCGGTGGCCTTCCAGATCAGCACGGCGTAGAGCGCGATCCACAGCGGGGCCAGCGCGCCGACGGTCTTGCCGATCGCCTTCGTCCGGTCGGTGACCATCAAACCGAGCCGGCAGTACACGTGGAGACCGTTGAAGACGTAGCCGAGCGCGATCATCCACACGTAGTTTCGGCCGCTCCAGTACGGCTCCGGAGAGATCACCGGAATGATGGCATGCGTGCCTACCGAGAGGGCCAACGCCCCCCACATCAGCCCGACGAACCAATAAACCAGAATCCGGGCAAACGTCTCCCTTGCATCAGACCTCCTGGCCACATCGAAGATGCGAGGGTCCCACACGGTGTGAAACGGCCCGATCAGAAGGAACTGCACGAGGAACCCGAACTTGTAGGCCAGCGCGTACACACCGACGTCATCCAGCGTGCCGAACTGACGCAACAGGTACCGATCCGCATAGGCCACGACGAACGTGGCGAACGCGGACGGGACGAGCGGGAACCCGTATCGCCAGAGCTTCCCGAAGACCTCGCCGTCAAAATGCAGGCCCACGCGGCGGACCAGCCACACCGTCTGGATCGCGAAGGCAACAAGCGAGCCGCCCAGACCGCCGAGCAGAACGCCCGCGACGCCCAGGCGGAAGACCACCACGAACAGAATGTTGAGCGACAACCCGACGACCAGGCGCAGCAGCGACACCGTCGTCAGCAGCCCCGACCGCCCCAGAATCCGCATGTAGGACTGTGCCACGCTGGAGGCGCTGTCGAAAAAGAGCGACGCCGCCGACAGGATCACGTACCAGTAGAGCGCCCCGTCGCCGAGCAGGGCCGCGGCCAGCGGCCAGGCACCCACCATCAGGATCGACGCCCCGCCGGCGGCAAACAGACAGCCCCCGATCAGGGCCGTCGAAATCGCGACGCGGCCGCGACGCGGATCGTCCGAGTCATAGAAGTACCGCATGGCCGCCGCGCTCATGCCCATGCTCGCGAGCATTGCGATCAGCGTCGCCGTCAGGTCCAGGAGTTCCAGCCGCCCATAATCCGCCGTCGTCAGGTAGTGCGTGTAGACGGGGATCATCAGGAACCCGACGGCCTTGGACAGGATGGCGGCCGCCATGTAGACGGAGCCGTGCCGGGCAATCCCCCTGACTTCGGTCCCGATTGAACTTGCGCTTTCGCTCACGATGAAGAGTATACCCAACCCTGACAGAACGCGTCAGCCGGCTGCCGTGTCCATCCCGCCCACGCCCCCGACGCCCATCGGCCTATATCGGCATTACCGATGCCCGTCACCGCGATTCCGTCGCCGCCTCCGGACGCCGACGGCCGAACACCCAAGCGGACGGCGTGCGGGCCAATAACCGCGGGTCGTGTCAGCGCAAAAACCGCTGCTCCACCACGACGCGGGCCTGGTTCATGGCCGCTGCCGCTGCCGTGAAATCCACCGTCATCGGCCGGGTCTGGCCCGGGCCCTTGACTCGCCGGGGCGGCGGGGCCGTCCGGTTCAACGGAATCTGGGCCGACGGGCCGTCCGCCAACTGTCTCTCTACGGCCGCCGTGAGGAGGTAGTTCACCAGTTCGGCCGCCTCGGCCGGGTGCGGGGCCCCGCGGACCACCGCGAGCGTGTTGGGCAGGAACAGCGTGCCCATGCCGTCCGCGCCGCCGTCGGGGTAGACGATCCGCACCGGCTTGCCCGCCTCCAGCTCGCCGATGGCGTCATCGGTGTCCGTCAGGGCGAACGCGGCCGAGCCCTCGCTGACGGCCGTGGCACAGCCCTTGTTCCCGCCGTGGACCTGCACGCCGTTGGCCTTGATCGCGTCGAGGTACTTCATCGCCGCCTCCGGCCCGATCGCCGCAAACAGACACGCGATGTGTGACGCCGTTGTGCCAAACAGCGGTTTGGCGATGCCGGCCCTGCCCTTCCACCGCGGATCGGCGAGGTCGTGGATCGACGCGGGAAACGTGGGGTCGGTCACGAGCGTCGTGTTCACGATGATGACGCGGGCCCGCGCGGCGAAGCCGTACCAATACCCGTCACGGTCCTTCCAGGCGGCGTCGTAGTTCACGGCCTCGGACGGCGGCGGGTCGCAGGGGGCGAGCAGGCCCTCGGCCTTGAGCGCGAGCGTGTTGAGGATCTCGTTGTTCCAGAAGACGTCGCAGCGCGGCCGCGATCGCTCGGCCCGGATGCGGTTGGTCAGCCCGACGGTCTTCGTCGACTCCGTGTCGTACTGCGGCAGAACGCGGATGCCGGTCTTCTTCGTGAACTCGGCGAGGATCGGCTCGGCGAACTCCTGGTCGAGGGCGGCGTAGACGACGACCTCGCGTGCCGGACGGCTTGCGGCGTTCTGCGATTCGCGACAGCCAACCATCGCGAGCAGCGCCGTCACGCACGCGGCCCACCAGCAACGGCTCCCCCCGACCGGCTGCAACCCCGCCGTCAATCGAACAGACGCTTTCGCAGCAACCACGTCAGTCCTCCCCACGGGATCAGCACCGCGGCGATCGACACGAGACACAGTGTAGCGGCATCCGGGTACAGGCCGTAGTGGATCAGGCTGAAGAACCGCGCCCCTACCGTGTTGTACCCCGGCGGCGTGACGAGCAGCGAACAGGGAAGTTCGCCGACGGACAGCACCATGACGGCGAACAGCACGACGAGCGCCGTTGGCAGACACAACGGCCACAGGATGTGCCACCAGATGCCGACGCCGCCGCAGCCGTCGGCCCGCGCCGAAAGCTCGCACTCCGCCGGGACCGCCCGGACGGCCGGGATCAGCAGGATCACGGCGACCGGCAGGAACCGGAACGTGTACGCCAGCACGAGAATCAGCGGCGAGTCATACACCAGGCCCGGCAGGCCGTGGCGGTTGAACAGCAGGATCATGCCCATGCCAAGGACGGGCGCGGGCACGGCGAGCATCAGGATGACGTACGCGGAGATCAGCCCTCGCCACCGAGGGCGCCGCACCGCATACCACGCCAAGCCGACGCCCAGCACGGCGACCAGCACGGCGGCGGCAAAGCCGGTTGCCAGCGACGTGGCGATCTCCGGCCCGAACCCCCATGCGATCCGGCCGAAGTCTTGCGCCGTCGGCACGCGCGCGGCCAGCGAAAGGATCGGCATCACCGCCAGCGTCAGCGCCGTCGGCACCGCCACGAGCGTCAACGGTATCCGCCAGGACCCCGCTCGAAACCGCCGCCGTGCGCCGACCACGAGCGCGCCGTCGTCGGCCGGGTCGCCGCCGAGGAAACCTCGCCGCAACGCCCAAAGCAGGCCGGCGAACAGCACGATCTGCGGCACGGACACGAGCGCCGGTTCCTGCGGCCGTCCGCAAAGCTGGTACTGCGTGTAGACCTCCTCCGCGAAAGTCCGCACGAGCAGCACATCCGACACCGAGTAGTCCGTCGTCGTCCACAGCGTCACCAGGACCAGCGCGGCGATGAGCCCGCTGCCGGCCATCCGGAGCGAAACGCTCAGCACGGTCCGGACCGCCCCGGCACCCTCGACCATCGCCGTCTCCTCCAGGTCCGAACTCACGGACCGCAGTGCGGCGCCGATGATCAGGACCGCGATCGGCAGGTGGGCGACGGCATGGATCAGCCCGGCGACGGCCGCCGAGTCCTTCGCGGCCTGAACACCAATGACCGAGAGCAGCGAGCCGTTGACGACGTACAACGGGATGGCGGCGGCCAGGAGCAGCAGGGCGGCGGCGGCGGCGCGAAGCCGGATGTCGGTCTTGAACACGATGGCCGCGAACGCCGCACCGGCTGCCATACAGGCCGCCACCGCCACGCCGGAGACCACCGCCGTGTTGCGGAGGAGGGCAGCCCACCGCGGCAGGTCGCCGAAGACGTTCCGCCAGGCGGCCGGCGAGATCCGGCCGTCGTCCCGGAACGTGCCGACCAGGATGACCGCCGGCCCGGCCAGCGACGCAAGGACGACGCCGGCATGCACCAAAAAGAGAAGAATGCCAATGGTTCGGGAGGCCACGACGCGAGCCTAATCCACGGCGTTTCGGTACGCAACGACCGGGAAGCGGGAAGCCGGAAGAGCGAAGAAGTCTCCTTTTTGGATGCCGCCTCCGGGAACGCGCCGGCGGCAAGACCAGGAAAACGCCGGCGGATCGGTCATTCGCTCGTGTTCCGGGTGTTCGGCGCTCCCCGGCCCCGGCGAAGACAGAACCGAAACGCGGGACACCCGGAACACGCGGAATCGGAACAGGTCCGAAACCCACTGCCCGGCGGCGATGGCACAGTCCCTGATTTCCGCCTTTTCGCTTTCCGGCGTCACGCTTGACCGCTCCGGCAATCGCCCATATCCTCCCCGCCGGAGACGGTTGTCCATCATGCAGGTTCTGCTCGATAAGAAGGGCATCGCCGACGCGATCCGGCAGCTCGCCCGTGCGATCGAAAAGCAGATCCCCGCCGGCGCCTCGATCGGCGTCATCGGGATCCGCAGCCGGGGCGATGTGCTGGCCGCCCGGTTGATCGAGGTGCTCGATCGCGACGGCTTCAGGGACGTGGCCCACGGCGCCCTGGACATCACGCTCTACCGCGACGACCTCGCCGAGAAGGGGCCCGCCGCCATCCTTCAGAAGACCGAGATCGACTTCGACATCGACGGTCGGTACATCATCCTGGTGGATGACGTGCTGTTCACCGGGCGATCCGTCCGCGCCGCCCTCGACGCGCTCGCGGACCTTGGGCGCCCCATCGCGATCCGGCTCGCCGTGCTGGTGGATCGCCCGGGGCGTGAGTTGCCGATCCAGGCTGATTTTGTCGCCTGCAAGGTCGAGCATGTGGAAAAGACCGTGAACGTCCTCCTGACCGAGACCGACGGCCAGGAGCGGGTGGAGGTTCTGTAAGAGCATGAACGAGACCCACGACCGCCCGCCCGGGCCTGCGCCGCACGCTGCCAAGTCGCCGCCGCCGCCGCCGGCGCTGACATGGCGCCGGAGGCACCTGCTGGGCCTCGAAGATCTCTCGGCGGAAGAGCTGCTGCACATCTTCCAGATGGCCGAGAGCTTCAAAGAGGTATCCACCCGCAGCATCAAGAAGGTTCCGGCGCTCCGCGGCAAGGTCGTTGTGAATCTGTTTTTTGAGGATTCCACCCGCACGCGAAACAGTTTTACGCTCGCGGCGCAGCGGCTCTCGGCCGACGTCCTCGAGTTCAGCGCGGCAGGCTCCTCCGTGAACAAGGGCGAGACGCTCCTCGACACCGTGCGGAACATCGAGGCGATGGGCGTCGATATCCTCGTCGTGCGGCACTCGGCCGGGGGCGCCCCGCACCAACTGGCGCGGCAGGTCAAGGGGTGCGTAATCAACGCGGGCGACGGCCAGCACGAGCACCCGACGCAGGGCCTCATCGACATCTTCACGATTCGCGAACTCAAGGGGCGGATCGACGGTCTGCACGTGGCGATCGTCGGCGACATCGCCCACTCGCGCGTCGTCCGGTCGAACATCTGGGGCCTCACAAAGCTCGGCGCGAAGGTGACGGTGGTCGGGCCCACCACGCTGGTGCCCGCCAGGATCGCGGCGATGGGCTGCGAGGTCAGCCACAGCATGGACGACATCCTGCCGAAGGTGGACGTCGTCAACATGCTCCGCATCCAGAAGGAACGGATCACCAGCCAGGTCTTCCCCAGCACGGAGGAGTACATCCGCCTCTTCGGCCTGACGCGGGAGCGGATGAAGCGGGCGAAACCGGACGTTCTCGTCATGCATCCGGGGCCGGTGAACCGCGGCATCGAACTGGCGGCCGACGTCGCCGACGGCCCCAACAGCAGCATCCTCCGGCAGGTGACCAACGGGCTGGCCATCCGCATGGCCGTGCTGTTCCTCGTGAATCAGGCGACCGGCGTGGACACCGCAGGATGAACATGGCCCCACCGACGATACTGATCAAGAACGGCCGCGTGATCGACCCCGGCCAGTCCCTCGACCAGGTGTGCGACGTGCTGCTGGCCGACGGCCGGGTCCGCCAGGTCGGCCGCGTGACGGCGAAGGCCGAGCAGACCATCGACGCGAAAGGGCTGATCGTCTCGCCCGGCCTGATCGACATCCACGTACACCTCCGCGAACCGGGCGACGAGGAGGAGGAGACGGTTGCCTCGGGCAGCGCCGCGGCCGTCGCGGGCGGCTTCACCAGCATTGCCTGCATGGCGAACACGCGGCCGCCGCTTGACGACGCGACCGCGATCGAGTTCATCTACCGCCAGGCCGCCCGGGCGGGCCGGTGCAACGTCTTCCCCATCGGCGCCATCACCAAGGGCCGGGCCGGCAAGGAACTCGCCGAAATGGGCCAGATGGTGCGGGCCGGCGCCGTCGGCTTCAGCGACGACGGCAGTTGCGTCGCCAACTCCGCCGTCATGCTCCGGGCGTTCCAGTACATCCGGATGTTCGACCGCCCCATCATCCAGCACTGCGAGGACCGGGACCTCTCCGCCGGCGGCGTCATGCACGCGGGCTATGCCTCCGTGCGGCTGGGGCTGCCCGGCATACCGGCGATGGCGGAGGAACTCATCCTGCAGCGGGACCTGCGGCTGGCGCGGGAGACGAACGCCCGTTACCACGTGGCGCACGTGTCGGCGGCCGGCTCGGTAAACCTCGTCCGGCGTGCGAAGCACGACGGCGTCCGCGTGACCGCCGAGGTCTGCCCGCACCACCTGCTGCTCACCGACGAGGCGTGCGCCGCCTACGACCCCAACCTGAAAATGAACCCGCCGCTCCGCGGGCGGGACGACGTCCGCGCCTGCCTCGACGGCGTCGTCGACGGCACGATCGACTGCCTCGTCACCGACCATGCGCCGCACGCGACGCAGGAGAAGGAGCTGACGTTCAACGACGCGCCGTTCGGCATCATCGGCCTGGAGACGGCGCTGCCGTTATACGTGAAGGCGCTGATCGAGCCGGGCCTGCTCGACTGGCCGGCGCTGATCGAGCGGATGACGACCCGGCCGGCCCGCGTGCTCGGGCTGACGAAGGGTTCGTTGCGGGAGGGCGCGGACGCGGACGTGACGCTGATCGACCCGAAGGCCGCGTGGACCATCGACGTCGGGAGTTTCCATTCCAAGAGCCGGAACTGCCCATTCGACGGCTGGCAGGTAACCGGCCGCGCCGTGGCGACGATCGTCGGCGGCGAGATCAAGCATGGACCTGAATAGCTTGCGCAGACAGGGGCAGTGCTGCCGGGGATCGGGGCGAAGCTCCGTGTCGCGCGCCGTCACCGGGGGATAGACTTCGTGCTCCAGGACCAACTGCTGCTGTGGGTCGGCTTCGGCGTTTTCGTGGTCGCGATGCTGGTGCTTGATCTTCGGGTCTTTCATCGCAAAGCCCACGAGGTGCGGCTCCGGGAGGCCATCGGCTGGAGCATTTTCTGGGTCACGCTGGCGATGATCTTCAACCTCGGCGTCTGGCATTACTGGCCCCAGACTCCGGGAGGCTACACCAGAGGCCAGGCGGCGCTGGCATTCCTGACCGGCTACCTGATCGAAAAGTCGCTCAGCGTGGACAACATCTTCGTGTTTCTGATGATCTTCACATACTTTCAGGTGCCCGCGATCTACCAGCACCGGGTGCTGTTCTGGGGCATTCTGGGGGCTCTGATTCTACGCGGGGTCTTTATTGCCGCGGGCGTAACCCTGATCCACATGTTCCACTGGGTCGTCTACATCTTCGGTGTATTCCTGATCGTGACCGGCGTCAAAATGGTCTGGGCCAAGGACAAGAAGATCGAGCCGGAGAAGAACCCGGTGCTGAAACTCTTCCGCCGATTCGCCTCGGTCACGCCCGGCTACGACGGACAGAGGTTTTTCACCCGACAGGGCGGTCGGCTCCTGGCTACGCCGCTGTTCGTCACGCTGCTGATCGTCGAGACGACGGACGTCGTCTTTGCGGTCGATTCGATCCCGGCCGTCCTGGGCATTACCCGGGATCCCTTCATCGTGTACACGTCAAACATCTTTGCGATCCTGGGCCTGCGGGCGCTGTACTTTGCCCTGGCCGGAGTGATGCGGCTGTTTCATCATCTCCACTACGGGCTGTCCTTCATCCTCGCGTTCGTAGGAACCAAGATGCTCCTGGCCGAGGTGTACAAGATTTCCACCGGCACCTCGCTGGGCGTCATCGGCGCGACCCTTGTGCTGTCCATCATCGCCTCGCTGCTCTGGCCGTCGCCTCGCAGATCCACTGATCTGTGACCTGGAACCGCATCGACCGGACACCGTCTTGACGCGCGAAATCCGACCGCGTTCCCGTCGGTGCGTCGGTCGCCCCAATCAGGGCCGGCGCGTGCCCGCGACGGCCTTTTCCACCTGCGTCCGAAGAGCCTGGTAGCCGTAGTGGATCATCAGGTTGTCCAGCAGGATGAGCGACACGTAGCTCTCGGCGACGGGCCAGATGCGGGCAACGATCGTCGGGTCGCGGCGGGTGATGGCGGCGAGCGGCTTGTTCTCGAGCGTGTACTTGTCGATCGTCTGCTGCTGCTTGTCGATCGTGGGGGTGGGCTTGACGGCCAGGCGGGCGACGATGGGCTGGCCGGTGGCCAGGCCGCCGGTGATCCCGCCGGCGTTGTTCGAGGCGAACTCGACCTTGCCGGCGGCGGCCCGCATCGCGTCGTTGGACTGGATGCCGGTCATGTCCTTGACGGCGAAACCGGCGCCGATCTCGACGCCCTTGACGGCGCCGATGCCGAGCATTCGCCCGAACTCGGCGTCGAGCTTGGCGAACACGGGCTCGCCCAGCCCCGTCGGCACGCCGAGGGCGACGACCTCGACCACGCCGCCGGAGGAATCGCCCGTCGCGGTGATGCGGTTGCAGGCGTCGAGCATCGCCCGGGCCGCGTCGCGGTCAGGGCAGTTGACGACGGGGTGTACGCCGTACTTGTCCTCGACCTGGCCGGCGAGCAGGTGCGGAGCGCGGTTGCGGATGGCATCGATCTCGTTCTCGATCTCGGCGAAGATGCGGGCCTTCTCGAGGAATCGCATGTCCATCGTGACGCGGCCCTTGACGTAGACCTCCTGGTAGAAGGGGTCCAGATCGCACCGCATCCGCCGGAAGGCCTCGACCGACTCAAGGGCTTTGGCATGATCGACGTCCTTCGCCCGCACGCCGGCGGCCTCCTTGACGTAGGCGAAAACGCGAATGCCGCAGGCCGCCAGGACCTTTCGCGCGACGGAGCCCGCGGCGACGATCGGGGCGGTATAGCGGCCGCTGAAGATGCCGGCGCCGATCGCGTCGTCGTCCGGGCCGTACTTGATGAACGAGGCGTACGAGGCGTGGCCGGGACGGGGCGTACGATTTGTATCCTGGTACTGTTTCACATGGATGAAGTGACGATCGAGATTCGGAATGAGGACCGTCAGCGGCGTGCCGTTCGTGTGGTTCCGGTTGCCGGCGTTTTCGACGGTGTCGGCGGCATTCAGGCCGGTGTAGATGATTGGGAGGTCGGGCTCTTTTCGCGGGGAAGAAAGCTCGTCGGCCCCGGGCTTGCGGAGGAGCAGGTCGCCGTAGATCTCCTGTTCGGAGAGGAGCATCCCGGGCGGGACGCCCTGGATGATGGCGCAGAGCCCTTCCTGGTAGGAACCGCCGGAAATGGCGACCTGAAACAGACGTCCGAAGTTGCAGCCGGTCATGCCTGAAAGCTCCTGTTCGACCCAAAACGCCATGTTCGGGGAATCAGGCCGGCAAGTCAACTCCGGCGTCGCCCGGACCAGCGCCGGGACGCAGGAAGGGTCAGGACCGTGGGTGCATCGCCGTACGTGCGAAAGGGGGCAGGAACATTTGCCGGACAGGCAGAACACCGTGTTCACGGGAGGTGGACGCCCCGACGCGTTTTGTCCAGGGCAAGAAAGGTTCCTGATCCGAATGGCACTGCCGTCCCAAGTGGTTTAGTGCCGGGCGGTTACGTTTTCATGA
>CAZUAI010000108.1:0-16800 GCA_964617875.1 uncultured Planctomycetales bacterium | reverse complement strand
TACGATCTTCGCTCGTGCGAGGTGCGGATTATGCAACTTGGGGGTACAGGCTCAGGGGGTTGAAGTAGTACCCGAAGCAGCGAGGCAGCGCGAGCAGGCGGATCGGGCCGGCCGGAGTGCATCCCGTTCGTTCCTTGACGAGGTCGCGGACGGAGTCGGCCAACGGCATCGCCGGATCGCCCACGTGGTCCCCGCGGCAGAAAGACGCCGGCGAGAACCGGGTCTGGCTCAGCCCGAAGCCGCCTTTGAGCAGCGACGGCAACTCCTCCAGGTCCAGGTACAGGAGGTACAAGCCGTACCGGAACTCGTGCGCGGCGGGTCTCAGCCGGCGATGCCGGACGTGTCCTTCGTAGATGCAGCTAAGCATGACTCCATCCGCCTGCCGAAGCATTCTCCGACCGCCAAGGCGCTCCTCACACCGTCCTCGTGAAAGCCATGCCCCCAGTATGCGCCGCAAAAGTAAGTCCGGTTCTTGCCGTTGATCTCGTGAAACCGTTTCTGGGCGGCCAGTGCTTCGCGGGTGTATACCGGATGATGATACACAAGCCGGCGCAGAATCCTGCCCGGGTCGATGGACTCCGTGGCGTTGAGCGTGACGCAGATGGGATCGGGGGATGTGTGTCCCTGAAGGCGATTCAGGTTGTACGTGAGGATGACCGGCCGTCCCTCCTCCGCAGGCACGTAGGAGTTCCACGAGGCCCAGGCCCGACGGCAACGGGGCAGCAACGAGGAATCCGTGTGCAGGACGGTCTCGTTCCGTTGGTAGGCGATGGCGGACAGGATCTCGCGTTCGGCCGGGGTGGCGTCGGCGAGCATCGCCAGCGACTGATCGGAATGAGCGGCCAGGACGACGGCGTCGAAAGCCTCAGGACCTCCGCCTTCCCAGGAAACGACCACCCGGTCGGGATGGCGGCGCACCGAGACGACCGGACAACGGAGCCGAATCCGATCTGCAAATGGTTTCGTCAGCGCTTTCACATAACGCACCGCGCCGCCCTGTACGGTCTTCCACTGGGGGTGGCCGAATACCGTCAGCAGACCGTGGTTGTTGAAGAAGTTGACGATGAACCGAGCCGGAAACCGGCGGAATCGATCGGGTGGAGCCGACCAGATTGCCGAGCCCATCGGAACAAGATAGTTCTCGACGAAGCCTCGGCCATAGCCGCCCTGGCCGAGGTAATCGCCCAACGTCAATTCATCGTTCTGCCCCTTGAGCAACTCCCGCGACCGGCGGTTGAATCGGAGGATGTCCACCAGCATGCGATAGAACGACGGCCGCAGCAGATTGCGCCGCTGAGCAAACAACCCGTTGAGCGAACTGCCCTGATACTCGAGCCCGCTCTCGGCACAGCGGACGCTGTAGCTCATGTCGCTGTCGCGGGCGGCCACTCCCAACAGCCGCAACATCTGAACGAAATTCGGATAGGTGCGTTCGTTGAAGACCATGAAGCCTGTGTCGGCGGCGTAATGACGACCGAAGGCATCGAATCCGACCGTGTTCGTGTGGCCGCCCGCGTAGTCGTTGGCCTCGAACACGTGGAGATCGTGCTCGTTCGCAAGCAGGCGGGCGGCCAGCAGCCCGCTGACGCCGGCGCCGATGATGGCAATCTTCATGGTATTCCAACATTCACATGCCTGAACGCCAGGCGGCCGAGCCGATATTGTACCGGTGGGCCGCACCGAAGTCGCCCTGCTGCCGAAGCATGCCGCAATCTCAGGGGAAACGGGAGGAGTTTCGAGGCCGCGACCCGCGCCGCAAGCCCGCAACCTTTGACCTGGCAATGGGTAACAGAATTGACAGGGCGGGGGCAGGGCGATAAAAGAAATGTCCGCACCGGCGTTGCCCACGGCAACGCGGGACAGCGAACGGTCGAAAGAGCGGGAAACCGAGAGATGGTCGGTTGGGTCGCGAATCTGGGCCGGAGCGGCGTCGAGTACATCGAGGCCTTCGGCGACTTCTGGCGATTCGCCGGGCGGATGCTCGGCTGGTTGCCCGTCGGCGTGACGCGGTGGCGAAACCTCCGTCTGCTCATGCCGCAGTTCTTCGAGATCGGCACGCGAAGCGTTCCGGTGATCGTCATCACGGGGACGTTCGTCGGGCTCGTGCTTGCCGTACAGGCGATGGACCAGCTCGCGAACGTCGGCCTCGAAAACCGCATGGGCGTGCTGGTGAACCTGTCGGTCATCCGCGAGCTGGGGCCGGTGCTGGCGGGCGTGATGCTGGCCGGGCGCGTCGGCGGGGCCCTGACGGCCGAGCTGGGCACGATGAACGTCACCGAGCAGATCGACGCCCTCCGCGCGATGGGCGCCGACCCGATCCGCTACCTCGTCGTGCCGCGGTTCCTGGCGTGCCTGCTGCTGACGCCGATCCTGACGTTCTACTGCGACCTGATGGGCGCGATCGGCGGCTGGGTCGTCACGACGCAGGTGTTCAACGTCCCGTCGGAGCCGTACATCTTCTACTCGGCCGAAGCGATCGGGAAATGGGACCTGTTCTACGGTTCGATCAAGAGCCTCGCGTTCGGCGGGGCGATCGGGCTGATCTCGTGCTACAAGGGGTTCACGTGCCGGTTCGGCGCCGAGGGGGTCGCGCGCGCCTGCACCGAGGGCTTCGTCATCGGCTTCATCGTGATCCTCGTGCTCGACTTCTTCCTGGGCCTCGGGCTCAAGGGCGTGTACGACGCGATCTTCGGGTTCCGGTCGCTGCTGTGAGGACGGCGTGAGCGAACGAACGGGCCAGCCCGCGGAGACGGCGATGTCGGCGCTCACGGCCGCCGACGCCCGGCCCATCATTGAGCTGTGCGGCGTGGCCAAGCGCTTCGGCCGGCAGGTCGTGCTCGACGGCGTCTCGCTCAAGCTCCGGCGCGGCGAGACGACGGTCATCATCGGCGAGTCCGGCACGGGCAAGAGCGTCCTGCTCAAGCACATCGTCGGCCTGCTGCGGCCCGACGCCGGCGAGGTTCACGTGGACGGACGGCGGGTCGATCGCCTCAGCGCCAGGGACTGGGTGCCGGTCCGAAGACGCTTCGGCTTTCTCTTCCAGGGCGCGGCGCTCTTCGATTCCATGACCGCGGTCGAGAACGTCGAGTTCCCCATCCTCGAGCACCGCTCGCTCCCGGCCGACGCGGTGCGCCGGCTGGCCCTCGACAAGCTGCGGATGGTCGGCCTCGAGGAGTTCGCCCACAAGAAACCGGCGCAGCTCTCCGGCGGCCAGCGAAAGCGGGTCGGCCTGGCCCGCGCGATCGCCCTCGACCCGGAGGTCATCCTCTACGACGAGCCCACGACCGGACTCGATCCGATCCGGGCCGACGTGATCAACGAACTGATCCTCAAGCTGCAGCGCGAGCTGGGCGTGACGAGCATCGTCGTCACGCACGACATGGCCAGCGCATACAAGATCGCGGATCGCATCGTCATGCTCTTTCGCGGCAAGTTCATCGCGGACGGCTCGCCCGAGCAGATCCGCGCCAGCAGCGACGAGCGTGTCCGGCGGTTCATCGAGGGCCGGGCGGACGAGGACGATCTGGCGAGGCTTCGTGCGGAGTCACCGAAATGACGGAACGGCGGCAGGACCTGATGGTCGGGGTGTTCATGCTTGCGGGGATCGTGGCCCTCGGGGCGATGGTCGTCGCCTTCGGCGAGGCGCCCGAGTGGCTGCTCGGCGGCCGGCGATACGAGGTGCTCATCTCGTTCACCCGCCTCAGCGACGTTCAGGAGGGCACGGCGGTCCGCATGCGGGGCATCGAGGTCGGCCGCGTCAAGACCATGCGGTTCAAGAGCGTCGGTCACCCCGAGGAAGGCACCTACGTCGTCGCCCAGATCGACAGCCAGTACGTGATTCCCAAGGGCTCGACGGCCCGCGTCCGGCCCGCCGCCATCGGCTTCGGCCGGTCCGACATCCTCATCGAGGTGCCCACGCCGGCCAACCAGGGCTTCCTGCCCAAGGACGGCAATGCGATGATCCCCGGCGAGGTCGGCAGCCCGCTCGATTCGATCATTCCCGAACGTGTCGTGGCCACGCTCGAGACGGCCACCCGGCAGATCGGCGAGCTGGCGAAGGAGCTGACGCCCGTCGCCAACGATCTGCACATGATCCTGCAGGTCCGCTCCATCCGCCAGGTTGAGACGACGCAGCCCGCCGGACGGCAGGTCCTGCCGAATCTCTACACGGCCGTCGAGCGGCTGTACCGCGTGCTCACGCACTTCGACACCGTCCTCGGCGATCCCGCCGTGCAGAGCAACATCAAGGTCGCGGTGGCGAACTTCAAGGACGTCAGCGACGAGCTGAAGATCGCCGCGCGGGACATCCGCGCGTTCGCGTCACGCGGCGAAGCCGTCGGCGACAAGCTCGAGAAAACGCTCGACGTCACCCGCGACGAGATCCGCACCGTCGGCCAGAAGCTCGCCGACAATTCCGACAGGCTCGCCGCCGTGTTCGACAACATGGAGAAGGCCACGCGCGACATGGCCGAGGGACAGGGGACGCTCGGCATGCTGCTCCGCGATCCGAAGCTCTACGACGAGCTGCTCCTGACCACCCAGCGGCTCCGCGCCACGATCGAGGAATTGAACACGCTTGTCAAGAAGCTGCAGGACAAGGGGCTTTTCAGCAGGGGATGAGGTCGGACGGGTGAGACGGATCGGCGCCCGATCGCTTCGGCGGCGGGAACGCGGACGGCGGATCATGCGATGAACTATGCACGGCTGGGATCGCGCGGGCCGATGGTGTCCACGATCGGGTTCGGGTCGTGGGCGATCGGCGGCAGGAACTGGGGCCCGACGGACGACGACGTCTCGCGGCGGGCGCTGCACGAGGCCCTCGACTGCGGCGTCACGCTGATCGACACCGCCGACGTCTACGGCTTCGGTCACTCGGAGGAACTGATTGCCGGCGTGCTCCGCGAACGCGGCGGGCAGGGCGTCGTCGTCGCCACCAAGGCCGGCAACGACTTCTACCACGCCGGCCGGCAGGACGACAAGGGCTACGGGGCGTTTCGCAAAAACTACGACAGGGACTATCTCGTCGAGGCCGCGGAGAAGAGCCTTCGCCGCCTCGGCGTCGAGGCGCTCGACATCCTGCAACTCCACAGTCCCGACACGCAGAACCTCGAACGCGACGACCCCTGGCAGGCCCTCGATCAGCTCAAGCGGCAGGGCAAGATCCGCCACGCCGGCTGGAGCGTCGAGTCCTTCCGCGAGACCGACCAGGCCCGCTTCCTCGACGTCCACCACGGCCTCATCGACTGCATCCAGGTCCGCTACAACCTCCTCGAGCGCGAGGCGGAGAAGGTGCTTTTCCCCAGGGCGCAACAGCACGGCATCGGCGTCATCGTCCGCAGCCCGATTCTCTTCGGACTGCTCTCCGGCAAGTTCGCGCGGGACAGCCGCTTCGGCGAGGACGACCACCGGCGCTTCAACCTCACGCCGGAGAAGCTGGCGCGGTACCTGGATGCGATGGGCCGGCTGCAGCCGCTGTACGACCGGTTCCCCGATCAGACCAGGGCGCAGGTCAGCCTGCGCTTCTGCCTGTCGCACCCGGCGTGCCACACGGCCATCCCCGGCGCGAAGACGGCGGAGCAGGTTCGCGACAACTGCGCGGCGGCCGACCTGGGGCCGATCCCGAAGGAGTGCATTCCGGGCGCGCCGGCCGGATAGAAACGTCGCCGCCGCAGACGGCGGAGCACGTGACGAATCGCGTGCGCTCCGCTATCATTCCCGCCCATGAGAGCACTCATCACCGGATCCAGCGGGCAGATCGGAACGAACCTCGCCCTGGCCCTGCAGGCCCGCGGCGACAGCGTCGTCGGCGTCGATCGCCGGAAGAACACGTGGACGGAGGCGTTCGAAACGAAAAACCTCGACCTCTGCCGGGCCGAGCCGGGCGACCTCCCGCCCGGGCCGTTCGACGTCTGCGTCCACCTCGCCGCCCACGCGAAGGTCTTCGAACTCGTCGAGCACCCCGACCGGGCGATGGAGAACATCCGCATGTGCTTCGTCGTCCTCGACTACTGCCGCCGCAACAAGGTGCCGTTCGTCTTCGGCAGCTCGCGCGAGGTCTACGGCGACATCCACCGCCACGTCACCGAGGAGGCCGCCGCCGACTTCGTCGTCGCCGAGAGCCCCTACTCCGCCAGCAAGATCGCCGGCGAGGCCCTCGTCTACTCCTACGGCGAGTGCTACGACCTGCCGTACCTCGTGTTCCGCTTCAGCAACGTCTACGGCCGCTACGACGACGACATCGAGCGGCTCGAGCGCGTCATCCCGCTCTTCATCCGCAAGATCGCCGGGGGCGAGCCGATCACCGTCTACGGCAAGCAGAAGGTCCTCGACTTCACGTTCGTCGACGATTGCATCGACGGAATCGTCCGCGGCATCGATGCCCTGTTGTCCGGCAAGGTGAGGAACCAGACGATCAACCTCGCCTTCGGCCAGGGCAGCACCCTGATGGACCTGGTGAACATCACCGCGCTGGCCGTCGGCAGGGAGCCGCGCGTCACGTACGAGCCCGCCCGCCCCGGCGAGATCACCCGCTACGTCGCCGACATCACCAAGGCCCGCCAGCTGCTCGGTTACGAGCCCCAGACGCCGCTGAGCGCCGGCCTTCCCCGCGCGATCGCATGGCAGCGCCAGCAGGGACGCCTGCCCCGATAGGCCATGCACGCCGCCTGCGCGAGCGGGCAGGATCCGCCGCGGGATGGCAGGCCGCGCGGTCCGGGTCGCGAAGGGGACAGGCGGCCGGGCAGCTCACGATCGTGGTCTCGACACAATCGGTATGAGCGGGCGGATGGCGCGGATCAGTCCGCCTTCCGGCTCGCGCCGGATCGGTTGTAGGGCGGCTTCCAGATCCACGGGATCGCACCGGCACGGCGGGCCCAGGCCTCCCACTTCGCGGCCATGTCGGCCACCCGCTCCGGGTGTCCGGCGGCCAGGTCGCGCGTCTCCGTGCGGTCGTCGTCCATGTCGTACAGCTCCCACGGCCCCGCCGGGCCCTTCGCCACGAGCTTCCACTTGCCGATGCGGATCGCGCGGTTGCCTTCGTGTTCCCAGTAGAGCGCCTCGCGGCGGATGGCGCCGCCCGCAAAGACGGGCACCAGACTCGTGCCCTCCAGCGGACGGATCCGGTTCCCCTCATGCTCGGTCGGATAGGTTGCGCCGGCGAGTTCCACGCACGTCGCCATCAGGTCGATGACCTGGCCGGGCTGGTGCTCGATCGCGCCGCGACGGCGGATCCCCTTCGGCCAGTGGGCGATCAGCGGCGTGGCGATGCCGCCCTCGTGGACCCAGTGCTTGTACTCGCGGAACGGCGTGTTCGAGACATTGGCCCAGGATCGCCCGTAGGCGATGTACGTGTCCGGACCGCCGGGCATGACGCCGGGGCCGCCGAGGACGGCCCGGCCGTCGCGCGTCTGCATCGGCGGCCAGATCTTCGGCTGCAGTTCGTCGCGGCCCATCGGCCGCAGGTTCTTCAGGTGCCACTCCGGCTTGTCCTCGCGGCCGAGCGGCTCGGCGCAGGCGCCGTTGTCCTGCAGGTAGAGGATGAGCGTATCATCGAGGCACTTCTGCCTCTCCAGCTCGGCGACGATCCGGCCGATGCCTTCGTCCATGCGGTCGATCATCGCCGCGTAGACCTCCATGCAACGGGCCTCCCACGCCTTGTGTTCGGTCCGGTCCCAGTCGCCGGCCTGGGGCGGAAGCGTCCATGCCGGATGGATCAGGCCGCTCCGCCGGAGCCGCTCGAACCGGGCCTGGCGGATCGGCTCGTAGCCCTGGTCGTATCGGCCGCGGTACTTTGCGATCGCTTCCTCAGGGGCCTGCATCGGCCAGTGCGCCGCTGTGTACGCGACGTACAGGAAGAATGGCTGCCGCCCCTTTCCGGCCGCGTGATCGGCGAGGAACCGGACGGCGTTATCGCTGATCGCGTCGGTGTAGTAGAACCGCTCCGGGCGATACTCCGGGTCGTTCTCCGGCGTGATCATGGTGTCGTCGCGGGTCAGCGTGGTCGGGTCGTAGAAGCTCCCGCCGCCCGTAATCGTGCCGTAGAACCGCTGAAAGCCCCGCAGCCGGGGCCAGTTGTCCGGCTTGTCGCCGGTCCGCTCGCGGTTGGTGACGTGCCACTTGCCGCACATGTACGTCGCGTAGCCGGCCGGGCGCAGGACCTCCGCGATGGTGACGGCGCGGCGGCTGAGGTCGCCCTGCCACGGCTCGGGGCGGTCCTTCGGCGAGCCGGTCATGTGCCCCATGCCCGCCTGGTGCGGGTGCAGGCCGGTGAGCAGCGCCGCCCGCGTCGGGCAGCAGCGGGCCATGTTGTAGAACTGCGAAAACCGCAGGCCGCCCGCCGCGAGCCGATCCAGCGTGGGCGTCTGGATCTCGCCGCCGTAGCAGCCGAGATCCGAAAAGCCCATGTCATCGCTCATGATGATGACGATGTTCGGCCGGGGCGCGGCCGGGACCGTCTCCGCCGTCGCGACAGGGAGGCTCAGGGCGACGAGAAGGATTGCGACGCTTGTCATTCCGGACCACCTTTCTTTCCCGTGGGCGGCGGGGCCGTCTCTCGGGAACGTAGGGCCGCTTTTCCGCGCAAGTGGCACGCCGACGCCGGAAAGACTAGACTACCCCGACTATGGACGCAAGAGAACTCCGCCTGAAACGGCTTTTCGGCGACGACCGGGCCGTGATCATCGCGATCGACCACGGCATGTTTGACGGCCCGATCCCGGCGATGGAGGACCTGCCCGCCACGGCCCGGAAGATCAACCCCGTCGTGGACGGCGTGCTGCTGGCCCCGGGAATGCTGCGGCACTGCGGCGGGATCTTCGCCGGCCGCCGCCGTCCCCTGGCCGTCGTGCGGCTCAACTGGAACTCGGTCTACTGCTTCCACTGGAACTACCGGGCCGCCCCGAGCGTGTTCTGCTGCGAGGTGGAGGACGCCCTGCGCGAGGGCATGGACATCGCGCTGGTCTCGCTGACGCTCCAGACCGGCGACGAGCCGCGGGATGCGGCCAACGTCGAGGTCTTCTCCCGGCTGACGAACCGCTGTCACGCGCTCGGCATTCCGGTGATTGGCGAGTACTTCCCGACCGGCCACCTGGATATGACGCCGGCGCAACTGCACGAAAGCGTGCGGATCGGCAGCCGGATCGTCGCGGAACTCGGCGCGGACGCGATCAAGACGTTCCACACGTGCGATTTCAAGGCCGTCACGGGCACGTGCCCGGTCCCGGTGCTGGGGCTGGGCGCGGAGAAGCTGCCGACTCCGCTGGCCGCGCTGGAACTGGCGGCGGCGGAGGTGGCGGCGGGCGCGGGGGGCGTCGTCTTCGGGCGCAACGCGATCCAGGTGCCTGACCCGCACGGGTTTCAGGCGGCCCTGTGCGACGTGGTGCGCGACGGAGCGACACCGGCGGCGGCCGCCGCACGACACCGGCTCACCTAGAGGCCCCATGAGGCAATTCGCGGGCTACAAGGCGTTCGAGGGCACCTGGGGCGAACGGGCGCAGCTTGCCCGCGACACGATCGACATGAAGGCGACAAAGGGCATCCCCTCGTGGATGTTCCACACGATGGACGTCCCCTTCATGGAACAGGTGCTCCAGCGGCCGCCCGGCACCTACGTCCGCGACCGGCACGGCAGCTACCTCGAGTTCCAGCGGCGCGCCGGGACCTGCTTCATCGACCAGTATCTGCCCGAGAACCCCCTCACGATGCGGTATGAGGGATTCGAGGCCACGACGAAACGCTCGGCCACGACCGGCGATCACGAAATCGTCATCGACGCGATGCGCATCGATTCGCCGGAGGCCGTCGTCGCGCATCTGGAAACGTATGTCTTCCCGCAACGTCGGCGACAAATCGCCGCATACGACCCCACCGACGCCGCCCGGATCGCCCGGCTCGTCGAGAGCGAATGCGCCATCCAGAGGCTCTTCGGCCCCGACATCCTCAAGGGCCCCTACGCCGACGGGTTCCAGGCCTTTCCCCGGTTCCACAATTACACGTACGGCTACGAGAACTACTTCATGGCCTACGCCCTCTTCCCCGAGGTGATGGAGCAGGACTTCGCCCTGCAGGCCGACTTGGCCCTTCTCGAGAACGAGGCGGCGGCGCAGGCGATCCTGGCCGGCGGCCTCCCGCCGCTCGTGCGGCTCGATTACGACATGGCCGACTCGCGAGGGACGCTCGTGGACATCCGATCGCTCGACGCGATCTGGTTCCCGCACTTCGCCCGGGCGATCCGGCCGTTCCTCGACGCGGGGATCCGCCTGATCTGGCACTGCGACGGCAACCTGTGGGACATGCTGCCGCGTCTGCTCGAGTGCGGCATCGGCGGCTTTCAGGGGTTCCAGTACGAGGACGGCATGGACTACGAGCGGATCTGCCGCATGACCGACCGCAACGGCGGCCCGCTCTTCATCATCGCCGGCGTGTCCGTCACGCGGACGCTGCCCTTCGGCACGAAGGACGACGTGATCCGCGAGATGAAGTGGCTTGTCGCGAACGGGCCGCCGGTCGGTCTGATGCTCGGCCCCAGCAGCAGCATCACGCCCGGCGTCCCCCACGAGAACCTGAAGGCGATGATGGAAGGACTGAAATACTATCGGGAGCACGGGCGGGACGCATGAGGCCCGCAAGCGGCGGCAGACGGCATGTGGCGGGAAACGACGAAACACGAACGCAACCTCCGGATCTGGCGCGAGGAGCTCGACGGCTTCGTGCCGGAGCGCGTGCTGGACTTCCACGCCCACGTGTTCGATGCGGCGACGATCGGGCGGGGTACGCCGTTCGAGTGCGGCGGGCACGGGGTCCGGCAATACGGGTTCGAAGACCTGAGCGAAGACCTTGCGCAGGTCTACCCCGGCCGGCGGACATCCGCCGTGTGCTTCGGGCTGCCCTTTCCCGAGTACGACCGGGCGGCGAACAACCGGTACGTGGCCGAAGGCTGCGACCGCAAGCGGTTCTTCGGCCTGCGGCTGCTCGACCCGGCCGAGGATCCCGCGGACGTTCGGCGGGACGTCATCGCGGGCGGTTTCGCCGGGCTCAAGCCCTATCTTACGTACGTCCGCAAGGCCGACCCGAACCTCGTCGAGATCCACGAGATGCTCCCGCCCGGCGTCATGCAGGTGGCCGACGAGCTGGGCCTGATCGTCATGCTGCACATTCCGCGAAAGGGGCGGCTCGCCGACCCGCTCAACCAGCGGCAGATCGTCGAACTGTGTACCGCCTGGCCGCGCGCGAAGATCGTCCTCGCCCACATCGGGCGGGCGTACTATCTCAAGAACGTCGTCGGCTGGCTCGACCGCCTGAAGGATCTCCCGAACCTGTACTACGACCTGGCGATGCTGAACCACTGGGAGGTGATGGAGTATCTCTTCCGCACGGTCCCGCACGACCGGGTGCTGTACGCGACCGACATCCCGATCGCGCTGGCCCCCGGCAAGTCGGTCGAAATCAACGACCAGTACACCTACATCACGCCCGTGCCGTGGGAGCTGTCGCTCTGCGACACGTCCGGCAAGCTCGTCTTCACCTCGTTTCTGTACGAGGAACTCCGGGCGGTCCGCAAGGCGGTCGAGCGGCTCGGCCTGCCGCGGGAGTTCGTCGAAGCCCTCTTCCACGACAACGGCATGCGGCTGCTGCGTGCGGATTGAACAGCATTCCGCGTAATGCCTTCGCCGAAACGCGGGAAACGGTCAGCCGTTTCCGGTGGGACGTCCGGCGCGGTCCTCGTTTCCCCCACCGGGTCTTCCGGCCGCGGTCTCGGACAGGTAGGTCACGGCCCGCCAGACATGATAGACCAGACGATCCAGCTGGCGGACCGCTTCCACCCGTGCCATCGCCTCGAGGGGCGTCAGCGCCCCGGCGGCCGCCTGCTCGAGCGTGGCGCGCCGGTGCGTCCGGCGCAGATCCGCCAGCTTCGACGAGAGGGCCCCGAGCCGGGCCGCGGGCTCTTGCATCGCTGCCGGCACGGCGGGCGCAGCCGCATGCGCAGCCGCCTCTGCCGCAACCTGCATCGCCTCGATGCACCAGGCCGTGGCGCGCGCGCCCGCTTCGTCGCCGGCCGCCGGACTGAGGTCGCCGTTCTCCCGGATCGCTTCCGCAAGGCGTGTCGTGTGGTCCAGCGCGTGCAGCGTTCCGGCCAGTCGATGCCGTTCGGCCTTTGAGGCGGGCGGCTCCGACAACTCCGAGAGGAACGTTCGTGTCCGTTCCAGCGCCTCGGTCGCCCGTGCCCATGTCGTGTCATCGGCCGCAGCGCGGAGCCGGCCACGATCCGTGGTCTGACACAGAGATTCGGACGTTGAGGTGCAAATCGCCTCCAGCGCGCCGGCGATCGTTCGCCGCGCCGCTTCGACCCCCACCGTCGGCACGGTCAGGACCGAGCGATCCAGGTGGCGTGTCAACACCGGGCCTCGCTCCGACACCATCCGTTCGATCAGTTGCGCAAAAGGCCGGATCAGAGGCAGCAGCACGGCGGCTCCCACGACGTTGTAGGTCGTATGGTATGCGGCCAGCAGCGTGGTCGGGTCCATTCTCGCCGACGCCCGCAGGATCAGCGGCGCGAGGAGCGGAAAGGCCGTTACGGCGATGCCTCCCGCGACGACGTTGAACATCACGTGCGCCACGGCCGTCCGTTTGGCGGGCGTGGTCGCCCCGATGGCCGCCATCATGGAACTGATCGCCGAGCCGACATTCTGGCCGATGACCAGCGCCGCGGCCTGGTCGGCGCCGATGGCTCCGACGTGCAGGGCCGACAGGGTCACCGCAATCGCGGCACTGGAGGATTGCATCACGGTGGTCATCACAATCCCGACCAGGGTCAGCGTCAAGAGACCCCGAACCCCGGCCCACAGCGGGACGCCGGCTCCTCCGATCACACCGGGGAGATTCGCCGGGGTCAGACGCTCCGCCAGGCCGCTCATCCCCTGCTGGAGCGTCGTCAGGCCGATCAGAATCAGCGCGAAGCCCGCGATGGCCCCGCCGGTTCCTGCCCACCGGCCCCGCCGGAGCAGTCTCAGCATGGCTCCGGCCAACACCATCGGCATCGCCGCCGTGGTGAGCGAGAATTTCACGCCCAGCAACGCCACGAGCCAACCCGTGCCCGTCGTGCCGATGTTCGCTCCGAACACCAGACCCAACCCCTGCTGAAACGTGAGCAACCCCGCGCTGACCAGGCCGATCGTGGTCATCGTCGTGGCGCTGGAGGACTGAACCACCATTGTGACCAGGGCGCCCCAGAACGTGCCTCGCAGGGGCGTCGCGGATACCCGTTCCAGTACCGTACGCAGCGACGAGCCGGCCAGGGCCTTGAGCCCGTCGGTCATTACGGCCATGCCCAGGAGAAACAGACCCAGGCCTCCGACGATCGGAATCGCTGTCGTCAACTGCGCGTCTTCCTCTTCACCATGAGATCGCGGTTACCGGACCCGCCGGCGCGCTGGCCCCTGGCCGTACGCCGATTCCTGCGCCGAGGTGTTGGTCTCGCCGGACGGCGTCACCGCGTCCGGGGCGGATGAATCCGACCGGGCTACGGCGCGGCACCGGAACCCGGCGTAGCGGTGACGCTCGGCTTGCGGCGCCAAAGCCGTTTCTGCACGGCCACGAGCGCCGCACCCGCCACGGCAACCAGGACGGCCTCCAACCAGGTCGCCGCCCCCACAGGCGCGCTGTGAAACAGCCGATTCATCGCCGGCACGTAGGTAAACGCCAGTTGAAGAACCAGCATCGCGACCACCCCGACCGGGATCCAGGGGTTGGAGAACAGGCCGATCTCAAAGATCGAACGCGTGAGGGAGCGACAGTTGAACAGATAGAACAGCTCGACGAGTACGAAGACGTTCACCGCAACCGTCCGGGCCGCCGCCTCGCTGAATCCGCGATGGAGTTCCCACTTGAACAGGCCGAACCCGCCGACCAGCATCACGCCGGCGATCAGGAACATGCGGACGGCGACCTCGGCCGTGATGATCGGCTGGCCCGGGTCGCGGGGCGGACGCGCCATGATGCCGGGTTCCTTGGGCTCGAAGGCCAGCATCAACCCCAGAAGCACGGCCGTCGTCATGTTGATCCACAGGATCTGAACGGGCAGGATCGGCAACGCCGTGCCCGCGAACACGGCCGCAAGAATGATCAGGCCCTCCCCCATGTTGGTGGGCAGCGACCAGCCGATGAACTTCGTGAGATTGTCGAACACGCCGCGGCCTTCCTCGACCGCGGCCTCGATGGAGGCGAAGTTGTCGTCGGTGAGCACCATGTCGGCCGCTTCCTTGGCGACGTCGGTCCCGCTGATCCCCATGGCGACGCCGATGTTGGCCTGCTTGAGGGCTGGCGCGTCGTTCACGCCGTCGCCCGTCATGGCAACGATCTGGCCGCGGGCCTGCAGCGCCTCCACGAGCCGCAGCTTCTGCTCGGGGCTGACGCGGGCAAATACGCTCGTCTGATCCGCCACTTCGATCAGCTGTTCGTCAGAGCAGGCCGCCAGCTCCGGCCCGGTGAGCGCCCGCGGAAAGGCGTCGCCGGCCGCCGAGTCGGTGCCGATCCCGATCTGCTTCGCGATCGCCGCGGCGGTCAGGGCATGGTCGCCGGTGATCATCTTCACCCGGATGCCCGCCGTCCGGCACTTGGCCACCGCGGCAATCGCCTCGGCCCGCGGCGGGTCGATCATGCCCTGCAGGCCCAGGAATGTCATGTCGTCACGCAGATCGCGGTGGGCGATGTGTTTCGTGCCCGCGGGCCGTTCGGCCCGGGCGAACGCCAGGACCCGAAGACCTTGACCCGCCATCCGCGCGGAGGTCTCCATCACCTGCTCGCGATCGAGCGGAACGGTCGCGCCGCTTGCGTCCATCGCGTCTCGGCAGCGCTGGAGCACGACCTCGAGCGCCCCCTTCAGATAAACCAGGCACGGCCGATCGGCGCCGCCGTCGTGCAGCGTGGCCATGTACTGGTGCTCGGACTCAAACGGCACAAGGTCGAGCCGGGGAAGCTGTTCGTTCAGGGCTTCGCGGGAGAGGCCCCTCTTGCCCGCGGAGACGAGCAGGGCCGCCTCCGTCGGATCGCCCTGCACGCCCCAACGCCCGTCCTTTTCCACGAGGATCGCATCGTTGCACAGCAACCCTGCCGTCAGGCACTCCCGGAGGGCTGCGTTGGACTCGATATTCGCCGCCGCGTCTCCCGCCAGAATCTGTCCGGCCGGGGCGTAGCCGGCGCCCGTGACCTCGAGGGTCGTTCCCCCGGCCGCAATCTGACGCACCGTCATCTGGTTCTCGGTGAGAGTCCCGGTCTTGTCGGAGCAGATGACCGTCGTGCTGCCGAGGGTTTCAACGGCGGGGAGCTTGCGAATGACGGCCCGTCGCTTCGCCATCCGAGACACACCGATGGCCAGCGTGATCGTCACCACGGCGGGCAATCCCTCGGGGATTGCCCCGACGGCCAGCGCCACGGCCGCCTTGAACATCAACAGAGCCGACTCGCCGCGGAGAATGCCGACGACGAACGTCAGCGCCGCCAGCGCCAGGATCGCGTACATCAGCAGGTGGCTGAAACGGGCGATTTTCTGCGTGAGGGGCGTGGCCAGGCTCGGGGCAGCATGGATCAGCTCGGAGATGCGACCCACCTCCGTCGCGTCGCCGATCGCCACAACGACGCCCGCGCCTTGCCCGTAGGTCACGAGGCAGGAGGAATAGGCCATGTTGATGCGATCCGCGAGAGGCACGTCCCGTTCGAGGACCTCCGCCGTCTTGTGCACGGGCACCGATTCGCCCGTCAGTATCGATTCGTCGATCTGAAGGTCACGGCATTGAAGGAGACGAAGATCCGCCGGAACCTTGTCGCCGGACTGGAGAACCACGACATCACCGGGGACGAGTTCCGTCGATGACACGCGGAGCCGTCGGCCGCCGCGAACAACCGTCGCCTCGGTGACCATGGCTTTGGCAAGCGCCTCAATAGCCCTGGCCGCCTTCGACTCCTGGATGAAGCCGACAATCGCGTTGACGAGTACGACCCCCGCGATGACACCCGCGTCCACAAACTCCTTCAAGACCGCAGTAATGACGGCGGCCACCAGGAGAATGTGGACGAGCGGCTGATGGAATTGCAGCAAAAACCGAACCAGAGGGCTCGTGCCCTTGCGTGCCGTCACGGCGTTGGGCCCGAAATGGTCCTGACGGCGTTTGACCGTAAAAAGGTCGAGGCCCTTGTCGAGATGCGTTTCGAGGAAATCAACGACCTCGTTCGCAGCGAGGTGGTGCCAGTGTTTGCCGATTAACGACTCCATAGCTCTGAATCCTCCCGTATGTATTCTATCCCCTCGGGCGCACGCCGCCAGCCCGCGGGTGAAGGTTGCGCCGGATCCCCTCGCGGCAGGACGGCGTCAGAATCGCCGGGGCGTGATGTCCCTCTGCGTTCCCTGGTGTAATCCGCGCGTAGCTTGGGCCGGGGGGGCCCGCCCGGCCGTCCGCGCCCATGAATGGATCCGCGACTTCGTTGCCGCGAGGGGCCCGCGATCCGACCCGGCCGCCGACGCCGCAGGTCGACGTCCCGGGCAACGACCGGAAGGTGCGGTTCGAATACGATTACATGAACCGCCGGGTGCGGAAGTCAGGTAGGGCAGGTCGCCAGACCTGCCTTCTTCGGTGCGGGGAACCAACCCAAACTTCTGCGCCGACGCCCTGATCTCCTCCAGGGCCTGGGCCGTTTCGCCCGCGACGGAAACGCCGTTTTCGGCGTTTCTCACGGTCGCAACGCAACGCTGGCGGCAAGGGTGTCAGGAACGAATGGCACTGCCGTCCCAAGTGGTTTAGTGCCGGGCGG
>CAZUAI010000107.1:0-17019 GCA_964617875.1 uncultured Planctomycetales bacterium | reverse complement strand
CTGGCGCTATCGCCAGCCGCTTTGACGCCGGCCGCGTGCGAAGGTTGGGCTAAGCGGACGGGGGCCGCGAGGCGATAAACGAACTGGCGGCCGGCGCGCGCCGCGAGTTATCGGATCGCGCCGGCCGCGGAGGCGGATTCGCCGATCCGGTCCACCCAGGGCAGACATGCAGCCGACGCTGCCGGGACGCATTCTCGTAGTCGATGATGACGCCGCGATTCGCGACGACTTCCGGCGGATTCTGCGCCCGGACGACGAAGATGCGGCGCTGAAGGAGATGGAGATCGCGCTCTTCGGCAACAAGTCGTCAGTCGTGCCGCCGATCGCCGTGGAGGTGGACTGCGCGGCCGGCGGGGAGGAAGCGGTTGCCCTGGCTCGCGCGGCGGCGATGGCGAACCGGCCCTATGCGATGTCCTTCGTCGATATCCGCATGCCGCCGGGGTGGGACGGCCTGGAAACCATCCGGCACCTCTGGGCCGCCGATCCGCGGATCGAGGTCGTGATCTGCACCGCCTGGTCCGATCATCCATGGCACGAGATTGTCGAGACGCTGGGGGGCACGGACCGGTTGCTGATCCTCAAGAAACCGTTCGACCCGGCCGAGGTTCGACAGCTCGCGCTCGCCCTGACGACGAAGTGGCGCCTGGCCCGCGAGGCGGAGGTCCGGCACGAGGACCTGGAGAAGCGCGTCCGAGAGCGCACGGTCCAGCTCCGCGAACGGAACCGGCTCCGCCTTCGCGCCGAGGCGGAGAAGCGCAAGCTGCAGGAGCAACTCCACCAGGCACAGAAGATGGAGGCCATCGGCCAACTGGCCAACGGCATCGCCCACGATTTCAGCAACCTGCTGGCGGCGGTGGGCGGCTGCGTCTCCCGGCTGCAGACTATGGTCGCGGGGGATCCGGCCGCCTCCCGGGTGCTCGACGAACTCGACATGGGCGTCTGCCACGCGCGGGAGGTCGCCCGGTCGCTGGTCGCCTTCTGCCGCGCCGTCCCGGCCGAGAAAGAGCCGGTGGATCTCTGCGAGGTCGTCGGCGAGTCCTGCCGGCTCCTGCGCCACATGCTGCCGGCGGCCGTCGAGATGACGACGACGATTCCCCGAGGCAAGCCGCTGCGGGTCCGCGCCAACAGGACCCAGGTGCAACAGGTGCTGCTGAACCTCGTCGCCAACGCCCGGGACGCCATGCGCGGCGGCGGGAAGCTCCACATCGCCGTGAGCCGTACGGAGGGGCCCGCGGGCGGTGATGACGTTTCCTCCGGCTGGGCGCGAATCGTCGTCACGGACACCGGTTGCGGAATGACGCCGGAGGTTCGCGCGCGCGTCTTCGAGCCGTTCTTCACGACCAAGCCGCGGGGGCAGGGGAGCGGCCTGGGCCTCTCGATCGTCTACGGCATCGTCGGCGACCACCACGGCCGGATCGAGATCCAGTCGGAACCGGGGCGGGGCTCGTCATTCACGATCCTGCTGCCGCTGTGCTCCGTGGCCGCGGCAACGACCGCCCCGGAGTCGTCGGCCGTGCCGCGGGGCAACGGCGAGCGGATCCTGCTCGTCCTGGGGGCGCGGCCCGTACGCGAGCTTGCGGCGTCCGCGTTGCAGTCCTTCGGCTACCGGGTCGTGCAGGCCGGGGACGCGGCGGCGGCGATGGACGAATGGCGTCGGCACGCGGCCGAGATCGGTGTCCTCGTTTGCGACGGCGATCTGCCCGACGGCCCGGGCGCGGACGCCGTGCGATCCGTTCGCGCCGCCGGCGGCGATGTGCCGGCCATCCTGCTCGTCGAGGCCGGAAAGGCAGCCCCCGCGGCCGGCCCGGCGGAAGGCGTTGCGGTCCTTCGCAAGCCGTTCGGCATGGCCGAACTGGCGGCTTTAGTACACGAGGTCCTTTCGGAGGCCGCCAGCCCGGCCGCGCAGCCATGAGCAAGCCCGTTTCCATCCTCCTCGTGGACGACCACGCGATGGTCCGCAACACGCTGGCACAGTGCCTTCGGGGCGATCCCGGCATGAACGTCGTCGGCGTCGCCGAGAACGCGGACGCCGGCGTCCGCGAGGCCCTCCGGCTGAAGCCCGACGTTCTGGTCATGGACATCGACATGCCCGGACTGATCTGTTTTGACGCCGCGCGGACGATCCGCGCGCAGTGCCCGGACACCCGGATCATCTTCCTCAGCGCGTTCTTCCACGACCGGTATATCGAGCAGGCCCTGGACTGCGAGGCCTCCGGCTACGTGACAAAGAGCGAGCCGCCGGAGTCGCTCATCCGCGCGATTCGCTCAGCCGTGGCCGGCACGGCGTATTACTCGCCCGAGGTGCTGGCCCGCGTGGTGGTCACGTCCGAAGGCGCCACGCTCCCCACGGACCGTCGCTCGCGGGCCTCGACGCTGACGCAGCGCGAGCTGGAGGTGCTCCGCTACCTGACCCGCGGCCTGGCCAAGAAGGAGATCGCCGGCCTGATGCACATCAGCGTCAACACGGTGAACCGCCACGCCGACAGCATCATGCAGAAGCTCGACATCCACGACCGCGTCCAGCTCGCCGCCTACGCGATCCGCGAGGGGCTGGCGGAACCCTGACCGACCCTGCGGGTTCCAAAGCCCGCTTGCCCTGCTGCGCGGCCGGCTGGAGGGCCGATAAGCGCGCTGCGTCCTGTAATCTGTCGCGCGAGTCGCGCGGAATCACAATCTGCAAAACTATCCCAGTTTGCTATTGCCCGTCGGGAGAACGAATCGTACGCTTCAGGCACGGGTCATTGTGGACCGGGGCCGGCGGCGCAGGAACGGATTGCGGGGAAGAAGGGGTGCTCGTGGGAAGCCCCCTGCGATGCAAGGGACTTTGGTCCCGGAGGTGACTTCTCATGGTGCCCAGTCGGATTGGTGGTGGTCGGCAGCGAGACCAGGCGGGGAAGAAGCGGCGCCGCGGCGCGGTGGCGGCCGTCACCTGCGTCAGCATGGTTGTGCTGGTCGGTTTTGCCGCGCTGTCGATTGATGTCGGGTATCTGTACAACGCGCGAGCCGAGCTGCAGCGGACGGCGGATGCCTCCGCCATGGCGGCCGCCGGCATGCTGGCGGACTATACCCAGGGCGATCCGATGGTGGCGGCGCGCCAGGCGGCCGTCGACTACGCGGCGCGCAACAGCGTTCTCGGACGGCCACTCACGCTCAACCCCGGACAGGACATCGTCTTCGGTCGCGTCGTGTGGAACAGCGGGGCGCGGCAATACAACTTTACGCCGACAAACTCGTTCGCCAACGCCGTCCGCGTCACGGCGCGAAGGACCGAGGACTCCGCGAACGGGCCGATCCCCCTGTTCTTCGCGAACGTCTTCGGCCTGTCGCGCAAGAACATGACGGCGACATCGACGGCCCTCCTGCGGCCGCGTGACGTTGTGTTCGTGCTGGATTTGTCCGCTTCGCACAACGACGACAGTTCGCTTCGATCGTTCAAGAACATCGAGATCGAGAACCGCGCCGTCTGGGCGCACCTGTGGGACAGCGCCACGGCGCAGGCACAGGGCGTCACGCGGCCGGTCGAAGGGGGCCTTCCGGCGGGGCCGTATTTCGGCAACATGAACAAGTGGGGTACGACGACCACGGGTCCGGGCTGGAACTGGGCGGGCGACCAGGGCCTTGTGAGACTTGCGAAGGGTGTCAACTGGACGCTGACGACGGACTTCGTGAGCCAGACGCTGTCGGCGCAGGGGTACGGCACCTACGTCGCGTCCGAGATCACCGGGCTGAACACACAGCCGAGCAGCTTCAAGTCCGGCGACGACGCCACGAAGTACTATCGCCGCCGCGTCCGCGTGGCCCTGGGGCTGGACCGCTGGAAGAGCGGGAAGTCCGGCGGCCAATCCGGCGGCAACGGCGACAACTACATCGACGCCAGCGAGGTCACCTCGATGGTGCCCTATCCCAGCGGCGCGACGAACCCGACCACCTGCTCGAAGAAGGTCGGCGGCAGCTGGGACGGATTCGTGGACTACGTGTCCAGCTCCAGCTCGAGCATGTGCCAGTACGATCCGTCGTCCCAGATGTACGGCGATCCGGATCTGCGGTATCGCTTCGGCCTGAAGACGTTCACGGACTATCTCCAGGACAAGCAGTGGGGCACGAGCACATCGCCGGGCCTCAACGGCGCCCCGGAGCAGCCGATGGGGGCCGTGGCCGATGCGGCCAAGCAGATGCTGACCATCATTCAGGACCTTCAGGGCGATGATCTGGTCGGGATGGCCAGCTACGGACAGGTCGGATACGGCCCGGCAGAAAAGCCGAGCACCATGTCGTGGCTGACGGACGATTTCGCCGGGTTGACCAACAAGATCAACACGCTGCAGGCGGGGATGTGGACGAGCACCACGAACATGGCGCAGGGCATTGACAAGGGCGTCGAGGTGCTTCTCAACAGCGCGGACGCCCGTTCGCACGCGGCAAAGATCATGATGCTGCTGACGGACGGGAAGCCCAACCAGACACGGGGCAACCCGACGGAGTACTACGACGAGCTTTGCCAGACCTGCCCGCCGAGGGCCGACGCCCGCCAGGCCGCGCGCGACGCCGCGGCGCAGGGAATCCGGATCTACGCCATCAGCGTGGGCGCCAATGCCGATCAGGCCCTGATGGAGGACATCGCCGCCATCGGCCGGGGTTCCCACTTCCACGCGGAAGGAACGATCGCGGCGTACGCGCAGCAGTTGCAGGACATCTTCGCGAACCTGGGCGGTCGGCGCCCGGTCGCGCTGATTCAGTAGCTGCACCCCTTGTGCAATCGGACGCGGGGCGGCGGCGGCAACGGTCGAAAGACCTCGCCGCCGCCCGGAACGCCGGGGTGCCCATGCGGGGCATCCCGGCGTGATTTGTTTCACAGCTCCGATAAGAATGGCAAAATCCGGTTGCCGCCCCGGCGCCGCGCGCCTATTCTCGCCCGGAGGAGGCGGACCGGGCGTAACACCTCGTCCACCTGCGAGTCAGAGAGCGAGCACGAGTACGGCGAACGCGAGCGCACGCGAGGTTGTGACGGAAGGATCGTCGGGCGAGGCTTCGCGTTCGGAACGAGCGAGGATCGAGGCAGGCGAGTCATCATGGCATCAATCGGGTTGAATTCCGCGTGCCGGCGTTGCTGGGAACGGATGCCGACACATTCCATCGGCGAAAGCCCGTGCATCCATCACCTTCGGCCGGTCATTGAGGCGGTGAGTCACCGGAATTGCACGATCCTGATCCAGGGCGAATCGGGCGCCGGCAAGGAGATCCTCGCCCGCCACATCCACCGTGCGGGGCCGCGGAGTCCGAAGCCCTTTGTGCCGGTGGACTGCACCGCCCTGCGCGACACGCTTTTTGAGTCGCAGCTTTTCGGACACGTCAAAGGGGCGTTCACGGGGGCGGAACAGGCGACACTGGGCTTCTTCCGCGCCGCGGACGGGGGAACGCTGTTCCTCGACGAGATTGGCGAGATGAGCCTGCAGGTTCAGGCCAAGCTGCTCCGTTGCATCCAGGACCGGGCGGTCGTCCCGCTCGGCAGCGTGCAACCGGTCCCTGTCGATGTCCGCATCATCGCCGCGACGCACCGCGACCTGAAAGCGATGGTTGCCGCCGGCGAGTTCCGGCAGGATCTGTACTTCCGGCTCAACGTGGTTCGCATAGCCGTCCCCCCGCTGCGCGAGCGGGTGGCGGAGATCGCGGTCCTGGCTCGCCACTTCCTGCTGGAGTTCGCGAATGCGGAGGGCCGACCGGCCAAGCGGCTTGCGCCGGAGGCCGTGCGCGCCCTCGAGGCCTACCCCTGGCCCGGCAACGTTCGCGAGCTGGCGAACGCCATGGAGCAGGCGCACATCTTCACGACGGGCGAGGTGGTGACGGTCGAGGACCTTCCCGAGGAGATCCGGTCCGCGAATGAGGTTCCGGTCATCGAGAGCGATTCCGGGGTCGTCCCGCTCGCGACGGCAGAGCGCGCGCTGATCACGCGGGCCCTTCAGGTCGCCGCCGGCAATCAGAACCGTGCCGCCGCCCTGCTGCAGATCGACCGCCGCCGGCTCTACCGAAAGGTCCGCCACTACGGCCTCGGGGCGATGGTGCAGTAGCGTTTCCGGTTGGATAACCAATGGAGCCGGAGGGTGGGCGAGCCTCCGTCGCCGCGAGCACGCGGCTCGGAGAGACGCTCGGCCTGCTCCCTTGCGCTCTACCGTCTCGTGCGAGCCCAACGCCATCGCGCGTTGCCGCGCTGTTCTGTACCGGAATGGTACAGCGGTCCAAAGCGGCACAGCGAGGCGCAACCCAATGTCTTCGCGCATCTTGTCGGATGTGACGCGTCTGCCTGTGCCATAGCGGTACTGCTTCGCCATTTTCGTCGCCGGCCGGGCATCCGCCATTTCGCTTGTTCCAACCTGCCGCGCAGCAGGCATTTGCGGACATTTCCGTGACGGCGCCCGCGCCTGGCACGCTGCGTGTTATGGGCAGGGCAGACTCGCGATGGTTTGCGAGATGGAGCGGCAAGACGTGAGCCCGTTGAACGAAGTATCTGTACTGGTGCTGGCAACCGCGGAAGGCCCGGTGGGCGCACTCCAGCGAATGGCCGCTCGGAACGGCTGGACGGTGCGACAGGTGATGTCCGCCCGTGCGGGATACAGCGAGATCCTCCGCAGCCGCCCGCGTGTGGCTGTCATCCAGGTCTCGCTCGCGCCGGCGGAGGCCCTCGAGCTGATCCGGCTCGGGCGCACCGTCCCGATTCCGGTCCTGCTGGTCGCGGTGGCGAAATCGCACAGCGAGGATCTGGAACGGGCCGTCCGGATCGCCGGCGTGGATGGCTACCTCGGCGATCCCCGTGACGGCGCGCTCCTGGAACGCACCGTCGCCGAGCTGCTCGTGCGTCAGAAAGAGAACACCGCCCCCGTCCTGCGAACCGGACGCGGGCGCATTCACAGGACCAACAACCTCCTCCTTCTTTCCTCCTCCTCCAGGCAGGAACCGCGGGTGGCGGGGCTGACTCCCCCGCCGCCCGTCCGCCAGGGCGGATGGCACGAACCAAGGAAGACGCATCCTCGCAAGGGAGCGGGCCCTCAAGGCATTGAACCGGAATCAGGACATGCCGCATGTGTTGTGCGGCGTACACGAGTTCGGAATGGAGATCGGTAGAACCACTGTTCAAGGAGATCCAAGATGAAACGAAGTATCCTCAGAACCTCGGCCGTGGTGGCGATCAGCCTGATCGCTTCGCAGGCGGTGCTTGCGCAGGGCGTCGGAAACCTGGGCTCGTTGCCCACAACGTTTCCGATGAGCGCCGCGCCGGGCGGCTGGAACGTCATCTCTCCGGCGGGCCCGATCCCGGTGGTCCGCGATCCCACGGGACCGGTCTGGGGCAAGAGCTTCGTCGGCCCCAACGGCGGTCCGTTCGTGCAGCCCGCGCTCGGGCCGGGGCTGCCCGTCACCGAGGTCCTCCAGGTCGCCGGCAATCTTCCCTGGAGCGACTGGCACGAAGACGTCATCGGAATCGACGTCACCGGTCAGCCGGATCCCGGCTGGGTGTGGACGAACCCCTTCATCCTGGTCAACGGTCTGCCGCCGTCGAACCTCAGCATCACCGGCGCCGGGACCAGCAGCCTTTCGTTCTTCTTTGACCCGGTTCCTCCGGGCTCCATCGTGCAGATCCGCAAGCAGCTCGTCTACAACGGCATTCCCGGAACGGCCTTTGTCGGCACGCTCGCGGTCCACGAGTATCCCACGCCCGAGCCGGCGACGATGGGCCTGATGGGCCTCGGCAGCGTGGTCCTGTGGCGACGGCGCAGGCGGGCGGGCGTTGCATGGTGACAGGGACAGGCACAAGAACAACCGAGGGGCCGTATCGGGCCTTCGGAGAAAGGAACCGGGAAATGACTGCCGCAAGGAACGCAATCGTACGAATGGCAGGGGTCGTGCTGATCGTCGCGGGCGCGGCGGGCGTCGCGCACGCGGACAACTGGGACATTCACCTGACCGTGGACAACCAGTTCGACGTGTACTACGGAACGCCGTTTGCGACGAACTACTTCGCCGGCGGCGGAAACAACTGGACCGTGGAGTACAGCTTCACCGCTCTGGGCCGCCCGTCCACCGACTACCTCTACGTGGCGACCGCCTCGGATTTCTCGGCGGCCCAAGGCTTCATCGCCACGTTCAAGAACACGACCCTCAACACGAAGCTCAACACCAGCACGGTCGGCTGGCAGGTGTTTCCGGCCGGGAAGTACCTCCAGCCGCTGTTCGGCATTTCGGGGCCGTGGCCGGCCTCGACGATGCCGACGCAGGCCCAGGTCGATGCGGCCATCAACTACGCGACCACGAACAACCTCTGGGTCGCCCCGAGCACGGCCCCCGGCTACGACAACGATCCTTCGACCCCGCTCACCCCGTACACATGGATCTGGCCGACGAGCCTGCCCAATGTGGACAAGAGCGCGGAGTGGATCTGGTATGACTCGGGACGGAGCCCTGGATGGCCCAGTTTCCTGCCGGCTCCCTTTGCCGGGTTCAACCACGACGAGTTTCTCGTTTTCCGCGTGCCGGGCGTCGCCCCCGAGCCGACCTCGGTGGCGCTGCTGGCCCTGGGCGGAATCGGATTGCTTCGCAGAAGAACCGTTGTTGCGTGATGTGCGGTCCGTACGGACGGATTCAGGGAAGGCTGCCTTCCCGGGAGAACGACCATGAAAGCGCAGAACAGGATTCGATGGTTGGCCATGGGTTCGATCGGTCTCGTCGCGTCGCAGGTGGCGCTGGCCCAGGGCGTCGGAAACCTCGGCTCGCTGCCGACGCAGTTTCCGTCGCCGGTGCCGGTCGTCGGCTGGAGCGTGGACAGCGGCAATGCCGCCAACCCCTGGCTGCCGGTGCAGATCAACCCCGCCGGCCCGCAGTGGATCAAGACGTTCTCGGGCCCGAACGGCCAGCCGTTCACCGCGGTCCCGGGCCAGACGTTCACGCTGCAGGAACTGCTCGTCATCGCGCCGCCGCTGAGCTGGACGGACTGGCATGAGCAGATTCTGACGCCCGGCTGGGACTGGGTGCAGCCGACGGTCTTCCTGGCGAACTTCGCCAATCCGCCCGGCCTGACCACCGTGCACACGCCGGGCTCGATGACGACGGGCGGCACATTGGACTTCTACTTCAACCCGCTGGCCCCCGGAACGCTGCTCGATATCCGCAAGACACTGCAATACAACGGGCCGCCCGGCGCCATCTTCAACGGCACGCTCCAGATCGCCCAATACCCGACGCCCGAGCCGGCCTCCCTCGGACTGCTTGCGTTGGGCGGTCTGGCCGTGGCGCGCCGACGGCGGGCATGAAGCACTCGAACGGAATCGGTTACCGGATTCCAGAGGAGCAGAACAATGAAGACCAATCGTACTATCGTCACCGGTTTTGTCGCCGCCGCTGCGGTCGCCTTCGGGCAGGGCGTCGGAAACATCAGCACACTGCCGAACTCATTCGGCCCCACGATCCTTCCGTCAGGCTTGCCGGGCTGGTATGTCGGGCAGTATCCGATCGTCCGCGACCCGAACGGGCCGCCCTGGCTCAAGGTGTTCCGGCACGGGCCGCTTCAGATCGTCCCGAACCAGGTTCTCGACATTCACGAGTCGTTCATTATCAGTGGGACGCTGCCGTGGTCGGACTGGCACGAACAGATCATTACCGGCAACTGGATGTGGACACCGCAGGTGAGCCTGTACGCCAACGGCAACCCGGCTCCCGGCCTGATGGTCAACTGGACCCCTTCCACGTTGGACCTCTACTTCAACTCGCTGCCCGTGGGCACGACCGTGGACATCTACAAGCAGATCCGGTGGCTGGGGCCGGGGCTTGCCGGTGACATCGACATAATCGAATACCCCACGCCGGAACCGACGACTCTGGGCCTGCTCGGTCTCGGCGCCATGGCGATGATCCGTCGCCGCGCCCGCAACTGACTCGGCCGGTCCCTGGCTGTCCCGAAGAGCCCAACGGCGCGCAGCGGGGGCGGCAGCCCCTGCTGCGTTGCTTACCGCTTCTTCAGCGTCACGCCGATGCCCGAATCGCGGAGGTGGACGAACAGCGTCTCCAGCTTCGGGTTCGTGGTGATCGCCTTGACGTAGCGGGGGTCGGCCTGTCGTGCGTCCATGTTGTGGGCGATGATCAGCCCGCCGGGCCGCACGAGCGGCAGCAGCTTCTCGAGGTAGTCCACGTAGCCCTGCTTGTCGGCGTCGAGGAACAGCACATCGATCGGGTCCTTCAGCTTCGTCACTTCCTTGTGTGCGTCGCCCTCGACCAGCGTCACCATCGAGTCCACGCCGGCCCGCGCGAAGTTCTTGCGGGCCAGCGCCGCCCGCCCGGCGTCGATCTCGAACGTCGTCAGCTTCCCGCCCGTCGTCCGCAGGGCCAGGCACAGCCAGATCGCCGAGTACCCGTGCGACGTCCCGAGTTCCACGACGCTCTTGGCGCCGACGGCCTCGGTCATCAGGCGCAGGTAGCGGCCGTCGTCGCGCGGGACGCTCATCATGCCCTGTCGTTCCTTCCGATCGAGGTCATCGAGCGCGGCGAGGATCTTCTTCTCGGCGTCGTCCCTGGGCAGCGGCGTCGAGTCGAAGAGGTCCTGCCCGCCGCCGGCCCGATCGCCCGCCGGCCGGTCGGGGCCGCTCCTCGCGCCGCGCTCGCGCCCGCCGCGTTCACCGGGGCCGTCCGCCGGCGGTCCGCCCGGGCCACCCGCTGGTGGGCCTCCGGGCCCGCGTGGGCGGTACTCGTCGGCCGTGAGTCGGCCGTTGCCGTCCTTGTCGAGCGCCTTCAGGGCCGCAGCGGCCCCGGCGATCTCGTCGGCCTCGATCGTGCCGTCGCCGTTGGCATCGAGGGCCTCGATGATGGGCGACGGCGGCGGGCGCCACCCCTCCGCGACGTTGCCGCCCGACGGCCGCCGTTCGCGCCCGGCCGACCGATCGCCGCGATCGCGCGGCGCCCCGGCGTCCTGGGCAACGACCAGCCACGAGCACAAACCGACAGACAACACGACTGCGATCGCGATCCGTTTCATGTGCAGGTTCCTTTCGCTGGGCATTTGCGGCTCATTGTAACAATCCACCGTCAAACGTAACGGCCGAAGCTGCCCGGTATTGCACTCCTCCCCGGGAATGACGGACGGCGAAGCGCACATGACGAAGCCGCCTGGCGGAGCCTCGCGACCGAGACCCGAATGGCGAAGCGGCAGCGTTTGCGATTCTCCGGAGCCGCATGCTCGCAGACTCGGAGGTTCGCCCGCCTGCTGACTCGCTCGCCGCCGTGGCGTCGTCGATGGAAGACAGCTCCCGACGCCGTGTTCGCGACAGGCCGCTACGGCCATGCACCGGCGAGACGGCGGTGCCCGGGGGGTTTTGCGTCGTGCCGATTCACGATATGATGAGGCGGTCCATCCTGGTTCCTCGGGGCCGGTGGGCCGGTGTGAATCCATGCGTTGCCCGTTCTGCAAAGAACTCGACCAGGACCGTGTGATCGACTCGCGACTGAGCGACGGCGGGATGACGATCCGCCGGCGGCGGAAGTGCGACATGTGCGGCCGGCGGTTCACGACCAAGGAGCGGATCGAGACCGAGGTGCGGCTCCAGGTGATCAAGAAGGACGGGACGCGCGTCCCGTACGACCGCAGCAAGCTGATTGCCGGCCTCCAGGCCGCCTGCTACAAGCGGCCGGTGAGCATGGAGGCCCTGCAGGCCCTGGCGGAGCAGGTGGAGGACACCGTCTTCCAGCGCTTCGAGAAAGAGGTCACCAGCCAGTTCATCGGCGCGGAGGCGGCCCGGCTGCTCCGCGACCTCGACAAGATCGCGTATGTGCGCTATGCCAGCGTCTACCGGGAGTTCCAGGACCTCGGCGAGTTCGTCAAAGAGGTCAAGGACGTCATGGACCGCGCGGAAACCGAACTGCCGGGGCAGCAGATGTTGTTCTGAAGAAGCGACGGCGCGACCGGACGGCGGAGAGAATCGGCTGCCCTCGCCCCGGCCCTCCCCCTGGCATGGGGCGGGGGCTGGACCCCCTCGCTCCGGCCCTCCTCCCCGGAGGGAGAGGGTGTTGCGTTGGGCTTTCCTTTTCTGTTACGGCGGGTGGTTTCGATGAATGACATGCTTCGGATTCGCGTCATCAGGAGTACCGTCGGCGTATTGGCGTTGCTCGCGCCGGCGGTGCGGGATTCGGCGGCGGCGGATTCTTCTGCGGCACACTCGGCGGCGGGGGCAGGCACGGCGGCCCGCTGGATCTGGGCGCGGCCGGACGAGCCGGCGCCGAAGAACCGGTTCACGTATTTCCGCCGGGTCGTGAAGCTCGATGCGATCCCGAAGGACGCCACGCTGCGCATCGCCGCGGACAGCAACGCCGCCATGTGGATCAACGGCCACGTCGTCTGCCGAAAGGTGCCGCGCTACCACGAGCCGCGGATCACGGCGCTGCCGGTCAACGTCGGCCCGTACCTCCGCGTGGGCGAGAATGTCGTCGTCGTCCGCCACCACAACTGGGGCGGGATCATCACGTTCCAGCGGACGGGCAACACGCGGGCCGGGTTGTGGATCCGCAGCCCGTGGCTCGTCAGCGACACGTCCTGGCGATGCACGACCGCCCACGACATCGCGATCCACGACCAGCAGATCGTCGGCGTGATCGGCGACAAGCGGATCCGCTACCCGCAAATCATCGACGGCGAGAAGGGCTTCCCCGGCGGCAGCGTCCACGATCCGGATTTCATGGACGGCGGCTGGGACCGGGCCATCGAGGTGACCGACGGCCCCTGGCCGGAGATCCCCGAAGACGTCGAAACGCCGCCGCAGCGCGAGTACGCCGTGGAGCCGCTGGCCGTGCTGGCGGCCGGACGGCTCGAACGCACGCCGCCGATCTCCGACGAGCCGCTCTCGATCGCCGCGGGGATCCGCACGGCCCGCTGCATCCCGGACGAGGACGCCGCACGCGCCGCCGGCGACGTGCTCCGCGGCATGCCGGTGACGGTGAGCGGCAAGGCGGGCGAGTCCTGCTACATCACGTTCGACTTCGGCCGGCCGGTCCACGGATTCCCCTTTGTCGGCCTGGAGGGCGCGACGGCCGGGGCCCGGATCGACTTCGGCTACGGGGAACTGGCCCGGTCGCTCTACGACGGCGAACTTCACGTCCGGCCGGACGGGTGGCTGAACCCCGAGCGCGTCGTCGGCCCGGGCTACGCCGACCGATACATCACGCGGACCGGACCGCAGACGGTCGATCTGCCGGACGAGCGGACGGCCCGCTGGCTGTCGCTGCACATCCACTTCCCGACGGACGGGCGGGTCATCCTCCGGCGCGTCGGCATCGTCAAGTCGCAGTACCCGGTCGATCTCGCCGGCAGTTTCTCCTGCGGCGATGAACGGATCGACCAGATCGTCAAGCTCTATCTGATCCACGCCGAGGTCACGATGTCCGATTCGTACGTGGACACGCCGGGCCGCGAAGACGGCCAGTGGATCGAGGACGCCCAGCCCCGCGCGCTGCTGGCGGCGACGTGGTTCGGCGACGCGCGGCTCCGGGCCTTCCTGCTCCGCACGTTCGGTCAGGGCCAGGGCCCGGACGGCGATTTCCATCCGTTCTTCCCGAGCAACTACCCCGCCTACCCGGCACCGTACGACTGGGGCGTGCAGTATGTCGCGTTCCTCTACGACCAGTACGTGTGGACGGGCGACAAGGAGTGCATCCGCCGCCACTGGGACACGATGAAGCGGTACTGGGCCAACCTGCTGGCCCGCGTCGGTGATGACGGAATCTGGCGGACGGACCGCGTGCTCGCGGACATTCGCGTCGGCGTCCGCTGCGAGAACGGAAAACAATCGAGCGGCATCGTGACGCCGTGGGTCATCGAGCGGCTGCGCTGGTCGGTCGAGATGGCCGAGGCGATCGGCGAGACGCAGCAGGCGGCGGCGTGGAAGGGTGTCTGCGACCGGATGACCGCGGCCTTCCGCAAGCACCACCTCGTACCGGGCGCGGGCAAGGTGCCGCTACACGTCGCAGACCGGCTCGACCCGGAGAACCCCGGGAAGGAACGCGGCTACAGCCAGGCGGGCCAGACGATCGCCGTCACCGCCGGGCTGCTTACGCGCGAAGAGGCCCTGGCGGACCTGCAATACGCGTTCCCGCCGCCGCACGGCTCGCCGCCGTCGGGCGTGACGCGCTGGAACAACCCGACGTACGGCTATCGGGTGCTGCGGGCGCTGTCGGATGTCGGGCTGACGGAACGTGCGGTGGCGCACCTGATCGAGCGGTACTCGCCATACCTGCCGGGGCACCCAGGCAACCCGACGCCCGCGAAGCTCCAGGGTCCGTACGGCGGGCCGCTGCCGGAGTACTGGGTCAGCCGCGAGGACCTCGGACTCAGGCCCGGCGAGAAGAACTCCGCCCAGCCGGCGGATGAGACGGGCTCGCACGGCTGGGGCGCGGTGCCGCTGCTGTGGCTCCACGACTCGCTGCTGGGCGTGCGCGTGACGCAGCCGGGCGGCGGCGCGATCCGCATCGCGCCGGACGCGGGCGGTCTGGCGTACGTGGCCGGGCATGTCGTGACGCCGAAGGGTCTGGTCTGGGTGCGGTGGGACACGCAATCGTGGGCGCTCGACGTGGACGTGCCGCAAGGCGTTACGGCGGAGATCCGCATACCGACCGCGTGCGCGGGCAAACGCATCCGCGCCACGAAGACGGCCGGCGAGGCCGAAACGGCCGGCGACGACGTGTTCCGCGTCCGCACCGGCGGGCGCTATTCCTTCGTCGCCGAGTAATGGGTCCGGGGGACGTGCTGCAGACTCGACCATGAATCATCGGAACACATGCCGTGCCATGCGCATGATCCTCTGCGGCCTGGCGATCGCCGTCGCGGCACGGCCGTCGCGGGCCGGAACGGCAACGGCACCGAGCGCAAACGAGCTGCTCCAGGCCGTACGGCCGTTTCCGGGCGAATTGCTCCACGCGACGGGCGATGAGAGGAACCGGCGGCTGATGCAGGGCTACTACGACTCGATCCGCGCCTGGAGCGAGATCCTGGCCCAGCGTTTTCGACCGGTGCCGGGGCGGCCGGGACAGGGCTACTACGGCGACGGCGGGCACGAGGAAGACGACATCCGCCCCCTCGGATACGCCGCGCTCGTGAACGCCTTTCTTTCCGAGGCGAACCCGCCCGCGGTCGGCATCGACGCGGCGGCGCGAACCCGCTGTCGCGAGCAGGCCGTCGCCGTCCTTCGCTACCTGGCCGCCGCCCACGTGACCGGCGGCGAGAAGTGCGCGAACGGCAAGCCCTGGGGCAACCAGTGGCAGTCGGCGATGTGGGCGCGGTCGGCCGGTCTGGGCGGATGGATCATCTGGGAGCACCTGGATCGCGACCTCCAACTGCGCCTCGCGCGGTTGCTGGAGTACGAGGCCGACCGCTTCATCGAGCAGCTACCCAAGAACGCCAGGCCGGGCGACACCGGCGCCGAGGAAAACGCCTGGAACGCCCACGTGACCAGCCTGTGCTGCAACATGATGCCGTCTCATCCCCACGGGCGGGCCTGGGACGAGTCCGCCAAACGCTACATGTACAACAGCCTCTCGGTTGCGGCCGACAAGCAGGACACGCGTCCCGGCGATGACGGCCGCCGCGTCTGCGACTGGGTGACCACGGTCAACGCGCAACCCGACTTCACGGTCGAGAACCACGGACTGGTCCACATCGGCTACCTCAAGACGACCATGGCCGAGCTGGTGGAGAACGCCGCGCAATACCTCATCGGCGGGCAACAGCCGCCGGCGGCCTGTTTTCACCACCTGTCCGAGTCCTGGACGCTGCTGCTCCGCTGCATGTCGGGCGACGGGGCCCCGATCTACTTCGGCGGCAACGACTGGAAGGGCGTACACACGCAGCCGAACGACATCGTGATCTACGCGATGCTGAACCTGCTCCGCGACGATCGCGACGCGGCCTGCGTCGAGCAGGTCGCGCTGGACGTCCTCGGCCGCATCCAGCGGCAGCAGGGCGGCTACTACGGCGTGCGCCGCGACATCGAACAGGGCGGCTTCGTCGCCTCGCGGCTCATCACGTGCTATTTCGGTCATGCCGCCCGCGGCGCCGGCGCTCGGCCGGCGACGGCGGCGCAGTTCAACGACCGTGCCCGCGGCCTGCTGTACCTGGAGCACGGCCAGGCGATCCTCCACCGCACGCCCGCCAAGTTCGCGTCCTTCGCCTGGGGGCCCAAGCGGCTTGCCCTGGCGTGGCCGACCGACGGGACCTGGGCCGTCTGGCCGCACTACTCCTCGTACCTGGGCAGGCTCAACGAGGAAGACAGCGACGCAAAGCACGCCAGGCTCGAACGGATCCGGCACGAGTTGCTGCCGGACGGCTTCACCGTCGTCGGCACCCTGCTCCGTTGCGACGGCGGCGTCCGGCAGGACTTCGCCTATGTCTCCCCGCCCGGCGACTTCACCGTCTACGTCGAACGCCTGTCCCCCTTGCGCGACGGCGGGCTGAGCCGGCGCGAGACCGGCATCATCGGCCACGATTACCCGCCCGGCGAAAACGAGCGGACGCTGCATGGCCGCCAGGGCACCGTGCGGGTCACGGCAGTGGGCGGGACGGACCAGGTGCTCGAGATCGAAAGCAACTGGCTCAGCATCGGCGATTGCATCGGGTATGTCGTGTGTCGCCCCGAGGGGCGAACAAACCTGATGCGGTATCACGACTTCGCCCGCGGCCAGGGCCGCGTGCCGGAGTTGCAGGAGTGGCTGAGCCTCGTCGGCGACCGCACGCCGCCGCGCCGCGAGGAAGACTGGGCCTGCGTCGTGACGGTCCTCGGGCAGACGGCCGCCCGGACGCGAAGCCTCGCCGAAGCCATCCGGTTTGTCCACGATGGCCGGACTGCCGAGTGCCGGATGCCGGCCGCCTCCGTCCGCGTGGACTTCGGTTCCGTGCGGCCCTCCGCGAGGCTGACGCCGACGGCCGGCGCGCCAACCACGGATGCAGCGTCAACCCCAGCGTTGCATATTTCGACAGGCTTACGCGGCGGATCGTAGGGTTCG
>CAZUAI010000106.1:12949-17934 GCA_964617875.1 uncultured Planctomycetales bacterium | reverse complement strand
CGTACGATCTTCGCTCGTGCGAGGTGCGGATTATGCAACTTGGGGGTACACCTGCAGCGAAGAAGGTCAGATCGGGTGCAGTCCGGAGTGCTCACCCTCTGAAGATCCTGATGCATACCCAGAGTGTCCCATGCCTCCGATTGAGTTCGACCACGTTCCGCTGGCACCGTGCGACCCGGTCGTGGCGAAGGTGACGGATGCAGGGCTTCTAACGTGGTCCGTTGTCGATGTCGAGCCGGCCGGAGCCTCGCAGGCTGCCGTCGTTCTTTCGCCGGCAGGTGCACTCGATGCGGACGGAGCGCACCGCTGCGGCATTTCGCTGAAGCTCACGGGGGAACCCGACGAAGTGGTACCGAAGTCCGTCACGATTCAG
The DNA here is from genome assembly GCA_964617875.1 of uncultured Planctomycetales bacterium. Classification (GTDB taxonomy): domain Bacteria; phylum Planctomycetota; class Phycisphaerae; order UBA1845; family PWPN01; genus CAZMVY01. The sequence goes on along the minus strand of CAZUAI010000106.1, from coordinate 17,561 downwards.
GCAGCGGCGGGGGAAGACTGCGGTTTTTGCCCGTGCGCCGTACAGGCCGTGCTGCCCATCGAGCCGGACGGCGGTTGCGGCGGCAATGACAACGGTCCGAGCACGAGCGGCTCGTCGGGCGGCGGCAGTGTGTGCCCCAGTTGCAGCGGCGGCGGCACGGGTGGCGGAGACGGCATGGGCGACGGCTGTAGCCTCAATGGTAGCATCGACGTCCGGCTATACCTCGGCAAGAACTCGCAGGGGAAGTCCGCCGGGCTCCTCTGGTACTACGAAACCGATCCGCCGCCGTCGAACGGGACGCTGGTCGCGGCCAAGAGCCTCCGCGTCGCCAAGTCCGCGGAAGTGACCGTCAGGGACACCAGCGTCAAAGACCAAAGCGGCAACGACCACTGGCTGCGCGAGGTCACGGCCCCCGGGGGACGGGTCGAGATCTACGACGACGATATGGACCCCAGCCAGGGCACGTTTGAAGTGCGATTCTATCGCGGAAGTGCTACGACCGCCTCCCGCGTCTGGACGTTTTCGGATCCATCGGGCGACGTCGCGTTGCGGGTGAACGACGGCGGCAACCCCGCCACGCTCCACGACTACACCTATGTCGATACGGGCTGGAAGCTCGAGGATAGAGACACGTCCGAAGCGCTCATCCGCAGCCGGACCCGGACCGGGGAGACCGGCGGCGCGGGCCGCTTGGAGACCTACGAGGTCAAGAATGCCTCCAACACCATCGTCTCCAAGAAGCAGATTCAGTTCGCCACCAGCCGACCCGTTGTGGAGACGGAGACCGTCTACACCTCCGCCACGACGACGTTGACCACCACCTACGAGTACGACGCGAACAACCGGATCTGGACCGTTTCCAACCCCGACGGCTCGTGGGTCATCTACAGCTACGTCGGGACGGGCAATCAGAAAGCCTCCGAGATCCACTCCTGGAAGGACAAGACGCTCGCCGAAGGCAAGAGCGACTCCACCTGTGCCCGTGTCATCTCGTATAGCTATGATCGGGTGTCCGATTCGCCGGAACCGAACCCACTCACCGCATACCTGGACCAGCCACGAACCGTCACCGAGACGATCGAGGGCCAGATCGTCGCTCGGACGTACTACGCGTACTACGACGACAGCAACGGCGACCGCGTCGAGGTCGAGGTCCGTGACGGGGACCTGACCACGGCGGCGAACGAGTTCAGCGCCGCCGAGAACCTCGTCACGACCACGCGATACTATGGCTACGGTTCTGGCATCACGAGCACCGAGGCCGGCCAGATCAGGAGCATCGAGTACCCCGACGGGCGTGTCGACACGTACGCTTACATCAGATACGATTACCTGCCCGGCGGCACGGTACCGGGTGAGTTCCCGAGTTTCGGGGAGACCGTGGATGCCATCATAACGACCGTCACGCACGCGGTCGGCACGGCGGCGTCGCCATCGTTCGTGGCGGGAAAGAGCACGAAGGAACGGACCATCCGCGACATGGCCGGCAGGGTCCTGCTGGAGGAGACGGCCTATAGCGACCTCTACGCGACAAGCGACTGGTCGGCCACGGATGTGACGTGGACGGTCCACACCTACGACGAGCAGGGCCGTCGCACGCACACCTACCACAGCAACGGCACACAGGCTGACTTCGACTGGAGCACCTGCTGCCTGGACTCCGCGACCGACGAGACGGGCACCGTAACCGGCTACGCCAGCAGCTTCGACACGCAGAAGCAGCGTGTCAACACGAAGACCAAGGCGGGCTACGGCACACAGCCGGCGATCACGACCGCGGACACATACGACGCGATGGGCCGGCACGTCTCCCAGACAATCCAAGGCGGCTCCGGCACCGCCGAGCGGACACTGACCACCAGCTCGACGTACGACTGGGCCGGGCGGATCCTGACCTCGACCGACGCCAGCAACCTCACCACGACCTACGCCTACGACGACAGCTTCACCGACGGCGACGGCCGCAAGGTCACCGTCACCCGCCCCGGCGAGAATCCGGAAGTCACCGAGTACTACCGCGACGGCCGGGCGAAGCAGGTCTACCGGGTCGCGAGCAGCCAGAACGTGGTCCAGCGCTACTACGTCTATGGCTACGACGCCAACCCCCTCCTGACTCGCGTCTACACGGGCGGCAACGAGTCGGCCATGTACGTGGATACGCTCGTCGACGCCCTCGGCCGTACGGTCCAGGAGCAGAAGCCCGGCTACGACAGCGCCACGCTCACGACGACCTACTACTACTGCCACGGCGGCGGCGGAGACGAGCCAGGCCCGGACCCCTCGACGCACCGCAAGGGGCATCTCTGGAAGGTCGCCACGACCGGCCGGGCGCCGACGCTCCATGAGTACGACCTGCTGGGCAATGTGATCGCGTCCGGGCTCGACGTGAACGCCAGCGATGCCCTTGACCGCAACGGCACCGACCGCATCACGGAAACGGATACGTCCTACGTCATGGACGCGTCCGATGCCTGGTGGCAGATCACCACGAACTCGGTCTACGTGGATGGCAGCGCGACGGCCGTGCTCACGGGCCAGCAGATGCGCCAGCTCACCGGCTTCACGGGCAGCGAGACGGAGCGAACCGTCTCCGTGGACCCGCACAGCACAACGAGTAACCCGGTAGAGACGGAAACGGTCGTCGCGGTCGTCCGCACCAGCAAGACCGTCACGCGGACGGTGACGTACCCCGACTCGGCCACGCCGCAGGTCACGACGATCGTCAACGGCCTGACCACGCAACAGGTCTCGAAGACGGGCCTGACGACGACCTACGACCACGACGCCATCGGCCGGCAGACCACGGTGACAGACGCCCGGGGGAACGCGACGACGACGGAATACAACGCCGGCGGGCAGGTCGCGTCCGTCACCGACCCCGCGGGCTACCTCACGTGCTACACGTACTCGTCGAGCACCGGCCGGGTCCAGTCCATCACGATGGGGGCCAACGCGAGTTGCCAGGGCAAGATGCAGTACTTCCAGGAGGGAGACGTCACCCCCACCGAGGAGATCCCGGCCGGCTGCCGCTACTCGCGGACGTGGGGCGACGCGACGTACCCCGTCGAGTACATCTACGACATCTTCGGGCGCAAATGGATGATGAAGACATACCGCGGCGGCACCGGTTGGGCCGGTACGACGTGGCCGGCCACCACCGGCGACGCCGACACGACGACATGGATATACGACGACCCTACGGGCCTCCTGACGTTCAAGTTCGACGCGGAGGGCCCGTACGTCCAGTATGAATACACCTCCGACGGCAAGCTCGATATCCGCACCTGGGCGCGGGGCGTTCAGACGAAATACCTGTACGACCCCAACACCGGCGAGATGACGGGGATCGACTACGGAAACGATGAGCAACTGGACGTCGAATTTACGTACGACCGGCTCGGGCGCCGGGAGACGGTCACGGACGCGGTTGGCACCCGCGAGTTCGTGTATAATGCCACCCTCGACTTGGACCAGGAGAAGATCAACGAGACGGGCGGCGGCCTCTACAGCAAGACGATCACGCGGAAGTATGAGACCGCCGGCCCGGCCAAGGGCCGCGACACGGGCTTCTTCTTCGGCACGGATGAGCAGACGTCGGAGTACAACGTGACGTACACCTACGACGATCCGGAAGACGACGGCGTGGGCCGATTGCTCGGCATCACCGGCCCCGGCCTGTCCGCTCACGGCGTGACGTACAGTCTCCTGACCAACAGCGACCGCGTGGCCTCGACGTTATACAAGGATGCCAACGACGCCACGGCGGCATCCGTCACACGAACGTACACCGGCGACGCGTCGCCGGCGGACGGCCGCGACCTGCTGGCGGGCGTGGAGAACAAGGCCGGCGAGAACCTGCCGACGGTCTCGATGTATGCCTATGCCTACGACGAATTCGGCCGGCGGATCTCGGTCGTCAACACCGGCAGCGCGTTCTCGCCGCAGTCGCCGTACACCGGGCTGCTGAACAAGTGGGCGTACAACGATCGCAGCGAACTGGTTTCGTCGTACCGGCATCAAGGCACGGACCCGGACAGCCCCGGGACCGAGGTCGGGGCGGAGCGGCGGACGTACACCTACGACCCGATCGGCAACCGCAAGACGCACACGGACGGCGCCGCCACGCCCCCGGCGACGACGACCTACAAGACCACAAATGCCCTGAACCAGTACGAGGAGATCGTGTACCCGTCGAACCCAACCGAGTTCCTGGGCTGCGACGCCGATGGGAACCTGCTCGGCACGGGGTTCGTGGCGAGCGATTTCGACCACGACGGGGATGTGGACTACAGCGATGCAGTACGGTTCTCTGAGTGTTTCAACGGCCCAAACCATCCGCCCGCGACGAGCGGATGCGAGACGGCCGACGCGGACGACGACGGCGACGTGGACATGTCCGATTACATGGCGTTCCAGGCCTGCTACAACGGGCCGAACACGCCGCCGACGTGTACGAACCCGCTGAAGCCGATGCGCTACGTCTGGGACGCCGAGAACCGGCTGAAGGCCGTCGAGCCGATCTTCGCGGAGACGGACGACACCAAGGTCGAGTTCGCGTACGACTACATGAACCGGCGTGTGCAGAAGAAGGTATCGCACCGGGACGGCACGG
>CAZUAI010000106.1:0-12849 GCA_964617875.1 uncultured Planctomycetales bacterium | reverse complement strand
ACGCGGAAGTATACGTGGGGCCTGGACCTGAGCGGCCTGAACGGCAACCCGTCGGCCGGCGGCATCCATGGTGCGGGCGGGATCGGAGGGCTTCTCGCCGCCGAGGAAACCGCCGCAACGGGCACCCCGGGATACTGGTTCTTCTACGACGCGAATGGGAACGTAGGCCAGGTGATCCAGGCCGATACGCAGGCCACGGTTGCCCGATATGAGCACGATCCGTACGGCAACACGGTCGTGAAGGAAGGCGCGTACGCCGACGCCAATCCCTACCGCTTTAGCACGAAATGGTTTGATGTCGAAACCGGCCTCTACTACAACGACAACCGGTATCTCCTGCCGCGGTTGGGACGCTGGGCAAGCAGGGATCCGATTGAAGAGAGCGGTGGGCTGAACCTGTACGGCTACGTCGGCAATGCGCCGACGAACACCGTCGACCCGCTGGGGATGTGGAACGCAGACATGCATTACGGGGAAACCTTCAACATCGCTGGGCCCGAGATCGGTGGCGAATGCGCAGAGCGAGTGGCCCGGTTCGACAGCAATACCGATGAAGGTGACACGAGGCCGGTCTTCGGAGATAACCGATACCACTGGGACGCGCTGCCTGCCCAAGGGATTCTATTCGTCTACCACTCCCCCGGGGCCCGAGATCAAGTGCGTACGATTGAGCGGGAGCGGATCGAGAACGGAATCCGGCACGGCAACTGCCGAGACGTGCTGATGGGCGTCGGCAGGCTCCTGCACATCGCGCAGGACTCCTTCTCCCACCAGGCTGGCGGTAGTGCAGGTCCCCATGATGCAGAAACGCCCGCGCAACACATTGGGTGCATCGCCGGGACTCTGATACCGAACATTCTCAGCCCGAACTTCGTTGATCCCCATCGTCCTGATAACGCGCAGCGGTTCGCCGACGATTTCAGAGCGGCCAACAACGCAAGCCGTGCGATCATCCGGGAATACCTGAACGTATTGGTTGGCTGTCCGTGCAACTGCGTGAACTTCTGATGGGCCGCGTCCGTTAGTGGTAAGCGAGGCCAGGTATGATTATGACAGGACGTTGTCGTCGAGCCGTTGTTGTGGGTCTCGCGGGACTGGTCTGCGGATGCGTGTGGACCGACCCCCAGGAGCGCAGGTGGCGCCGACAGATTTCCGAAGAGAAGCCGCGAGCCCGATGGGTATGGGAGACCCCCAGCCGCCTCGAGTTCACCGGCTTGCCTTGGCCGTACACGCTGTCGTACAACCACGATCGCGTACGTGCGGGCTGTGTTGTCGCGCAGGATTACCTCCTGCTGATAGCGAGTCAGGGATGGGAGTTCTATCAGCCCGACAATGACCGTCTCTACGTCATCCGCCTTTCGTCAGGCGAGCTGGTTCGTGAAATGCAGGCCCACTATTACGTGAGCCAACTGTTCTGCGGACAGGGGCAGTATGCTGCGTACGTAGGGGTGCAGTACGATGCCGCGCGCCGTCGCACGAAGGAGGTGCTTGTCATCAGGAGCTTTCCTTCGGGCGATCAGATGGACGAGGCGAGCATCGACTCCCTCGGCCTCCGAGACGAGATACGGACGATAAGGGTGGAGGGAGGTCTGGTGATAGCGCAAGACCATGAGGGGAACGTCGCGCACCGCAGCCTTGCTGACTGGTCTCCGGGTGGTTCGCGCTTTGTGGAGGTTCCCGCATCGGGACCGGCCGCCGCGGGTGGAACTCATGAGAAACTGGCTCCCGTTTTCATGGCGCCCGCTACCCTCGCTTGGAGAGACGCCGCCATCCACATGTGGTCGGTGGGCGTTTCCGCAAGAGGGGGCGAAACGGGGATCGCGCCAAGCAACCTGCGGAAGGAGGATGCGAATGGGATGGGATTGGGAACCAGGACGCAGCCAGATTCCACGGGGTGCGATGAAGACGGCGCCAGACGTGATTGACTGGACGGCGAGTATGGCGAGCAAGGGCGGACGTTGGCGGCCCCTCGGATACGACTACATGAACCGGCGTGTGCAGAAGAAGGTATCGCACCGGGACGGCACGGCGTGGGTGCTGGATGATGATCTGCGGTTCGTGTGGGACGGGTGGAACCTGGTCATGGTGATCAAGCACACCGAGGCCTCCGGCCAAAACCCGGCCACCGACACCGTCACGCGGAAGTATACGTGGGGCCTGGACCTGAGCGGCCTGAACGGCAACCCGTCGGTCAACGGCATCCACGGCGCAGGCGGGATCGGCGGATCGCTGGCGGTCGAGGAGACGGCCACGAGCGGCAGCCCGTCGTACTGGTTCTTCTACGACGGCAACGGCAACGTCGGCCAGCTCGTCAAGGCGAGCGACCAGACCACCGCCGCGCGGTACGAGTACGACCCCTACGGCAACACGATCGTGAAGGCAGGCGACTACGCCGATGCGAACCCCTACCGCTTCAGCACCAAATGGTTCGACGCCGAGACCAACCTCTACTACAACGACAACCGCTATTACATCCCGCGTCTGGGGCGATGGGGGAGCCCCGATCCGATCGAAGAGCAAGGCGGGCTGAATCTGTATGCGTACGTTCAGAACGAACCGACGGGCCTTATCGACCCCCACGGACTGCGGGCGCGCTGCGGCGATGTGGAATGTGCGTGTGCTTGCGGCAAGGCCAAGACGGCTCTATACGGGGACTCAGAAACTGCGAAGGCGATAATCGAAGCCGGCTTTGGAGCGGGCGCCACCGGCTGCGTAACCTTGGCGGACGGTGTTCATTGTACCGAACCGTGTTCGGACATTCCCGCCATGCATTCGCCTGCTGGGCACAAGATCCTGAATCACGAGTGCTGCCACGTTTGCGACTTTCGGTTTCCCCTAGCCGGGCCACTCTTATACGCTATTGGCGCCATAGCTGACAACTGCGATCAGAGGCCGGTACAATCATCGATTCTTCCGTTGCCTCCGTCAACGCAGCCCGGGCCTCCCAGCACGCAGCCTCGGCCCCCGAGCACTCGACCGGGCCCGCCGGGTACGCAGCCGAGTCCACCGGGGACACGACCGTCGCCGCCGAGAACGCCGCGTGTGGTCGCTGGGGCGCGGTTTGCGTCCGTCTCTGCCTGGGGGGGATGCCGATGAGACGGGAACAATGGCGTAGGTCGCGAGCGGGAGCACCGGCGTGGTCGGACGAAGCAGGTATGAGCGCTTGTCCGATTGTCCCCTTTTTTCTTGGGCTGGCGTGTCAACTGGCAGGTGCGGGCTGTGGGGATCGTGCATACCGTGTTAGTCAGGTCGTCGAGTTGGCGGTCGTGGAGACGCGGTCGGGTGCCTCGGCCACGCAGGCGGCGGTGAGCGTGGCTCCGCAGGCTTCGTGGAGGGATTGCCCCGCACCGCGCCTCAGTGTAGATGCGTACCTCGACGCGTATGGAACGCAAGCGAGCGTGCCAAGCGCGCCGGCACCGGTGATACTGGATCTAGGTGCTTGGACGATCTGTGACAGCACCATTGGGGATCGGACTCATGACCCGACGCACGATCGCCTAACCGGAGCCACATACCTGGTCCGAGTGGTGGGCAAGCAAGCCAGAGAGATACACACTGTTACGATGCGATCGGGCGTTGTGAGTCCCGGAGAGGCGTTTACCGTCACGGTGGGGATAATCGGAGGACCTAGGCTCGTCCCCGGACGACGTGGAGAATTCGCACGCCCCGGACAGCCACGGAAAAGGGAAAGGGGACATCAGTGATTATTGACGACCGGCCGTAAGAGGGGTCGGTCCTTGTTGGCGACCACGACGGGTTCGGAAAAGGTGTCAGGAAGAATTTCTGAGCGATCCGGCGTGCTTCTTCAGCGCGTGGCATGGAACCGTTGCAGCGGGATTCGGGACGGGCGCGCCGGACGTCACGTTCACGTACGACCGCCTGGGGCGGCCGAAGACGCAAGGTGACCGATGCCGTCGGCACGCGGGAGTTCGTGTATAATAGCACCCTGGACCTGGACCAGGAGAAGATCAACGAGGGGACGTCCGGCGGGCTGTACAGCAAGACGATCACGCGGAAGTATGAGACCGCCGGCCCGGCCAAGGGCCGCGACACGGGCTTCTTCTTCGGCACGGATGAGGAAACGTCGGAGTACACGGTGACGTACAGCTACGACGATCCGGGAGACGACGGCGTGGGCCGGTTGCTCGGCATCACCGGTCCCGGCCTGTCCGCTCACGGCGTGACGTACAGTTTCCTGGCCAACAGCAACCGCGTGGCCTCGACGTTGTACAAGGACGCCGGCGACGCCACGGCGGCATCCGTCACACGGACGTACACCGGCGACGCGTCGACGCCGGACCACCGCGACCTGCTCGGCAGCGTGGAGAACAAGGCCGGTTCGGGCTTGCCGACGGTCTCGATGTACGCCTATGCCTACGACGAATTCGGCCGGCGGACGTCGGTCGTGAACACCGGCAGCGCGTTCTCGCAGGCAGCGCTGAACAATTGGGCGTACAACGATCGCAGCGAACTGGTCTCGTCGTACCGGCATCAAGGCACGGACCCGAACAGCCCCGGGACGGAGGTCGGCACCGAACGGCGGACGTACACCTACGACCCGATCGGCAACCGCAAGACGCACACGGACGGCTCGCCGCCGGCGACCACGACGTACAAGACCACGAACGCGTTGAACCAGTACGAGGAGATCGTGTTCCCATCGAACCCGACGGAGTTCCTGGGCTGCGATGCGGACGGCAACCTGCTCGGCACCGGGTTCGTGGCGAGCGATTTCAACCACGACGGCGACGTGGATTACGGCGACGCGATGCGGTTCTTCGAATGCCACAACGGCCCGAACCATCCGCCGGCGCAGAGCGGGTGCGAGACGGCCGACGCGGACGACGACGGCGACGTGGACGTGCAGGATTTTGCGGCCGTCCAGGGCTGTTTCAACGGCCCGAACACGCCGCCGGCGTGTGCGAACCCGCTGAAGCCGACTCGCTACGTCTGGGACGCCGAAAACCGGCTGACGGCCGTCGAGCCGATCTTCGCGGAGCCGAACGACATCAAGGTCGAGTTCGCGTACGACTACATGAATCGCCGGGTGCAGAAGAAGGTGTCGCACCGGGACGGCACGACATGGGTGCTCGATGAGGACTGGCGGTTCGTCTACGACCAGTATAACGCGGTCCTCGTGCTGAACGGCAACAGCAGCAACGCGACGACGAAGAAGTACACGTGGGGCCTGGACCTCAGCGGCCTGAACGGCAATCCGTCCGCCGCCGGGGTCCACGGCGCCGGTGGCATCGGCGGCTTGCTGGCCGTCACGGAGACCGGCGGCACGCACGCCGGCTCGTATTGGTTCCTCTACGACGCCAACGGTAACGTCGGGCAACTCGTCAAGGCGAGCGACCAGACCACCGCCGCGCGGTACGAGTACGACCCCTACGGCAACACGATCGTGAAGGCAGGCGACTACGCCGATGCGAACCCCTACCGCTTCAGCACCAAATGGTTCGACGCCGAGACCAACCTCTACTACAACGACAACCGCTATTACATCCCGCGCCTGGGAAGGTGGATCAGCAGGGATCCGATTGGAGAAAGGGGCGGGGTGAACCTGTTCGCCTATGTTGGCGGTGGTCCCACGAACAGGAGCGACGCCTTCGGGATGTGGGGGCGAGATATGCACTATACTGCGACTTATGATGAAGCTCGTGCAGTTGGCTATAACGATAGATGCGCCGGAGCGATTGCCGCTGGCAATCAGGGGCAGGACGACTTCTTCCAGTTGCTGTGGGACCGACACTTCCAGACGGACGTGTTGGGCTTCCCAGATGGCGGAGCTTCGCAGAATCAGTACCTAATGAACGAAGCCGAGACCATGAGCCATTACCTTCGCGAAGGTAACTGCCAGCGAGCCCTTGAGGCGTTTGGCAGGATGATTCACACGGCCGTGCAAGACCGCACGTCGCATATGGAGGGCACCCGGGTGGCCGCCGGGAACGCTGAGCCGGACCACCAAGCCTCGACGCCCATACGCCACATCACGGGGCTTAACGCTCGGGACGGCAGCCGACCCGACAGAAGGAACCTCTTCGGGGCCGACTTTGCCGCAACGGTCCGCGACACAAACGGCGCACTTGCGGCCGCGTTGCCTGTCCTCCAGGCATGTCCCTGCCGGTGTCACCAATAGGACGGAGACATGCCATGACGTCGGTCTTGTTGAAAGTGGTGAGGCTGACCTCATCGGGCATTGCGGTGCTGACCGGGCTTTCCTGCGCGTCCGTCCCAGGGGAGACGGTCCCCGCTGCTGAGGTCTGTCTCCGTCGGGTCTCGGCGATCGCCACAACGCAGCAAGCTCGCGTTCCGCGGCCAGCGGCGGCCTCGGAAGGAGAGGCGGCCCCGAGCAGCCCGGAAGACGTTGCTTTCGATAGCAGACATCTCCTGCGTGTGGTTCAGTCGGCGCCCCCAGGCTGCGTGACGTCGGGTCCGGCGGAACAGCAAGAGATCGAGGTAGCGCTCCATCCAGCAGAGCAAAGTGTCATGGAGCTTTCCTTCGCAGCTTGTATCCGGGAGCTCAGTTCGGGCGTACCCGAAAGAGTTGCGCAGGGCGCCAATGTGGCAAGGGTCGGCACGGGATACGCGCTTACCACTCCGTGGCTCCTCGATGCGTTTCGCAGGGCGCCCAGTCAGCGCGAGGCAATCCTCACTGCTCTGGCGCTGGCCTCGTTGCGAAGCCGAAGCCTACTACCTATGATCATGGGCCTGCCGGAGGCGGAACGCCGCGAGTTGCTGTCCCTACCTGGACTCGTTTCATCCGTCTTCGGGGACGTCGCGTTCGAGCGGATCCCTTCCGGCACGAGATTCGACTGGCCCGCTTGGTGGCTGAGGAACAGCTCGCGGTATTGGGCTGAAGACTTCCGCGACTGGTCGGAGCCGAATGCGGACCAAGGACCGGCCTTGTATCCGCTGGCGCTGGGGTTCTCGGGCGCGCCGTTCGAGGCTCAAGCGGTTCTCGGCGTGGACCGCAAGCGGCGCCTGTACTTGGCAGACTTCTGGAAGGTTGGGGTCGTCGATCTCGGTTCGGGCAGAGTACGTGTGACGGAGCCCCTGCGTTCTGTGCTCGCACTGCGGTCGGCAGGCGAAAGGGGGACCCACGCTGTTCCTGCGGCCGTTTACGACGCCGGCGACGAGGTATGGCTTCGCTTTCACGCCCCGTGGGGGCTGGCGGTTCTCGATTCCGAACTCGGATTGAAGCGGTATCACCGAACCGACAAGGAAGCAATTGAACGCGAGTATGGTAAACTCGTGCGTCTCTTCCCGAACATCCGGATCTGGCCGGTGGATGACGTTGGGCGTGTGTGGCAGTACGTCGAAAGCGTCAGGGGGATCCGCGTCTACGACGGGCGCACCTGGGAACCGCTTGATCTTCGGCCCGCCGCGACGCGGACGGCCGAACTCCTCGCTCGATTGGGGTGCCGCGACGAGGGTATCGTTGCCTATCAGCGCGAGTTCGTGCAGGCAACGTGGTTAACGCAAACTGTGAACGGCGCGATCTATGTGGGAACGAGCGAGGGAATCATCGTACGAGCTTGCGCAAACGGACGGTACGTACACCTCAACGCGCTGCAAAGCCCCCTCCTGGGCTACAAATCGGTGGATCTGATGGGTGAGGGCCAGCCGGGCGATCTGTGGGTCTCATGTGTCGATGACGCCTCAGCAGGCATTGTCCGGCTTCGGCCGCCGTGGGACCAGCCAGACGTGTTCGTCGTGAGCCCGGGAGTCCTACCGGGGCGGCAGCCAGTCCCCGACCGCCTCGGCCGGACTTGGTTTGCTCCTGGGTTCGGCGCAGGCGGCGCAGCCATCTGCACAGGGGAACGCTGGTATCAGCTACCCGGACCGGACCGCGGGAGGCTATCCGTGCGCGGTCTCTGCGTGACAGATGACGGTCAGGCATGGATCTGTTCAGAGAAACTCGTGGGGCGTGCTGACGAAAAGGGGGTTCGTTGGCTGGCCCCGCCGCGGCAACCAGCCGTGGGGGCAGTAATCAATGGAAAGGACAGCGTCTTGCTGGTTACACCAAGGGGCGTCTGGGCCTTAGTTGGTGATAGCTGGACATGTCGCGCGGCTTGGTAGGGCTCACACGTCGCTTGGCTGAGTTACTGTGAATTGGAGTCAACTAGCCCGGCGCACGGGCCCATCCTCGACCATGGCCACGGGTGCGCATCTGACTTGGCTGATCGGCTCTCCACGGGGTAGTAGAGCGCACCGCGACATAAGCCCGGGTATCGGACGGATATGGTACCCGGGGGGTTCTCGACAACCTGCCCGGCGTCACCATCGCGTTCGCCCCTCTCTCGCCCTTGCCACGTTCCCAAGCCCGGCCCCGCCATCGGCGTCGGAGTCGTACGATCTGGACCGTTCTCAGCTTTGAGCATCAGTGCCGGGCGCGCTTGATGTTCGCGTCCACTCCACACGAGGGGCACGGATAGGCTTTCCACTTCACCGACGATGTCGCCTCCGGCAGGAGTGATGTGCTCTTCATCCTACCGGCTACGATGCGCCGGACTTCACGCCCAAAAGTCTCTCGTGCGACGGCATACATGGCTCCCCGCGCCCCCTCGAACCGGCAGTTCCAAGCTGCAATGGCTTGGCCGTATTGGATGGCTCTGCGTACGGTCGTGTCGGTGGCCGTGGTCAAAGCCGAGGCTCCGCCACGAACGAGTTTGTCAATGATTCCTGCCGAGCACCAATCCCCAGCGCCGGCAGTGTCTTTGATACGACCGGCGGGCAGGGCCTGGAGGTACTGCCAAGTCCGCGTCTTGCAGCGAGGCAGAAGGGTCCGGTATCGGAGGCCTTCCCGACCAAGTGTCTCGATCTGCATCCTGGTGCCTTCCCCTTTCTCGAGGTCCGATGGCAACTCCTGGAGGCGTTCGTGTGAGTATTTTACCAGGTGGGCGAGGGTCCATGCCTCGCGGAACAACGATGGATTACTGATTGATATTGGCTCGAACACGACGGCGGCTCCGAGCGCGGCGCACTCTCGGGCAAGCACAAGCGCGCCGCGCGAGACTCGATCGAAGAAGAACACCCGAGGGGTGCCCAGCTTATGCACGAGCCCATGCGCCGCGGATGCCAGGACGGGTTTGTATGCCGGCAGCCTCGCGCCACAACTCGGGCACCGCCATGAGAACGTGTGGTATGGCTCTCCCAAGGCTGTTCGTCTGATTCGGTGCACGACGATCGGAGTGCTTCCATCTCGTCTTACAGAGACGAACTCGGTAGAGACATCCCACCGCCGAAGGTCATCGATCAGCCGCTTGGCCGCTTCTCCCTCACGGAGTCGGGCGATGGGTGCCGATCGCCACCCAAGGTACCGGAGTGCAATCAAGACGTTGCCGCAGGTTCCACCGGCCCACTGCCGGGCGGGCTCAGTGCTCCCGTCGGCCAGAATAACGTCCAGCGCGACGAGGCCGGTTCCGACGGCTAACGGTGCTGCCCTTGAACGTATCGCATGACCCTTCATGTGCCGGCAATCTCCTTGCCCGGTGTCGCGTACGCGTCCCCGAGCAACCACACATGAACCAATCCCGCCGATCGATGACTTCGTGCCTCATCAAGGCGCGTGAAATCTACGGTATAGGCAAGGGCCTCCACGTACATAACCGTAAAATCCCGATCGAGCGCAGCCATTAGCGCACCTAGGGCGAGAGCCTTGCTGCCAACGGGAGACAGAATGGTCTGGGAGCCGCCGATGCTCGTGAACACCCTCCGCCGAGCATCGTCCACCCGCAGAATCGTTCGGTAGAGATCAAGAGGGTCTCTCTCGCTTGCGTAGATGATGTCCCGAGCATCGACTGCCCACGCGTTTTCAAAATCCTCTTGGTAATACTCGATCAGTTCGTCCGCGAGCCGCGGATTCTCAGCAGGGAACGGCAGGATGGGGCAGACGGCATCGGGTTGTATCCGCTGATGAATCCGTTCGAGCATCTGCCGCTTACCGCGGGCAAGCTGAGGCATCCACAACCGAGTGGCTCGTGAATGGGTATCCAGGCCCCATCCCCCCTTGAACCCGTGGATCGTGTCCGCCACATCGTTAGAGGTGGTCTCGATCCCAGCGTCGGTTGTTGGCTCGTCAGCAACGACTACGTGGAGGTTAAGGCGCCGGCTCACCGCAACTCCGGTTAGATGTCGGACTACGGGAAATGCAATGCCGACGGAAAGAGCGCTTAGGTCCACGAAAACATCGGTCAGATCGTCGAAGGGTATCTCGTTGATCAGTCCAACGGCCGTCCGGCCGCCAACGACGGCGTTGTCAGAAGAGAATACTCCCAGATGTTCGACTCTGCTGGCAGGGATTAGACTGCGCAGAGTCTGCTCATTTGCCTCAGCCCGAGCTAGCAGCTCGGCCGCGGGTTGTAGTCTCTCTTCGCGGAGGAAGTATCCCCGGACACGGCTGCCGGCCACCTCTGCAATAAGCCTTGGCAGGGTCGCGGATCGCGGGTCAAATCCTGCTCCGGCGATCAGGAGCGCGCGCCGATCCACGGCGCCAAGGTATTCACGAAGAAACGGTTCCATGTGGCGGCCGCGGTGGTGAATACACCTCTCCCAGCGAGGAGCCATCATATCGCCGTCTCCTGCAGAATGCCGGCCAGCTCCTTCGCCGTGCTTTCGATAAAGCCGCCTCGTTTCAGCGTAAGCCCGTGCTCTAGAGCGACCATACCGCCGAGTTCGACAAGGCACCACTCGGCGCCCTTTGTTTGGTGATGCGGAACCAAGGTGATCGCGTTGTAGGCCACGCCGAACTGCAACACGTGGGCCAGATCCGCGTATGAACTAGGCAGCGAATCGAATTCCGCCTGAGGAATCCCGAGAGCGTTCGGCGTCAGCCAACCATTTGGCAGACGCGTGATCTCAACGCACCGTCTGGCGATCTCGCTCACGAGACGCCGGACGAGCTGATGTTGCGGGAAATCCCATCCCTCAATGATCTGACTGCCTCTCCTCCGGAGGAGTTTGTGCTGCATGTCCGCAGTGAGGAGCGGTGGCTTGGAGCGGATCACCTGAGTAACTACCGTTTCCACGAGGATCGCGGCAAGCTGCAGAAACTGCTCGGCGTTCTCCGAGCTTGCATCGCAAAGATCGTCGATCCCATAATAGTAGGGGCGATCGAACCTGTGGAGCAGGTGAAGGCGCGCCGCCTCGTACACAGACTGATTGGCGACCACCGGTCGGGACACTTCTGGATCGTCGTCAGGTCCGAACATGCTTGGCTCGCCACGCCGCTTTGAGTGTCGGTGCATCATGATGGCGAGCATGGCTAGGGCAAGATCCGCAGGAACCTGTTTGCCTCCAACACGAAACGCAGCGACATCCTGCCGGAAGATCTGGCGACGGCTATCGGCGATCTGAAGCCGGCGCTGAGCGGCGTCCACTCTTTCCGCTAGCCGCCTACGCTCAGAATCCGTAAGTGTGACCTCCACATCCCCTAGCAAGTCGCCGAGGACGACGAGACTGCGAGTGCTCAGGAGCGGCATACGGCGGAGATACCTGTTGGCCATGTCCTTGGCCATTCGCCGGAAATTGGCCCGGTTCTCTCGCCGAGCCCCGCTGCTCTGCAGCAATACGACCTCCACCTCCCGATCTTGCTTGAGCCCTGGATAGCTTGCGGTGTCAGATCGATCCTCGATCGCCGCAGCGAGCGCCTCCTGAGGCAAGAGCACGTCAAAGCGCGCTATCAGCCATCGCGCAATCCGAAGCTCCCGACGAGCCAGCCACTGCTGGAGAGCGCGAAACTGAGCCGGGTGCAGGACGTGGGCGTCATCGAGCATCGCTAGCGGCCTAAGTTCCACGGTTTGCTTGTGTCCTTCCGTTCCAAGCTGAACGCGGAAGCTCTCAATGATGTCGAAAGGTTGGTAGGCCCCCGTGGCCTCAGCGGGCAATTGTGATTCTGGTGGGGCAATCAGTGCCCCCATGACGTGATACAGGGCAGTCTCGACTTCCCGAGCTCGTGCTGCCAGGCCTTGGCCGTCTATACCGCCGATAAAAGAGACGATGGATTCTGCGCCTGGCCGTGGCGTTATCCGAACATGCGCGGGTTCTATCCCCACCGCCGCAAGATGTCGGAGCCAAGCGAGAACGGCTCGTGCCTGAATCAGGGCTGTCATTAGCCCGGACTTGAGACCTTCCGAATGCGGAAACTCCCAGAAATCACGGTAGTCGGTTTCGAGCGGCAGGCGACAGCCGAGGACGGCAGGCTGCTCACCAGAGATCGCCCCGCAGTCGCCGAGTGCGCCCAGGAGAGCCTGGTAGACGGTGAGGCTGCTGTTTCGCAAGAGAGCGGAAAGCGTCGGAAACTCGAACAGCCGCGCAAGCGTGGTCTTGCCGCTGCCGGGCGTGCCGCGGAGCAACACGAGTCGATCGTAGAGCCGACCTGCTTTGCCGGGCTGCCCCAAGAAAAACGTAACCGGCTCGGGGCTGACTACAGCGAGAAACGCTTCATCATCGCGAAGAAACTCGGTGGCGCGTCTCTGAAAAGGATTATCCATGGTCAACTACGCCTCGCATCAGGTATGTCGCTGCCGGCGACGAAACAGCGGCCGCATGGGGTGCTTCCCGTTGCCACCGACAGTCTCTGCCCACAACAGGGCGATAGAGTTGTTAGGCGTATTATGGTCCAGCACTAGCGGCAGCGCACATCGTCCAAAGCCAAGCCGCGCATCTTCTCCGCCCATCCTCATGTGCTTCGTCTCTATTGAGTCGTCGTAGTACTGCTGGACGAGCCGAAGGAACCCGTCGTCGTTTCCGTCGTTGATCGGGAAGTCCGCAGGCAGGATCATCCCGTAGGAGAACCCCCAAGTTGCATAATCCGCACCTCGCACGAGCGAAGATCGTACGGATGGG
>CAZUAI010000105.1:0-18111 GCA_964617875.1 uncultured Planctomycetales bacterium | reverse complement strand
AGCACGCGGTCGCCCGGCTGATCGGCGCGCCGCCCGGCTATGTGGGCTACGAGGAAGGCGGCATGCTGACCGAGGCGGTCCACCGCCGTCCGTACTGCGTGATCCTGTTCGACGAGATCGAGAAGGCCCACCCCGACGTCTTCAACGTCCTGCTGCAGGTGCTTGACGACGGCCGGCTGACCGATGGCCACGGCCGCTCCGTGGATTTCCGCAACACGATCGTCGTCATGACGAGCAACATCGGCAGCCAGCACATCCAGGAGTTGTCGGAGGGCGGCGGCGAGGACGTCGAGATCGAGATGCGCGTGAAGGAGGAGCTGAAGCGGCATTTCCGCCCCGAGTTCCTGAACCGCATCGACGAGACGGTCATCTTCCACCGCCTCACGCGCGGCGACCTCGAGCGGATCGTGGAGATCCAGTTGCGTCACCTGGCCCGGCGGCTGGCGGAACGCAAGATCGGCATCGACCTGACGCCCGCGGCGAAGAAGAAGCTGGCGATCGACGGCTACGACCCCGTCTTCGGCGCGCGCCCGCTGAAGCGGCTGATCCAGCAGGAGATCGAGAACCCGCTCGCCCGCCGCATCCTCGCGGGCGACTTTGCCGAGGGCGACCGCGTCTTCATCGACGCCAACGGGGAAGCCTTCACGTTCGCGAAGGAGGCGGAGATCATCGAGGGCGAATTGGTGGAATAGGCGTTCTGCCTGCCGTTATTCGCTCGCCGGCCCCCTGGCCAGTTGCGCGGCGACGGTCTCGATTTGTCTGAGCCGGGGTTGGATGCAAAGGCGAAACTCCGCCGCAATGCCGTCCTCGTCGAGCGACTCGCGGCGGATCGTGCTGGCGATGCGCTTCAGGCTCCGCGACAGACCCCGCAGGGCCTCCGGCAACTCGCCGACCTCGCTCTCGGGCCAGTAGACCCACCGCCCATCCACCCGGCGCAGCGGGATCTTCTCCAGCGGCACGGTGTTCTCCACCTGGATCGTCACCCAGGCCTGCGGCCCCTCGATCTGCTCGTCAATCACCTTCACGTCGGCCGACAGCAACCCCTGCCGGTTCTTCAGCGGGCCCAAGTCCCAGGTCAACGCGGGCGCCGCGGGGGCCTTGTCGCGGATCGCCGCCTGCACCTCATCGTTGGCCGCCAGCAACTCGTCCATCGCCAGCAGGAAATCGACAACGCCCGATGCCTGCGACCGCTCGATGAACGCCCGCAGTTCCACGTAACGGCCTTCGTTGCGCAGCTTGCTGATGTACTCGACGGTCGCGCCGGGGGTCGGCGGCACATGACTCACGCCGGTGACGTCGCTCGCCGCCCGCGATTCCTGCGGCCCGCCTTTCCGGCTGCAACCCGACAACACGACACAGACGACGACGCCGACTCCAACCAGGCTTCGCACGTTCATGGTTGCACCTCGTTGTGCCACCCGTCCGACGCTACCGCCCGAACCGCCGTACCTGCTTATCCGTCACGAGCATGTCCACCGGGATGTCGTGCTCCCCGGCGGGGACATTCTCCACCACCTGGTCCTCGAACGCCAGGGCGCACGAAACGCCCCGGAAGTCCTTGTGCGCAAGAAAACGGTCAAAGAACCCGCGCCCCCGGCCGAGCCGGTTGCCGTGCAGATCGAACCCGAGCCCCGGTACGATCACCAGGTCGATCAGGCTGACGGGGATCGGCATGCCGTTTGCCGGTTCGCGGATCCCCATCGCCCCGCTCGTCATGCCGTCGAACAGTGAATCGATCTGAATCGGCAGCATCCGCCGCTGGTCCCAACTGATCTTCGGGGCGAGAACCCGCTTGCGGTCCTGCCAGGCCCGCAGCGCGATCGGGGCCGTGTCGATCTCGTTGTGCAGCGACAGGAAGATCATCAGGATCTCGGCCTTCCGGTACTCCGGCTGCTGAAACAGGAGCGTCGCAGCGGCGAGCGACCGTTCCTTGATTTCCGCCGGCGACAGTCCGGCAAGGACCCCGCGAAGATGATCCCTAAGCTCTTTCTTCACCGGCACTCCTGTCGCGGTCCGTGGGCCGGGACGCGGGAGCGGGGTTTCGCTGCCGCCGTGTTCGGAGCAACTCGGCAAACTGGGCTTCCCGACCTCGGTCCGTGGGCTCATAATACACTTTATCGACGCCCAGGTAATCCTGCTGCACAAAACCGCCCTCGTACTCGTGGGCGTACTTATAGCCTTCGCCATGCCCGAGCCGCCCAGCCCCGCCGTAGTGTGTGTCGCGGAGGTGTCTGGGGACCGGAAGGGTGCGGTTGTCCCGCACATCCTCGCGGGCGGTCCAGACAGCCATGGCCGAGGCGTTCGATTTGGGGGCGCAGGCGATGTAAATCGCGGCCTGCGAGAGCGGCAACTGGCACTCCGGCAATCCGACAAACTCGGTCACCTGGACTGCCGCCGAGGCGAGGACCAGTGCCATGGGATCGGCGTTGCCGACGTCCTCCGCCGCGCAGATCGCGATCCGCCGTGCGATGAAACGCGGATCCTCGCCGGCCTCGAGCATCCGGGCGAGCCAGTAGACGGCGGCATCGGGGTCGCTGCCCCGCATGGACTTGATGAACGCGCTGGCCGTGTCGTAGTGCTCGTCGCCGGTTCCGTCGTACGCCAGAGCCTTGCGCTGGATGGACTCCTCCGCGACGGCAAGGTCGATCCGGATCACGCCGTCGGACCCGGCCGCATGGCTCTGCTGGGACAGGACGGCGATCTCGAGGGCCGTGAGGGCACGGCGGGCATCGCCGTCGCTCATGGTTGCCCAGTGGCCGATGGCATCGTCGGTGATGTCGATCCGCAGGTGTCCGAAACCGCGTTCCTTGTCGGCCAGGGCCCGGCGGAGCAGGGCCTTGATCGCGGCCTCATCGAGGGGCTGGAACTGGAAGATCTGGCTCCGCGATACCAGCGGCGAGTTGACGGCGAAGAACGGGTTCTCCGTTGTGGCACCGATAAGGATCACGATGCCGTTCTCGACGTCCGGCAGGAGGACATCCTGCTGTGCCCGATTGAAGCGGTGGAGTTCGTCGATGAAGAGGACGGTTCGCTGGCCGGAGCCGGCCAGCCGCTGTTTCGCCCGCTCGATGACCTCGCGGATCTCCTTGACGCCAACAGCGGCGGCGTTGACCTGCTCGAACACGGCCTTCGTCATGGCGGCGATGATGTGGGCGAGCGTCGTCTTGCCCGTCCCCGGCGGCCCGTAGAAGATCGCGCTGGTGAGCCGGTCGGCCTCGAGCATCCGCCGGAGCAGCTTGCCGGGGCCGACGAAGTGGTCCTGGCCGGCGAATTCGTCGAGGGTCCGCGGCCGCACCCGCACGGCAAGCGGGGCCACGCGGGCGTATGCCTGCTTGCGCTGTTCGGTGAAGAGATCCATATCCGCCCCCGACACCCCGGGCCCCGCGGACCCGCGTGACCGCACACGTGGCACGGCATGATACACGGCGAGATCTGCCGGGGCAAACCACCGGGGGCCTCGCTCGCGGCTGGGGTTCGAGGTGCTGCGGGCTGCGGTTCGTTCCCGGTTGAACGGGCGAACGAAAGGGCTTAGACTGAGAGATTGGCGCGTTGTCGGAAATCGCACGGGGCCCGTGGTGTCTGCCGGAAGGCGTGGAAGGCGGCGGAGCTTGGCCGAGCAGAAGTACATCCATATCCGCGGGGCAAGGCAGCACAATCTCAAGGGTATCCACGTCGATATTCCGCGCGACCAGCTTGTCGTCATCACCGGGCTCAGCGGATCCGGCAAGAGCAGCCTCGCTTTCGACACGATCTACGCCGAGGGGCAGCGGAAATACGTCGAGTCGCTGTCGGCCTATGCCCGGCAGTTTCTCGAACAGATGGCCAAACCGGAGGTCGAACACATTGAAGGCCTCCCCCCGACCATCGCCATTGAGCAACGCGGCGGCGGCGGTAGCCCGCGATCGACCGTCGCCACGACCACGGAGATTTACGACTATCTTCGTCTGTTGTTTGCCCGGGTCGGCGAGCCGCACTGCTGGCTCTGCGACCGGCCGATCGAGCGCCAGTCGCCCACGCAGATCGTCGATGCGATCATGGCGATCGAGCCGGACACGCGGATTCTGCTTCTGGCTCCGCTGGTTCGCGGGCAGAAGGGCCAGCACCAGGACATCCTCCGGCATGTCCAGCGTGAGGGCTTTGTCCGTGTGCGTATCGACGGCGAGATCTTCGACCTGAAGTCGCTGCCGGCGATCAATGCGGGCAGAAAGCATACGATCGAGGTCGTCGTGGACCGGCTCGTCGTCAAGCCGGAGTTGCGGTCACGGCTGGCCGACAGTGTCGAGGTCGCGCTGGCCGCCGGCGATTCGGCGCTCATCGTGTCGCAGGATGCGGGCAACGGGAAGTGGGTCGATCGCCTGTTCAGCGCGAAGTTCGCCTGTGCCCGGCATCCGGAGGCGAGCCTCGCGGAACTCGCGCCGCGGATGTTCAGCTTCAATTCGCCGTACGGGGCGTGCCCGGCCTGCAACGGGCTTGGCACCGTCCTCGAGTACGACCCGGAACTGATCGTGCCCGACGAGAACGTGACGCTTTCCGACGGGGCCATCGACGCCTGGCGGCACGGCGGCAAGCGGATGAACATCCTCTATACGAAGCTGCTCCGCGAGTTCTGCCACGACTTCGACGTCTCGCCGGACGTGCCGTTCCGCAACCTGCCGGAGGCCATCCGCCGCATCCTGCTGACCGGCACGAAGCCCGAGGACGAGGCGCAGTACGGGCATTCGTTCGAGGGCGTGATCCCGAACCTGCAGCGCCGCTGGGAATCGACCGAGAGCGAGTTCGTCAAACAACGGCTGCATTCGTACCTCAGCGAGCGGCCGTGCGAGACGTGCGAGGGCGGGCGGCTGCGCAAGGAATCGCTTGCCGTGCGGATCGGCGGCAAGAGCATCCGCGACATCACGCGCATGACGGTCGCCGACGCGCAGGCGTTTTTCGACGCGCTGGCGCTCGAGGGCGAGCGGAAGATCGTGGCCGAGCGCGTCCTCCGCGAGATCCGGCACCGGCTGCGGTTCATGCTCGACGTGGGCGTGGGCTATCTGGCGCTCGACCGGATCAGCGCGACGCTCTCGGGCGGCGAGGCGCAGCGGATTCGCCTGGCGACGCAGGTGGGCAGCGGGCTGGTCGGCGTCTGCTACGTTCTGGATGAGCCCACGATCGGCCTGCACCAGCGGGACAGCGGCCGCCTGATTGCGACGCTGCGCCGGCTGACGGACATCGGCAACACAGTGCTGGTTGTGGAGCACGACGAGGACACGATCCGCGCGGCCGACTACCTGATCGACATGGGCCCCGGCGCCGGAGCGCACGGCGGGCAGATCGTCGCCGAGGGGCCGTTGGAAGCCGTCCTGGCCAATCCGGCATCGATCACCGCGCAGTTCCTCACCGGGCGGCGCGAGATTCCCATGCCGGACCGCCGGCGAAAGGTGAACAAGGCCAACAGCATCGAGATCCGAGACGCCCACGAGAACAACCTCAAGCACCTCGACGTGACGGTCCCGCTGGGCTGCTTTGTGTGCGTCACGGGCGTGAGTGGCAGCGGCAAGAGCACGCTCATCACGCAGATCCTGCTGCGGGCGATGAAGCGGCGGATCTACGGCTCGCGGGAGAAGCCCGGCAGGCACGAGCGGCTCATCGGCGCCTCCCGGGTCGACAAGGTGGTCGAGATCGACCAGTCGCCGATCGGCCGCACGCCGCGGAGCAACCCGGCGACCTATACGGGCGTGTTCGACCTGATTCGCCAGCTCTTTGCGAAGACGAAGGAAGCGAAGATCCGCGGCTACTCCGCCGGACGGTTCAGCTTCAACGTCAAGGGCGGCCGGTGCGAGGCCTGCCAGGGCCAGGGCACCAAGCGGATCGAGATGCACTTCCTGCCGGACGTGTTCGTGCCGTGCGACGTGTGCAAGGGCACCCGCTACAACCGCGAGACGCTCGAGGTCCGCTACCGCGGCAAGAGCATCGCCGACGTGCTCGACCTTCGCGTCGAGGAGGCGGTGCGGTTCTTCGAGAACTTCTCGCAGATCCGTCAGCTCCTGCAGGCGCTGACGGACGTGGGCCTGTCGTACATCACGCTCGGGCAGTCCTCGACGACGCTCTCCGGCGGCGAGGCTCAGCGCGTCAAGCTCGCCGGCGAACTCGGCAAGCCCGCGACCGGGCATACACTGTACATCCTCGACGAGCCGACGACCGGCCTGCACTTCGCCGACATCGAGGGCCTGCTGACGGTGCTGAACCGCCTGGCGGACATGGGCAACACGGTCCTTGTGATCGAGCACAACCTGGACGTGATCAAGCAGGCGGACTGGATCATCGACCTCGGCCCCGAGGGCGGCGACGCCGGCGGGCGCATCGTCGCCGAGGGCACCCCCGAGGCGATCGCCAGGCATCCCGGCAGTCATACGGGGCGGTTCCTGCGTGAACGGCTGCACAAGCCGGAGAACTCGCGACGGCAGAACGCGAACGGCGGATGAGGTGTGTTCGTTGTCCGTTGGGCGTGGCGAGTGTTCGCAGGCTGCAAGCCCGCACCGCAGAGCATGATATCGGTCTGTCCTGTGGACGTGGACGCGGTGACACCATAATGCACATGCCGTGTATATGAGGGCTTGCACGTGCGTGACCACGGTGGTCCAATACCCGCGGGAATGGGGCGTGCCAGCGGAAATAGCCGTACAAGGAGTGTCGAATCATGCAGTCGAGGCGGAGGACCACGCGGCGTCGCTTTCTTCAGGGCACGGCGGGCATCGGGATCGGCTACTGGATCGCCGGGCGTCCGGCTGCAACGAGGGCGGATTCGCCGAACGAGAAGCTCAACGTCGCCTGCATCGGCGTTGGTGGGCAGGGCGCTCACAACGTCGAGCAGGTCCGTTCGGCGAACATCGTCGCCCTGTGCGACGTGGACGAGGCCCGCGCTGCGGGAACGTTCAAGAAGTACGAGAAGGCGCAGAAGTTTGCCGACTACCGCCGGATGCTCGACAAGCTCCACAAGCAGATCGACGGCGTCGTCATCAGCACGCCCGACCACACCCACGCGCCGGCCACGCTGGCGGCCCTGCAGCTGGGCAAGCATGTCTACTGCGAGAAGCCTCTGACGCATACGATCGGCGAGGCCCGCCGTGTGGCCCAGGCCGCCGCCCGCGCGAAGGTCGTCACGCAGATGGGCAACAACGGCAACGCCTTGCCGGGGGTGCGCCGCGCCGTTGAGTTGATCCGCGCGCAGCCCGTCGGGCCGATCCGTGAGATTCACGCATGGACCGACCGCCCGGGCAAGATCTGGGTGCAGGGCATCGACCGCCCGACCGACACGCCGCCCGTGCCAAAGACCCTGCACTGGGACCTCTGGCTGGGCGTGGCAACGGAGCGTCCGTATCACCCGTGCTACCTCCCTGGAAAGTGGCGCGGCTGGTACGACTTCGGCACGGGGCCCGCCGGCGATATGGCGTGCCACATCTGCAACGCCGCGTTCTGGGGGATGGACCTGCGCGACCCGGTCGCGGTGGAGGCGGACGTGTCCGACACGCACAAGGAGACCTTCCCCGCATGGAGCCGCATCCGCTGGGACTTTCCCGCACGGCCGGGCCGGCCGGCGATCAAGTTCCACTGGTACGACGGCGGGCAGATGCCGCCGCGGGAACTCGGCAACGGAGAGCCCCTGTCCGACAACGGCATCATCCTGGTCGGCGAGCGAGGCCGGATCTACCTGCCCAAGACCAGCAGCGCCGGCGCCGTGCTGTTGCCGGAAAAGGACTTCGCCGACTTTCAGGGGCCGCCGAAGACGCTGCCCGATTCGCCCGGCCACCACGAGGAGTGGATCCGCAACTGCAAGTCGGGCGACCTCGGCCTTGACTACATGAGCCACTTCGGCCGCGCCGCCGTGATGACCGAGGTGTTCCTGCTCGGCGCCATCGCCGTGCGCATGGGGAAGCGTCTTGAATGGGACGCCCGCAACGCAAAGGTGACGAACGTGCCGGAGGCGAACGCGTACGTGGATCCGCCGTATCGCAAGGGGTGGGGCGCGTAGGGTGGGCGGTTCCCCGAGCCTGTCGAGGGGGTTCGCCCACCTTCTGGTCCGTTATTTGTCGTCCTTTGTCCGTCGTTTGTCGTTCGTCGTAGCTCGTGCAGGCGGGCGGGTCTCCTCCCCCTCGCAGGGAGAGGTCCGGCCGCATGGCCGGGGTGAGGGTCGAAGGCACGAACAGAGCCCAGACCTCGCTGTGCCATTGCCCATCGACGGACCTCGACCGCCAGGGTTCGGGCGCCGCCGAGGTCCTGACGTGCGAGCTGCGGAGTGCGGTCTGTCCGAGATCGCTGCGGTCTCTCGAAAGGCAGCCCCCGACATGCATTTCCGGACCTCTGCCCTTCTGCCCAACGGCATACCGGCCCCTTCCTCCTCGCCGTGTGGGCGGCTACAGTAGAGTATGCGGGCGGGGCCGGTGCGGCCTCGTTGGTTGGAGGCGTCGATGAAACGGGCCGAGATCGAGCACACTCACGAACCTGCGTGCCGAGCCCTGGCGAAGCATGGGTTGCGTCTGCTTGCAGTAGGGTTTGTCGGTTGTCTGGCGGCTTGCGGCCCCGGGCGGGCACAGGGGGCGGCGCCGAGCTACAGCCGGCTCAGTGCGCACCTGATCATCAATTACACCGCGGGCGCCCGACAGATCGTCGCCGCGCACCCGCGCGTGCTGAAGATCCTCGATGTCGGCGGGAACATGCTTGCCGCCGCGCGAGAGTTCAAGAGCGGCACGCCGGACGGGAAGCTCGTGCTTCGCATCTACACGCCGCGCCGTTACAGCATCACGGACGACCCGGCCGCATGCGCGCAGGACTTCTGGAACACCGTGCTTGCGCCGCCGATCAACGGACTCTCGGCGTCGGACCGCGCGCTGATCGACTACGTCGAGGGCCCCAACGAGGGCGACAGCACGCCGACCTGGGCGACGATCCAGGAGGCGCAGTGGTACAACACGTTCTGGGTCACGCTCGCGCCGCTGATCGGTAACGCGGGGTTTCGGCCGTGCGCGTTCAGCATCGCGGTCGGCAACCCGCCGGGCACGGCGGCCTACGTCCGCCAGGTGCTCGACACGATCGTGCCGGCGCTGCGGGCGTGCAAGAGCTACGGCGGGGGCTGGAGCTACCACGCCTACACGATTCCCTACAGCACCGACATCACGCAGGAAATCTGGTACTCGCTTCGCTACCGGCAGTACTACGACTACTTCCGGCAGCAGTATCCCGACCTGAGCAACCTGCCGCTGATCATGACGGAAGGCGGCGTGGACGGCCAGACGGCGCCCGGCGGTCCGGGCTGGAGGATGGACACCGCGACCCGCTACCAGAACTGGCTGACGTGGTTCGACCAGCAGATCTCGCAGGACCCGTACGTCATCGGCTGCACGCTCTTCCAGAGCGGTGACACGGGGGACTGGTTCTCCTTCGATCTCGAGCCGGTCGCGGCATGGCTGGCGAACCACCTGGCGACGGCGTCTCCGCCCGGTCCGCCCTCGACGCCGGCGGATCTGGTGGCCGTTGCCGCGGGGCCGGCCGCCGTGCAGATGAAATGGACCGCGAGCGTCGATGTCAGCAGCTACAAGGTCAAACGCGCGACGGTCGGCGGCGGTCCATACACGACCGTCGCCACGCCGACCGCCAGCAGTTATACGGACACGGGCCTTGCGACCGGCACGCGGTACTACTACGTCGTCTCGGCGGTGAACGCCCACAGCGAGAGCGGCAATTCGAACCAGGCGACGGCGGTGCCGGTGCGCGGTTACGCGGTCAACTGCGGCGGGGACATGGCGGCGCCCTACGCCTCCGATGCGCACGCCAGCGGCGGGTCCACCTATGCCACGACCGCCACGATCGACACGAGCGGCGTGACCGACCCTGCCCCGCAGGCCGTGTACCGGTCGGAGCGATGGGCGACTTCGACACTCACGTACACGTTCCCTGACCTGCCCGCGGGCACGCCCTACAACGTTCGCCTGCACTTCGCGGAGATCTATTTCGGCAACGCGGGCGAGCGCAAGTTCCACGTGAAGATCAACGGCACGCAGGTCCTGACGGACTTCGACATCGTGGCGGCGGCGGGCGGGGCGAACAAGGCGGTCACGCGGACCTTCCTCTGCACGGCGAACGCTAGCGACCAGGTGGTTGTCCAGTTCAACGCGGGCTCCGCGAACAACCCGAAGATCAGCGGAATCGAGGTCACCTCGGCGCTGCCGGCCACGCCGACGAGCTTCGTGGCGACGGCCGGTGACGGGCGCGTGACGCTGAGCTGGAACGCCGCCGCCGGTGCGACCGGGTACAACGTCAAGCGAGCGACGGCGAACGGCGGGCCGTACGGCACGGTCGCCGGCAACGTGACGGCCACCACGTGGACGGACACGGGCGTGACGAACGGCACGGCGTACTACTACGTCGTCTCGGCGGTCAACGCGGCCGGCGAGAGCCCGAATTCGGCGCAGGCGAGCGCCACGCCGCTGCCGCCGGCCCCGCCGGCACCGACCGGCCTGACGGCGACACCGGGCAGCGGCAAGGTTACCCTGGCCTGGAACGCCGCCGCCGGCGCCGCGAACTACAACGTCAAGCGGTCTGTCACGTCCGGCGGCCCCTACGCGATCATTGCCGGCGGCGTGGCGTCCACGAGCTACACGAACACCGGCCTGACGAACGGCGTCACGTACTACTACGTCGTCTCCGCAACGAACCTCGGCGGCGAGGGGCCCAATTCGTCGCAGGCGGGCGCGAGGCCGACGGCGCCGTCGATCCCGGGCGACTTTGACGGCGACGGCGACGTGGACCTGAGCGACTTCTCCTTCCTGCAGATGT
Organism: uncultured Planctomycetales bacterium; assembly: GCA_964617875.1. GTDB lineage: Bacteria > Planctomycetota > Phycisphaerae > UBA1845 > PWPN01 > CAZMVY01. The sequence goes on along the minus strand of CAZUAI010000105.1, from coordinate 7,299 downwards.
GTTTCAACGGGCCGAACAGGCCGCCGCTCTTTCCGCTCGAGTGCGCGGTCGCGGATGCGGACGCCGACAACGACGTCGATCTGGCGGATTTCACGCTGGTGCAGGCGTGTTTCAACGGGCCCAACCGGGCGGCATCCTGTCAGTAGGCGGGACGGCGAGTGCCGGACGCACGGGGGCCTGCCGTTCCGGCTACATGCCGCCGTCCGGCCGGGGCTCCGCCTTCGGTGGAGTCGTCGGAGCCTGCGACGACGGGCCGGCGAGTTTCGCCAGTTGCTCCCGCGCGCCCGGGTGGCCCGGTTCGATGCGCAGAACGTCGCGGAATTGCTGCGCCGCCTGCTGCGCCCTGCCTCTGCGAAGGAGCGCGAGGCCGAGGTTGAACCGTGCTTCCGTGAAGTCGGGGCTCGTCCGGACGGCGGCGGAATACTGTTCGATGGCGCCGTCGAGGTCGCCCTGGACGAGGAGGATGTTGCCGAGCACGTAGCGGGCGTCGGCGAAGCCGGGGTCGAGCCGGAGCGCCTGGCGCAGGTGGGGCAGCGCCTGGTCGAACTTGCCGCGCTCGGCCAGCATCGCCGCGATCAGGGTCTCGTTCGGCGCAGTGACCATGCCGCATCGGGCGGCCTCCAGATAGTGAAACAGCGCCTCGTCCAACTGTTCGCGGCCGGCCTGCCCCTGTCCGTACAGAGCCGTCGCGAGGTTGTTGTGCGCGTAGGCGTTGTCGGGCGCGAGCCGGACGGCCTCGCGGTAGTGCCGGATGGCGTCCTCCGTGCGGCCTTTGCGGTAGAGGGCGACGCCGAGGTAATTGTGCGGGTACGGCGAATCCGGCGTGAGCCGGATCATGCGGCGGAAGTGGGTCTCGGTGTCCTGCCAGGTCGTCAGGTATCGGCGCGTGGCGGTGCCCTCGGCCGATGCCGCTGCGAGAACCACCAGGACCAGCGCGATCCGGCGGCAGGGCACGGTCAGGACCGCCGGCGTGCTCTCCCACCACCGTTGCATGAGCCAGGCCGCGGGCAGCAGGAACCCGAGCAGCGGCAGGTACATGTACTTGTCGGCCGCCGTCACCCAACTGTAGCTGATGATTCCCAGCGTCGGGAAGATCACCACGAAGAACACGAGCCAGCCCGTGAGGAACGCGCGCGTCCATCGCAGCGAAAGGGCCAGCACGGCCACGAGCAGCAGGGCGCCCGCCGCCGCCGCCGCGACGACGGGATTCGCCAGGCTCAGGGGTTGCGGCAGCATGTAGACGGGCGACAGATTCACCGGCCACAGCGTCTTCAGCGGATAGAAGCAGACGAGGTACGCCATGGTGAGCGGGATTCGTACGGCTGCGGCCTGGCCGGGTACGGCGATCTCGGCGGTGCGCCCCGTGGAGATGACGGTGATTGCCGCGAACACGGCGGCGAGGACAAAAAACGGGGTCTTCTCAAGCAGCACGCGCCTTGTGGTGCAGGCTTCCGGCCGGACGGAGAGCGGCATCAGCCGCCACAGCGGCCAGAAGTCCAGCAGCAGGAGCACCGCGGGCAGCGGCACGCTCGTCGGCTTGGACAGCAGGGCGGCCAGGTACGTCAACACGCTGCCCGCCAGCAACGCCGGCCGCCCGCGGCGGGCGTACTGCACGTACAGCACCAGGCAGACCAGCGAGAAGAACGGCGCGAGAAGCGCCTTGCGCTGCGCCGCCAATGCCACCGACTCGACCGTCAGCGGGTGCAGCCCGAACAGCAGACCCGCCATCGCCGCTGCCCAGGGCTGGCCGAACAGGAGATAGATCAGCATGATGACCAGCGCTGTGTTCGCCGCGTGGAGGACGAGGTTCGTGCGGTGGAACGGCCGCAGGTTCTCCAGGCGTCCGCCCAGCGCGTAGTCGATCATCAGCGAGACGACGGAGAGCGGTTCGTAGTACCCGGCCACCGTGGGATTGAGGACTTCGGTGAACGCCCGTCGGACGGATCGCCAGCTCAGTTCCCTGACCAGATCGGCGTCGGCCAGGTACTCGTCGTCGTCGAACGAGCATGCCTGCGCCGAAAGGACGGGCCAGTACGTGGCGGTGACGATCATCGCGACGACGCCGATGAGGATGAGGCAGACCACCCGCGTGGGGATGGCACGCCGTACCCCCGGCTTTGTTCCGGGGCGTTCGCCGGCGGGAGAGCCCGCGTGCAGCGCATCCTTCGGTGATTCGTCCTGCGTCATTCAGCCGCCACCTCGTCGCACGGCCGCATTCCGCAACGCCTGCAGCTTCGCCGCGGCCTCTTTGTTCCGCGGGTCGATCCGCAGCGCCTCGCCGTATTCCGCGGCGGCCTCGTTCGGCTTGCCCTGCATCTGCAGCACATCGGCCAACATGCAATGCGCGTCGGCCATCAGCGGCTGGATCCGCAACGCCGCGCGGAGTGCGCGGGCGGCGTCCTCCAGCCGGCCTGCGCGGATCAGCGCGACCCCGAGATTCATGCGGGTCTCCGGCAGGCCGGGATCCAGCCGCAACGCCGTGTCGTACGCCGCGATCGCCCCGGCGAGGTCGCCGCGCGAGAGCATCAGGTTCCCCTGGATGTTGTATGCGTCCGCGTAGTTGGGGTCCAGGCGGAGCGCCTCGCGGATCTCCGCCGCCGCTTCTTCGTATCGTCCCCGTTGGCCGAGCGCGGCGGCAAGGTTCGTTCGGGTCTGGGCGGTGGGCGGGGCGACCTGCAGGGCTTCGCGGTAGATCGCGATCGCTTCGTCGATGCGGCCCTGCTGGACGAGCGCTACGGCGAGGTTGTTGCGCGGATAGATGGAGTCCGGCGCCACGTCAATCATGTGCCGATACAGCCGTTCCGTATCGCTCCAGTACGAGAGGTAGGCACGCGTCGCAGAGGCTTCGGCGGCGCCGACGGCCAGCACCGCGGCGGTGACGACGGTCCGGCAAATCAGCTTGGGCCGAGCGGCACCGGACGGCGGCTCGGAACCGCCCCACAGGCGTGTCAGCACATACGCCAGGGGCAGCAGCAGGCCCACCGCCGGCAGGTACACGTGCTTGTCCGCCGCCGCGACCCATGTGTAGCCGACGACACCCAGCACCGGCAGAATCGCCGCGAAGAAGAAGAGCCAGCCCGTCAGCAGGGCCCGCGTCCAGCGAAGTGAAAAAGCCAGCACGATCAGCAGGGCGGTTGTCCCGAGGACGGCGGCACGTACCTGCAGGTTGCCCAGCAGGAATGGCTCGGGCAGCGAGTAGACCGACGAAAGCCGGACCGGCCAGGCGATCTTGCCCAGGTAGAACGCGACCAGATAGCCGATCCGTACCGGGACATGCGATAGCGGCGGCACGGTCACGCTGCACGTCCCCCGCGTCGCCAGAAACGTGACGGCCGCCGACGCGGCTCCAATGACTACGTAGGGCACTTTCTCGAGCAGGGCTCTCGGGCTGAGCCGCCGCAGCGGCCAGAAGTCGAGCAGTACCAGGAGCACCGGCAGCGGCGTACTCGTCGGCTTGGACAGCAACGCGAGCACGTAGGCGATCACCGACGCGGTGAGCAGCCCCCACCGCCGCCGGCTCGCATATTGCACGTACAGGATCAGGCTCAGCAGCGAAAAGAACGGCGCGAGCACGGCCTTCCGCTGGGCCACGAGGGCAACGGCTTCGACCGTAAGCGGATGCACTCCGAACAGCAGTGCGCCCATCGCCGCCGTGTACGGTTGCCGAAAGAGCATATACAGCAGGACCGCGATCAGCACCGTGTTCGCGGCGTGGAGGGCGAGGCTCGTCCGGTGGAACGGCCGGAGGTTCTCCGGCCGACCGCCCATGGCGTAGTCGGCCATCAGGGAGAGCAACGACAGTGGTTCGTAATAGCCGGGGACCGAGGGCTCGAGGATCTCGCCGAAGGCTCGCTGTACAGCGTCCCAGCCGGGGTTCTGGATCAGGTAGACGCTGCGGAGGTAGACATCATCATCAAGCGATTCCGCGGCGGCGTCGAGGACCGGCCAGTGCACCGCCAGCACGATGATCGTCAGGCCGACGCAGAGGCCGGCGAACACGAAGGCCGAACGCGTTGTCACCCTGGGCGTTTGCCGACATGCATCGGCCACCCCGGTGAGCCCTTCGGCGGGGCTGCCACGCGTTGGTTTGCTTGAACTGGAGGACGTTTCTGACGTCATAAGTAATCGTAATACAGCCACACCGCCAGTGCCGTACCGACGGCACTCCCGACCGCGAGCAGGATCTTGATCGCGACGATCGTGTTTCCGAAACGTCGCACGCGTTCCGGGCGCTCGGCGAGTTCGTGCAAAAAGCGAATGCGCCCGCCAATACTTGAATGCCGCCAGCTTCGGGTGTCTTCCGGGATGCCGTTGAGCTGGGCGATTCGGCGGAGGGCGTCGGCAAACGTCTGCGCGCCCTTGGCGCACAGTGCGTAGGGGGGAGACGGCGTCTTCGCCGGCATTGCCGGGCCATCGGCGCCGTTGGCTGGCGCCGCCGGGGGATGGTGCACGCGGCAGGGCAGGTCGCATCCGTCTGCGGTGGGGGTTACCGTGCGGGCGCCGAAGAGGTCCGCCTGCCGCTCGAAACGTCGGCTGATCCAGCCGAAGCCAAGCCCCCACGCGGCGGTCACGAGCACCACCGCCGTCGGCGTCGCGTACGACACGTCCAGCAACGGCTTGTGGCCCGGCCAGAGCCGGCCGAAGAAGACCTCGCATACGCCGCCCACGACCAGCATGCTGAGAGTCGCGAAGAGCAGGTAGAACGGAATGTGCAGGTGCTTGACGTGGCCTGCCTCATGGCCGAAGACGGCCTCGATCTTCTCGTCATCCATGTGTTCGAGGAGTCCGTCGGACAGGAGCACATACCGTACTCGCGGGAGCACGCCCATCACGGCCGCATTCACCACCATGCCTTCGCTGTGCCAGACGAGGATGTCGCGATACCGGATCCCGAGCCGTGCGCTGACGCGGCGGAGGCGGTCCCTCAGGCTTCCGTTCGGCAGCGCGGAGGTATGCCAGATCAGCCGCAGCAACAGGGGCGCAAAGAACAGGATCACGCCGGCGACCAGCACCAGCACGGCCTGATCGGCCCACGGAAGCGGGGTGAGCTTCCGCAGATACCGCATGTGATCCTTCACGATGTCGTTGGTGATGACGATCGCCATCATCGGCAGGGCGACGAGCAGCAATTGATGCCGGAGGAGGAAGACCATGTACGCCGTAAACGTCCACGGCGGCCGGGCCGGCAGGCCCTCCAGCAGGCTTGCCTCCATCGTCACCTGGCGGATCGCGCGATCCGCCGGGTACATGATCGCCCAGGCGGCGATCAGCGTGGCGAACAGCGGGAGGAGTATCACGAATTCGTCGAGACCGTAGACCTTCTGCAGATGCCACACGCGGCAGACGAGCAGGGGCCACTCCGTGCCCCAGGTGCCTGCGGCGAAGGTCAGCAGGAGCAGCGATGACAGCGTGACGCCGTCGCGGGCGTGCTGCCTCTGTGCGCGGCTTGGCCGGGCGGGGTCGTCGTCGAGGTATCGGAGCACGCGGCGAGTGGCCCATCCGGCCCAGAGCAGGACGGCCGCTGACAGGCCGCACACGACGCCCAGAGCGGCCGCCGGCCCGCGAAGCACGGGCCAGGGCGGTGTACTCATGGGCATGAGGACCACCGCGAATGCCAGGAGGATCACCAATTGCATCGAACACCGGCCATTGCCCACGAGCGGGCGGGGCGATTCTACACGTTCGTCGGCTGGAATGCGATTCACGGCGAGGGCCGCGTAAAAAAACGTCCGCAGGGTGATGAAAACATTGCTAAGAACCGGGCGCGGGATCGCGGTGCCGGTTCGTGGAGGCGCGTAACGTTCTGTCTCCGCTTGGCTTAGGTTCTGGAGCCCGGCCGGCGGGCGGAAGGGGCGGTTCCCCAAAAAAAACTGCGGGGCGGGGCCTGTTTTCTCTTGCAATGGGGCGGTGGACGTGATAGGATACAACGTCAAGAGGGTGGCGGATTGGCTGGCGCATGAGTGGCGTCGGTCAAGGCTGCCGTTGGAGGTTGATAGTTGGAGTCGGAGGAAAAGCGAGTGAGCGGGAAAAGCTGATCCTGGGTAGAAACGAGCTCGCTCCCAGGGCCTGCCCACAAGCGGAATTCCTCGAGACCCATAACCCAGGTTGGTGAAAAGCAGGTCGATCGTCGCGTCCTTCCGGCCTTAGCACCTTGTGGCGGGGGAGGCGTGGGCGAGCGGTGAGTCAGGTGGAGTGCGTGCGGTGGAGGGTGGTTCGGCCAAGGTGGCCGGTACCTGTGGGCAATGGCCCGAGACAAGGAGCGAACATGTTTTTCAAGAAGGAGGCTGAAATGAAAGTCGTTAAGTTGGCTGGGGTTTTGGGGATGATGTTGGCGGCGACCGCGTTCGGTCAGCATCAGATTTCGTTCGGGATCGTGCCGGAATACAGCGGCGATCTGATGGCCGTCGATCCTTCGGTTGATGCGGCGATCAACTTCAAGGTCACCGTGGCGGTGTCGGGTCCCAATCAGGGTCTCGCGGCGTTCCTGATCGGCATTGGTGCGTACAATGCTGCCGACTTCACTTATGGGCATGAGGTTCTCACGCCGGCTGGCCCGCAGCTTTACGGGACCGGCTGGGTGGAAGAAGCCTATAAGGCCCCCGGTGCGACGGCGGCTGGCAAGGTCACGGACAAAGCCGGGTCGGGCGGTCCTGGTCTGGACAACGGCTTGGGCGGTTACGGCTATCCGGCCAGTGTCGCGGCGTGGATCGAGCAGGCTGGCCAGAGCTATCCCCTGAAGTGGATTGGCCGCACCTACGCGACATACACGGGCGGCGGCACGCGGAAGAAATGGCAGGGCGACTTGGTCTGGGGTATCGGTATGGATTCGCGCAAGGGCGTCCTGTTGCAGGATCCCGAGGGCGACTACCCGCTGTTCAATGGGATGTTGGATGTGACGGGCTGGGCGCCGGGTGCCTACATCGTCAAGATCTGGCCGGCCAGCTCGGGCAACAACGTGCTGAGGTCGGAGTTCAACCTGAACCTGAACTGGGAGCAGAACATTGTGACCGGTCTGACGGGTCCGGTGGACTTGACCGGCGGCTCGTTCCAGTTTGTGATCATCCCGGAGCCGGCGACGCTGGTTCTGCTGGCCGCTGCCGGTGCGCTGTATCGTCGTCGCCGCTAAGCTCTTCCACCAGCGGGTCGTAGCGAGCACGACCGGGCTGGAACGACTTGGCCTATGCGAGCGGGGCTCCTCTCTATGCGAGGACCCCGCTCTTCTTTTTGGGCTCTTCTCCTGAAAACGCACCGCATTTCTGGCCCTCATGCTTCGGGCGGAAGCGGCAGCTTCCCGCAGTT